>LNEI01000001.1 GCA_001464455.1 Acidobacteria bacterium Ga0077534
AGCTTTGGCCGTGATGCTGGCTTGGATGCTACAAACATTCCGCTCCTACGGAGCTGAGAACCGTGTGCTTTTATCTGAAACTCGACCAGAACTACGGTGACGACCGAACAATTCGGTCCCAACGGACTTAAATTTGAAATCACACAACCTTTAGGAGGAACATATGCCAGATTTTTATCCAACGAACATGGGAGACAAGGCCGCTTGGCATGCTAATTTTGCGGCGAATATTGGGCCTTTGGCGGCGAATTATAATTTGACGGCGGGGCAGTTGAATTACACCTCTCCGCTAGATGTACTTCGATCTTCGCCTTTCGAAATGGATTCAAAAGAGTTATATTCGTGTTTTCTTTTACTGATCTCACTGAAGATGAACGACGACGGTAGTAGTAGACGGTTTAATGACTCGCTTTTTGCCACGAGAGTTAGCGCAAAGGTTGCGCCGCGTGCCTTCGCGGGTTCGGCGGGCGCTGTCTGAGTATCGTCTTTTTGCCTACCTGGCCGTTCTCGGCCCCGGAATAATCGCAGCAAATGCAGGTAATGACGCGAGCGGCATCGCGACGTATTCGAGTGTCGGTGCGGAGTTTGGCTATTCCCTGCTGTGGGTCTTTCTTCCGATGGTCGTTAGCCTGATGATCGTGCAGGAAATGTGCGTGCGGATGGGCGTCGTGACCGGGCAAGGGCTGGCCGACCTGATCCGCGAACAGTTCGGCGTGAGATGGACCGCACTGATCATGCTCGCTCTGCTGATCGCGAACACCGGCGTGATCATTTCGGAATTTGTCGGCATCGCACAGGCCTCGGAGCTTTTCGGGATACCGCGATATTTCACCATCCCGCTGGCCGCCGGCCTTATCTGGTGGCTGGTCGTCAAAGGCTCGCAGAAGCGCGTCGAACGCGTCTTCCTGGCGATGTCGCTGGTGTTTTTCTGCTACGTGATCTCGGCGTTTATGTCGGGCCCGGACTGGAACGATGTCGGCAGCTCGTTCGTGTCACCCTCGTTTCAGGGCGATTTTGTCTATCTGTTCATGATCATGGCCCTGATCGGCACGACGATCACGCCGTTCATGCAGGTGTATGTTCAGTCGTCGGTGGTTGAGAAACGGATGGACGTCGAAGACCTCGGCGTTGCCAGAGCTGACGTGGTCGTCGGGACCATTTTCGCATGCGCGATCGCCGCGTTTATCGTCATCTGCTCGGCCGCGACGCTGCATCTGAATGGCATTACGGAGATAGATTCTGCCGCAACGGCTGCCGAAGCCTTCGTCCCGATCGCCGGCGTCTACGCCAAATACCTTTTCGGCATCGGCCTCTTCGGTGCGGCGATGCTGGCAATGGGCGTGCTGCCGCTGGCGACGGCGTACAGCCTGAGCGAGGCGCTGGGATTTGAAAAGGGCTTGTCACGCTCTTTTCGTGAGGCCCCGATCTTTATCGGGATATTCACGGCACTGATCCTCGTCGGTGCGATCGTTGCCCTGATTCCCGGCATTCCGCAGATCCAACTCCTGATCACAACGCAGACAATAAACGGGCTTCTGCTGCCGGTGATCCTGATCGCGATCGTCCGGCTTTCAAGCAACCGTGAGATAATGGGCGAGCACGCTAATACGCCGCTATTCAACGTAATAGCGTGGATAATTTCTCTGACAGTCTCAGGTCTCTCGCTGGCGTTGATTGGGAAAACGATTGCTGATATGTTTTAGCGATCAACAATGGCACCACAAACTTCGCAGAAGAAGATCGTCTACTCGTTTATCGCCATCCTTGCTTTAACGGCGATCCTGGTCATTTTCCCCTCTGACGAGACCCTGAACCAACTTTTGGCGGAAGGGCTAGGCCTCTCGATCGAAAAGGGCGTGATCACTTCACCTACCGGCGAGAGCCTGTCGATGATGATGGAGAAATCCATCTACATCGCTCAGAGTATTGCCCACGTTCTAAAGGTCATCTTGTGGATGGCCCTCATAGTTACACTGGTTCGCCTGGTCTTTTTCCTGATCGGCAAAACCGTCTACCGCGGGTCGGCCCAGGCCCAGGTATCGTCGCTCTTGAAAACGGTCCTGTCCGTCGTGATCTATATCGTCGCGTTCTTTGTCATCTTCCAGTCGCAGTTCCCCGATATCCAACTCGCTCCCCTGTTTACCGGTTCGACGATCATCGGGATCGTCGTCGGCCTGGCACTGCAGGACACGCTAGGAAATCTTTTCGCAGGGCTCGCCCTTCAGGCGGACCAGCCGTTTCAGGTCGGCGATGTCGTCGTTATCGCAGGGCGTGGAGAAGGCGTGATCGAATTTGTCTCGTGGAGGGGGGTTCAGATCAGGACGTTCCAGAATAAACTGCTTGTGATCAGCAACTCGGTTCTCGGAAAAGAAACGATCGAGGTTTCACCGAAGAATAACGTAAACGCGAGGGTCGTTTTCTTTAACACGCTTTACTCACAATCACCGACGCGTACGATCCAGCTGGTCCGTGAGACCGTACGTCAGGTCGAGAATGTCTCGCAAAAGATGCGCCCCATCGTCCGCGTGAGGAACCTGGGCGACAACGGGATCGATTTTGAGATCAAGTATTGGATCGACGATTACCGGACCTACAACGATACCGATGCTCTGATACGCCAACGAATATGGTATCTATTCCGCCGCGAGGGCATCGAATTCGCATACCCGACGCGGACACTGCACATCGAGCAGAAAGCGGCTGAGCAGCTTCCGGACGAAGCGTTCAACAGCATTGCTGAACACCTGAACAGAGTGCCGATCTTTAACCCGCTTTCGGACGAAGAGATCGAGAGGCTTGCGAACAACTCCCTGTCGCGGATCTACGCACCGGGCGAGGCGATCGTTCGCATGGGGCAGGAAGGCAATTCGATGTTTGTCATCATTCGCGGATCGGTCAAGGTTCAAATACCGGATGGCGATTCACAGAAGGTGGTCGGAACGCTCGCCGAGGACGATTTCTTTGGCGAAATGAGTTTGCTAACCGGCGAGCCTCGCTCGGCAAACGTGGTCGCGATCGTTGAAACCGAAGTGCTCCGGATCGACAAGACTGGGCTAAAGCCGATATTGGAAGCCAACCCATCTCTAGTCGAATCGATCTCGGTGATGGTCGAGGAACGTCGGCTTTCGCTCTTGTCCGCGACCGGAGATAACTCAGCCGAGGAGAATCAGCAAAAGAAGAGTGCGCTTGGCTCTATAAGGAAGTTTTTCGGCTTGAAATAACGGCTACTGGACGTTGCCGTCGTAGATATCGTGCAGAACCTCTGAGATCGTTTGACGCTCGCCTTTTGATCGGTCCGAAGCATCTATGGCGGGCTTAGGCTCGATGTGGCGTGTGAAAGATACAGGAATAGCATCGTTAGACTCCGGATTGTCGGCGTAGTCGCGGTCATTCCAAGCCTCAGATCGATCCTCATCGACGATCGACTGCAGTTTTTTGATCTCTTCAATGTCGTGCGCTGGCTGCGCAGAAAGAGCATTGCGACTCTGCTCAAGGAATTTAATACCTCGATTGCGCCGCATTCGCTCGAGGGCTCTGATCGCCGAAGACGTAAGCGGAGCCTCAGCAGGGGCACGCTCGATCTTTCGAAGCATCCTAACGTACTCGCGAAGTTCTTTTGAAGGGTAGACTATTGCAGATTCACGAACCGACGGATCGTCGACTACCTGAGAAAGGTACTTCACCGCGGAACTGTGATCGTCGAGTTTCTGATGTAGGGCTCCTAGCGCAAATGAAAGGAGCGGCGGAGCCGCGGACATCGACCGGTATATCTCCTCTCCGCGACCTATCGCCTCCTGGATCTCGAAGCCGTACCAGCGTCTGTCATCCTCGCGAAGTATCTCGTTAGCGGTTAGGTAAAATTCGAATATGCGACGGGTCTCATTCCGGCCCTCCGATGAAAAGACCTTCCATATAAAGAAGGTCAAAACGCCGACAAAGAAAAGGAGGAAGACCGGAAACCCGGCAACCCAGAGCATTGCGCCGATTATGCCCAGAGCCGCAGCGTACTGGGCCTTCTCCTTGATCGCGGCGCTCGTTCTCTTTTCGATCGACGTATTGCTCATTGATCGCTTAAAAGGCCATTATTCTTTGGTTGCGGCCGGTTTTTTTCTTGTAGCAGTCTTCTTCGCGGTTTTCGGTTCCGCTTTTGCGCACGTAGGCTCTTCGTAGTTTGCAGCGGTCGCCTTTTTCGCCTCTGCCTCAACCTTCGATCCCAGGTCGCTAAGGGCGTCACCAAATTTTTCGATCATTTTCATCGACGAGTCGGCAACATAGCGGGCAGCTTCATTTAGTGTCGCCATCTCCATTTGCAGAAGCTTGGAAAACTTCTCATCAAGCGGCAGAGCATTAAATTCCTCTTCGAACTTCCCGCCGCCCGCTTTCTGTTTACTTTCTTCAGTCATTATCTAATTCTCCTCTGTGTCAATGCCCGACTAGTTCGGGATATAACAGATTTTTACGCCGGGCAGTTCTTAAATGTTCCAAAGCTAATTTATCGCCGTCTTGACCCTAACCCGAGGCTGAGCACCTGACGGAGCCGACTGACTTTCGGCTGTGTTTACCTGACAATCTGCACAAACGCCCCACATTCGGAGGCTGTGATGAGTCGGCCTAAAGCCAAAGTTGCTTGCCATCTCATCCTGTAGGGCTTCTATATCTGGTGAAAAGAACTCGATCACGCGGCCGCACTCAGTGCAGATCATGTGGTCATGGTGTTCGTGATTGTAATGATGCTCGTAGTAAGTCTTTCCGTCACCAAAACCAACCTCACGAGCCAAGCCAGCCTCTGTTAGAAGTTTGAGAGTGCGATAAACGGTCGTAAGTCCTACGCTCGGATCTTTCTTGTGAACTAACGAGTACAGATCCTCGCTCGTAAGATGATCTTCGGTTCCAAGGAATATCTCCAGGATCAGATCACGTTGACTGGTCCTTCTCAATCCAGCTTTCTGGATATGTTCCAACAGGATCCCTTTCTCAACCTCAAATTTTGCCTTTTTTCTAACCACAATATCAGCCGATTTTCATAGACGATACTACCATTTCAACTTAGATTTCGCTATCGATACTTTGGTTCGCATCGTTTCGATACGATCGTGGCTGACACCCTGGCGGGCGGCAAGTTCAAGGGATTTTTCTCCGAGCAAAAGATATATCTCGAGTAGATCTTCGGAAACATTTTCATTCAGCGACGTTAAATGACGTGTAAAAGTTTCGATGTCCGCCCGGGCAAAAGTCCCAGTGAGAGCAGCAGCCGAATCCTGTTCCGAGAGATTTTTAACGGTACTAATGACCAGAGGCATGAGAATGCTCTTCGCGTCAGCGGGCGTGATGCCGCATTTCGTCATTATTTCGATGGCCGATTCGAAAAGAGCGACCAGATGGCCACATGCCGTGACCGCCGCGGCATGATAGAGAGTCTTGAACCGAGTATCGATCGAAAAGGGCGATCCACCGAGGCTGGTTACTATCTCCTTACCCGTTTCAA
The DNA here is from genome assembly GCA_001464455.1 of Acidobacteria bacterium Ga0077534. GTDB lineage: Bacteria > Acidobacteriota > Blastocatellia > Pyrinomonadales > Pyrinomonadaceae > OLB17. The sequence continues at coordinate 5,486 of LNEI01000001.1, forward strand.
CCGCCCTCTCCGTTCCCTCGACGCAAAAATATGAGCCCTCAAACCGCTCGCGTCCGAGTTCAGCATTGCTGATGGATACTAGCGGATGGATAGAACCAGTATCGCACCCCTTACGTGCAAGAGGGTCAAGTATAGAGGACGGATACGAACCGCTAGTGTGATAGACGAGGGGAGAATACTGGATCGCAGATGCTAGATCGCGAGCAACGTCGATGATAAACGGATCCTGTGTCGTAATAAAGATGACATCGGTTGCGATTCTGCCAAGGTCGGCCGCCTTCAACACGACTGTTCCCGGGTCAAGCGATGAGATCCAAGACGGAGCAATATCATGCCGAATCACCAGACTTTCGACACGAAACTTTTCTCTAGGGAGACTTAATGCTAGGGCACCGCCTACACGGCCTGCACCGATGATCGAAACACTCAACATAGGGATAAACTATATCGCCTATGCTAAACGAAGCGAAATGCCGCACCTCTAGGCTTCGGTGTTCACGAACTCCTCGACCTTTTGCACCTCGGACTCCCAAAACTCGTCCTGATCACTAGTCCCGTCAAAATCACTAACTTCCGTCAGACTCTCAGTCGCCAGGTCTGCGATATCGAGGCTTTCAGCGGCCAATTTTAGGATCCGAATATCCTGTCCTGAAAGCACCGGCATATTATCGGTCGACATCGCCGTGATTATCTTCGAGAGCGAGCCTCGCATTGCGTCCGACTCTGCATTGTGCAAGAGAGCCTTCTCATTTTGCCTAAAAGCATCCCTAAACGCCCGGATACCATCGATAACAGTGGATTCAAGCTCCGCGGGCAATTGAAGGAGCCTCTCGGTTTCGGCTAGGCTAAAGGAGCAACCGCAGAACGGCCTCGTTTTTAAAACCGTACTTACATTAGCGGAGCAGTGAAGCTGGCGCATTTCCCGGATCAGCCTTCGGGCACGATCCAGGTAGGATCGATCAAGCCACAAAATTGCAGAAAGAGCTTCGAATGTCGACCACGCCTCAGATCGAATTATTAACTTGAGCCCCTCTCCTGAAGGATCGGCTGTCATCACTTCATCATGGCGTTCGGCGTAATACGAAGTGTAGAGTTCCTTGAAATTTGTCCAAACCTCGATAAACTGATTACCTGCAGCATTGACCGCGTTGAAATTGCCAGCCTCGATCGCGTTGATTAGGCTGAGCTTGGAATTTTCAAGCACCTCGTCACCAGTGTTTTCGCACAGCGTCAGATACGTGCGTATATCGCCCCTCATCCTGACCCCCGCCGTAAAGTCGCGCAAAACGCGAAGATCGATCTTTTTTGCCTCGAACTCAGACTCAGAATCGGAAAACAGGTCAGCTATTAGCTGTAAACATTGATCGAGCGACAGGTCATTCCTTATCAGCGAATCGATGAAATCAGCCATCGCTCCGAAGGATTTGCGGAGATTGGCTGCCGTCCTCCAGATGCTAGCATTGAGATCATCGTCAGGTAGTGCGTCAAAATCACTCAGTACCTTGCTCTGATTCCAACCTGTCAGCCATCCGCCTAGTGAATCGACGATCAACTCGCGGTCCTCGTTGCGGTCGATCGATTTTAAGGCGGCATTGCCGGTTATCAGCTTAGCCCAGATAAGCAGACGTGAGGAAGAATATTGCTCGTTCAGTGGCTTCGCCAGTCCAACAATGTCGTCCCAAATTATCTGTAGATCAAGCGAGCGATAATTTATTCGATTGCCGTTGGAGGTTACGAATTCATATAGCTTTTGAGCGACGAGCGCCCCCAAGACTACGTGTTGAGCGTCGCGTGTGAGTCCATACGGTTCCGCTGAGAGCGCCGCGGCTAAATCACTTAACGGGATCGCTCCATCCTGATTTAAGCCCGAGAACGCCGCCTTGATTAACGCGTGCTCGGCAAGCCTCTCGCCCGCGATCGGGACGATAGTATCGCCTGCCCTTTCGGCAAGTTGTAGCGGGACCGCAAATGTATCAGCAAGTCGCTGCGCTTCTGAACTTGTAGCTCCTGATCCGCTCAGAAAAGTAGCTATCAGCTCTGCGACCTGCTTGAAACCAAGAGTTTCCTTAAATTCGGGGTGCTCCGGATACGAAGAATCGAAAACTGGTGCTAGTGCCGCAGAGAGAATTTCGCTTAGTGAGTGCGCTGAGCGGCTTTCTTCGCTAAACTTGTGTGAGAAAGCCCCAACCGAAAGCACCGCGTCCCGGAAAAATACCCGCGCCCACACCTTCTCAAGAGCGATGGAACTTACATGAAGAGCCGTCGCGAGTGATTCGCCGTGATGTTCGCGAACCTCGGGATCGTGCTGCAGGATATAGTGTCGTTTGATCGCATTTGTCTCCTCGTCGGTAAGCGTCGCGATCTTCCAAACTGCTGTCGAATCCGTATCTCTTGTGGGTCGTTCCGATTCAGGTTCTATCGTGACCGTCCAGTCAGGCGTCTCCTTGCGATCACGAGTTCCGTCATCGCCCTCGGATGGTGGCCAAACTAGTTCACCTCGTCTAATACCACCGCGCCATTCGATGTTACAAAGAACCGTGCTCTCGGAGCCATCGAAATCTTTCCACTTTTCGGCACCTTGTGCGACGAGGCTTTTCCAGACCTGTTCCGACGGGACCTTGGCACTTGCCGCAGACAGAATGGCTTCGAGATCGACCGTAGAACCGATCCTAAGACAATATTTGCTACCCGAACCGTCGCGTCCAGTCCGATCAACGGCATTTGGCAGTGCCTCAAAAAATGATGCGAGTAGCGCTTCGACATTCAGTCCAGGCGTATCCACCGAGTCCGTCCCTACGATCATCATCGAAGCAGCGATCTCGTCGGCCGAAGTTCCCTGACCACTCAAGGAGAGCATCAGCAGGCCCTTAAGGATCAGCTTAGCCGGATGCCGGAATAAGACAGATGTTTTGCCGATTACCTCGCGTTCAAGGTGATCAAATGCGTAGAAGGCATCTTCGAGGTCCGGCACGGATCTTAACTTCTGCTCTACGCTGTCGAAAACCTCGTCCAGCCCGATGAGCGAATTCGCGGGACGCCCGAGGATTTTCACACCGGCCTCTGCTGCAAACCCGAGCAAAGCAAAATCGTGTATATGTAGACGAATTAACGGGGCGATTTCGACCGTCGCCGGGTGAAGCGGATAAAGTGAGGTAAATCTCTGCTCGCTCCAGCGAAAACCAGGCATCTGCTGGCGGTAATCTTCGTAGATCTCATGAAGCACGCCACGCATGTGGTTGTGCTTCGAAAATATTACGGATTCTACGATCTTATACAGGTGCTCTTGGTCGAGGTAGTCAATGGAGAAACTCCGCGATATCGATGCATTCGGACCATCGGCTCCCGAAATATCGTCATCGAGCGCGACGCCTACGAAAACGCCGATCGCTTTTGCGGCCTCGGCGATCTCACTTAGCATCGCACCATCATCCCGAGAAACGCGGGTGTCGCGGCCTAACGCAGTGTCGATCAGGATCACAAGAGGCGTGTCGCCCGACTGATCTGAGACCCTAAGTAAAAGATCGTAGAGCGAATCGTTAAGCTCGTTAGGGTTTGTCTCGAGTATCGGGGCGACCGCTCGTTTCAACTCATCGATCAGCGACGTCCCCGAACCCCGGCGGACAAATGCCACATTTCCGTGACGACGCGAGAGCCTCTCGGCCGAAGAGGCAACGTGCGAATCCGATATTTTTGAACGTAATTCCGTCCGGGCAACTATCGCGGACAGAACAGAAATGAAATGACTCTTACCTACTCCGCGAAAACCCGCCAGAGCCGACGCGTTTCCATGGCCCGAACGAACCCCCGCGATGCGATCGATCCATTTGACCATCAGATCTGCCGTAATGTCCGTGAAATGGTAACCCGACAAAGTTAGCCCAGGATCCGCCGCAAAATCGTGTAGATGCGTGAACGGACAGATCTCGACTATGTCCTTAACCTTTTCTGACAAACGTTTCATCTACTTTCGGATATACGACGAAATAAAAGAAAACTGCTTCTTCTGTCGGAGCGTCTTAATAAGTAATTAGGGTAGTACTTTCAGTGCCAACCGATGGGCACAAAATATTTTAACAAGTTTTGTCACTAATTGAAATACAATTTTTACGGTGGCCTTGCTTAATTTTACAGGTGGTCTACGCGCAACTCTTTTGAGGGTATGAGCATCATAAATGCATTGATTAGGACGGGCTTTAGGTCTACAATCGTTTGAAAAGGTTTGGAGAATTTTATGCAAAACGAATTTGGTCGTCGTGTTGGTGCCTCGATTTTTGCTTTCAGCCTACTGGTTGGAACGATTGGGGTTGTCCCTGCTGTTTCGATGGCACAAGCCTCTGGTTCTGATGACGCCAAAAAGGTCGCCAAGAACGACGGCGATATATCAAAAAAAGATAACAAGAAAAAGGATGCCAAACCGGCTCCTACGCCATCGGGCCTCGGTGAAAAAGAAAATCCTGCCCTGATCGGTAAACGAAATATTAATGGCGGTACGGACAAGGTGTTTGGATGGTTCGGCGGCTCTAAGGAAAAAGAGATGCAGATCGGCCGTCAGCTTGCCCTAGAGGTTGAGCAGCAGGCAAAGATGGTTGACGATCCAGTCATCACCGAATACGTAAACCGTGTCGGCCAAAATGTCGTACTTCATTCAGATGCAAAGATCCCGTTCACGATCAAGGTCATCGACAGTGATGAGGTCAATGCATTTGCTCTTCCTGGCGGATTTTTCTTCGTAAATAAAGGGTTGATACTCGCTGCTGAGAATGAATCGGAACTCGCCGGAGTGATGGCCCACGAGATCGCACACGTCGCTGCAAGGCATGCGATGGAAAATCAGGGAAAAGGGGCTCTCCTTCAGTATGGAATGCTGGCCGGTATCCTTTTCGGCGGCGGTATCGCCAGCGGTATTCTGCAGAACACGGCTGGAATTACGCAGGCCCTCGCGTTCTTCAAATTTAGCCGCGGTGCTGAAGAAGAAGCTGACCGCTTAGGTGTACAGTATTTGTATGCTGCGGGATACGACCCAAACGGCATGTCGACAATGTTCGAGAAGCTCGCTTCGCAGAACAAGAAAAAGCCCGGAACCCTATCAAAGCTGTTTTCTTCGCATCCCCAATCGGTCGACCGACGAGACGCGAGCATCGCTCTGGTCGCCCGTTTTCCAGAAAAAGAAGAGTACATCATTAGCACATCTGAGTTTCAGCGAGTCAAAGGTCATTTGATGAAGATCACTAACGCAAGAGCGGGGATCACAACTGACTTCGATTCGCCTGATGACAGCAAGCCGACGCTCAAGAAGCGGCAGGCCGAGGGTTCTGAGGCACCGACAATGGATGGCCAACCAGGATCTTCGACTTCGGATGGCCCACCCAAGCTGAAGAAACGCGATCAACCTGATCCGCAACCTACGCCGACCCAGTCGCCTCTTCAGTAAGAGAAGTAAATATAATAACAGGCCGTCTCGATATGCGATTCGAGACGGCCTTTTCGATTGTTATTCTAAGCTCGGTTATCGACACGAAGGTCACGGCAACGGCGTGTTTAGCTGCGATCCCTCTGCTCCAAGCTAAGGCCGTTGGGATAATCACCCACAATTAACCGAGCTTACAATCGAATACGGGCGGCCTATTTCTAAGCCACCCGAATTTGCATTTGCCTGAAGCTATTGATTACCAACCAATACGTTACTGCTTGATCGGGGGCTCCGCCTGAGGGACAACTTTAGCCGCTGCGGGCACGACCTTGATAACTGTAGTTGGTGCCTGTGGTATCTGATTAACGAGAATGTCTCCCTGATTGTCGATGATCTGGTCGATCAGTTCGAACTTTTCCCGGTCGAAGTCCTTGCCCATGAGCACGCCATTTCGGTCGATGGTCATTGGGTATATCCCGAATAACTGATTCTTGAAATTCTGGAAGAAGGATACATTCTCAGGAGGCAGAACCTTCATCCTTTCTGGATTCGGGGCCGGGATCGTTGCGCCGATAAGTTCCAGCTGTTCAGTCGACTTCTTGACGTACTCGCTGTTCGGAAAATCGCTCACGATCCTCTGAAAATACCGGGCCGCCTGGTCAGTCTCTTCTTCGATCAGGTACGTAACGGCGAGCTTATAGAGGACCTCATCTGTAAAATCAAAATCGGGGTACTTATCGATGATCTCGCGGTAACGAGACTGAGCTCCCTTTAGCCCTCCCTTTTTTTGCTCGACCGATTGCGCATAGTAATAATTTGCGATCAAAAGATTATGAAGGCCAAGATTGTCCTGTACCTCTTTTAGGCGAAGCGATGCCTCAGTAGCGATGACTGGCTCCTTGTCTTTGCACTGCTGCAGAAGAGCCTTGAGGCGTGTTTCCGCACGCTTCGCACGCGTAGCGTCGCGGTCAGGCAAACCTACCTGTCTCATCTCTGCCTCGCCGATCTTGAGTATCACGCGACATGAGAGCGGGTGGGTCGGGAAGAATGTCAGCCATTCCTGATACGCGCCAATAGCCTGAATAAGAGCGCTAGTCGAGCCTTCGAGATAAAACGAATCGCCCACGGCGAGCTTCGACATTGGCAAATATGGGGAATCCGGATAGGTCGTGATGATGGTCTGGAACAGCAGTCGACCGACATCGTAGTTCCTCTTTCTTACTTCGCGGGTGGCAACCACGAACAATTCTCTGTCGCGTCCCACCTGCACGCTGCCTAACAGTTCTTCGTATTCATCGCTTCCGCCGCCGCCGAAAATCCCAAGAAATTTCTTTTTCTTCTTCTTTTCGCGGGCCTGTCCGATGGTGGAAACCGGAGTTGCCCGAGTCGATGCGACCTCAAGTTGAGCCGTATCGGCCCGTGCTTGATATTCGTTGACCGCCTGCTCGAGCGTATCAAGATCGACCCTTTCGTACTTCTCGCCGCGATCGACTTTGCCACGGAGGCTATTGAGATCGGAACTCAGCCGTGAGCCGTCCTTCTCCAGAGAAACAAGTCGACCGAGAGGCGTATCGAGCTTTTTCTCGTCGTCCTTCTTGGCCTTGTCCTCCTTGTTCTCTTCCCTCAAAACCGATATGACACTGTTAAGTGACCGGCGCACCCGCTCGATCTTGTCACGCATGACTTCGAGGCGCTGAAGGTCCGTACCGTCACCCGGCCGATTTTGACCAAACGCGGAAGAAAACCCCGATATTAGGATGACCAGCGACAAAAGAATAATTCGATTCTGTTTAAGCGACATACTTCTATTCCAAAAAATTAGGCCCCGTTGGGAATCAAACCCAAACGGCGGCACGTTCCATCAGCTCACGCACAGCACCGGCTGCGTCTTCACGGCCATAAACGGCGGAGCCGGCAACGATTATTTCTGCACCGGCAGCGACGACCTCGGCAATGTTGTTAATACCGACACCGCCATCGATCTCGATCCTGACGTCGAGTCCACGATCGTCGATCATTCGACGAAGCCGTCGAAGCTTATCGAGCATAGTGGGCACGAATTTCTGCCCCCCGAAACCGGGATTTACCGACATTAGCAGGATAAAGTCGGCATACGGAAGAGCTTCTGTTAGTGTTTCGAGCGGCGTTGCCGGATTGATCGCCACACCGGCCTTGGCTCCGGCGTCTCGGATCGCCGTCAGCGTCCTTTGCAGATGATGGTCCACCTCGACGTGCACTGAGACCATGTCGGCACCCGCCTCAACGAACTCTACGGCATACCGCCCCGGTTCGGTGATCATCAAGTGAGTATCGATGATCATATCGGTCGATCTCCTGATCGACTTGACGACGGGCAGTCCTATCGTAATATTTGGTACAAAGTGCCCGTCCATAACATCGACGTGCAGAACCGTGGCTCCGCCAGCCTTTACGCTTTCGATAGCCTCGGCGAGCCTCGTAAAGTCCGCCGAAAGAATAGATGGTGCTATTTCGAACATGTTTGAAAACTTTTCCCCGTCCACATTACCCAGCTTCAAGGCCGAGCCGGCGGTCGATTTGCTGCGGCCGGCCTAGCCGGAGTCGACGGCTTCGGAGTCGATGCCGGAGCATTCTTGTTAGTCTTGTCCGAGCCGCTGTTGCTTCCAGATTCTTTCTTAGTCGAGTTGGTCTCCGAAGACTCCGATTCTGAATTCGCGTTGGCTCCGGTAGCTGTGTCCGCATTCACGTCTCGAGCGGTATCAGCCTTCTTACGGTTGGAGTTTGTATTCGCCTTCGGCTTTTTCGGTTTATCGGAGATCATCTCTTCGATCTTTTCCGCATCATCTTCTTCAGTCGTAGTAACACCCGGCGGCAAAGCTTCACCGCCGCCTTTGCTGGTCACCACCAATATCATCTGTCCCGACTTGACCGTTTCCCCCGCCTTCGGAAGTTGCTCTATAACTGTGTCAGGCGGCTCGACCGAAACCCGATCAGCTCTTTTTTTGATCTTCAGTCCAAGTAATGCGAGTTCCTTTTCGCTTTCCGCGAGGTTCTTGCCCGTCACCTCCGGAACCTTTATCTCGGCCCCCTGCAAGGACATATAAACCACCCCGACCAGCCCGAAAAGAAAAACTCCGAGAAGGGCCGCGAGCGATGCCAGCCTACCGATCGCTGAAAATCCTGAATTCAGAAGACTCATTACATCAAACTCCTAACAAACAAGCCGCTAGTTTAACAAACAACTGGGATTTTTAGAATCCAGGTCGGTGTCAATTAAGCCTTCGAAACCCGGCAATAAAAAATCCGTCCATTCCGTTACGGTGCGGCCAGGTGCGAGCGTATCCCTTCGCTTCTATCAGATCAGACGGCACGCGAAGGCTGATCTGTGCAAAGTGGGGATTCCGCGAAAGAAATCTCTCCGCAACAACTTCGTTCTCCTCCGGTTCAACCGAGCAGGTCGAGTAGATGAGTTCCCCGCCATCGACTAGCAGTTTTGATGCATTTTCAAGGATCGAAAGTTGTTTCGCTTGAAGCTCTAAAAAATGATCCTCGGTTAAATGGTATCGAATTTCCGGATTATGTCTTATCGTTCCCGTTCCCGAACACGGGGCGTCAACCAGCACACTGGCCAAAACGCGCTCGGCAAACGGGAGAGCAGTGACGGCGTCGTAACGGACTACGGAAACAGTTCCGGGCTGTTGAATTTCACAGGTTCGCTGCAGGAACCCGACGCGTTTCTCGTGAATATCACCAGCAACGATCAAGCGAGCAGCCCCTGAATAGTTTCTCGCGACAAGCCCCGTCTTCCCGCCCGGTGCTGCACACACATCCAGAAACCTACTGCCCTGACCAAGTTCGACGCTGTTTGCGACGATCTGCGAAGCCTCGTCCTGGAGATAGATGGATCCTCGAGTTGCCAAGGTGCGAACGCGAGCATCGCCCGCCGCCGCGATCCAGCAACCTAATGTCCGACTCGAAGCCCTCGAATCTCGCACGAGTCCTTCAACCTCAGCATCCATTTGAAGGATGCGGAAGGCGGTTTCGGGAAGAATATTGTTTGCTTCGGCAAATCTTTCCGCCTCATCGATACCCAGATCACGCACCCATTTCTCTATCAACCAACGCGGATGCGATGTGTTCACTGAGATCCGATCGACCCTGTCGACAAACTCGATCTGCGGCCTTTCACGCGAAAAGGTGCGGAGAACAGCATTGACAAAGCCCTTTGCCGAGGTTTTTTTTGCCCTGACGGTTAGATTAACACTCTCATTCACCGCCGAATGTGTTGGAACACGGTCTAGGGCAATGATCTGGTAAAGTCCGATCCTGAGAGCGATCCGAACCGCAATATCGAGTTTTTTTCCTTTAGCTATCGTGTCGATAACCCGGTCGAGATATATCTGCCGCCGCAGAACGCCTAGTGTTATCTCATGGCACAATGCCGCATCGGCCCGGGAAAGACCTTCCTCGTAAGCTGGAAGTAAGACGGATGAGTATGCTCTCTCCCCGGCGATCTTGAGCAAAATGTCGAAAGCCGAAGTGCGGGCGGGCGAGATATTCATTCGTCTATCTTATACTTTTCTTTCTTTCGGGAATTCAGACGCAGCGAAAGATCCTGTTTCGTTCCTTTTTGAAGGCTGGCGTCGACAGTCACACGTTCGTCGAAAACAAAACACTCGCCCTCCCAAAGGCTCTTCTCCCGAGGGACTGTCTCGAGGTATTTAAGGATTCCGCCTTCAAGCTGAAACACCTCGTCAAAACCGAGCTGTTTCATATAAGGAGCGAATTTTTCGCATCTGATACCGCCGGTGCAGAACATCGCCACCTTCTTGTGACGTTCGGGGTCGAGGTTTTCAGCCACATAATCAGGAAGTTCGCTAAATTTTACGGTCTTTGGATTTACCGCACCCTTGAAAGTCCCAGTTTCGTACTCGTAGTCGTTCCGCGTGTCGAGCACGAAAGTTTCGGGGTCTGAAATGATCTCATTCCACTTCTCCGGCGGCACGTGCGTTCCGGTTCCAAGTGAAATATCGACGGGTTTCTTGAGCGTAACGATCTCTGGTTTTATCTTTACATCTATCTTTCTAAATGGCGCCGCATCGTTAAATGAGGTTTTCATCGGCAGTTTCGTCAAAAGTATCCTTTCCGATTCTCGAACGAAGTGCTCAACCTCTGCCGGGCTTCCGCAGACCATGCCGTTATAACCTTCGAGGGCGATTATCACAGTCCCGCGAACACCCGACGCAAGCATCGCCGCCTTCAGATCTTCCTTGATCTGCGCGAGCTCGCCGAGCGGAGACATGTCCTTGAACTCGTAAAACGAAATTATCTGTATCTTCTCACTCATCCTAATTCCCAAACCGCTCACCCGCCACAGGCTTTAGCCCATTAAGAATATCGCGTATCGGCATCCTGCGCTTGCCTTCGCTTTGAGCTTCCTCGATCGAAAGTGCGGTGCTACCGCCAGCAGCGACAACAAGTCTCCCGCCTTCCGCAATCAAGATCTCGCCGGGCTCCATGATCTCTCCCTCAAATTGGGTAACGGTTACCTTCCAAATAGTAAAGCGCGAACCGCGGAACATAGTAAAGGAGCTCGGGAACGGCTGAAAACCGCGCACACGCCTGGATATCTCGACCGCCGTTAATGACCAATCTATCAGCCCATCCTCTTTTTTCATGATCGGAGCAAGCGACGCATTGGCGTGGTCTTGCTTTACCGGGGTTATCTGATCGATCTGCGACAGTGTCCGCGAAAGGAGATCGGCTCCGAGGCCACCGAGACGCGACATTAATTCGATGGACGTTTCCTCCTGACCGATACCTGTTGCCTCCTGCAAAAGGATATCGCCGGTATCGAGCCCTTCGTCCATTATCATCGTTGTAACGCCGGTTTCGGCATCGCCATTCACGATCGCCCAATTTACCGGAGCGGCTCCTCGATATTTGGGCAGGAGCGAAAAATGAACGTTTATCGCCCCGCGAGGAAACGCCGTTAGAAATGCTGCGGGCAATATGCGCCCGTACGCAACGACCACCGCCACGTCGGCATTTAACGACCGAAAGGAGTCGGCGGCTTCCGGCGTACGAACCTTTGTCGGCTGAAAGACATCGAGCCCGCGAGCGAGAGCCAACTCCTTGACCGGCGAAAATACTATCTTATTGCCCCGCCCCGAAGGCCGGTCGGGCTGCGTATAAACGCCGACGATCTCATGACCATCGGCGATAATTCGTTCCAGCGAGACCGCCGCCGGAGCGGGCGTCCCCATAAAGACTATCTTCATTTTCGTCCGATCCGCATGGCATCAGCCATCACGAAAAATATCCAGTTTTGTTCCATCGACCCGCGTATTAGGTGGGCGTTGACGCCGGTCGCAAATATCGCTACGTCCTCACCGGCATGAGTTTCGGATGACATCGGAATATTTGCTTCCTGTTTGTAGTTAGGGTCCGTAACACCAGCCTGCGTCAGATTCGGACGCTCGCCGGTGCGTGCACCCGGGCCATTCGCGTAGCCGAGCGTGGTGAAAGGCTTCCTGTTCCGGTCGGCAGCATAACTGTCTGCTAGGGCTCCATTCGCCCCGACCTGACGAACCAGCCCGAGAATATTATTTCCACGCACGGGATAGCCTTGAATAAAAAACGTGTGGCTGTGATCGGCGGTGACAATGATCAGGGTTTCGTCCAGATTAACGCGTCTGATGGTCGCACGCACTGCATCCGAGAGTGCAACGGTATCCCCCAATGCTCGGTATGCATTGCCGTCGTGATGGCCATGGTCCACCCGTCCGCCCTCGACCATTAGAAAATAGCCATTTTTATTCGTCGACAAGATATCGATCGCCTTGTTCGTCATTTCGGTGAGCGAAGGCTCGCCTGCAGAATCCTGCGGGCGGTCGTGCTCGTACTGCATATGCGAAGGTTCGAATAGGCCGAGAACCTGCTTATCTTTTTTCGGATCCAGAGCATCGAACTGCTTTTTGTTCCAGATATAGCTGGAATTTTTACGCCTCGCAACCCATTCCGCCGGGAGGTTGCGTCCGTCGAGACGCTCGCCTTTTCTGTCTGCGTATTCCGGATCAGGCGCCGTGTTTGGCAGAAACTTCGAGCGCCCACCACCAAACGCAACCTCGAGTCCGTCGCCGTACTTAAATTCAATAAGTTGACGAGCGATGTCCGGAAACTTAGCCTCATGAGCAGGTTTGCTTTGATTGCTGATATCTTTATCCGATTCCCAGTCCCGATCCGGCGAATGAGCATAGCAAGCCGCGGGCGTCGCGTGTGTAAGGCGGGCGGTCGAAATAACGCCGGTCGAACGGCCCGATTCCTCTGCGTATTGGATGAGCGTTTTCGTCTCATTTCCCGCGACGGTGGTGTGATCGCCATTTACAACATTCTGGTTCACCGAAATGACGCCGTCATCGGTCTTTACGCCGGTCATCATCGCACTCATCGTCGGGGCAGAATCCGATGTTTGCTGGTTAACGCTATAGGTTTTTGAAAGGGCCGTAAACGGAAATTCTTCGAAACTAAGACGATTCTCTTCGCCGCTTTCCCCTCGCATTTGCGCTTCAAAAATGCGGGCCGCGGTCATCGTCGATATCCCCATACCGTCACCCACGAAAAGGATCACATTTTTTGCTTTCCCATTCCGCATCTTCTGCTTCTTCGCCATCTCCACCGCATTCCAACCGTCAGTTAGCCACATGTCGGCGTTTTCGACACGCTTTACCGGAAATGGTGCCTGCGGCGGTGGTGCCTGCCCGATCGCACTGAGGGCAAGGCCAAGGATCATTAGAGACGCTGTTATTCTTTTTGTGATGTACATAGGATTATAGAAAAACAAAAAGGTGTTAAGTCTCTATAAACTTAACACCCTGAAAATGATATAGAAAAACCGCCGGGTTGATCGGCTTAGTAGCCGCAATGGTAATTCGAGAATTCGTAGGCCTTGCTCCATTTCGAACCGCTTCTACTATAAGCGGTAAACCCGGCCCCCTCGAATGACTGAGTGTAGGTAAACACCTCGCTGTTTCCATCACCATCAAAATCGAAGACATCGAGAAGCAGTTCGTGGTAAACGCCGTCGTCGACCGACTTGATCTCACCGCTCATAACGCTTCCCTGATCAACACTTCGATACTCGGAATAGCCAACTGAATATTTGCCGTTCGCACCCTTCGCAGCGATGAAAAACAAAAGTCCGCGCGTAAGTTTGTCGATCTCGACCCAGTATGACCCAACAAGCTCCGCCTTACCGTCATTCTCGAGATCCAGAGCAGTCAGATTGTGATATCTAAGGACTTTCGGTGTTAATTTCTGCTTCGTGAATTCGGCCCTCGCAAGGGTGTCTGCTTCGGCCTTTTCCGCGGCGGTTGGCTTACGCCGATAACTGGCAGTGTTCTTGATCGGTGCGTTTGTCGCGAGAGCCATTACAAAACCTCTTAGCGGGCTCTTCGTCGCTTTTGTTGTTGCCATACCGAGATTCTTGGCGCAATCGGAGGCGGGATTCCAACTCTTAACGGTCGAGGTGCCGCCATTCGCTCCGCCGAAAACGAGCTTGTAAGCGGTTCCTTTTCTGAAATAGCTTCGCCCAAAAGCGTTCAATGCCGGCAGGTCATCGCTTCCATTCACTGGATTTTCGAGTTTTCCTTTGTCGATCAATGCAAGCGGTTCAAGAGTCGCCCCGTTATTGAGCACCGCAAAAATGATCGGACGGCTCGCTCGAGCCTGAGCGTTGAGCGTAACCGCCGCTAGCGATAACAGAACAACAAAAGCTACTGATCTTTGAAAAAGCATATTCATCAACATAGTAAAGGCGTAAATCAGATCTTCTGTGCCGTAGATTTGCCCTGCATGAACTGCAGCAGATACTCGCGTCCACCCGCCTTCGAATCGGTACCGCTCATATTGAAGCCGCCAAACGGGTGAACACCGACCAGAGCTCCGGTGCATTTTCGATTCAGGTATAAATTGCCGACATGAAAATCACGTCGAGCACGATCGAGACGTTCCTGAGAAGCCGAATACAAAGCCCCGGTCAGTCCAAATTCCGTTCCATTGGCGATCTCAAGCGCGTGATCAAAATCCCTCGCCTTTATGACAGCCAGCACAGGAGCAAATATCTCTTCCTGCTCAACGGTCGCCCCGGGCGCGACGTTGTCAATGATCGTCGGCTCGATGAAAAAGCCCTTCGAATCGTCACCTTTACCACCCGCAACGATGGTACCGCCTTCCGCGACGCCCTTTTCAATATAGCCGAGGGTTTTGTCGAAAGATCGCTTATTGATCACGGCAGCTACATTGGTATCGCCCTCGGTCGGCTGGCCGAGGTTGAGCTTCTTTGTCAGTTCAACGACTTTGGCCATTAACTCGTCGTGAACCTTTTCGTCGACTATCAGCCGAGAACACGCCGAGCACTTCTGCCCCTGAAAACCAAATGCCGCCTGTACGATCCCGGTCGCCGCCGAATCCAGATCGGCATCATCAGCGACCACGATCGCGTCTTTTCCGCCCATTTCGGCAACCACGCGTTTGATCCATATCTGGCCTTCTCTAGCCTTAGCAGCTTCCTCGTTAATGTGTAAGCCTACGCCCTTTGAACCGGTAAACGAAATAAACCGCGTCTTCGGATGCGTGACCATCGCTTCGCCGGTCGCGGCGGAGCCGGAAATAAAGTTCACGACACCCGGCGGCAAGCCAACCTCTTCGACGACCTCCATGAATTTTGCGGCGATCGTCGGGCTGTCTGAGGACGGTTTAAGAACGACAGTGTTGCCCGTCACAACGGCCGCCAAGGTCATACCCGCCATGATCGCGAGCGGGAAATTCCACGGCGGGATCACCGCCCCGACGCCGAGCGGAATGTACTCAAAGATATTCTTCTCGCCCGGATAAGGCGTAACCGGCTGTTCCTGCGACCATCGCAGCATCTCGCGGCCGTAGAACTCGCAGAAATCGATCGCCTCAGCCGTGTCTCCGTCCGCCTCGGCCCACGTTTTCGAAACCTCGAAAACCATCCATGCCGAAAACTCGTGTTTGCGTTCGCGCATGATCGCCGCGATCTTGAAAAGATACTCCGCTCGCTCGGCGGCCGGCACGTTTCGCCAAGATTTAAAGGCTTCCGTCGCCGCATCAATCGCCTTTTCGACAAGGTCGGTATCCGTATCGCCCTCGGAAAATACACCAACAACCTGCGACCGATCCGATGGGCTGATGCTTTCGAACTTGTCCTCAAGCGTAATCTTTTCTCCATTGATAACGATCGGATACTCACGCCCAAGCTCGCTCTTGACTTTCGCCAGAGCATCCCGCATCGCCTGCGCGTTTTCCGGCTTTGAGAAATCGATAAATGGTTCGTTTCTGAATTCGTCTAAAGTTCTTTGTGTTTGCATACTACTTTCATTCTACCCGCCTCAAGACTGGGTGCTAAGGTCACGGAATATCGATCAAAACGTTATCCCGTAATACGCCGCCAGAGCATTATTCCCTCGTCCAGAGTTGCCGAAGCTATAACCGGTCGTCAAATACTGTCTATTCGTCACCGCAAAATTAAATCCGGCCGAAGCATAGCCAATTCGGTTGTTGCCTGAGAACCAGTCGGCTACGAAGCTAACTCGTTTGGCGATCGGCTGATTAACGCCGACGATCGCTCCGGTTTTGTCCTCACCAAAAAAATCGCGGCCGCCAAATACGTGATACGCCCCGCCGGTAACGGTCATGCCATTAAGCGGTTCGACTGTTTTGCTGGCGACGCCGTAAACCATAACGGCTGTGCGTTCGCCGTTTCTTGGCCGAAGCGGGACGAAAACTACAGTGCCGCCGGAGACGGAAACTCCAAGTTTTTCATTTCGATAAATATTCTGCTTGACACTGAACTCGGCCTGGGCCGTCGACCTCGTACCGTCGTAGGTCTGGTAGTAGTTCGCGCCAAACTCGGTGCGGTTCGTCACACCGTAGGCGACGCGGAAACCGTATGTCTGATACCCGCCGTCGCGATAGCTGGTCGGCTTCGCGATAAAATCCCCTTCCAGTCCCCAGGACCCTTTCTGGATCGTATCGGCAGTCGGGATGTTATAAAGCGTTGTTTGAGCTAGCGCCTGATCAGAAAGGCTAAACAAAAGGACCGCAACAATTACCAGTGCCACTGTTCTAAACATATCTTCCCTCCATCGGCACTCTTTGGATTTGGACTGCTCTCGACCGGGGCGTCGATCAAGAACTGTCGCTCGAATTTTTGAATTCCCTTTATTCTAAAACACTTTCTCCGCAAATCAAGAACCGTTCACCGGTTCCGTTGACGCATGATCTCCCGCTGTTCCCATTCGTCGAGAATTTCAGGAAAAATAGGCGGCCCAGCCTCGTGCCAGCCAACCACGAAGCGCGGTTTCTGAGTATCGCTCGCGTGCTTTACGTAACTAAGAAGCAGCACCCAGCCTTCGCTTAAATATTTGTTCAGTTCACCGCACGATCCGAGTTCAGCGGTCAGTTTTGTGTCTTGGATGTTCAACCTAGTTCCACTTCCCTGTTTTTTGTAGTGTCTTGATCTTGCGCTTGGCGAACTGCCGCTTCAGCGGCGTCATCCGGTCGAGAAACACAATTCCGTCGCAATGATCTGTTTCATGAAGTATACACCTAGCAGCAAGGTCTTGAACATCAATTTCTACCTGTTCGCCCTTAATATTCTGCGCGCGGGCAATGACCCGCATTTCGCGGCGTACGGTTTGGTAAAGACCTGGAAACGACAGACAGCCTTCGTCACCGTTTTGCTCGCCTTCGACGTGGATGATCTCAGGGTTGATCAGTACGTGGCGTTCACGGGCCCGTTCGTCCGTTTCAGGCGTGTCCATTACGAATAACCTCTTAGACAACCCGACTTGCGGAGCCGCCAGCCCGACGCCATGCGCGTCAGCCATGGTCGCAAACATATCCTCGACATAACGGGTCAGTTCTTCGCCAAATTCGTCTTCCCCGACGGGTTTCCCGACGGTTAAAAGTACGGGTTCCGGATAATGTACAATCGGCAAAATAGCCATCTCTCAATTCTACGAAATGTTCGATAAAGACACCAATTAAACTGAGTCGCCCATGCAGCGACAAACGATTGGGCGTACCCCTGCGGAGTGAGCAGACGAGCCGGCAACACGATAAGCAACTATATTCGCTTGCTCGTCCGTGACTGTCAGGGTGATGTAAAGCTGGAAACCGCAGCTGTCGAGTTTGTGCCGCTTCAAAAGGCCCCGATTGCATCATGTTGATCAATGGAGCTTTAGGAAGCTAGAAAGATCCGTGAATTCCGAAGTTTACTTGTTAAGAAAACTCCGGAACCTACGGAATATGTTAGTCAAACTATTTTTTGCTTGTCGGAAAGCCGCGTTTGATCATCAGAGCATCTACGATCGGATCCCGGCCGCGAAAATTTCGATATGCCTCGGCCGGGTCGACGGTGTTGCCGACCGAGAATATCTCCTTCTTGAGTTTCGCACCGATCTTCTTGTCATACGGGCCGCCTGCTTCGGTGAAGGCTCCGTAGGCGTCAGCCGTCAGCACATCTGACCACAGATAGCTGTAGTAGCCGGCCGAATAGCCGTCGCTTGCGAAAACGTGGCCGAACTGCGGCGTGCGGTGACGCATGACGAGTTCCTTAGGCATCCCGAGAGCGTTGAGGGTTTCGCGTTCGAATTTGTCAGGATCTATCGTGACATCGCCCGCAAGGTGCATTTTCATATCTACGAGAGCACTCGCGAGGTATTCGGTCGTAGCAAAGCCCTGATTGAACGTATCAGCCTTCACGATCTTGGCTACGAGGTCAGCCGGGATCGGCTTACCGGTCTGATAATGAAGGGCAAATTTGTTCAGCACTTCCGGGGTCGACATCCAGTGTTCGAGGATCTGCGAGGGGAATTCGACGTAGTCACGAGCAACGTTTGGGCCCGAAAGCGACGGATATGTCACGTTGGACGAAAGACCGTGAATAGCGTGGCCAAACTCGTGGAACATGGTCTCAGCATCATCCCATGAGATCAATACGGGCTCGCCGGGTTTGCCCTTGACGAAATTCGAGTTGTTCGACACGATAACCGTTACGTCGCCGTCGACACGGCTCTGTTGGCGATATTCGTTCATCCAGGCACCCGAACGCTTGCCGTCTCGGGCATATGGGTCGAAGTACCAAAGGCCTACGTGCTTTCCGGTCGTCTTGTCTTTGACCTCGTAAACGCTGACGTCAGGATGAAAGACAGGTATCCCGCTCGTTGGTGAGAACGAGAAATTGAATATCTCACCGGCCATCCAGAACATAGCCTCACGGATCTTGTCGAGCTGCAGATATTTCGATACCTCGTTCTGGTCGAGATCGTAGCGATCCTTGCGGACCTTTTCCATGTAGAACCGATAATCCCACGGCTCGATCTTGATCTTCGCCCCTTCTTTGTCAGCGAGGGCCTGCATGTCAGCAACTTCCTCCTTGACGCGGGCGATCGCTGCGGGCCAGACACCTTCCATCAGCTTCATGGCGTTTTCAGGCGTTTTGGCCATTGCGTTTTCAAGGCGCCAGTGAGCGTGGGTTTCGTAGCCCAGCAGCTTTGCTCTCTCAATACGAAGTTTCAGTATCTCTGGGATTATCTTGTTGGTATCGCGAGCATCGCCGTTATCACCGCGGTTGACAAACATTTTCCAGACCTTCTCCCGCAGATCGCGGCGGGTCGAGTTGGTTAGGAACGGATCGACAGACGAGCGGGTATTGCGGATGATCCATTTGCCGGAAAGGTTCTTCGAGGCGGCTGCCGCTGCGGCGGCGTCTTTGTAAGCCTGCGACATTCCGGCCAGGTCGGCTTCGGAATCGAGCGTTAGCCAGACCTGGGTTTCGTCGCCGAGCAGGTTTTGGCTGAACTTGGTGAAATGGCCCGCGAGTGACTGATTTATCTCAGATAGTCGGGATTTCTTCGCCGCGTCAAGCTTCGCCCCGGCGCGGACGAAATTTTTGTGATAGAGCCACGCGAGACGATACCGCTCGCCGCGGACCATTCGGTTCTTCGATTCAGCGTTGTAGACTGCTTCGATACG
Source organism: Acidobacteria bacterium Ga0077534 (assembly GCA_001464455.1). GTDB lineage: Bacteria > Acidobacteriota > Blastocatellia > Pyrinomonadales > Pyrinomonadaceae > OLB17. The sequence continues at coordinate 24,936 of LNEI01000001.1, forward strand.
CTTAAACAGCTTTTCATTCTGAGTGATCTTGTCGGCATGCCCGGCGAGTCTTGGATCCATTTCTGCCTCGACTTTGCCGTATTCGTCGCTGCTCATGTTGGCAGCCCACAAGTAATAGATGGTCGACACCCGGGCGAGCGTTTGGCCCGATTTTTCCAAGGCTACGATAGTGTTCTCGAACGTAGGAGCAGCAGCCTGATTTGCGATCTCTTCGACCTCACGAAGATTTTCCGCCATCGCCGCTTCAAGCGCAGGTTTAAAGTCGGAAACCTTTACCTTATCGAAGGGCGGGATGCCGCCGTGAGGCCCGGTCCATTTGTCTAGAAGCGGGTTGGCCGCGATGGTTGCGGCGGTTGTGCTCGTGGTCTGATTGCTCATAAATGCTACGGCGACGCCAAGCGCCGCAAAAACAAGGATAAAGTATCGAATATGTCTGATCATCGTGGAACTCCCCTGAAGTTTTCTACTTCGAATATACCGCCGAACCGCGATGCGTTTCAACGCCGGTGGTTTGACGAAGGGCGGCGATATGAGGTTGGCGAGAAAGCGGTCGACGCGATAAAGAAAAAGCTTTCATCTGCGAAGTCCGGTGAGTATAATGAAGTTGCGATCGCGGCGTTCCTGCCCCCCCCCCGCAAAACCCCCAGATGAAAAAAATACTGCTATCGATTCTGCCGCTCTTCGCCGCGCTTCTTTTCACAGGCGATCTGTATTCTCAATCCACACGGTCGTCGAGCCAGGATTCGTCGTCGCTCGCTTCTTCGCTGGCCCGGGGAACGGGCAAGGCTGCGATCATCGTTGTTGGATCCGCAGCCGAGGCCACCTGGGTGACGACAAAGTTTACAGCCAAACACATGGTGAAACCGGTTGCCAAGACCATTTTCTTGAAGGCGATACCGAAAGCAACCCTATTTGCGATAAAGCGGTCACCGGCAGTTACGAAAAAGATAGCTCCGACCCTGCTAAAGATCGCACTGCTTTAGCCGTTATTTCAGCGTCAGGATCGCACCCGTCTTCTCGAAGTCGTAAATATAAAGCTCGAGCGATTTGCCGTCCTTTTGAAACTCGACCTTTGCTGCGCCGTCTTCTTGTTTCCCACCGACCGGTTTCCAGCCGGCGGCGATCAGCGCCATCTGATAGGCCGATAGGACAGTCGGTTTGTCGTCCGGGTGGACAACCTTTAGCTCCGTCGGCGTGCTTCCCCAAACGCGTGCTCGCTCCTTGATGGGCAGATTCATCGAATCCCATGGCGCGGTAACCGCAACCGCGGCAGGGCCGCTGGAACCGCAAGCCGCTGCAAATGCGAGCGAAAAAAGAACGATCGAGACAAGGATGATATGGTTTTTCATAAGCACATTAGATTGTCCGAAGACATTAAGAAATGGACGTCAGGACCTCATAGTCGCGTTGGGCCGCGCGGATGACCTCGTACGCTTCGGCCCGCCCGTACGAGTAGGCGATCTCGCAGATGTTCGGTTCATCGGGCAAGCTTTTATATGTCAGAAAATAATGCTCGAAGCGTTCAAGGATCCCCTTTGGCAGCTGAGAGATTTCCCTGTACTGCTCAAAGACCTTATCGCCCTTTAGTACCGCAATGATCTTATCATCGGCCTCGCCGCCATCTATGAGGCAGAAACCGCCGATCGGCGTCGCCTTTAGAATGATGTCGCCACGCGGAATATGGTGCTCGCTCAAAACAAGAATGTCGAGCGGGTCGCCGTCGCCTTTTTCGATGGATCTACCGGATTTTGTTCGGGCCATCGCGGCGATATTCTCGGCACAGTAAGTTTGCGGAATGAATCCGTAGTTTGCCGGTACGACGTTTGAGTATTGCTGCGGCCGGTCTATCTTAAGATAGCCAGTCTGTTTATCGACCTCGTACTTTACCGTGTCGCGCGGAACGATCTCGATAAAAACCGTTACCGTTTCTGGAGCGTCGTCACCGACCGTGATGCCGTGCCACGGGTGAGCCTTGTTTTTACTGAATCTGGAATTGATCATCTGCTCCGAGCCAAGGAATCGGTTCGTAACTGATATTATTTAGGTCTGTGGCAATAAAGTCTAACGAACTGGAGACAATTGAAGCTCAAGACGCTCTGATCATACGTTTTACGCGGCAAGAGATACGGAGTCCGTTGTCAGTGACGGTGCTGGACCAGTTGAAAGTGCTTCTCGGCAGTTCGGCTGCTGAAAGGTTTTCATGCATTGTATTTACGGGCACAGGAAATAGCTTTGCGTCCGGAGCAGATCTGCGGGAGATAGCTGATCTGTCCGGCGAACGCGTAAGACAGTTTGCCGGAAAAGGTCAAGACCTGATGAAGCAGGTAACGGCGATGCCGCAGCGGACATTTGCCGCGATCAACGGGTACTGTTTCGGCGGGGCGTTAGATCTGGCTTTAGCTTGTGATCATCGAATAGCTTCACCTGCCGCGAAGTTTGCCCATCCCGGCACCGGGCTCGGTATTATCACCGGTTGGGGCGGTACGCAGCGGTTGCCGCGACTGATCGGGCAGGCTAACGCGCTTGAGATGTTTTTTACGGCTTCGCCGATCGACGCTCAGCGGGGATTCGACATCGGGCTTGTCGATCTGGTTGCGGATGATATATTTAGAAATGAGCTTCTCGATATCGGCCAGGAGGTTTTATGAAGAAATTTGTCGTAGCACTTTTCGGTCTCAAGATCTGGCTCCTGCTCGTCTTCGCAACGCTTTTCTTTCCAGCCTATACAGCTGAAGCCGAGCGTATCGAGGCCGCACCGACACCCACACCCGCGGCAACAGCGGCAGACAAAACAACACGAAAGACCAGCGAACCCTACACCGGTGATCTTTCGATATTTGAGGATGCCGAGCGGGCCAAGAACCTCCAGATCGACCGCGTGATGGATCTGCTCGGGATCGGCGAGAAGAAGACGGTCGCTGACATCGGGGCCGGATCGGGATGGTTTACCGTACGAGCTGCCAAACGGGTCGGAAACGAGGGACAGGTGTTCGCGGTCGAGATAAATCAGGAGTTTATCGATCACATCAATAAACGAGCAAAATCCGAAGGCTTTTCGAACATCAAGACCGTACTTAGCAAGCCCGACGATCCGATGCTGCCTGCAAATTCGGTCGATGCGGTCTTGATCCTAAAAACCTATCACGAGATCGCCGAGCCCGTGATCCTAATGAAAAAGCTAAAGGCAGCCATGAGGAAAGGCGGCCTCGTTGGCATCATTGACCGAGACGGAAATGGAGCCGATCATGGACTCGATGCCGCGACGGTGATCCGCGAGATGAAGCAGGCGGGTTTCGCTCTGAAAGGGCAATACGATTTTGTAAAGCCCGATAACATGGACTACTTCCTAATTTTTGAATAGACCGATATGCAGATCCAACTAGTTAGAATTGCCCACGCCCGCTCGGGCGATAAGGGCGACACCGCGAATGTGGGGCTGATCGCCCTCAAACCCGAATATTACTCGACCCTCGTCCGCGAGGTAACCGCCGAACGCGTTAAACAGCATTTCGGTGAAATGGTCAAAGGCGATGTCGAACGTTTTGAATTGCCAAATCTCAACGCCCTTAACTTTCTCCTTCACGGCAGCCTCGGCGGAGGCGGCACCCTCAGCCTGATGACCGATGCCCAGGGCAAGACCTTTTCGACAGCGTTGCTGCGAATGTTCATCGACGTGCCCGAAGAGGTTTTAGCCACGAATTAACACCAATGGACACTAATAAGAGGCTCCTAAAATTCGTGTAATTGCAATTCGTGGCAAAGAGTCTTATGTCTGTAGTTCTATCGACAACTGAAGATGCGATCCGCGTGCTGACGCTCAATCGGCCGGATAAACGCAATGCGCTGAACGATGAGCTGATCGCCGCGTTGAAAATGGCGTTGAGCGAAGCGGATGCGGATGAGGGCGTGAAGTGCATCGTCATTCGCGGTGCGGGAAAGGATTTCTGTTCCGGGGCAGACCTTTCGGCTTTGCAAAAGATCGCGACGGCTTCGTACGAAGAGAATCTCGAGGACGCTCGTTCGCTCGGAGAGTTGTACAAACTGATCCGTCGAGTCCGTCAGCCTGTTATCGCTGCGGTGAAGGGAAGGGCGTTGGCAGGTGGTTTTGGCTTGGCCTTGGCGTGTGACCTGATCTTTGCACACGACGAAGCCCGGTTTGGATTTCCCGAGGTCAAGATCGGCTTTGTTCCCGCCATGGTCGCTGCGGTTGTGCGGAGAAATATGTCGGAGAAGGACGCATTTGCGATTCTCACATTAGGAAACGAGATCAGCGTAGCCGAACTCCACGACCGAGGCATCGTCGAAGCGATCATTCACGGCGAAGATTTCGACTCCGAGATCATCGCGATCGCCAAACAATACGAAAAACTCAGCGCCTCTGCCGTCCAAATGACCAAACGCCTGCTCTACGACATCGACACCCTAACATTCGACGCCGCCATCGAACACGGTGCCCAGGTAAACGCCACCGCCCGCATGACCGAAGATTGTCAGAGGGGAATCGCGAGGTTTTTGAAAGAGGTAATTTGAAGCGATCTACGATAATAGTTTTCGCAGTCCTCGGAATTGTGGCTCTTGCACTGCTCTATCCCAAGAAAGAGATTCTTGTCCCCGCAATGGAAATAGCCGTAAGATCCGATTCATCTACGCCGCTTGCGGACCTTGAAGTAAGTCGTAATTGGAATCATTATCTTGGATCGGGATGGAGGTCCAGAGTCACTCGACCCGATTCCGACGGCAAGGTACGCTTCGTTGAAGTAAGCCGTCGATTGCCATTAATTGTCAAAGCTTTCTACACGGTTTGGTCGCCGATAGCAGAACATCAGTATCCCGGCGGTGCAGGAAGTATTAATGCTCGCGATACCAACAATTACAGAATATGGCAGCGAATCGACTTTGACGATCGAAATTGCTGTCCAACAGAAATCACAGTTTCATTGCATCCGCCTGGCGACGAACTAGATTCTACCTTTATATTTGGTGACATAGATCCGAACGAATAGCCTTAACTCCAGAAGCTTTATAAGAAGCCCCGAACGTTTCGACGTTAGGGGCTCTTGCTTGTTGATTAGTAGTGGAACGGACAAAGTGGTTCGTCCGTGCTAGGAAGCAGAAGCTCGCGACGGGAGCGGTTTTTCGTAGGGTTTTCGGGCCTTTAGAAAGATGGTGCGGATGATGACGCGGCCTGGTTCGGCGCCGTGTTCGAGGTCAAATTGGTACGTGTAGTGCCCGGCAGATATGCGCTTGCAGACATCGTCGGCCAGATGAAATGTGATGGCATCAGCAAATTTTCCGAGGCCTTCATCAGCGTGGCCGAGCAGTTCATTCTCATCGCCTAACAGGTAAACCGGCACATTCTCCGTTAAGAGTTCGCACTTTGGGTAAAGATCGCCTAGAACGTGTCTTCGTGATAACGATAAGGGGCTAAATGACATTTTATTGCTCCGTCCTAAAGGAAAATCTGGTTGCGTGATCGTCTATCGAGCAACCTTTCGTTTCCAAATAAAAAGCCCGCTCTCAAACCTATCCAAAACCGTTAAAGACGAAGCGTAATGGCTCAATCAAGAACCTTACGAGAGAAGGGGTGACACTGGTACAGTGACACGGATACGCCGTATTTGCAAGGTCTCGAAGCCCTGCACTCGATCACGCCTCAATAATGGCTACCTGAGTTTCGATCAGGGACTTTGGGATCAAGGCTGGAAAATAGGCCATGATCTCCTCAACCTTTGGCCGCCCTCCGGCGAAACCCGTAACCGCCGGGGGGCCGGTTAGGATCAACGGCGCGATCTCTTTGGTAAACCTTTCCACATCGGCTTTGCTCTGGCCGTGTACGCCGATTCGGAACTGTACTTCGGGGATATCAGAGAGGTCGCGTGCTGGGCCAACCACCCCGTCAGCCGAAGCGGCTGCCACCCCTCCTTCAAAAGGAGGGGAGCTGAGAGCCAAGTGACCATGCGTGGCGTTGACGCCGACGAACTCGGTTAAGATCGTGTCAAATTTTAACCCTAATCGATCCAGTCGTTCACGGAGTATTCGGTCAGCCGCCTGAGCTTTTTCGTAGGCATCGGGCCATGAGTAGACGAGCGTGCCGACGGCTTTGTAGCCACCCGTGTAAGCGATCGAAACCTTGTAGAAATCCGTCTTCGGATTGCCCTTGATGCCAAATACGCGAACCTTGTTTTCCCCGGCGGGCTCAAGATTGATCGAAGAGAAATCGGCAACGACGTCTGGCGTTATGTACACCTTCGGATCCCCCATCTCGTAGAGAAGCTGCTCGGTCACGGACTGAACGTTAACGCGCCCGCCGGTTCCGTCGTGCTTGGTGACGATGAACGTGCCATCGGGCGAGGCTTCGACGATCGGGAAGCCGATGTTTGCCATGTCGGGGATATTTTGCCAATCATATTGGCAGTTGCCGCCGCTCGATTGGGCTCCGCATTCAATGATGTGGCCCGCGATCGTCCCTGCCGAGACCTTATCCCAATCATCAAAGCTCCAGCCAAATTCGTGCATCAGCGGGGCGAGGGTCAAGCCAGTATCAGTCAGGCGTCCGCCGACGATGACGTTGGCACCTTTGCCTAATGCCTCGACTAGAGCTTCGGCTCCGAGATAGACATTAGCGGACTGAACCTTGTCACGGATCGCGGAAAGCGGTGTGCCATCGTCCATCGAGTTGATCTCGACGCCCTGTGCCAAAAACGTGTCGAGCCTGTCCAAAATGTCATCGCCGGTAATAACCCCGATCTTGACCTTGCCGGAAAAGCCAAGCTCAGCAGCTACCTCTTTGATCGCAGCAGCGCAGCCCGGTACGTTAACGCCGCCGGCGTTCGACAGCACTTTGATATCTTTCTCGACACAATCGGGCAGGATCTCGCGCATCAGCGAGACAAAATCGCGTGCATAACCGGCGTTCGGATCACGCAGTTTTTGCTTTTGCACGATCGACATCGTTACCTCGGCGAGGTAATCGAGCATTAAATAGTCGATCGGCCCTTTGCGAACCTGATCGACCGGAGCCGTGAGCAGATCGCCCCAAAATCCCTGGCCACCGGCCACTCGAACGGATGATTTCATAATGCTTTTAGTAGACCAAACAAAGAAAAAGCGGTCAACCAACGTGGCCGACCGCTTTCGAGATTAAGCAGGATCATTAAATTAAGGCCGGCGGGCTGGTTTGCCCACGATCGCATTTCTGCCTTTGCGATAGACCCATTTTGTGCCGTTTGCGGTCTTGACCGCGACCCATTTTCCGCCCTTCCACGAATTGCTGGCGACCCATTTGGTGCCGGTCCACGTACGGTTTCCGATTGTTGTTCCAACACGGCGGCCCGTTCGGTATGTTTTCTTCGAACCGCGGGCAACAGTTTTGCCGACGGTTTTCGAGGTACCGACAACTTTGTCGGCGGCCTTCTTCATCATCGAATCCTGAGCCGCGATATCTGCCGAGCCTGCAAATAATAAAAGAGCCGCGGCGACAGTCACAGAGACGATATATGCTTTAATTTTTCGCATGATAGATAGTTCCCCTTAAGCAATTTGATCTTTACTGCGCCCTAATCCTACCATTTTTGGCCAGCCATACAAAAGCGTCGATCCCGCCACCTAAGGCTTTTTAACTTCTTCCCCGACGAGGATCTCTTTGCCCTCGCGGTAAACCCACTTCACGCTATCTACCGACTTCTCAGCGATCCACTTACCGCCTTTCCATGTCTTTGACGCTACCCATTTCGTGCCATCCCAGGTTTTCTCACCAACGGTGGTTCCTACACGTCGAACTGGCCCTGCGACCTTCTTGGCGGTATCGACTGATCTCTCACCAACATCCTCCGCTGTTTCTCCTGTAGTCTTAGCCGCCTTTTTCGTGCCTTTGACTGCTTTCTTGGTCAGGTCTTTGGTCTTGTCGGCGACCGCACTCGCGGCGTCCTTTGTTTTGTCGACGACCTTCTCGCCGACGTCTTTCACCTTATCGACAACCTGCGACGATGCCGAACCGACTCCGAATAAAAGCATTGCACCGACAAAAATTACAGATATTAAATATTTCATAATAAACTCCTACAAGTACAAAGCTATCATGAAAGGGTGAGCTGGGTATGTACGGTTACGTACTTACGGGGCGGACGTTTGCGTTGATGAATTTTACGATATCTTCAGTCGAAGTACCGGGCAGGAACACCTCGGAAACGCCGTTCGCTTTCAGCGTTGCGATATCTTCCTGAGGAACGATGCCGCCAACCAGTACGAGCGTATCGTCCATACCGTTTTCGCGCATGAGCGAGATTATCCGCGGACAAAGCGTATTGTGAGCGCCGCTCAGGATCGAGATACCGACGGCGTCGACATCTTCCTGTAAAGCCGCAGCCGCGATCATCTCCGGTGTTTGCCGAAGACCCGTGTAGATCACTTCCATTCCCGCATCACGAAGAGCACGAGCAATGACTTTTGCTCCACGATCGTGTCCGTCGAGTCCGGGTTTGGCGACCAGCACGCGTATTTTTCTGTCTGACATAATCAACAGTATATTAGCGAGCCATTCGCGAGAGCAAACCGCCCGGCTTCAGGAATGGTTTTATTACGCTCCACGAGTACATAAACTGACCATCCGGCTCGAGAGCTCGGGCCACGTGCGGGAAACCATAGCTATGATGAAAAGTGATCCCCTCATCATTTACTGAAAATTCATTAAGAGACAATTTGTGGAATTCTGCTGATTCACTGAACTGGGATTCGGCGTCGAAGTCGTTATTCTCTTTGTCCGCCTTGATCTCCGCTATCGCTTTGACTATTTCCTTTTCCATATCTTGTCGAACCATCGAGAGCAACCCGGACAAATTTTGAAATGCGAGAGCCGGCGTGATCCGTGTGCCGGTGGTTGAGTCGATCACAACGCGAACCGTACGCCCGCTCGGATACGCGCCGCTGCCTTCCATAAACACTGAAACTGACAACAGGCCATTCTTGTTGTGATCGACCTGGAAACCCGCCTCCTCCAGCCATTGATACTCACCCATTTCCTCCTGGATGTTTATGTCGAGCAAATTTTGAAAGCTCAGAGCCGCTTCTATCTTTCGTGATATTGCGGGGGTGGCGGCCTTAACTTTCGGGTAAGTGATCGTAAACGCTCGCTTGTGGTCAGCTATCGGGTTTTTGCGGGTGTAGGTGACCTTTCTTTCGGTGACCGTTACCGTTTGGCTAAAAACGGCCGCTACTGACAACAGCGAGATGGCGATAGCTAGAATTACTTGTTTCATCATGCGGAATATCATCGATCCATGTTTGGCGATGCAAACATACATCGTAGCTTTTGGTAGATACCTCGTCGTTCTTTCAGTTCCGCCGCCATTTCAAACCAAGCGTGGGTGTTTGCCCATAGCGCGTTGTAACTTTTGAGCGGCTTAATGATGCCGTATCTCGGGGTTTCGGTTTCTTCGACGAAGGAGCCAAACAGCCGATCCCAGATTATCAGCACTCCGGCGTAGTTCTTATCGAGATATGGGTTGTTTACGCCGTGGTGCACGCGGTGGTGCGACGGCGTGTTGAAAATATACTCGAGCGGCCCGAGTTTATCGATCAGCTTTGTGTGTATCCAGAATTGATAGATCAGATTAAAGCCGTGCATTATCGCGAACATCCATGGAGCGAACCCGAGCAGCATGATCGGGGCATAGAACAGCCACAGCACACTCCCGCCGAACCAGCTCTGCCGCACCGCGACACTCAGATTGTATTGTTCGCTTGAATGATGGACGACATGGAAATTCCAGAAGAGCCGCGATTCGTGGCTGACGCGATGGAAGATGTAATATGCCAGATCGTCAACAAAAAAGAGAATGACCCACGACCACCAGGCGTTCGGCGGAAACTTGTAAGGAGCTAGTTCGTACGCCAAAAGATAGATCGCTCCAGTAACGAGGCCAAAAAGTGCGCCGAACACAACACTCATGAAACCCATGAAGATATTGTTCCAGGTGTCTTTGCGATCGTCGTACTGGTGTAGATCCTTGCGATATGACCAAAACGCCTCTGCGGCGATCAGGATCGCGAAGAATGGGATGGCGATGACGACCGGACGAAGCATAGAAATATAATACCAAGAATTGGCGATCTAGAACTTATCGTTTGATGCTCGATTGGAGCGACGGGCTTGCCCGTCAATGTTGTTTCGTTAGCGTTCGCGGCCAACGCCGGCGCTAAACGGGGTGATCGATCTGCTCGCTGTACTTTTTTTGTTCCAGGGCGTATTCGTAGTAAGATTCTCGCGATGAAAAAGGTTCTAAGATATGGAGTGGTCGGTCTGGCATTCGTACTGATCCTGCTGCAGTTCTTTCGGATAGACAAAACCAATCCGCCGCTCGTCGATGGCGAGACTCTCGAGGCTGCAGTGGCGGTCTCGCCCGATATTTCGCTGATCATGGGCCGTTCTTGCAACGACTGTCATACAAATAAGACCATCTATCCTTGGTATTCAAATATTCAACCCGCCGGCTGGTTCCTCAAAAGCCACATCGACGAAGGCCGCGAGGAATTGAACTTCAGCAAATTCAATATGTTCGAGAAAAAGAAGAAGATCCGTAAGCTCGAAGAGGTCTGCTCCGAGGTCGAATCCGGCCAAATGCCGCTTCCGTCGTATACATGGATCCATCGTGACGCCATTCTGACGGAGAGCGAGAAGCAGGCGATCTGTTCGTGGACGAAAACTGAGATCGCCAAGCTCGAAACAGCACAATAGTAACGATGCTCGCCCTTTTGATACTTTTTGCGGGAATGCTGCTCGGCTGGGTCATCAACAACGGAACAAAAAAGATCGCGTTCCAACACGGCGTGCGGCCCACAAGGATCCTCAGTTCGGTCCAGCCGATACAGCCCGCCTACTCCCTTACCAGATCTTTGAGCCACTTCCATCCGTCGCGGAAGATACAACAGAACTCCTGCACACGACACCAGAACAAAAAGTCCAATAACAATTCCCCTCTACTGCGCCAGCTTTGCCCGGATGACAGTTTCGGTCACACCGATCTTCCTAAAAATAGCAGTCGATTCGGTCGCTGTGGCTCGACGCGGTTTGGCATAGTCGTCAATAACGACGGGGATCATTTCGATCATATCGATTGCCGCACGCGGCCCGATCGAGCCGCCTTTCTTAACAGTTATCTTCAACATCAGGCCGGTGCGTGTGTCGGGCTTTCGCTGGTCAAAGATAAAATTGCCTAGCGAGTAAAATATCTGGCGGCCTTTGTATTCTTCGATGGTCTGAATCCAATGCGGATGGGCACCGATCACAATGTCGGCACCGGCATCGATCGCATTGTGGGCAAAAGCGATCTGGGTTTTGTCGGGTTTCGTCACGTATTCGATGCCCGCATGCATCGTCGCGATCACCAGATCACTCGTCTCACGGGCCGTTTTGATCGCCGCGCGAAGACTCTCGACATCCTCGCACCTTGCAACATAGTCGTTTTTTGCGACCCCGCCGTCATTGATCGACGCATACGATGCACCCACGAGCGCGATGCGGATTCCTTTGACCTCAATGACGGCGGGCTTCCAGGCTTCGGCAAGTGTCGCACCGGTTCCTGTGTGCTTGATGCCCAACTCGTCAAGAAAGGTTCGCGTATACAGAAGTGCGTCGAGTCCCTGGTCCATCGAATGATTATTCGCGAGATTCATCAGCGTGAATTTGTATTCAGCCAGAGGCTTCACGTGATCACGACGCGCATTGAAGATGAGGCCCTTTCCGATCTTTCTATCGTTACCCGAAACCGGTGTTTCAAGATTGCCAAAGTTAAAGTCTGCGGCCATGAATTCATCCCGCAACCCGGTAAAAGGAAAATCGGGCCGGCCGGCTCGGTCTGATGCATTCGCAACACCACGCGAAAGCATTATGTCGCCCACCGCGTTGAAGACGACGGTTCGTTCGGGTTCCTGCGTCGGAGTTGGTTTAGCTGTATTCGTAACCGCCGGCCCGCCGGAGCACGAAGACAAAACCGCCACGATCAGAGCAAGCGAACTTAGAAGTACGACACGGCCTATGCGAGTATTCGATCTCATGTAATTGAAGTGCTAAGAGAAGATACGCCAGCGGTCAATGCGTGTCAATGCGACGTGGGCTACGCCCAAATCGCACGGCGGCGAGGCTTGCCTCGCCTACCGACACTTACACCCGCGCTCGCCGGGAAGGGCTGCGGAGCAGCCCTGCCCGGCAAAAGGTTGCGTGACATCACGACAGTGAGGCGAGCCTCACCGCCTTGCAATATCGGCGAAGCCGCAACGAGTCAGCTCATCTTGCTTGGATGCCCAGATTCCGCATCCTTCGATAAAGATGACTACGATCGACACCCATTTCTTCGGCAGCTTTTGCTACATTCCCATCAAACTCGGCGAGTTTGTGGAGGATGAATTCGCGCTGATAAGCGTCAGTCGCGTCCTTAAAGCTCGGAAAGCGGAAACTGATCGCCGAAGGCTCGCCGGAAACATCCAGTTCGGGCAGATCGTCCGCTTCAATGGTATCTTTTGCCGACATGATAACGATGCGTTCTACCGTATTTTTCAGCTCACGAACGTTACCGATCCACTGATAGCCCTGCAAAGCGTCGACCGCGTCGGAGGTAAAGATCTTCGGCGTCTTTCCATAGTCCACGGAGAATTTTCGATTAAAATGCTCGACCAAGACCGGAATATCCTCACGCCGCTCACGCAGCGGCGGCACCTGAAACGGGATAACGTTAAGCCGATAAAAAAGATCGGAGCGGAAATGGCCGTTCTCTATCAGCCCGTCAAGCGGTTTGTTGGTTGCCGAGATCACACGAACGTCGACCGTTACGGGTGTGTTGCTTCCGACCGGTTCGAAGCGTTGCTCCTCGAGAACCCGGAGCATCTTCGCCTGGACCCGCGGCGACATATCGCCGATTTCGTCAAGGAAAAGCGTTGCTCCGTCGGCAACCTCAAACTTCCCTTTCTTAGCCTTCGAAGCACCGGAAAACGCACCTTTTGCATGGCCGAAAAGCTCGGATTCGACAAGTTCCTCGGGTATCGCAGCAGAGTTTATTTCGACGAACGGTGCGTTTCTTCGCTTCGATTGTGCGTGGATCGCCCGCGCAACAAGTTCCTTACCCGTTCCGCTCTCTCCAGAGATAAGAACGCGGCCGTCAGTCGGAGCGACGATCGCGATCTGTTTACGAAGCGCCCGCATAACGATCGAGTCGCCGACCATTACGTATTGCTCGGCAAGTTCGCTCTGGAGCTGTTGATTTGTAAGTTCAAGCTGTCGCTGACGGACGGCGTTTTTGACCGTGACGATCGTCCTTTCCAGACTCAGCGGCTTCTCGATAAAATCGAAGGCTCCGAGCTTGGTCGAACGCACTGCTGTTTCGATATTCCCATGGCCCGAGATCATCACAACCGCCGAATCGACACCGTCTTCTTTCAGCTTCTGAAGCGTTTCCAGGCCGTCAATACCATCGCCGAGCCATATGTCGAGCAGAATACAGGCGTAGTTCGCCGCCTTAACGCGCTCAAGACATTCCTCGCCAGAGGACGCAGTCTCAACGACAAACTGCTCGTCCTCCAGAACGCCGCGAAGCGTATCTCGAATTCCCGGTTCGTCGTCGACAATTAGGACTGAATTGATCATTTGTTCTAGCCGGTAACCGGCAATTCAATTATAAACTTTGCACCTCGAGGCTGATTAGCAGCCACATTGATACGCCCGTTATGTTCGGTAATTATGCGTTTTACTATCGCGAGCCCTAGGCCCGTACCGCGGCCCTTGGTCGAGAAATATGGCTGGAACAGCTTCTGCAGATCGGCAGAGGCGATACCTTTCCCATTATCGGCTACCTCAGTCACGATCAGATCGCGGGCGGCATCAAATCGGGTTGAAACAACTATTCGTGGCTCTTCGGCGTCTTCGTCAAAAGCCTCAACTGCGTTTTCGATCAGGTTCACGAACACTCGTTTCATCTGTTCTGAGTCAAGTAGCACCGGCGGCAGATCGTCACCCAATTCCAGATCGATGATCAGTCGCGTGAAACGCCCGACAAACACTGCCTTTGTCATAACGATCACATCGTTAAGATCGCCGAATTCGAGTTTTGTGTCTGGCAGCCGGGCAAACCTCGAGAATTCGTCGACCATCGTCTTGAGCGATGTTACTTCGCGTAGGATCGTGGCGGTGCTTTCGTGTACGACGCTGGATATCGGCCCCTTGTCGCTGATTCGATTTCCCGTACCATTTTCCTCATGCCCGCTGTCCGCAAATCGCTTTGCGATGCGTTCCGCAGAAAGCTGGATCGGCGTGAGTGGATTCTTGATCTCATGTGCCATCCGGCGAGCGACTTCCTGCCAAGCCGAGGCTCGTTGTGCGGCAATAAGCTCGGATAGATCCTCGATCACGAGGACAACGCCGTCGTCAGCAGGCAACTTGGTGGCGGTCAACGCAACAGTAAGTTCGTCGCCATTTCCGTTTATAGATCCTAGCCGCAAACCCGCTTGATCAGATGCATGGCCGACACGTCGAGCTCGCGACAAAAGCCTCTCGAATATTTCGAGATCACTGTCCTCAACCAGATCACCTAGCTTCGTAATTGTAAGCCCCTTCTTTTTAAGAATCACTATCGCCGATTCATTAATGGTTGTGATCTTGTATTCCTGATCGAACGAGATGACGCCATTGGGAAGCGTCTCGAGAACAGTTTCGATATAACGGCGGCGATTTCCTATCTCTATCGAATTGGACTCGAGCTTGGCGGACATTTCATTAAAGGTCGCAACAAGGAGGGCAAGTTCATCCTCAGCCAGGACATCCACCCGGTGACTCAGATTGCCCTGAGCTATTTCCCCGGCACCCTCCGCCAGCGCCTTGATAGGAGCGGTCAATCCGCGAGCTACGTAAAAAGCGATCCATGTCGAAGCAAAGATCAAAAGGAATGTCAGAACTCCGAGCGTCAACAGGCCAACTCGGCGGATCGTGATCTGTGTCTGTTTCAGCCGCTCAAACTCATCGACCGAGCGCTCAACAACCTGGCTCAGTGTACGTTCACCAAACGGGTCGGGCACGACCACGATCCGTCGCCCGCCAGAAAGTGTGGCAATGCTGACGTCAAATCCCTTCCCATCCCTGAGTGCGGGCTCCGCGGTGCTGCCCTCTTTCACAAAACGAAGGAGCGAATCCAGCTCAGTCTTCTCGTCAGGCGAAATAGGTCGCTCAAAAAATGCAAGGGTTCGGTTATCTGTCGTCAACAGGCTTATATAAACCAGACTGCCCGCCGCCGCGACGCTGGCAAGATCGTCGTTGTTCGGCTCGGCCTTTTCAAAGGCCTTGGCCAGCATTCTGACCGACTCGTCGAGCTTTGCTATCCGATCGAGCAACGACTGACTCTGCATCCCTTTTGTTTCGCGAAGTACATTCTCGGGGATACTGGTAAACCAACGATCGAGCGCCCGATTCATAAAGAGATATGAAAAGAACGCCATTGCTATGATGGGCAGCAAGCTAAGTGAAAAGAAGTATATCAGCAACCGGGTCTTTATCTTCGCCCCAAGCGTAAATGTCCTTCTTTCGCGGACAAGCTTTATGATGCTTCGCAGAAATATGAAGCCGAAAATAATGAGGGCGGCGAAATTGAGCCCAGACAAAGCGTAAAGCAATACCAGATCACTCGACGACTCGATAGTGAAATCTTTCCAGAGGTTTGTCGATTGAAGAAGCGCGAGCGTAACAAACGAAGCCGCCATGACCGATCCGATCAGCCACGGAATTTTTCGTCGTTTCGGCTTTGGTCCCAGCGTTTCCACGAGGCAAGTTTAACATGCGATCACTCGTTAGCTAGAATCATTTACAGACAGCCAAATGCATACATTTCTTTTCAATTCTGAAGGCATTCTTCGCAGCGGTTGGCGGGCGTTGATCTTTCTCTTCTTTTTCGTGCTGGTCGCGGCAACCTTGGGTCTATTGTCGACAGCTCTAATGTTCTCAGTCGGCGTTAGCGCGACATCGGCGCCGCGTACATATTTTCTCATCAATGGGCTCGCATCGCTGATTCCCGCAGTCATAATTGGCTGGCTCTGCGGCAGGTTTCTGGAGCAATTGCCTTTCGACGAGCTCGGCATCTCATTTAGAGGAAGGTGGGTTCTGAACCTGGCTGCCGGCTCTGTTGCGGGGATCGCAACACTATCGATGGCAGTACTTATCGCATTTGTCTTTGGCGGACTCAGATTTGAAGTGAATACCGTCCCGGTTGCAGAAATTGCCCTGGGTTTGCTCGGCTCACTCGTTGTTCTCGCTGTTGGTGCAGCCTTTGAAGAGGTGTTATTCCGAGGATATCTGCTTCAGACCTTCATGCGTTCGAACCTTGCTTGGCTTGCGATCCTGATCACCTCTCTTTTCTTCGGTCTGGTTCACTCTGGTAACCCGAATGCAACCATCTTTTCTGTTTCAAACACGATCCTTGCGGGAGTTTGGTTCTCGGTCGCATATTTACGGACAAAGGAATTGTGGTTCGTAACCGGTCTGCACTTGATGTGGAACTGGACGCAGGGTTCCGTCTTTGGTATCGAGATCAGTGGTTTAACAGAGATCACGCCTGTGTCTATTCTAAGAGAGGTCGACGCGGGCCCGACCTGGCTCACCGGTCAAACGTACGGCATCGAAGGAGGAATCGCGTGCACGATCGCCTTGCTTATCTCGATAGGAGCAATATATCTTTGGCCTCGCACTAGCGACTTAAGCGATCTGGATCTTAAATGAAATATCCACCGCCCGAGCTGAGTGTGTGATCTTCCCAACTGAGATCAGATCGACGCCCGCTTCTGCGTAAGATCTCACCCGATCAAGCGACATATTCCCCGAGGCCTCGATCATCACTGCGGGATTCATCGATCGTGCCATTTGGACAAGCTTTGCTGCCTCTTCGGGGGTTTGGTTGTCGAGCATGACGATCTCAGCTCCGGCATTGATAGCTTCGCGTAGCTGTGCCCAGTTTGATATCTCGACCTCGATCTTGTGCAGATGGCCAACGCTTTTCTTAGCCGCCTGAACGGCTTCGGTGATACCACCGGCGAGGGCGATGTGGTTGTCTTTTATCAAAACACCATCATCGAGCCCCATTCGATGGTTCTTTCCGCCGCCAACCGTAACGGCGTATTTTTCCATCATTCGCAGGCCCGGCGTGGTTTTCCTGGTATCGACGATCTGTGCATTTGTACCTTCGATCGCCTTCACGAACTGCCGCGTCAAAGTCGCTATCCCCGACAGCCGTTGCACCAGGTTTAATGCAGTACGTTCACCTACAAGCAACACATCCGAATAGCCCTTCAAGGTCGCAAAGACGGTTCCCGATGCGATCTCATCACCGTCGCTACAGTTAGTCTCGATCTCGGAACTGTCAGGATCGAGATGAAAAAACACTGCCTCAGCCACGTCGAGTCCGCACAGAACAAGGTCTTCCTTTGCAAGAAATCGTCCAAAGCCCCGCGTGTCACGCGGAACAGTTGCCGTAGTCGTAATGTCGCCGCGCCCAATGTCCTCAGCGAGAAATTCGCCGATGCTCGCCATCATTTCGCCGTTTTCGAGCCAGTTCATTAGTTATCGATCTTTCCCGGAATCACCGGTGCCGCGATCTGAATATCACCGTAAGTATAAACTGAAGTAGCTCTCATGAAGCGAGTATCGCCAACCATGTCATGTTCGACGACCTTGCGAACGATCAAGCCTGCTCGGTTGATCCAAACATTTGTGATCTCCGATCTCGTCATCCCATCCGGCGTAGAATCCGCGCTGACCTTGCGAACCTCGTACTGGGTTACTTCGTGGCCGTCAATTGTTCCACGCGCGATCAGCTTTCCATTGCCCATCGGTGTGTGCGAACCGCCTTCGTATGCCCCAAATCTCGCTACAGCTTCCGCACTTCCCGCCCGCTTGATCGGCGGAACCGCGACGGATTCCCAGTCTTCTTCATTTGTCCGGCGATACGTCGTCCCTTCAATAACGATGGTTTCAATACGCGTGCTGCCATTTTCTGTAATGTACTGATATCGCTCGGTCGGAGCGGTAGCGAATGTCTCGACCGAACGGTTTGTGACATCACCGTCACGGCGGTTGAACCATTCAGTCGTATGCACTACGCGAAATGAAGCACTATCAAGCTTTCTATCCGCAAGCCCGACAGTCGCTGCAGGGTCTCCGGCGGGTGCCTTAACCTTTTGCGCCAGTACCGGCAATGTCGAGCCGATAAGAAAAAAAGCGAAAACTACAGTTAAAAAAACCTTCTTGTTCATTAATCGTCCCCTAATTGTAAGTGTTACCGAGCAATACTAGGATATCACGCAGATATGGTTTTCGCTCAAAAATCTAAGATTGCCCGTCCTATGTCAGGGCAGTCAAATTCTCTTCTAGGGTTGCTATCTGGCCGGAAAGTTCAGTAGCCCGCTCTCTAAGTGCCTCAACCTTCTCCGCTGGAGCACGCTCAACAAAATTCGCGTTCGACAGCTGGGCGTCGAGCCTCGACCTCTCTTCCGAAAGCTTCGAAACTGAATTTCGCAAACGCTCTCGCTCTTTATCAAAATCGATCAGTCCCTCTAATGGGATCGCAATTCGAGCGTCGGAAGTTACCGCTTTGGCGGACGCCTGTGGGACATCGAGATCGTCAGCGACTGTCAAGCGTTCGGCCCGGCCGAGTTTCAGTATCTGCGCTTCATTGGTGCGAAAAACATCCTGAAAATCTGAATCGGCAGCAATATGAACATTGAATTTTATCGACGGCGAGATGCTCATCTCACTTCTAATGTTTCGAACTCTCTTAATGACTTCGATGACCGCACCCATTTCTATCTCAGCCCGCTCGTCGATAGCGTTCACATCCCCCGGCGGAAATGTTGTTAGCATAATCGTAGCGTCAGATGTCGAATAAGCCGGAGCATTCAACGCCGAGGATGTTCCGGGTAATTTTAGCCATAGTTCCTCGGTCAGATAAGGCATGAACGGATGCAGCATTCTAAGTGCGATCTCAAGGATCGTAAGAATTCTTGTCGTTGCAGCCAAGTCGCCCGCATTTATCTCGTCTTTCTTCAGCTCAATGTACCAGTCACAGAAATCATCCCAGAAGAAGTGATAGAGAAGGCTGACGGCTGTGTGAAACTCATAACGGACAAGAGCCTTGTTGAGGTCGATCGCGGTTCGATTCAGCCGAGAGATAATCCATCGATCGGCGAGCGGCAGATCCTCCGCCATCAAGCTCGAAGGGTCGACCTTTGCGGCTTCGCTGTTGAGCAGCGAAAAACGGGTGGCGTTCCAAATCTTGTTTGCGAAGTTGCGATAGGTCTCGATCAGCAGATCGTTCCATTTGATGTCGGCACCAGTTGCGATCGACGCGAGATATATTCTCGTCGCGTCGACACCAAACTTATCAAACATCTCGATCGGGTCGACACCGTTATTTCGCGACTTCGACATCGGCTTTCCGTCTTTGCCGAGCACGGTACCGGTGACCACTACGTCCTCGAAGGCCTTCTGATCCGTAAATTTCTTGGTCAGCATTATCATCCTGGAAACCCAAAGGAAAATAATGTCGCGGCCGGTTACGAGGACGTCGGTCGGTAAGAATGACCTAAGGTCGTCAGTCTCGGTCACTGTTCCATTCCACCCCAAGGTCGAAAACGCCCACAGGCCGCTCGAAAACCATGTATCAAGCACATCCTGATCCTGTCGCAGCCTCTTACCGCCGGCTTTCTCAAGGGCTTCCGCCTCGGTTCGTGCTACATAAACATTTCCCTCATCGTCATACCAGGCCGGTATCTGATGACCCCACCAGAGTTGACGCGAGATGGTCCAGTCCTTCAAGTTTTCCAGCCACGCGGTGTAGACCTTTTCGTGAGGGACCTGCGGCGAAAAATGCGGTACGCCTTCGGTACTCATAAGGTCGAGAGCCATGTCCCGCATTTCGTCCATTTTAACGAACCACTGCTCGGACAAAATAGGTTCAACGATGGTTTTGCAGCGTTCGCATACAGGCAGCGATATCTCGTAATCCTCCACCTTCTCCAGCAAGCCAAGCTCGTCAAACATTGAGACGACCTTTTCTCTGGCGGCAAAACGGTCGAGGCCTTCAAAATCCGCTCCAGCAGCTGCATTCATCGTGCCATCGTCGTTCATGATGAGCAGCTGTTCGAGATCGTGTCGTTGACCGATCTGATAGTCGTTCGGGTCGTGCGCAGGGGTAACCTTTACCGCACCGGTTCCGAACTCGGCGTCGACATATTCGTCTCCGACGATCGGGATCTCGCGGCTTGTCAGCGGCAACGCAATCGACTTACCGATCAAATCCTTATATCGTTCATCGGAAGGATTCACCGCAACCGCAGTGTCCCCAAGCATCGTTTCGGGCCGGGTGGTCGCAACGGTCAGCGTTTGCGATGATCCTACGATCGGATATTTAAGGTAGGTCAGCTTTCCGTCCTTCTTTGTCTCCTCTTTTACCTCAAGGTCAGAGAGAACGGTCTTGTCCTTCGGGCACCAGTTGACGATCCTCAGGCCGCGATAGATCCAACCTTCATCAAACAGGGTGCAAAAAACATTGCGAACCGCGAGGGACAGGCTTTCGTCCATCGTAAAACGATGCCGTGTCCAGTCAACTGACGCACCTTCACGGCGCATTTGTTCGGTAATGGTGTCGCCGTACTGCTCCTTCCAGACCCAGCATCGCCGAATAAACTCTTCACGTCCGATGTCCAACGGTGATTTGTTTTCCTCTTTTCTAAGCTGTTCGACAACCTTTCGCTGAACGGAGATCCCTGCATGATCGGTTCCGGGAAGCCATAACGTCTTATAGCCCTGCATACGCTTCCACCGCGTCAGCACGTCCATGATCGTGTGCTGAAGGGCGTGCCCCATATGCAAGCTGCCGGTCACGTTCGGTGGAGGGATGACTATAGAATAGGCCTTTGCGTCAGGATCTTGGTTAATTTCCGGACGAAAATACCCGTGCTCTTCCCAGCGTTTATAATGACTTTCTTCAGCGACCTTCGGGTCGTAAGCTTTCGCAAGTTCCATACGTTCAAAAACCTCTATTCTAAAACAAAAGCGGCCAGCTTTCTTATCTCGTGTAGAAAAAACCGGCCGCGGGCAAACTAATTATTCGGGTGATCAATCCTTCGGCTCTTGCTCAAGTGCCTCGCGAATAAGCTTTTCGGCGATCCGCGGAACTTCGACGCGGGCGATGTCTCTAACTACGACATCGGATAGCTTATGAACAACCCGCCGGACGATATCATCTATAACATCTTCCGATAGCTTATTTGTCTGCGACTCATCGATAAGCCCCGCTGGCAACTCGCCAGCTGCGTACGGCACCGTTTCATGTATAGCAGGATCGTCACCCGAAACCCGATTTCGGTCATCGAAAATATCCAGCAATTCGACCTCTTCGTCATCAGCGAGTTCCGCAGACGAAAGCAGTACCGGAACGACAGCGGGAGAGTTGCTAAAATCTATTGCGTCATAGGTTGCTGTGTCGGCATCGTCAAGTTCATGGACAGGATTTTCGGGTTCTTCGCCGCTACGGTTAACTGTCGCTGGGATATCATCTTCGAGCCAGTCTTTGGGATCGAGCTCCTTCTCTTGGAGAGACGGAAGGTGATCATCAGCCTGAACCCCATCTGCAACCACCGCGTCCGGCGACCAATCGAACTCCTTCACCGAATCATTTTGGTCGATTCCCGGCGACATCTCCGCATTTCTCGCAGAAACCTGGTTCGCCTCGATCATATCGTCGTCCATTCCAGCATCGCCAAGCAGATCGTCTAACGACTCATATTTTTCGACAGTGTCGAATTCTTGCACCTCAGCAGTTACAGCGAAGCTGCTTCGGTACAGGTCGTCAATGTCGTCATCTTCGGGCAACGATGGAGATGGCTCGACAGCGATAAATTCAGACGCCAACGGATCGTTGGCACTCTTATCTGGAGACAAAAGCGTCGTCACACGATTAACCAAGTCGCGAATGGAGTTGAACGGCTTCGTCATGAATGCGTCCGCCCCTACACGATGCGCCTCATCACCATCGAATGGTTCGAATGATCCAACTAGAAGCATCACCGGAATATGCTTTGTCGCATCATCGGCCTTTATCATTTCACATATCTGGTAGCCGCTTGTCCCATCCAGCCCGACATCGACGAGAACGATGTCCGGCTGCATCTCAACAAACCGCTGCATCGCCGTCTGAGCATCACTCGCCGTCGAAACATCGATACCTTCGTCGGCAAAGGTCAACTCGACGACCTTACGGATCGTCACGGAATCATCTGCAAGCAAAAGCTTTGGTCTTGTCACGGCTTGAAAAGTGTCTCCAGGTAAGAACTGCCTTAATTCTATCAGAATTGCTATTTTGTAGGCGAACCGAGTACTAGTTCGCCTGCCAATTTTATCGCTGCGACCATACTGGACGCGTCCGCAACACCCCGCCCTGCAATGTCGTATGCCGTTCCGTGATCAACCGATGTTCTGATCAAGGGCAGCCCAAGCGTGACATTCACGCCACTCCCGAAAGAAAGTGACTTAACCGCGATCGTCGCCTGATCGTGATAAAGAGCAATGACCACATCAAAATCACCGCGAAAACCGCGAAGAAAGATCGTGTCAGGCGAATAAGGCCCGCTAACATCGATTCCCTTTTCACGGCAGTGCTCTATGGCAGGAGAAATCTCGAGCCGTTCCTGATCGCCAAACATCCCACCCTCTGACGCGTGCGGGTTCAGGCCGGCCACGGCGATCGAAACTTCTCTACCAAGGAGCTTTCCCATTTCGCGGTTCGTAAAATCAATGAGTTTGATGAGCGCGGGCATCCGAACGAGATCTATCCCTTCGAGCAACGAAACATGCGTCGAAAGCAGGACAGTCCGAAGTTGGCCCGCAAAAAAACTCATTCGAAACTCTTCTGTTCCGGTTAACTGAGCCAGAAACTCCGTATGACCGGGAAAATCATAGCCCGCGAGCGAGATCGCTTTCTTGCTAATCGGCGCGGTGCAGATCGCGTCGATATCGGAGGATCTCCATAGATCGACAGCAGCTTCAATATTCTGAGCTGAGGCTCTACCGGTCACCTCCGCGTCGACCCCGATCTTAAAGTGTCCAGGTAGGTTATTAAGATCGACAACCTCGACGGCATTCTCTTCGTGATCGCCAAAGTTGACGAGGGTTAGATCCGTTCCAAACTCATCCGCACTTCGCCTCAGGACTGTGGCATCGCCGATAAGGACCGGTCGGCAAGCTGAACGCAGTTCCGGATCCGCTATCGCCTTTAGCGATATTTCAGGTCCGATACCGGCAGCATCTCCAATTGTTATCCCAACGCGAGGAAGTTTGTCCATAAGACTATCTTACCGCAGCAAGAAGGCCGCTCGCAGACGCGAGCGGCCTTCGACTTAGATAATTTTCTACCTTGCTAGTCAGCCTGCCGCCTCATAAATGTTGGAACATCTAAATTCTCAGACGGGATGAGATCTGGCGGAAGCAAAATCTCCGATGCGGCCCGGGCAACTGCGTGAGTTTCGCGAGCCTTCACTGGCGGTGTTTGAACTGCCGCCTGAGAATCAAAGCCGGTCGCGATGACCGTGATCTTGATCTCGTCCGCCATATCTTCCTTAATGACCGTTCCCCAGATGATGTCTGCGGAATCATCGGCTTCGGCTTCGATTATGCCGATCGCGTTTTCGACCTCTTCGAGAACCATGTCCGGTCCACCGGTAAAGTTGATCAAAGCCGCTTTAGCACCCTTGATTGAATTTTCTTCGAGAAGCTGGGAATCGAGAGCCTGTCGCATAGCGATAGAAGCTGCGTGCTCTCCTCGCCCCTCACCTATACCCATCAGAGCAACACCTTTGCCACGCATTACAGTGGTTACGTCGGCAAAATCAAGATTGATCACACCCGGGGTGATAATGAGGTCGGTAATACCCTGAACAGCCTGAAGTAAAACTTCGTCCGCCCGGCGGAACGCGTTCATGATAGTTATCCGCTCCTCGACGTTGCGGAGCTGTGAGTTCGGGATGGTGATCAGTGTGTCCACGCACCCACGAAGTTCGGCGAGGCCTTTGTCTGCCTGGGCCATGCGCTTCTTACCCTCGACATTAAAGGGCTTTGTAACGATTGCAACGGTCAATGCCCCAAGCTCGATAGCAAGCGAAGCCACGACAGGTGCCGCCCCGGTCCCTGTTCCACCGCCAAGACCGGCGGTTACAAAGACCATGTCCGAACCTTCGAGAATGTCTAGAAGCTTCTCCGTATCCTCAAGCGCGGCGGCACGCCCGATCTCGGGATTCGACCCCGCACCCAGACCGCGAGTCGACGCGGTACCGAGTTGTATCTTCATTGGAGCTTTCGACGAATTCAGGGCCTGAAGGTCCGTGTTCGCAACAATGAACTCGACACCTTTTATACCGGCCTCGATCATGCGGTTGACCGCATTACTTCCGCCGCCGCCTACACCGATAACTTTTATCCGAGCACCTGTTATTGGGGGCTCATCAATAAACATTTTTAGAGGGTTGATCGTCATCTGAGTATCGTCCATTCCAAATAGATCTCCGAAAATCGGAAATACAAAACAAACTGCTTGTGGTTAGCGGACAGAGTCGAGAAATAACAAGATATTGTGCTACCGGACTAAGAGAATACAACGATTGGTATCAAAAATCCAATCGTGAAACGGGTATTTAGCGAAATTTATCCCGAAAATTTCCAAACCACTCTGCGACCTTTCTAGCCGATGATTTTCCGCCGGCTTCACTGCGGATCTGGAATTTCATCGACCTCAATCCAAGCCCGCATGCGGTTGCCCACTGAGGACCATGAGCCTCGTCGGCAAGTCCGCCAAAAAACGCTGGGTCAAGCATGCCAACTCGGGTAGGAGCATCAAATACTTGCTCGGCTATCTCAGCCAGTCCGTAAACCAACGATCCGCCGCCCGTCAGGAATACACCGCCCGATATCTGTGCCTTTGCTTTTGAAACCGCACTTGCAACATGTTGGACTAATTCAACCGCACGGGGCTGCATTATGTCGCAAAGTATCTCTTTCGAAAGGCCCCGCGTCTCGCTCCGGCCGAACGGGACGATCTCGATCAGTTCTTGCTTTTCTTCTTCGTCGAGGAGGAATGACGCAACGCAGCCATAATGGTGCTTTATCTTATTCGCCTCAGGGATCGAAACCCGTAATCCTGTCGCGATGTCTTTCGTAAAAAGCATGCTTCCAAAAGGAAATACAGACGAATGCTGCACGGCCCCGCGCCCGAAGATCATTAAGCTGGTGATCTCGGCGCCCATATTGACCACGGCACAGCCGTATTCCTTGTCGTCGTCGGTCAATACACTTTCGGAGGCTGCAAGCGGTTCAAGAACAAGATTTTCAACGTCGAGGCCAGCTTTCGTCACCGCCTTTATAAGATTCTGTCGTGCCGCACTCGGACTCGTCACAACATGGACAAGAGCCTCCAAACGAGAGCCGTTCATTCCGATCGGTTCGGTTATGCCATCCTGCCCGTCAACAATAAACTCCTGAGGGAGCCGACTAACGATCTCCCAGCCCGGTGTCAATGGCATTGCGCTAGCCGAATCGATCGCCCGGTCAACGTCTTCGTCAGTGATCTCTTTATCAGGCCCAGCGACCGCGACCACGCCGTTTTTGTTTTCACCCTGCAGATGCTCGCCAGATAGATTTACGGTTGCACTTTCGATCTCTACGCCGCTCACGCGTTCGGCTTCGGCAACGGCCCTACGGATCGACTCCGCGACCGCCTCTGTTGAGGTCACGACGCCGCGCCGAAGCCCTTTCGATTCGCTCTCACCGAGCCCGACGATGTTCATACGCCCGTCGGGCGCAGGTTCGCCAATGACGCACCTGATGCGACTCGTTCCAATATCCAGCCCTACCGCATGTATTTCATTGCTCATTGAAACTAAAAGTCCAAATACTGAATGATCGGATGCACGCCGCCTGCATCGACCGATTTTATCTTCGCACCTTTTCCACTCAATGCGTCGATAGCCGTTTTCAAGCTCTTGCCGAGGTTGTCACGCGCAAGCGACACGGAGATAAACTTTCCAGAATCCTCGACCAGAGCGATAGGCTCGCGGGGATTTGCAAGACTAAACTCCTTAATGTGGGAAGCTACTTCAAACTGCTTCGCTTCGTCCACCATTCGTTTGTATACTTTCAGCCGGGCAATATTGTCAGGGCCGGCTTTTTCTGTTTTTGATTCGTCCCATCCCTTGAGGAGAAATGGAAACTTTTCTTCGTTCCCCTTCACCGGCACGAGCACCGTCCCTTCGCCGTCAACGAGATAATTTCCGGATGACAGTTTAACGATCGCGACCGGAACACGTTCGACAATATTCACCGTGATTCCAGCCGGCAAGGCCCTTGAAACCGACGCACTCTTAACAAAAGGAAATTTTTCAATTTTGATCTTCGCGTCAGCGAGGTCAGCGTTCCAAACCCCTGATTTTTCGACCGTGGAGTTAATGACCCGAACAATGTCTTCCTTCGGCGTACGCTCGATTCCGCGAACATCGACTCCTCTCAGGTTGAAAAACTGGGAGGCCGTCGCCGTCTCATATCCAGACAAACTCATGAAAACAATTCCAGCGACGAGAAGGAGCAGTATCACTGTCGGAACCGCGAACTTAAGCATGTCCGCGGGAGTTCCACTGCGAGTTCGCCTGGAACTACGGACTCGAACTGAAGCCCTCGAAGTTGTTTTCTTCTTTTTCGGCATACTTAAAAGCTCAATCCCCCGCCTTCTACTGCAGCTTTGCCAGGATCTCGTCCGAGAGCCCTGTAATGCTTCCGGCTCCGAGCGTTATTACGAGATCTCCCTGCTGAAGTGTGCTCGCAACTTGATCAGCGGCAGTCTCGATCGCGCCGATAAAGTGAGCGTTCTTGTGACCAAACTTACGAATATTGTCAGTCAAGACCTCAGCGGTTATACCCTCGATCGGAGCTTCGCTCGCCGGGTAGATATCAAGAACAAAAAGAACGTCGGCATTATTGAAAGCCCGGACAAATTCGTCCATTAGATCACGAGTACGGGAGTAACGATGCGGCTGAAAAACAACTACGGTTCGCTTCCCGCCGGAACTGTTCTTCGCCGCCGAGAGGGTGGCAATGACCTCGGTCGGGTGGTGTCCGTAATCGTCAACCACCGTCACACCGCCCGCTTCCCCTTTAAACTGAAAACGACGGTTCGCATTCTTAAAGCCCGCAAATGCCTCAACGATCTTTTCAAACGGCACCTCCAGTTCCATCGCCACAGCCGTTGCAGCTAAAGCATTGTAAACATTATGGGTGCCCGGCACTGGCAAGAAGATATCCCCGAGCGTGGCCGAAGCTTTCCTTACGGTGAAAGTCGACCCAAAGGTCTCGTTGAACCTGATATCGTGAGCCGAGATATCAGCCTGGGCAGATAGACCGTAGGTTACGCGTCGCCTTTTTATCTGCGGTATGATCAACTGCACGTTGGGATCGTCAAGACAGATGATCGCCGCTCCGTAAAACGGCACCTTGTTCACAAAATCGGTGAAGCACTGAACTACATCATCCATCCCTTTATAGGATTCCATGTGTTCTTTGTCGATGTTAGTCACCACGGCGATGGTCGGGTAAAGCATCAAAAATGATCGATCGCTCTCATCTGCTTCCGTGACAAACCAATCGGACTGACCGAGCCTCGCATTCGAGCCCAAAGTATCGACAACCCCGCCAACCACGGTTGTCGGATCAACACCGGCATGGCCCAGGACCGTCGCTATCATCGACGTCGTCGAGGTCTTTCCGTGGGTACCCGACACCGCGACCGCATAAGGCTTTAGTGTCATCAACTCCGCCAGCATCTCAGCTCGAGGAATGACGGGAATGCTCCTCGATTTCGCTTCAACGACCTCCGGATTATCTTCCTTGACCGCAGAGGAATAAACTACAACCTGAGCAGATCCGACGTTCTCGGCTCGATGCCCTTCGGCGATTCCTACATTAAAGAGTGTCTCCAGCCTATCGGTGTTCTTAGATTTCTTAACATCGGAACCCGTCACCACAAATCCAAGATTGCAAAGCACTTCAGCGATGCCGCTCATGCCGATGCCGCCGATGCCGATGAAATGAATTCTTTTTACGTGACGAAACATTATTTTTGACTCTTGAACTCGACTATTAAACGCTGTGCTTCAGCTCCTCTATGATATCGACCGCAGCAGCCGCTGCATTCGGGCGGCTAAGCTTTCTTGCTTCCGCCTCCATTCGTGTGATCGATTCAGGGTCCTGCGAATATGCGATTATCTGACTCGCAAGGATCTCTGGCGTCAGATCTTTTTGTAAGATCATCTTCGCGGCATGCGCGTTTTGCAACGCCTCAGCATTTTTCTGCTGATGATTGTCGGCGGCACCCGGAAACGGCACCATTATCGACGCCTTTCCGGCAGCTGAAAGTTCGGCGCAAGTCGTGGCACCGGCACGGCAAATTATCAGATCGGCCTTGCCAAACTCCACAAAAATATCCGATATGAACGGCCTGATATCCGCCGAAAACTTAGACGAAGCGTAAGCATCCCGAATTCTTTCGAAATCCGCCTCGCCCGTCTGATGTGTTATGGCAAGTTTCTCAGCATGCGGTTCCAGCAGAGGCAAAGCGTCGGCCATTGCATTGTTTATCGCCCTGGCACCCTGCGAACCGCCAAAAATTAATATCTGAAGAACCTCGCCACGTTTTTTTTCAGGGATCTCAAAAAACTCCTTTCGCACCGGATTTCCCGTTACTACAGCTTTCTTTCCAAAGAAAGGTACAGCCTCTTCGAATGTCAACGCGGCACGATCAACAAATCTGGCTAGCTGACGGTTCGTAAAGCCAGGCAGAGCGTTTGAATCCATAACGAGCGTTGGCACACCCATTATTGCCGCCATAAGCAAGACGGGCCCCGATACATATCCTCCAGCGCCCACAACGACATGCGGGCGAAACTGTCGTATTATCTTGCGGGCCTCAAGAAAACTCTTTGGCAGTACCGAAAGTCCCTTGATCTTGCCGACCACACCAACATTCTTTAGCCCGGCACTGTTTATTAGCGAAAGCTGATAGCCGTTGTCCGGGACGATCTTTTTCTCAAGCCCGCGGGCGGTGCCAACGAACAAGACTTCCGACTCCGCGTCGCGGCTCATTACCTCGTTCGCCACAGCTATCCCTGGATATATATGTCCGCCGGTCCCACCGGCCGCGATCAATACTTTCACTAATCCATCCTCCGGCGAGCACGAGAAACTCGCTTTCGTTGGGGAGGTTCGCGATAATCCGTTGTCGAAAACTTTGAAATATTGAGCAAGATACCAATGCCGATCATCGTTACGATCACCGACGAACCTCCATAGGAGATGAACGGCAGCGGAATTCCCTTCGCAGGTAGGATCGAAATAACGACGCTGATATTGAAGAGTGCCTGGACGATGATCCCGGTTATAATTCCTATGGCGAGAAGGTTACCAAATCGGTCCGGCGCCATCACCGCCGCCCTCGCCCCTCGCCATAGCAGGAAGCTGAATGCGACGACAACCGCCAAAGTTCCAACGAGGCCTAGTTCCTCACCTACCACGGAGAAAATAAAGTCTGAGTAAGGATACGGCAAATAGAAAAGCTTTTGGTGCCCCTGTGCAAAACCCTCGCCGAAGATACCGCCCGAACCTATAGCGTAGAGCGACTGTACCACCTGATATCCTTCGTCATCGGCATATTGAAACGGGTCAAGAAACGCCATCATTCGAGCAACGCGCCATGGGGCGAAATATATCGCCCCGGCACCGATCAGAACCAACGCTCCGCCAAGAGCTCCAATATGAAACAACCTCGCTCCTGCCGAGAAATATACGACCGAGAAGACGGCACACAGAACAATGGTCGTACCGAGATCTTTCTCCAAAAACACAAGTCCGGCCATCAAGCCGAGTGCTATAACACTGGGAGCGACGGTTTCTTTAACGTCGCCGACAACGTCCTCTTTCTTGGTTAAAAAATATGCAAGAAAGATCGGCAGGGCGATCTTTGCGAGTTCGGACGGCTGGAACGAAAACCCCGAGATCCGAATCCACCGCTGAGCACCATTGATCGCTGGAAAACCAAAAACAGCTAAAAGTAAGACGATCGTGATGGCAAAAATCGAATAAACGACAACTGGTTTCTGGAAAATGTGGTAATCGATCTTGCTGACCAGAAACATCGCCGCAAGGCCGCCAACGGTAAACGCGACCTGCTTGTAAAAATAGGTGAACTGGCTCGAACTTTCAGTCTCTTTGAGGGCAAACATCGCCGAGGCGCTATACACCATCATCGCGCCAAAAACCGCTAGTGCAGCTGCGATACCAAACATTAACCAATCTGTACGATTCTCGTCCCTCATCAACTTTTCGCCTTCGGCCATCCAATCCCTGCCCGAGAGCACCCATTGGACTAATAAGCGGTTCCGCTACGCCGTAACCACTCTTTGCATGCCTTTAACAGCTTCCTTGAATACCCGGCCTCGTTCCTCGTAACTCCTGAACATATCGAAACTCGCACACGCCGGTGCGAGTAAAACAGCGTCGCCGTGAGTGGCGACCTCAAAACTCTTCATGACAGCATCTTCCATCGATTCCGCCCTGATCAACGGTGCGACGCCTGACAACTGTGACTCGATATTGTCAGCATCCTCGCCTATAAGGACGATGGTTCTGACCGAGTTTCTGATCAGATCGATCAAAGGAGCGTAGGGCGCATTCTTGCCTCGTCCACCAAGGATCAAGATCGTCTTCCCTTCCCCACCGCTCAAGGCATCGATAGCCTTCGAGGTAGCGTCCACCGAAGTCGCCTTCGAATCGTTGTAGAACTTCACGCCATCGATCTCGGCAACAAACTCGATCCGATGCTCTACACCCTTGAATTCGGAGACCGTCTGCCGCATCGATTCAGGCGACGCTCCGCACGCGAGTCCGGCTGCAAAAGCGGCAAGAACGTTTTCGACGTTATGGAGCCCTCGAAGAAATATCTCGCTACGCGTCGTCAGAACTTTCTCCTTACCGTTAGAACGGCAGATGAGCTCATCCGCCCGCAAAAACAAGCCCTCGTCGAGTTCGCTCTTGACGCTGAACATGACAACGTTTGCTTTCAATCCGCTCGCCCAACTGGCCGTGATCTCATCGTCGGCATTGAGGATCGCCACATCTTCAGAGGTCTGGTTCATGAAGATCCGATGTTTTGCCGCGGCGTATTCCTGAAAACCCTCGTAACGGTCCAGATGGTTCGGCGTTACATTCAAACAGAGTGCAACATTAGCTCGAAAATTCACTATCGTTTCCAGTTGAAAGCTTGAAAGTTCGGCCACTGTCCAGCCATCATCACTCGATGTCTCCGTGAGACTCAAAAGCGGCGTTCCGATATTGCCGCCAACCTGAGTTGCGATGCCTGAATTCTTTAACAGATCACCGATGAGTGCCGTGGTCGTCGTCTTACCGTTAGAGCCAGTGATACCTACGACCCGGCCCTTCATAAACCTAAACGCGAGTTCTACCTCGCCGATCACTTCCCCGTCTTTGCGATCAACGTACCGAGCCGGTATCGTGTTTGTCGGAACGCCTGGCGAGATAACAACGAGATCGACCTGATCCAAAAGCCACGATGGTATCTCGCCACCGAGTAGGCCGACTCCATGGGCTTCTCTCAATGACCGAGCCTGATCGCTCCAATGTTCGACCGATTTGCTGTCATGCAAGGCAACAGTTGCTCCACGCTGCGAAAGAAAGCGCGCGGCCTCGATGCCGGATCTACCCGCACCGAGGACCAAAGCTTTTCTTCCTTCTATCTGCATATATCTACCGAAGCTTGAGCGTCGTCAAACTAAGCAGCGTGAATAAGATCGCAACGATGACAAAGCGAAAAACGATCTTTGACTCCTTCCACCCGGTCATCTCAAAGTGATGATGAAGCGGCGTCATCTTAAATATCCTTCTCCCCGGGTGCCCGCCACGTTTTGTTAACTTAAAGACCGACACCTGCAGCATCACAGAGAGAGCCTCGATAATAAAGACGCCCCCGATGAATGGGAGAAGAAACTCCTGCTTTGTCAGGATCGCTACCGTGCCCAGTGCTCCGCCGATCGCCAGCGACCCGACATCGCCCATAAATACTTCGGCCGGCGGGGCGTTGTACCAAAGGAAACCAAGACTGGCACCAACCATCGCTCCACAAAAGACCGTTAATTCAGCCGACGCCGGGTTATGAGTGATGTCAAGGTAATTTGACCAACGTGCGTCGCTCGCGATGTATGTCAAGCCCGTCAGGGCAGACATCGCTATAAAGGTCACACTCGCAGCAAGCCCGTCTAGCCCGTCCGTCAAATTGACGGCGTTGGACGAACCGAGCAGCACAAAAACAATAAATCCACCGTATATTATTGGCCCAACCCAACTTACACTTATCGCGGGATTGGCCTCAGCGGTTGCCTTTAGGAATGGGATACTCATGTTCCACGGATACTCGCTGAATGCCCAAAGCAACCCCCAAACCAGCAAGGCCGTTATCAATTGTCCTGCGATCTTCTGTTTCCCGGTTAACCCTAGGCTTCGCTTTTTGACGATCTTTATCCAGTCGTCTGCAAAACCCACTAGAGCAAATAAGGTCGTGGCCCCGAGAGCGATCCAAAGATACAAGCTATCCAACCGAGCCCACAATATAGTTGAAACAAAGACCGATCCGATGATCAAAACACCGCCCATCGTCGGCGTTCCGCGCTTTTCCTGGTGTGAAGCCGGGCCCTCCTCGCGGATCTCCTGGCCGAACTTGAGTTCAGCAAGTTTCTTGATCACCTTGCCACCTAGAAGCAGCGAAATAAGCAAAGCCGTGATCGTGGAAAGTGCGGTCCGGAATGTTACATACTGGATAACATTAAGCCCCTTAAAGATCCACGACTCGCTGACGCGTCCGTATTCCTGGAAGATGAACTGGTATAAGAAGTAGTAGAGCATGGTTATAAACCCAGGTCTCGTAATGCTAACCCGTTACAGCTTCCGTCGATTTGGAATTTGCCTTCTCCAAATGAAACTTTTCCATCAATTTCGCGATGACATTCTCCGTCCGGACACCTCGCGACCCCTTGACCAGGACAACGTCACCACCGACGACCATTTCACAAAGAGCATCGCCCGCGACGGAAGAATCCTCAGCAAATCGAACCTCGGAAACGCCTGCGGAACGAGCACCTTCGACGAGTTCGCGTCCAAATCCCCTTACCCCAATCAAAACGTCGATCCCGAGTTCCGCCAATCGTTTGCCGGTTCTGCGATGTATCTCCGCCGCGTCCGGCCCGAGTTCAAGCATTTCGCCGGCAACGACTATCTTCCGTCTCGGACCACCGCCATCAACCAAAGTTTGGACCATCGAGATCAATGCGTCGGGGTTGGAATTATACGAATCATTAATAACCGTGAAGCCTTCAGCAAAGTGAAGGATCTCACCCCTCTGTTGCGGAGCCTCGACAGTGCTTAGTCCGGCGGCGATCTGTGCCGCGTTCATCCCAAAAGTTGACGCAACAGCCGCTGCGGCCAGACCATTTAGAATATTGTGCTTACCGTTGAGAGGAAACGAGACCTCTGCTTCTTCTCCTTTGATCGAAAGTACAAAAGTCGTTTCGCCAAAGCATTCGAACTTGATCTGCTCCGCACGAACGTCTGCCCGGCTTTCGATGCCATAACTCAGAACCGATCCGCGACTCAACTCACTCATCGCCATCACCCGCGGATCATCCGCATTGAGGACAGCGACTCCGCCAGGTTTCATTCCTTCGATCAACTCGGCCTTCGCCCTTGCAATTCCTTCGATCGACCCGAGATGCTCAAGATGAACAGGCAAAACGTTTAATTCGACCGCAACGTCAGGAGGAGTTATCCGGCACAGACGGGCGATCTCATTTAGCGGGGTCGACATTCCCATTTCGAGAACCGCGACGTCGTAGGTTGGGTCTTTCGCAAGATTGAGGACAGTTAACGGATGTCCGAGCCCATTGTTGTAGTTCTTAATGTTACGCAGAACCTTCTTTCCGCCAGCGGCGAGCACATGAGCGGTCAGCTCTTTCGCCGTGGTCTTTCCCGCACTTCCGGTGATGGCGACAACAGGTTTGTTCCACTCGCGGTAGACGCCGTGGGCGAGCCGCTGAAATGCAGCGATCACGTCATTCGCAAAAAGCAATCTCGAGCGGAATGGTTCGAGAAGTTCGCGATGCTCTTCGTAGCGCTCGGGCCTGACCACGCATGCAACCGCTCCTTGGCTTAGCGCCGAAGGCACGTAACGGGTCGAATCATCAAAATCACCGTTGAAACCATTTTCCGTATATTCCGGCTGAGATAGTGCGAAGAACAGCCCGCCTGCGATAACCTCACGTGAATCGATAGCAAAAGAACCCACCTCGCGATCTCGCAAAGCGGGGTCAAGCTGCGCCGAGTCGGCGTTCATGTATTTGATCGCGTTATCAAGTTTCAAATCTGTACCTATTTGATCTGATCTCTACAAAAGGAGCCGACCGTGCCGAGAAACGAAGTCGCTCAGCAGATACTTTTTCCTTCTCTTTTTCTTTCGGCTTCGGCCTTTTATCGATCACCGGCTTCTCTGTGACGACCGGGGGCGTTGTCCCCTTCTTTGTAGGGGACGAGGATTTCTCCTTGTCTGCAGTCAGCTCGTCAGCGACCGGAGTCTCGGGGATATCCTTCTCCACAAAAGTCTCTTGACGGATCCGAGCGTCTGTCGGAACGTGTAGCTCGTGTAAAAGTTGCTGGGCGATGTCACGAAAAACCGGAGCGGCGACCATTCCGCCATCGCGGGCTCCCGATCTTGGCTCATCCATTATCACGCCAATCACTATCTCGGGGTCGTCAGCCGGAGCCATGCCGATAAATGACGAAATGTACTTGCTTGAATCAACGCTCTTCGTCTTAGCGTTAAACTTCCATGCCGTGCCAGTTTTCCCTGCGGCTGTGTAGCCGTTCAACTGCGCCCGACGACCAGTTCCGGTCTGCACGACCTGTTTCAGCATCGTTCGCAAATGACGAGCAGTTTCAGGTGTAACTACTTGTATTTGTTCACTTTGCGAAGGCAGCTGCGGAGCCTCGCCCGGCCTCCTTGTCTCCTTTATCAGCCGCGGCCTGACCTTCACTCCATTGTTGGCTATCGTCGCAAATGCACTGGTCATTTGCAACGCAGTTACACCAATTTCATACCCGATGGATAGCGAAGCTAACGAGTCACCGTTCCACTTCGAAAGCGGACGGACGATACCGCTTGTTTCGGCAGGAAGTTCTATCCCGGTCTTCTCGCCAAAACCCATTTTCTGCACCATCGCTGCAAAATCCTCTCGCCCGGCTCCGAGAGCCGTTTTTATCGCACACACATTGCTTGAATGCGCCATCGCCTGCGAATACGATACCGTTCCCACGGCATGAGAATCCTTAAAGACATGGTCAGCGATCTCGATGGTGCCATTTCCACTACTTATCATGTCCGTCGGCGTGAACATCTTCTTCTCAAGGCCCGCTCCATAGGTAACGATCTTGAATGTCGAACCAGGTGAGTAAACGGCTTGAACTGCCTGATTTGTGATATGGGCTCGAGACTTGTCGGTGATAAGATTCGGATCGAATGTCGGATAGTTTGCAAGCGCCAGTATCTCGCCCGTTTTCGCCGACATGACGACTGCAATGCCCGATTTTGCGTCCGCGGTCTTGACACCGTTTTCGAGTGCCTGCTCGACCATGTACTGCATTGCCGAATCGATCGTGAGGACAACATCGCTTGGAGCTGACCGCTCCGCTATTTCCTCGTCATAAACCCGCCCCAAACGATCTCGCTGCTGCAGTTTCCTTACGATCGTCCCATGCAGTAGATCCTCCTGCGACTGTTCTATGCCGGCAACCCCTTCGTCGTTATCGTTACTATGGCCAACTACGTGAGCAGCCAGAGTTTGTTGGGGATAAGAACGTTTCTGTTCGTCCTTCCAGTGGAGGCCAGCATAGTTGGGAAGGTCAGCCTTGCGTGTATCACCAAGATCGAGAGCTTTATTTATGCGGGTTACCGCCTCTTCATCCAGCTTGCGTACCAGCGGGATGAAGCGCTTTTTTTGAGCTTTGCCCTCTTTTAATTGAGCGGCAAGCTGGGCGGCATCGATCTTAAGAGCCTTTGCTATGTTTCCGGCTGCTTCATCGATCTTCGTTTCCGGCATCTCTGTCGGATCAGCGTACAATGTCTTGACTCGCAGACTCATGGCCAGAGCCCTTCCGTTTCGGTCGAAAATCGACCCACGGAGCATTCGTGTCTGTTTGACATCCTGCCGCATTGAGACCGCCCGGTCCTTGAGCCATTCATGTTGCGAGACCTGTAGGTAGACCAGCCGAACGCTGATGCCGCCGATCCACAAGATCAAGAAGCCCACCACCAGCATAAATCTGGTGAAGGCTACTTGCTTCATGTTTCGCTTTCTAGGCTTGCGCACGGAGGTTTTCATCTCGTCATTCTCGATCCTTCAGCGGCACGTCGATCTAATACGGGGAAAGGGCTCAGCTTCTATCTCAATGCTACAAGCTTCCTGGTCTGATCAACTGGCTTTTTTGGTGAAGGTTCGAGGTCCTTGCGAACAGGCTGGGTCGCACTGATCTTTTGGACGAGCGGCTGACCCGCTGATGGATTTGGCCGCGCGGCCTTCATCTCGATCGGGTCCGCTGACGCCAGCATGTTGGTGCTTACAGAAGGGGCATCAAGCAGCCCCAGTTTCTTGGCCGACCGTTTTACCTCAGTTGGAGAAAGAGAAACCTCACGAGCGTGGATCAAACGCTGCTTTTCGGCTTCGAGCTGGTCGATCTGGCGCCGAAGTCGTGAATTTTTCATCCCGTAGTCCATCGACGCAAAATGCTGCTGGGCCGCAAAGAAAAACCCGCTAACCAGCAACGCGCCGCAAAGAAAAACCAAAAGATAAGATGTCATGCCGCGATTTGCCGCGTTCTTCGTACGTCCATTTTTTGCTGTCTCGTTTCTTTTGATCATCTTTTGCTCCGATTCCCCTTCTTACTATCTGATCTTTCGAAATGCACGAAGTTTCGCACTTCTCGAACGGGAGTTACTGTCAAGCTCTTCTGCGGTTGGTTGCAGAGGCTTCTTGGTCAATATTTCGACTCGCTTCGCTGCCCCGCACATACACTGTGGAATTCGCGGCGGGCACTGGCATCTCCCTGAGAGACGAGCGAAAGCCTGTTTTACGATCCTGTCTTCGATCGAATGAAATGTGATGATCACCAACACTCCGCCGGGTTCCAGAACATCGACCGCGTCCGCAATAAATCTATCCAAAACGCCTAGCTCGTCGTTGACCGCGATCCTCAACGCCTGAAATGTGCGTGTCGCCGGATGGGTCTTCTCCTTTGGCCCAACTCGAACCGCTCTCTTTACAAGATCAGCTAGTTCCGATGTCGTTGTTATCGGAGTCCCCGCCTTTCGCTTTTCAATGATCCATCGGGCGATCTTCCGCGACGCTCGCTCGTCGCCAAACTGATAAATGATATTCGCAAGTTCGTCTTGCCCCAGCCGTGCGATCAATTCGGCCGCGGTTTCGCTATCCGAAGACTGATCCATCCGCATATCAAGCGGAGCATTAAAACGAAAACTGAACCCTCTGTCTTCACTATCAAGCTGCAACGACGAAACGCCAAGATCGGCGAGTATCCCGTGCGGCCGCCCAAGTCCGGCCTTTTCAACCGCCGACGCGATGCCTGAAAAATTCGTCTGTTCCGCAACGAAGCGACTTACAAACATCTCCAGCCTCGCTTTAGCCAGATCTATGGCTTCGGCATCCTGATCGATGCCGATAACACGATTCAACTCGTTGGCTTCGAGTATTAGCTTCGTATGCCCGCCGAGCCCTAGCGTAGCATCTACAAAAAGTCCGCCGGTCGCCGCATCGAGAAGTTCAAGACATTCCCGCGGCATTACCGGCTGGTGGATGCTGGCTACGTCGTCCGTTTCCATATTCAAAGATCCAGGCGTCGAAAAATCCGCGTAAAAATCTCCTGAGCGCCCCACATTGTGAGTGCTTAACATCTTAAACAAGTATTTAGATTTTTACGTTCTTGTTGCCGATCCGCAGATTGGCGTGTTGCAAATACAGAAGCATTTTAGGCTGTTATTCGGACCGGTGTCAAGAGATATTTTCTTTTTCATCGTTAATCAACTATTTAAGGCTAGAGGGCTTGATTCAGAGATTTTGTGTTTAAGCGCGTTGGTGCGGTAGGATATCGGATTGCGTTACGTGACCTATGGACCCGCAGCTTTTACAACTACTCGTCTTCGGCCTGCTTGCAGCCGGCGGGAACATACTTGGCGGCCTCATCCTCTTCCCATCGCGACTCCATGATTTCTACAACAGATCGCTGAAATATCTCCTCGCTCTCGGCGCCGGCTTCATGCTGGCAGTGACATTTCTAGAAATACTCCCGAAAGTCATCGGACTTTGGCAGAGTACTGGCCACGATCTCACCGAAAGTCTAACAATGCCGATGCTCCTTATGCTCGGCGGTTATTTGATCACCCAGTTTTTCGAGCACACGATAGCCCCACATTTCCATCTCGGAGGCGAAATGCACTGCGACGAGCACGATCACGCGTCTATCTCGCCGCGAAGTGCCTACACAGCGATCGGCGGGCTTCTGATCCACACATTTTTCGATGGAGTGTCCATCGCTGCAGCTTCGCAGATCGATCTCAAGGTCGGAGCACTCGTTTTCCTTGCGGTTTTCCTCCACAAATTGCCCGAGGGATTCACGATCGGCTCAATGGTAATGGCTTCAGGAAAAGGGTTTCGACAGGTTATGTATGCCACAACGCTCGTCGGCCTTACGACATTTGTCGGGGTGATCGTGTTCTTTTTGATCGGCTCGAGCACATCACAGGCGGTAGCTTATGCCCTGCCAATTGCCGGCGGCGTAACTCTGTATGTCGCTGCCAGCGACCTCGTTCCCGAGGTAAATCACCACGCCGGCAAGAATCCGCTGGTCTCGATATCGGTTTTTGCGGGCGTTGCCCTATTTTTTGCGACGCAGCAGATACTCCACGCAGTCCTCGATCATTGATCTCTGTTCGAAGCACATATTTTTGAAACAAAGCGAAGTCCCGGTCGTATTACTAAGTGGAGGCACTTTAGTAACATGCGAGAACCTTTACTAGCTGGCATATTGAGTTTATTGGTCCCCGGACTCGGTCAGATTTATAACGGAAGAATTATTATCGGAATAATTTGGCTAGTCCTGACCGGCTTTTCGTGGATCGGCTCTGCCGGACTGCTCGGATGGGTTATCCATCTGTTCGCAGGCTGGTGTGCATACAGCTACGCAAAGGATTTTCCCGTAAGAAGCTAGGGTTTCTTCATACGATCCTCCTCTTCGCCCGGTGTTTGCCGACACCGGGCTTTTTCTTTTCCGTTTCGAGAAAGTTGACAGAAAGGTGTAGTATTTAGCGTTACGCTTATGGTTAAGGAAGGCATCCCGTTCGTTTTGATACCGGTCATCGCAGGCTCGGTCTTCGGTTATTTTGACCTTTGGCCGGTAGCGGTCGCGTTTGCGGGCGTTGCTTTGTTCATGCTTTATTTCTTCCGCGATCCAGCCCGCTCGATCCCGGCTGACGAAAGGATAATTGTGTCCGCGGCAGACGGAAAGGTGACGCGGATCGAAAAAAACGACGAGTTTAAGCTCGTCAGCGTTTTTCTTTCCCCACTCGACGTTCACATCAATCGTTCGCCGATCGCAGGCAAGATCAAAGAGATCGAATACACAGCCGGCAAAAAGATGCCCGCCACCCGTGACGAAGCAAGCCTTGTAAACGAGCGAAATTCCCTGGTGATCGAAGGCGATTCGATCACCCTTACATGCACTCAGATCGCCGGAATACTCGCACGCCGGATTGTCTGCTGGCCAAAAGCGGGTGATAATCTTGAACGCGGGCAAAAATTCGGCTTGATCAAATTTGGATCACGGACCGATCTACGAATGCCGCCAAACGTCGAGATCGTTGTATCGGTCGGCGACCGTGTGGTTGGCGGTGAGACCGTCATCGCAAAATACTAAATAAGAATTCAGGTGATATTCCGCTTCTGACCTTATGGCAGACGAGCAGACAAAACCGCCGCACCGCGGCCTTAAGAAAGGACTCTACGTAATTCCGACTCTATTCACTGCGGCTAACGTCGCAATGGGCTATTTGGCGGTTTTGTCCTCGATTCGGGGTTATCAGGTCGCTGCGGAAAACCCGGAACTTGCAGCAAGCTATTTCAATGGAGCCGGTCTCGCGATCGGCCTCGCTATCCTTTTTGACACCGTAGACGGACGTATTGCCCGTGCAACCAGAACTGCGACCGAGATCGGTGTTCAATTTGATTCTCTTGCCGACGTACTGACATTTGGAATAGCTCCGACGGCATTGATCTATGCCTGGGCGGTTGCTCCTGCGTTTCCAGAAGGCACCTTTGGGCACAACCTCGGCGTATTTTTACTGTTTGCGTACCTAATGTGCGGGGCATTCCGCCTGGCCCGCTTCAATTTGCAGGCGACACGCCCGGCAAAACTGGTCGAAGGTGCGACCAAAGTCGACAAGAAAGCCTTTGTTGGCCTGCCGATACCTCCGGCGGGCGGCCTTCTCGCGGCCCTCGTTCATTTCTCTCCGCTGCCGCTCAATTCGTTTGGTGAAGCGGCTCCACTCTACACCTATGCACTGCTGGGCTTGATAGCCGTCCTATCCATACTAATGGTCAGCACGATCCGCTACACCAGTATGAAAACTACGGGAAGCACCCGTCAGGGCTTTTACCTGGTGCTTGCGGTAGCGGCAATGGTGATGTTTATCTATTTTTATTCGAAATACGCCTTGCTCGCGATCGCAGCACTCTATGTAGCTCACGGGATAATTTGGTGGATAGCCAGACTCATCGGCCGCATAATCCGGCCATCTCAGACTGCCGAAGAAGCTTAAGATCGACCCGAACGCCGGATCGGCATCACACTGCCCCGCTTCCCCCGCGATTCACGTGAGTCGTATTCGTCCGTGTCGTCGTCATATTCCCTTCCGCTCGCAACCAAGATCGTCAGCAGCGTCAGGAACATTACCGAAACCGCAGTAATGTGGAGCACAAAATCAAACAGGCTGTGTACCAAAACCGCTACGCAGCCGGCGAATGCTCCCACGCCAGCTCCTCGGCGGAATTTGTTTGAAACCGCACTCGCACGCATCCCGGTGCGAATTAGCAAAAACAAAAACAACCCGCCGATCGCTAATCCGGGGATTCCGGCGTCCGCAGCGATCTGCAGATAATCGTTATGGGCCTGCTCGACGCGTTCGTAGCCGCCCGCGGTATCAAACTGCGTGTAAGCTTGCGGAAAAGCCCCTAGGCCCGCCCCGAACGGAGCATATTCCCTGATCACCTTCAGCGTGACGGTCCAGATTTGAAACCGGTTTGAACTGATGTCCTCCGATCCCGCGGTCTCGGCTACCCGGGTTAGTGAAGTATCACCGCCAACAAATAGTGCTCCGCCAACCGCCGCGATCAAGAGTGCTGCGGCGAGACCGGCTTTGAGAGCAATATTCCGAAAGCCCTTTGACTTGCTAGTGATGAACACGAGAAAGATCACTTCGGCAAACAGAGCTACCAACCCGCCCCGTGAACCGCTCAGAAGCAAGGCTGCTGCCATCAGAGCAGCAGCCACGCCGTAAAGCAGCCTTTTGTCGCTTCGGAGCGAGCCGCAGAATAGCAGCCCAAGGGGGATCGCAACGGCCATTTCGATGATAGCGGCAAAATCGTGTTTATTGACGAAAGAACCAAACGGGATCCCGGCGGACGGCTTATAGATCCCAAATATCCTTTCCGGACTCAGAACGGACTGCAGGATGGAATAAAAAGCGTAGAGAAAACCGAAGATCGTCACGAACGCCGCTAGCTTTCTCAATCGTCCGGCCGAATCGACAACCGAAAGGGCGATAAAGAAAAATATCGATAGCGCGAAGAGGTGGAGTGCAACCAATTTAGTAGCGAAGGGCTCGATCGATATCGTCCTCGCAACACCCGCGATGCCGCC
Organism: Acidobacteria bacterium Ga0077534; assembly: GCA_001464455.1. GTDB lineage: Bacteria > Acidobacteriota > Blastocatellia > Pyrinomonadales > Pyrinomonadaceae > OLB17. Next base: position 67,093 of record LNEI01000001.1, read on the forward strand.
GTCAGCATAAGTTCCGAACGGGATGATCTGCAATACCGCATAGATAGCCAGGAAACCCAACGGCACTTGCAGCCAGTCACGGCTTATCCTAAAATTTTCGCCAGAGACGGAACCCACCGCAAACACAAGAAAAGCTAAGCAAACCAGAAGATAAAAAAACGCGATCACCGGCTGATGGACCGTTCCGTAGGCGAGCGTGGTCACTGCGCAGATGACGCAGATCATGACGAAGGCGAGTTTGTTAAGAAATGTTGTCAACTTGGTTCAGGCCTTCGTTAAAACAAAATCGTCGTACCAAAGCAGCCCGGTTATCGGACATTCTTCGCCGCAAAACTCACGTACGGTTCGGATCGTTACGCCATTTGTCCCTTGCGGTACAGTGAACTCGATCACAACCTCTTGCCAGTCATTCGTGCCGCTTAAGAATGGCTTAGAAAGGGCGAGCGACTTGTCATCATTCGCACTCAGGATCTCGATCATCGGCATTCCGGCGCTTCGAAGGCTTTCCGTACGGACAAATGCAGAGAGCCTATATTTACCACCGGATTCAACTACAACCGTCTGCAGGATATTTGCGAAAGCAGGTTTCGAAGATCCCTTAAAGTTCAGCCTCAAACCGCGATTTCCGGATTTTCGAACCCGCGGATCGGGAGCCGCCTCAAACTTAGGATCATTTCGAATGACCGTCCACCCGAATCTCGATTCCTCATTGTCACCGATTGCCTTTTCAAATCCGCCATTCGTTACAGCTCCGGCGACCGCCTCGTTTTCTGAGCCGTATTGCCGGGCAAATTCGAGAGCTTCAGCAAAGTGTTTTTGATCAAAGAGCCCAAGCGCGATAGAACGTGCGATCGCGGTATTGCTTCCTTTCTCGCTCTCGCTCAATTGGTTCCAATTTCTTAAAGCCTCCGGAGCCCTGCCGCGAGCCGCAAAAAAATACGCGAGCCGGGCCTTCATCTCCGGCCGCTCTGCGGCGATCCTCTCGAGCGGCTCAGGATCCTTCCCTGAATAATCCCAGAGAAGCGAGAAAACCTGTTCGCGATAGATCGGGCTATTCTCCGCCGCCAGCTTCAACTCCGCGAAGGCCTTCTCCGGCTGCTCCTGCCGGACGTAAAAGTTGCCTAAATGCCAACGAGCATAGGAGTAATTCGGCGCTAACCTAACTGCCGTCAGCAACTGTTCCTCAGCCTTCCCGGTGTCGCCGTTTTGCTCATACGCTCTGCCCAGTTCCGTTCGCCAGCGAAAATCAGACGGAGCGTGGCGAACGGCATTTTCCAAAGCCACAACCGCACCGCTCGTATCGGATGCCGCGGCCGCTAGTGCAAAGGCAGCAGGGTCGCTCGGAGCCAGGCCGTTCGCGATCTTTGAGACGTCAACAAGATTTGGGTCGGATTCCTGGGTCAGCGTGGCAAGCAGATTTCCTAGCTGATTTCGGATCGAGAACCAGCCAAAAAGCAGCACGGCGATCGCCGCTAGTGCAAGAAGCACGCGAGCGCGTGGCCTTCGATGATCGATTGCGATCAGGTCATTCATCTAGTGATGCTAACGCCCATAAAACTCCGCGATCGCATCGACGACGGCAGTTTGCTGTTCCGGTTTTAGCTCCGGAAAGATCGGCAGAGCGAGGGTTTCTCGGGCGGCTTTTTCCGAAACCGGCATATCGCCCTCTTTGTACCCTAGATAGCCAAAACACTCCTGTAAATGCAGCGGAACGGGGTAATAAATATCCGTACCAATACCTTTTTCCGTAAGGAAAGCTCGCAGCTTGTCACGTCGGTTCGGCACGGAGATAACGTACTGATTATAGATGTGACGGACATTCGTTCTTTCCACCGGCAAGCCTATTTCTTCACTGAGGCCGCGGTCGATGAACATCGATCGGTAACGGTCCGAATTTGCACGACGACTCTCGGTCCAGCCTTCGAGATGCGGGAGTTTTACTCGGAGAACCGCTCCCTGAAAGCCGTCGAGACGCGAATTGAGTCCAACATATTTGTGGTAATAACGTTCCTCAGACCCGTGTACGCGAAGGGCAAGCAACTTCTTCGCCAGGGCGTCGTCATTAGTCGTTAAAAAACCACCGTCGCCCATACCGCCAAGATTCTTTGACGGGTAAAAGCTAAAACACCCGATCGCCCCGATCGCCCCGGCACGAACCCCATTTATCTCCGCCCCGATCGCCTGAGCGGCATCTTCGACCACCGCGATCCCGTGAGCATCGCTCAATGCCATCAAAGCGTCCATGTCGACACACTGGCCAAACAGATGTACCGGTTCGATCGCTTTTGTTTTCGGAGTGATCTTTTCCTCGATCTTCGCGATGTCCAGATTGTGTGTATCTGGTTCGATATCAACAAATACAGGCGTCGCACCCAGACGCGTGATCGCACTGACGGTGGCAAAAAAACTGTACGGTGTGGTGATTACCTCGTCACCAGGACCGACATCGAGCGCCATCAGTGCCAGAACGATCGCGTCAGAACCCGACGCACAGGCTATCGCGTACTTCGCTCCGCAATATCCGGCGAGTTCACATTCCAGTTCGGCAACCTCGCTGCCGAGAATAAAGCCGTTTGTGTCGAGCACGCGCCCAAGTGCGGCCTCGATCTCAGGTCGAAGCGCGGCATTCTGTTCTTTCAGGTCTAGTAAAGGGACGTTCATCTTGTTTGATACCTATCTTCTTTGCGCCTCGGCGTTTACCTGATATCTTAGCGCGTGTGATCAAGGACAAGAAAATGAGAACTCGCGAGGTGATCAAACGCCTGCGCAAAGCCTACCCCGACGCCCACTGTGCTCTCGACCATTCAAACGCCTTTGAACTGCTGATCGCGACCATCTTGTCGGCTCAATGCACCGATGCACGCGTAAATATCGTCACCGCCGATCTTTTTCGAAAATACCGCGGGCCGGCGGATTATTTGAAAGTGCCGCAGACGGAGTTGGAGAAGGACATCCACTCGACCGGCTTTTTTCGCAACAAAGCGAAGAATATTCAGATGGCATGCTCCAGAATTCTGGAGGTTTACAACGGCGAAGTTCCTACAAATATGGACGATCTGTTGACGCTAGGCGGCGTGGCAAGAAAAACTGCGAACGTCGTTCTCGGCAATGCGTTCGGTATTGCTTCCGGCGTCGTGGTTGATACGCATGTATCGCGTATCTCGCAGCTTCTCGGCCTAACCTCCGAAAAGACACCCGAAAAGATCGAACGCGACCTATCGGAACTCGTGCCGAAAAAAGACTGGATACTGTTTCCGCATTGGATGATCCACCACGGCCGGCAGGTCTGCATTGCCCGCCGCCCGCAGTGCCATATCTGCGTGCTATCCGACATTTGCCTGTCGAGCAACGCTATCTAGAAAAAAGTAAGCATTTTGCGTCGTTTTACGCATTTTGCTGCATTCCACGCGGAAAGGGGTTTCATTTTAGCCAGATTTCAGGTAGCGTCGTATACATGCATGCCTGTATCGTCAACGCACCACACCGCGACTTCCTCGAAGCACTTATTGAATTTGCCAACGAAGAGCCTCCGCGTGATCGCATACTCCCTTACATTTCCTATTTCCGCCCAAAAGCGACACCGCCGACTGATGCGAGCGGTTGTTATACGTGCGATCCCGATACGTGGCGGACAGACACGGTCCGAATGATCGCCGAAATCGAACTCGGAAACGAGATAGCCACGGCTTTGGGACGCGCAATATCGCGAGGCAGCCGTGGCGAGTCAGTACCACCTGCGGTAGCGGGTGGGGCCCTGGGACGCACGGCCAGAGACTCCTTGCACGGCATTTACGACGGTTCAACTTCTCTGCGAGGGCCTGCGCCTTTAAGAACTCCGCTCACCATTCCCGGTCCTTACTGCAGATCGACCCTCGCCCAACCACGCGGATCACCACGTTCAGCCCTCGTTTATTGAATTTCTAGTTTTGAATTTTTGGTTGACGCCGATCTTGATCTTTGAAAACTCGCAATTCCTGGGACGCTCAAAGCCAGAGCCTCCGCCATCGATCTTAGAAATAGAAGTATTCCTGGGACGCAAAATAAAAGGTAGGGGCCGTTGCGGGTTGTGCCGCCAGACCTTGGGACGCACAGCAAAAAGGCACCACCTGATGAAGCAGATGGTGCCTTGCAAATCCTGGGACGCAACTTTCGTCTATCGCGTATACGGGATCAAAACGACTTGCAGACGCCGGTTCTTAGCTTTGTTTGCGGCGGTCGTATTCGGAGCGACTGGGACGCTCGCACCGTAGCCTTTTGCGACAATACGTCCTTCTTCCACGCCCATCGTCGCAAACTTCTCGGCAACGGCATATGAGCGTTTGTCAGTAACAGCCTGGATCTGAGCCGGTGCTCCGGTGTTGTCTGTGTGGGACTCGACCGAGATGCGATAATCTGGGTAATTCGAGATTATCTCACCGAGCGACGTCAGCTTGCCATCCGCCTGCGGAGCAAACGCTGTCGAACGAGTACCGGCCCACCAGTTTTCGGCGATCGTAAGGACGATACCGCGTTCGTTCTTCTCAACCGTGCCGAATGCTTTCAGCGAATTCAGAAGTTCCGCCTCTGCGGCTCGCGATCTAGCCGCTCTTACCTCAGTTTCGGCGGCATCCTGAAGTGCTTTTTTCTCGTTTGCCGCAGCCTGTTCTACCGCAGCAAGTTTTGCATTTGCGGCTTCTGCCTCGAGTTTGGAACGGCCAAGATCCTCGCGGAGTCTTCCGTTTTCTTCCCGAAGTTCGCGAAGCTGGCTTGAATAGTTCATAGCGTCCCGCTCGGCCAGTTCACGATTTCGTGTTTCGCGAGCAAGCTCACTCTTGAGCTCATCGATCTGGTCCTGAGCGTCAAGAAACTTGGTTTCAGCCGCTCGTATCTCGGCGTCGGTACGAACCTGTTCATTGCGCTTTTCGCGGGCTTCCTTACGCTGCGTAGCCAGCCCTTCGGCCCGAACAGACGCGACAATGGCCTTACGAGCGGCGATGTCGACGGTGTCCGCGTCACGACCAGCCTGCCACGCGTTTTCGGCGTTCTGGAGCAGAGTCGTCGCCTCGGCTAGCTCGGTAGACGCATCTCGTTCGGCTCCCGCGTATTTTGCAAGTGCCACTGCCTGCTTTGCTTGCAGGATCGCCGGCGGGGTCTTCGCGTAATCGGTCTCAGCTATCTCAGGAGTGCGCGGATCGCGGAAATAGTCGCTTGAGTTGCCAAAATAGGTGATCGCGGGAGTTGTACCGATCCTCTGTCCATTGGACGCGACCGGATAGAGATTCTCAAGCATTATGGTCTGGCTCGGCCGCGTCACCATAAAGTGCGGCTCTGCAGTAATGATCATCGAAAACGTCTGAAGCGGGGATGTCACGCGGACCTTGGAGTCGATGAAGAACAGGCCACTTCGCTTGATCTCACCAAGATTATCGGCCTGACCTGTCGGAGAGATCGCCCACAGCACGTAGGTAGCGTAGCCCGCTCCGAGTTCGAACGGACGAGGCATTTTGTCTACAGAAAGTTCGATGGTCGTGCCGCTTCGGCTGGTTCGCTTGACCTTCGCCTCGCCCTTCATTCGAGGGAATCGCGTGGTTCCTCGAAACTGAACAGTAACCGTCTCGTCGAGCGGATATGTTATGGCAGTGGTTTTCCGGGCGACATCAACTTGCCCAAAAACGACCACGCTAAGCAGGATCGAAAGGGCGCAAATGCTCGCAAGCCGTACGAGTGCTGTTTTTTTCATAAAGTTCTCCCAAGATTAGAGCTCACCTAAAAAAGATGCCACACGGCGCCGAAAAGTTGCAAGAATGTGATCTTGGACAGTTAACCCGGAAGTAAAGTATATTCAGACATTTACGATGGACGATCTCAAGCGGCTATTAAAGTACGTTCAGCCTTACTGGCCGGCGTTTTTGCTTGCCTTCATAGCGATGATCGTCGGAGCCGTATTCGAGACTGCTACAAGAGCTTTGCTTGTACCCGTTTTCGACCGGTTATCACCCGGCCAAACGCCGGGCCAGACACTTTTTGACCTCGACAGCCTAATACCGCGCGATGACTGGTATCAGGCATGGCTGATGATCGCCGTTCTTCTGGTGTCCTTTACGATCCTAAAGGGTGTCGCCGAGTATGTCTCGTCCTACCTAATGGCAAAGATCGGCCAGTCGTCGGTCCTTTATTTGCGTACGGAGTTATACGATCACCTGCTGAAGCAGCCTGCTGCGTTCTTCGAAAAACATCGAACCAATTACCTTGTTTCGAGGCTTGTCGTGAGCTGCTCGGCGATAGAATATGCAGTTTCAACCAACTTGCGAGACGTTATCAGAGAAACGGTAGCTTTGATCTCCTTTATCGGAGCTGCGTTCTATTACAACTGGAGGTTGACGCTAGGCGCCCTAATAATTGCACCGGTCATCGCTCTGCTGACAAACGAGTTCGGAAAGCGCCTTCGGCGCCTCGCCGAGATGTCGCTCGAAGGCAACAAAGATCTGAATGACAAATCGCAGGAAACGCTGTCAAACCACATCATCGTCAAGGCATACGGCGCCGAAGAACGTGAAAGCACGCGATTCGTAACCGCTGCAAAGAACATTGCCCGTGCCAATCTGCGTTCCGCAAGCATCTCTGCGACATCCCCGCCGACGATCGAGCTGATCGGTGTGATCGCCATTGTAGGGATGCTCTTTTTCGGGCTTCGCGAGATAGACTCCGGTCGCATGGTCGCTTCCGAGTTTTTCGCGTTCCTGGTCTTTCTCCTCCAGAGCTATGACCCTTTGCGCAAAATATCTCGGCAGCACAACGAGATAACAAAAGCCTTTGCTGCGGCCCGGGATGTTTGGAGCATTCTGGACGAAAACGAATCGCTGCCCGTAAAGCCGAATGCAGTAGATCTTGCCCCGCTCGCTAACGAAATAAGGATCGAAAACCTGACCTTCAATTATCGGAACAGCAAAAAGAAGATCCTTTCGAATATAGATCTGGAAATTAAGAAGGGCGAGATGGTCGCTCTCGTCGGCGAGAGCGGTGGCGGGAAATCGAGCCTGACACGGCTGATCCAGCGGCTTTATGATCCGACGGAAGGCGCGATCCTGTGGGATGGCGTCGACCTGCGGGATGCGGGACTGGCGAGTTTGCGGCGGCAGATCGCTCTTGTCACGCAGGAGACCGTTCTGTTCAACGATACGATCCGCGAAAACATTGCCTATGGACGGCCTGACGCGTCGCAGGCGGACGTGGAGGAGGCAGCACGTATCGCATTTGCCGATGATTTCATCGGCCAGCTTCCGCAGGGATATGACACGCTCGTAGGCGAACGGGGCGTCCTGCTTTCGGGTGGCCAGCGCCAAAGGATCGCTATCGCCCGGGCCGTTTTGTTGAACGCTCCGGTATTGATACTCGATGAAGCGACATCGGCTCTCGACACAGAAAGCGAGGCTCTGGTGCAGAAAGCGCTCGGAAATCTGATGCAGGATCGCACGTCTATCGTCATCGCACATCGCCTTTCGACGATCCGCCGAGCCGACAAAATTGTCGTAATGGAGAAAGGCTGCATAATCGAGCGCGGTACGCATGAAGAATTGCTTGCAAAAGGCGGAAAATACAAGAAACTATACGAACTCCAGTTTGCTGAAATGGAGGAACAAAAAATAGAAATATGAAATCAATGACAGGCTTCGGCCGAGCGTCCGTCGAACAGGGCGATTTTTCAATATCGGTCGAACTGAAGACGGTCAATAATCGCTTTCTGGACGTAAACATGCGGCTGCCGTCCGAGCTGCAATCGCTCGAGTCCACGATCAAAAAACTAATCGGCAATCGTCTGACTCGTGGACGTGTCGAGGTAAACCTGCAATACGATCGAAATGACCCCGTCGAACTCGAACTCAACCGCCCACTGATCGCCGGTTTCCTAGCTGCAATGAAGCAGATGCGTGAGGAATATTCGCTTGCTGGCGAACCGGACATCAACGTTATCGCCCGTTTGCCGAATGTTGTTAACACCAAGAAACAGGAGCCAAATGCCGATTTCCTTGCCGCCTTAGAGCAGATATTCGGCCAGGCGATCGACGATCTCGAAACCATGAGGACCAAAGAGGGTGAGATGCTGGCTGCTGAGCTGCTCGCCCGGATCGATGAGATCGAGGCACGTGTGCCCGCGATCGAGGCCGAAGCTGCAAAAGTAGCGGACGAATTTTCCGCCCGGCTTACAAAACGGATATCGGAAATGCTAGCTAAGTCGGATTCTCAGCTCGATATAGATCAGGCCCGAATTGCCCAGGAGGTTGCCTTCCTCGCCGACCGTGCCGACATAGCCGAAGAGATCACCAGGCTGAAAAGCCATATCGAACATTTTCGCTCAATAGCAGGAGACGAGCGCGACGTAGGCAAACGCTTAGATTTCCTCACACAGGAATTTAACCGCGAGGCAAATACTATCGCCTCGAAAACAAACAATATGATCGTCAAGGAGAACGCCCTGGCCATCAAGAGCGAGATTGAGAAAATCCGCGAGCAAGTGCAGAATGTTGAATAGTTAGGAAGTCCGGGAAGTTTGGGAAGTCCAGGAAGTCTCGGAAGAGCGGCCCGCTCAAGACTTACTGGACCTCCCGGACTTCCCAGACTTCCAAAACTGACGTAGATGCAAGGAAAACTAATAATCATAAGTTCCCCATCCGGCGGCGGGAAAGGCACGCTCATCCGTGAGGTTCGAGCATGCCTGCCTGACCTTGGTTTCTCCGTGTCACACACTACGCGAGGCCAGCGCTTCGGCGAGGAAGATGGCCGCGAGTATTTTTTTACTGACAAGGATGAATTTGAAAGAATGATCGCCGCAGGTGAGTTTCTTGAGTATGCCGAGGTTCACGGAAATCTCTACGGTACATCACTCGAAGAAAGTCGAAAGGTCGCGAAAAGCGGCAAAGATCTGATCGTTGAGATCGACGTTCAGGGGGCTCTTCAGATACTCGAAAAGCTGCCTGGCGATTGCGTAAGTATATTTATTCTGCCTCCGTCATTCGACGTCCTCGAAGCCCGGCTGACCGCTCGCGGAACTGAAGGCGACGCCGAACTCCGTACGCGGCTCAAGAACGCCTTTAATGAGGTTCTTCAATACTCGAAGTTTCAGTACGTCGTTATCAACGAAGATCTGCCGGCCGCCACGCGGCAGATCGTTTCAATAATTTGCGCCGAAAGGCAATGCCGCGATAGACAAGAGGCCGCCATTAAAGGTATCCTTGATAGCTTCGACGCATCGAAGCATCGATTCAACGGAGACTAACGCATATATGGCCGACGAAAACGCAGAAATCGAAGAAACCGAGGTTGAAGAGATTATCGATCCGCCCGCGATCGATTCAAAATACCGCATGATCATCCTGGCCGCGCAGCGAAGCAAGCAGCTCCAGCGCGGAGCTCTCCCGCGAGTTGACCTCGATATGAGAAAGACCAAAGCAACTCGCATTGCAATGAGGGAATTTCAGGAGAAAAAGGTCAATTTTGAGATCCTTGAAAGTTAGTTGCGGAGTCAACTGACATTTGAGAGTTGTAAAGCTTAAGAGAAAAACCGCGGTATTCTCACTGCGGTTTTTCTTTGACCGAAACTTAACTTCGCTTCGAGTTTCTCCCCACAGCTACGTACCCTGAGTACTCACATCCCTTTATAATTAGGTCCGCCGCCACCCTCAGGCGTGACCCAGTTTATGATCTGATAAGGGTCGGCGATGTCGCACGTCTTACAATGAACACAATTCGAAAAATTGACCTTTAGTTCCTTCCGCCCGGTCGCGGCGTTATCCTCCATCTCATAGACCGCTGCCGGGCAAAATCGCTGACACGGGTTTCCGTATTCCTCGGCACATCGCGTTGCGCATATCTCGGGATCGAGAACATGAAGATGCGAGGGCTGGTCTTCGTTATGTGCTACGGCTCCGTAGAAAACGTCGGTGACCTTGTCAAAGGTCAGCTCTTTATCAAAAGGAACATCAGCGTATCGCTCGTTCTTGAGATGATCTGATGGGCCGAATCCGCCTTCCTTCGCATTGCCGTTTAGATTTTCCATCCGCTCGTGGCCTGCAACGTGATGTTCCTTCGGCATAAAGCCCCACGCGAGGCCTTTAGTGGCAAATTGCAGCCCGGTATTGACCAGTGCCGACCAGCGGCCCTTTTGAAAGGCCCCATGGAAATTGCGGACCGGGTGAAGTTCATCGTATATCCAGCTAAGATTCACCTTTTCTTCGTAATGGCGAAGGGTCTTTGATGAAAAATCATCATGCTCGAAGGCACTGATAATAGTCTCAGCGGCGAGCATACCGGATTTCATCGCCGTATGGATGCCCTTTATCCGCTGGCCATTGAGTATCGAAGCCGAATCGCCGACGAGCAGAACGCCGTCCGCGTAAAGCTTCGGCATTGTCCAGTATCCACCCGCATTGATGGTCTTGGCGCCGTACTTGACCATCTTACCGCCTGCGAGCACTTCGGCGACCTTTGGATGCGTTTTGAACTTTTGAAACTCCGCGTGTGGATCGATCATCGGATCTTCGTAGTCAAGGCCCGTTACGTAGCCGATGCTGATCATGTTGTCCTTCAGCCCGTAGATCCAACCGCCGCCGTAAGTCCTCGTATCAGATGGAAACCCAAGCGTGTGCACGACCTTTCCCTCGGCAAAATTGCCCGCCGGAACCTCCCACAGTTCCTTCACGCCCAGAGAATAGACCATCGGCTCTTTATCTTCCGCCAGCCCGAGGCGCGAAATGACCTGCTTGGCCAAAGACCCGCGTGAGCCTTCGCCAAGAACGGTGATCTTTGCGAGCAGGTCAACGCCCGGCTCGAAATTGGGTTTGCGATGACCTTCCTTGCCGATTCCCTTATCCCCGGTGCGAACGCCGATCACGGCGTCATTCTCGTCATACAGAACTTCCGCCGCAGGAAACTCGGGGAAAATATTGATCCCGGCTTCCTCGCACTTCTCTCCGAGCCATTCGCAGATCCGACTGAGGCTGACGATATACTTTCCCTTATTCTTCAAGGGCGGCGGAACGAGCGGAGCGTTAATTCCCTTCTTGTCAGTCAGATACCAAAACGCATCTTCCGTCACGACCGTATCGACAGGACAGCCCTGAGCAATAAAATCAGGCATCAACTCGCGGATCGCGATCGGGTCCATCACGGCTCCCGACAGTATGTGAGCACCAACGAACGAGCCTTTTTCTACGATGGCGATCTCGATATCGCCCACCGGTTTGCCCGTCTTGAAGCCCTTTGCGATAAGCTCGTCGTGTTCCTTGATCTTGTTTTTCAAATGCAAAGCCGCTGCCAAATTTGCCGGCCCAGCACCCACAAAAACAACGTCCATCGGTATCTGTTCGCGTTCGATCATATGCTTGTCATTACCACCTGCGGTAGCGGGTGGGCAGTTCCCTCTCCAAGAAATGAATAACCATTCAGAAGCGAATTATATCAGCAAAAGGGTGGAAACACGACCGGTAGGGAGTGTGTTGATCGCGTATTGACAGTCGACTGAAGATATCTCCTTTGCGGCACCTTTGCGTTCTTTGCGACTTTGCGTGAGGAATCCAATGAGTTTCACGCAAAGCCGCCAAGGCCGCAAAGCAGACGCAAAACGGAAAACCGCGTGGTAGACTCAATAGGTGATTCTTGGACCGCAAAACACACTCCCTACCGGTCGTGTTTCCGCCTTCATCCTTATCGCGTCGATCTGCCTCTACTCATGCTCATCGCCTCCGAATAAGATCAAAATCGAAGCCCTGACCGCGATGCCAAACAAGATCTTATGGGCATGGGAGCGCCCTGAAGACCTGCGTTTTATTGATCCAAAGGAAATCGGCGTGGCGTTTCTCGCACAAACGGTATTTCTTGAAAAAGAAAGCGTCCTGCCCAAACCACGCCGCCAACCGCTCGAGGTCGCAACCGGAACATACATGATCGCCGTGACCCGCGTTGAGACCGCAAAAGGCACTTTCGTTCGTCCAACCTTCGACACCGAAATGCGGCAGAAATTGGTCACCCAGATCAAGTCAACGCTCGAACTTCCCGAAGTCAAAGCTATCCAGATCGACTTCGACGCAACGGTCTCGGAACGAGCTTTTTATCGCTCGATGATGAAAGACCTCCGCGCACAAATGCCTGAAGGCATTACTCTTACGATGACCGCCCTAGCCTCGTGGTGTGCCAGTGACACCTGGCTTGCCGACATGCCCGTTGCCGAGGCCGTGCCCATGGTCTTCCAAATGGGAGCCGACAGCGAGAAGATCAAGAACTACTTAAAAAACGGTAACGACTGGGCCGAACCACTCTGCCGCGGCAGTCAGGGCATATCGCTCGAAGAAGGGCGATTCGAGGGAATGCGGTCAGACAGGAGGGCGTATTTTTTTAAGAACACGCCTTGGAGACCGGACGATCTACGAGCTATTCTCTCGTCGCGATAAATCGCGTCGTCATCTTACGACGCAGCCCTATTTTCCGACGCATTTCCGAACCGTTACAACCAAATTCCGAACCGTTTTTTACGAGAACCGAACCGCTTTTTCTTGAAGAACTCAAAACCCTCACACTTCTCACACTCATACCAAACTCACGCACTTAGCGCAGTTTAGACAGTTCCGTGGTTTCAATTCGACTGGTTGCTATCTCGGATGATGGGAAGTCACTTCCTGGCGGTGAAGCGGCCCACTGATTCTAGCCAGAGGTGAAACCTCTGGATCATGGCCAAATGAGTTCGTCGCCCTGAAAGGGCGAGAGATCTACGGGCACTGGCCTCTCCCGCACCTTCAGTGCGGCGGTCAAGGCTTTCCAGACGTTTCACGTCTGGCTAGAATCTCTCTGCGGCTCCGCCACAACTCTGTCGAGGACTAACAATCTGTTTTCCGATTTGACAAAGCGTTGCATCCCTGCTACGCTGTATCACATGCTAAGAAACTGGGAAGAATTCGACGATCCGGGAACGCCACGAATTGCGGATCTGCACGTGTCGATGTCGCCGTATGGAACGATGCTGGTTAGCCGCAACGCATACCAAGCCCTCGGCAAACCAACCCACGTCATTATGCTCTGGGAAGCGGAGACCTCGACCATCGGCATCAAACCGGTCCCGCCATTCACCCTAAATGCCTTCCAACTCTACGACAGCGGCCGCTCCGGAGCCCACCGCTTCCACGCCCTACGCTTCATCCAAAAACACAAAATAAACCTCGACTACACCGTCCGCTTCCCCACTGCCCGCATAGAAGACGGCGTGCTCGTCCTAGAACTAACCCACTGCGTCCGCTCCCCAAGATTCGTAAGGCCACTGCCGGAGAGGACGGGCTGGAAGGTGAAAAATCGAACTGATAAGTCAACAACGGTCGATCAACTAACGATGTAAAGTACGGAATTACCAAATAATCTGCTAAGTATTTATGCTATTATTTACGCGAAGAGGGCTATGAACCTGGAACCGTTTCTGAAAAAAGTAACAGCTGCCTGCAAGGCAAATAACGTTGCGATGTTAGGAATGTTTGGCTCAGTGGCTCGTGGCGAAGACACCCCGAATAGCGATGTCGATCTCCTAGTTCGCCTCAGCAAGCCGATAGGATTCGTCGAGTTTATCGATTTAGAAGATACATTCAAGGAAATCTTTGGACGCAACGTCGATCTTGCCACGGAATCGTCACTGCACCCGCTAATTCGCAAAAATGTTCTCGCCGACCTAAAAGTCATTTATGAAAAGTAGACACGACCGTCTATATCTCTATGACATTATCGAATGCTGTGACCGTGTCGCCGATTACATAGTCGGCGTTAGCGAAGAAGATTATCACGTAAACCTAATGCTTCAGGACGCTCTTGTACGCAACATCGAGGTCGTTGGCGAAGCAGTCAAAAACCTTTCAACTGAAATTACACACGCACATCCGGAAATCGCATGGAGCCAAATCGCCAGAATGCGTGACAAGATTGCTCACCATTATTTTCGCATTAACCTCGACGTAGTATGGAAAACCGCGACCGACGATCTGCCAACTCTTCGTCCACAGATCAAAGCGATCTACGACAGAATGTAGCCAAAGAAGCTCAAACTCGCGATCCGAAAACCAGTCAGCTAAAACCAGAGTGGACTAAGCTGCTAATTATCGATCTGTTTTAATAGTTCCACAGCTCGGTTGTCCCCATCTTCGACAATCTTCTTTAAGGTTATTTTTAACCATTGCTTCACTTTTGGATCTTTATTTCCCGAATTTTTTACATCGTTTAGTCGGTCAAACTTATTTGGATTCTGCGACTCTCCATACCCTTGGATCAAGGAGGTAAGATCCACTGCATTTGTTCCGTTGATCACATCCTTAGCTAATATGTCCGCTGATTCCAAAGGCGAGTGAGCGATGACATAATAAGCCATCCAACGATCTTTGTCCGAGCTGTTCATAAATTCTCGAGCCCATTCTACCGTTGCCGTGTCACCCATTCCAGCTAAGCTAAACGATAATTCCCAGTGCTCCTGATATCTCTTATCCACTAAACCTCTGACGATTTCTGTCGCTTCGGATTCCGGATTCTGAACAAACCAAGTAGCAATCTGAGCGGCTTCTTCTACATCGGCCGATCTCAGAGCGGCCATCATCAGATCGAGGTGGCGTTTTTCTGCCGTCTTGATCATTGCCCACATCAGAGGCCAGCGATGCGATTTGTCTAGCTCCGGATAGTTCCGGGCAAGCTTAATGAGGAGTGTCTCATTTCGGGTCTCGCTAATGTACTTGCTTATTGGGCCGACGTAGTTTAACGGAATAGGTTTTTTCAGCAAATCGATGATGAAGTCTGCCGCTTGTTTGTGCTTGCCCCACGCAAATGCCCACAACACGTCTCTTTTCTCCGTGGACGAACGGAAGAAAAGCTTTACGAGATAATCAAAAGGTTTGTCGGACGTAGGTGAGTTTAGTTCGTCATCGATATCTGAAATAAGGGATTTCGGAAATTGCTTGGCATTTCGGGAGTTCAAAGCCAGTTTCCTCAAATCCCCCAATTCTTTTTTCTCGATATCGTAGTCGTTTTTTGAGCTGATGCGGATGAAATGTCTCACGGATCTCAACATTTCTGAGGAATCCAAGTCATTGATTGGCAGATTCATTGCTTCCGTCGCAACTACCGACATCTCCCAGCCCGACCCGTCTTTGTTAGCAAATAGCAGGTATTTTGGCTGGGGAAACTTGAGACTCTGAGCTGGCAAAGGGGCTAAAAACGAGCGTCGGTCAGAGCCAAAAGATATAACTGTGCAGCTGGTATGAGTTTCGTAACCATTAAAAACCTTATCTTTGAAGTCTCCCTTAAGGACTTCGACGATCTTAAACTCAACAGCACTTCCACTTCTTGAAACGGGTTCAGCGAGAAGAACCGCCTCAGTTTCCTTCACCAAACCGTATTTTGTTTTCGGCAGATGACCGTCCGCATAAGAACAAGCCAGCGAGTAAACACTCGAACAGTTAAGGCAAACTGCTATCGCGAAGATCGCTTTTAGTAACTTGTTGATCATCCCTTTTTGATGTTTTAGTCGACCAATGAGTTGTCGTGAGAGCCATCTTAGTCGATAAATTGCTCTAGATAGCCGTCGAGGTCTTTGTGGAGGTCTCTGCTTCGGTGAATCGGATTACGTAAGTCTCAGCCGTTGTTGCTCTTCGGGAATCGCGTCCCTGTCGAAGATTCTCTTACAACGCTCCTTGGTTGGTGAAACGCGGCTCCCCTCCTTATGAAGGAGGGGAGTTTGTTGCGGCCTGCGGACGCAAACGTTGTCATTACTGCTCGAATTGCTTTTTCAGACTTTCTGTATAAGGTGCCCTCGCAACTCCCTTTTCCGTGATGATCGCGGTAACCAGGTCGTTTGGGGTTACATCGAAGGCGTAGTTGGTTATGCCGACTCCTTCGGGGGCTAGTTGGTGGTTTTTTACGTGGGTTACTTCTTGGCGGTCGCGTTCTTCGATGGGGATCTCGTCGCCGGTTGGGGTGTTCAGATCGACCGTGGACAAAGGGGCGGCTACGTAGAAGGGGATGTTGTGGCGTTTGGCGAGGACGGCGACCATGTAGGTGCCGATCTTGTTGGCGACGTCGCCGTTGGCAGCGATGCGGTCTGAGCCGACCACGACGGCGTGGACTCCGCCTTTTTTCATGATGTGGCCGGACATGTTGTCGGTGATGAGGGTGACGGGGATGTCGTCTTCCATCAGTTCCCAGGCGGTCAGGCGGGCACCTTGCAGGTACGGGCGCGTTTCGTCGGCGATGACTGAGATCGATTTGCCCTGGTCGACGGCTCCGCGAATGACTCCGAGCGCGGTTCCCCAGACGCCGCCGGTCGCGAGGGCCCCGGCGTTGCAGTGGGTCAAGACGACGTCGTTATCGGCGAGCAATTCACCGCCGAACTGGGCGATGAGACGCTGCGATTCGATGTCTTCTTCGTGGATGTCTTTGGAATCCTGGAGCAGGATCTGTTTGATCTCGCTTACCGATTTCCCATCCGCTTTTGCCTTTTGGAACGTGCGGTTCATGCGGTCGATCGCCCAGAAAAGGTTGACGGCGGTCGGACGTGTCGCGGCGAGGACTTCGCTGATGTAGGCGATCTCTTCCTCGAGATCGGCGACGGTCGTGCCGACGAAGTTCTTTGCCCCGAGAGCGATTCCATAAGCTGCCGAAACGCCGATCGCGGGAGCTCCGCGGACGACCATGTCTTTGATGCCGGCGGCGACTTCGTCGTAGGTTTTGAGCGTGAGCCAGGTTTCCTCGGTCGGCAGCAAACGCTGATCAAGCATGAGAACGCCTTCGTCGGTCCATTTTACGGGGATGATGTTGAGTTTCATAAATGTCATGACCGCCTCGCGGGTCCGGCGGCATTTTAACTATCCTAAACGACGAATGTTAAGAAAAATAAACCTGTTGCTCAAATACGTTGGAACTTATTTCACCGTTTTGTTCGTTACTGATAAAGTACAAGCCGCCCGCTGACGCAGACGGTTCTGACTCAATATGAAACTCGAACACACTCTCGATGACCTTCACGTTTCCGTGACGCGACGGTGGTGGATGCAGTTATTTGCGGCATTTACCCGTTGTTTGCTCGCGATCGGTTTTATCCCGCCGAGTATTCCGAAGATACTGCACAAGCCTTTTACAGTTTTGCCGGACTCGCATCCGGTCGGGCACTATTTCAATGCGCTCTATCAGACAGGTTTCTATTACGAGTTTCTCGGTTGGGGGCAGCTGATCGCCGCGATCTTGCTGCTGATACCGCGTACTTCGCATATCGGGGCTTTAATATTTCTCCCGATCATCGCAAATATTGCCGTTTTGACCGCATCGGTTGGATTTAAGGGTACTTGGGTGATAACGCTTTTCATGCTTCTCGCCGCAGCGTTTTTGACTGCGTGGGAATATGACCGCCTGAAACCGATCGTGTTTCAAACCCGCGCACAAGGCACGCGGCGGTTTCGATACGAATTTGTAACAATTCCAGCCTTCTTCGCGGCGGGCGGTGCGGCGATGGGAGTTCTATGGTATTTGATAGGCCTTGGCAATCTTAGCGGATATTTAGGCGTTTCGGCGATCCTGGTCGCGATCGGTGCGGTTTTCGGTTTGCTGGTTGCTGTTCATTATCGATTCATGCCTGTTGGCGGCCTGCGGCAGACCGGCGAAGAGTAACTTCGATATTTGATAGAGAGGCTTCGTTAACATACTATTTTGTTTTGAATAAACAAAAAAAGTATTAAAAAGACGGAGGCCTCGACCGATATCGCTACGCAACCTGGAGTAAGTCCGCAAAAACAAACTGAATTTCGCACCGATTTTGAAATAGACCGAGAACTGCCCGCAGATCTTAAGGCTCTCGAAACGATCTCGAGGAATTTCTACTGGTCTTGGCAGCCGGAGGGAACCGCTCTTTTTCGCGAGCTAGATCCTTCGTTATGGGATGAGTGCGAGCAGAACCCTCGAGTGTTTCTCACCAGAGTTAAGCGTTTAAGGCTCTGGCAAAAAGCGGCGGACAGCTCGTATGTTCAGCGTCTGCAAGCGTTTGAGGCGAAATTCAACGAGTATCTCGCTACCCCGATACCGCCCTCGGAACGGAAGCGGCCGACCGTGGGCAATCCGATAGCGTATTTTTGCGCTGAATATGGCGTACACAATTCCCTGCCAAATTATTCAGGCGGTCTCGGCATCCTCGCCGGCGATCATTTGAAATCGGCAAGCGATCTAAATCTACCGCTCGTCGCCATAGGCCTGCTATACCGCTACGGATATTTCCGCCAAAAGGTGGATCATGACGGGTGGCAGCAGGAGAGCTATAACGACATATTTCAGTCGCATCTTGCCGTTACGCCGGTCTTTGACGCAAATGGCGAGCGTGTCACGGTCTCTGTGCACATTCGCGGCCGCGAGGTCGCCGCTCAAGCCTGGCTCGCAAAGGTCGGACGCATCCCGCTTTACCTGCTCGACACAAACCTGCCCCAAAACGGCGATGTTGACCGCTTTATCACCGGCCATTTGTACGGCGGCGACACGGAAACTCGGATCGTTCAGGAGAAGGTGCTAGGTATCGGCGGCGTCCGGTTGTTGAGAAAGCTTGGCGTTTCGCCCTCTGTTTTCCATCTCAACGAAGGCCACGCTGCCTTTTCGACCCTCGAGCTTGCCCGCGAGCACATCGCCGCCAACGAAGGAGCCAGCTTTGCCGGAGCGGTCAATGTGGTCCGGGCCCAATGTGTTTTCACTACGCATACGCCGGTGGCGGCCGGGAACGACGTATTTCCAACCAAGATCCTTTCAGAATGCTTCAGCGACAGCTATATCGAGAGTCTGAAACTTACGGCGTCTGAATTTCTAGCTCTCGGACGGGCTGATCTTTCCGATGATTCCGAAGGTTTTGGGATGACGCCGCTGGCCATCCGTATGTGTCGCTCGGCAAATGGTGTGAGCGAAAAGCACGGCGAGGTTTCTCGTGAGCTGTGGTTAAAGATGTTTCCTGATCTGGCCGACGCAGGCGCCGTTCCGATAACATCTGTAACAAACGGCGTTCATCCGCCGACCTGGATCGCCCCTGTCTTTCAGCAGCTTTACGAACAACATCTCGGGACCAGTTGGCACGAGGTTATTCGCGACGAGGAAACCTGGGCCACTGCGGTGAATTTCCTTCCGGACGCCGACGTTTGGCGAGCACATCAGACCCTCAAGAATCTACTGATAGCATTCGTCCGTTACCGCACAAAAGCAGACGAGACCGGTGAACACGACACGATAAACGAACGCGAAAACGTAAAACGGCTTTTCTCGCCGGACGTTCTAACGATCGGGTTTGCAAGGCGAGTTGCGGCGTACAAACGCTGGGATCTCATATTTTCCGACCTGCCGCGATTGCTGAAAATGGTCGATGATTCAGAGCGGCCGGTTCAGTTCGTCTTTGCCGGAAAGGCTCATCCGCAAGACCGAACCGCGAAGAAGATCCTCCAGGAGCTGATGAGCATCAACCACGACTCTAATTGGCAAAAGCGTGCGGTATTCATCGAAGATTACGATCAGGAAGTTGCTCGTTATCTGGTTCACGGGGTTGATGTTTGGATGAACGTCCCGCGACGTCCGATGGAAGCAAGCGGCACGAGCGGAATGAAGGCGGCGATGAACGGCGGGCTTAATTTCTCGATACTAGATGGCTGGTGGATCGAGGGATACAACGGCCAAAACGGTTTTGCTATTGGCGACCTGCGGGAGGACATGCCCGAGGAAGAAATGGACGCGGCCGATGCCGAGGCGATGTACACGACGCTCGAAAATGACCTGATACCAGCCTATTATTCAAAGGACGAAGCCGGATTGCCTCGCGAGTGGATCGCCAGAATGAAGAATTCCCTCGTGACGCTCACGCCGCAGTTCTCTAGTGATAGAATGCTCACAGATTACCTGAATAGGATCTACGACGAGGTTTGACATGCAGGACATCGAGATCAGATCGGGCGTTATTCGTCCCATTGAAACAGTAAAAGAAGCTTACGAGTTGATCAAGAGCGACTACTGGCTGCTTTTTGCGATCTGGCTCGTCGGCGGAATGATTGGCGGTGTCTCGCTCATGATCGCGGCCGGTGCGATGACCGCCGGGACATTCTACGCTTACCTGCGTAAGATCGACGGGCATCCGGCAAATTTCGATGACCTGTGGAAAGGAATGCGGTGGTTTGGCTCGGGGCTCGTGATAATGGCATTTATTATTGTCCCGATCATTCTGGTCTATGCACTTATCTACATTCCATTCGTGTTGGCTGCAGTGATGGGCTCGAAACTGAGCGAAACTGAGCTGATGCAATTGCTGATCGGGGCTTTTATCGTCGATTTCTTTCTCATCATCATCATGGTCTGCGTACACACGCTGCTGATATTTTCGTTTCCGCTGATGGTTGACAAGAACATCGGGGCGTTCAAGGCAATGTCGATCAGTGCTCGGGCCGTTTTTAAGAACCTAGGCGGAGTCAGTGGAATGATCGCGATCAATTTTGTCCTCGTGCTCGCCGGATATGCCGCACTTTGTGTCGGCGTGTATTTCGTGATCCCGATCATCCTTGCCTCGTCGGTCGTTGCGTATCGAAAGATATTTCCGGCTCCGCTTCGGGCAGTGAATTTCGAACCCCCGCCGCCGGGAGCTTTTAGCGGAGGTTTTCAACAGTAGTGCCCGCAATTTTTCGCGAGATCCTCAACGCCGAGGATCTTGATACCCTTTTTAGCCGATCACATGATAATCCGGTCGCGTTGCTCAAGCACAGCAACTCGTGCGGGATCAGTGCGAACGTAGCCTACGACCTGCGCGAGATAGACGGCGAGATCAATCTGATCACCGTGCAAACTCACCGCGATCTTTCAGACCAGGTCGCCGAGCGGCTAGGCCACCGGCATCAGTCGCCTCAGGCGTTTGTTATCAAAGACGGCAAAGCGATCTACCATGCGACCCATTACGGGATAGACCCGCAGACTATCGAAAAGCTCCTCAGGAATTAGACACAATGCTAGAACCCACCCAGATAATCGAAGAATCAGACCGCGAGATCTCGATCAAATGGTCTGACGACACCGAAACTCGTTATTCCGCTAGGCAGCTTCGTCAGGAATGCCCCTGTGCCTCGTGCATAAACGAATGGACGGGCGAAAAGATCCTCGACCACAAGTCGATATCGCCCTTTCTTACCTTCAAAAACATCTCGATCGTCGGAAGGTACGCCCTAAGTTTTTCATTCTCGGACGGGCATGACACCGGGATCTTTAGCTTTAAGTACCTGAACGGCCTGTCTGAACCGCCTGCGGAGTGACACTTACCTCGCATGACCACAATTGAGGTCTGGTATAATGACGTTGGCGACCTAACTTGAAGCACAGGTATCGCCGGTGGTACAGACCGACAGGCGGACTCGCAAATATGCAAGAACGAGATATCTTCGACGAAAGACAGGAAACGAAAACGGCTAACTATTCGTGCCCTAATTGCCGTGAGCGGAACGATTACGAGGTTCGGTGGTTAAAGCGGACGAAGAAAAAAGGTAATCCGCGGTTCAATAATGAGAATGACCGCGCCCAGTATCAGAAATCGCGTGATTACATGGTCCGCGTTGACGATCAACTAATGTGTAAGAATATGCGTTGTCGCAAACGGTTTGAGATCCCGTCCTCTCAATCGATCGTTTTCATATAAAAAGAGGCCGGAACAAGACTCCCGGCCTCAAACGAATGAACCATATTTTCTTTGGTTCACTCCAAGCCCACAAACTCAATATTCGAAAGATCGCTGGCGACACTTATTATTCGCGGGGAAAAGCGATAACGCTTTGACGACAAAGTCATAGTTACTGACCCCGGCGGAACGTTCGGAAAGCTGTAGACGCCGAACGAGCTGGAAAGGACTGTTCGCCGAACGTTGAAGGAGTCGATCAGGATAACCGGTGTATTCCGAAGCAGCTGGCCCGACGGTGTCAGCACACGGCCGGATATCGTATATCCGGACTCGAATGCGCCGATATCCGAGCCGTCGCCTCCGGCGGCGTTAACCACGTTCGGGTTATCGATCGGCCTGATCTGCTGTCGCTGATCGACAGTGACCGAACCGCTCGCTCCCTTGTCAATGGCCGGGCTGCCGGGCAAGAGAGCGTGTGTGAATCTGATACCGCCGTTGTGCTGCAATGGCCCGAGGTTCGGATCCTGCCCTGTGATATTCGTAGCTGTGTTACCGGTGACCGTCGTTCCCGCGACATTTTCGATCAGGTTAAAACCGTTCGAATTCAACGTTCCTGCATAATCTGGCCCGGTCGGTGCGACGTTGTTACCCACAAGCGTGTTCCCGAGATTCATCGTTCCGTTGATGCCGCCGCCCGCTATTGTCGCGGTATTGTTGGCCACAGTCGTAGCGGTCAATGTAACTGTCAACGTACTGCTTGCGACGCGAAAGATCCCACCCCCATTTGCCGAAGAATTGCCACTAACCGTCGAATTAGTGATCGTGATGAAATTATTCGAGTCAGGTTGAAGATCTATTCCACCTCCGCGTGTTATCGCTGTATTGCCGCTGATCGTTGAGTTTGAGATGGTTGCCGTACTGTCGATGTCGAAGGCCAGGCCGCCGCCTACTACGGATGCCGAGTTTCCGCTGATGGTCGAATTCGTCATCGTAAAGGTTACCGAATCAGCCAGAATTCCCCCGCCGCTTCCCCCGGCGTTCAGAGCCCGATTGTCGCTGATGACCGAGTTTGTAAGCGTGAGTGTAGATCCGTCCTCGGAGTAAATACCTCCGCCACCGCCACTCGTCGATGTGTTACCGCTGATCGTCGAATCGGATATTTGCATCGTTCCGCTGGTGTGATTGTGAACGCCGCCAGATTGGCCTGCCGCCGTATTGTTTGTGATGGTGCATCCGATCAGCGTTAGCGAGTCGCTCGTGCTGCTGTAGACGCCGCCGCCGTCGGTGCCCGCCGAATTTCCTGTGATAACCATATTCGTCAAGGTCAAGACACCCTGATTATAGACAGCTCCACCGAATGTGTTCCCGGGACTGTTGCCGACGCCGTTGCCGCCCGTCAGCGTCATCCCGCTGATATTCACGACAGGCGTTTCCGTCACGGTAAATACTTTGCTCTGGTTGTTGCCATTGATCGTCAACAGATTCGCCCCGGGGCCGGTGATCGTTACGTTTGAATTGACGCTGTTTGTAAATACGATATTTCCATTCGTCAGCGTAATGGTCTGCGGTGTGCTAAAAACAGCCGGATCGAATGTTATCGTGTCGGCACCAGCCGCCGCATTCGAAGCCGCAACCGCCTCACGTAAACTGCAATCTGCAACAGTACAAGAACCATCATTGGTATCAGCCGTCTTATTAACGACCAGTGAACTGCCGCCCGGCGTTGGAGTCGGCGTGGCAACCGGAGTCGGTGTCGGTGTGGGAGACGGTGTCGGTGTCGGCGTTGGCGTTACACATTGACCAATGATGGAATTGATCTCTGTTGACGTGAGAGCTCGGTTATAGACTCCTAGCTCGTCTATGGTACCAAAAAAGGCATTGCGTACATCGGCGTCGCCGCGAGTTCCAATAGCAATATTGGTTGTAAAGGCGAACACCGCATTATAGGTAACTGGAGCCGTAGCTACGCCGTCGACATAAAAGATTACCTGATTTCCCGCTTTGGTAACCGCGACATGGTGGAAATTTGTGTCGGTTATCGGTAACGTCGGAGCAAAAACCGAAGAAACGCCAATCTGGGTCAAGACAAGACGGTTCGTTGGCTCGTCGATCGCAAAGCCATATCCGTTGCTGCCATAGGCCAGTAATGTTCCGCCGTTGAAGCCTGCGGCCGGATTATTCGTCACAATCGTAGAGCTTGAGCGTCTAATCCACGTCTCAATGGTAAAGTTTTGAAGCCGGAGGTTTGTTGGATTACCCAGTTGAACCCGGTCATTGACGCCGTCAAGCACAACCCCTTGACCTATCCTACCCGTGCCAAAACTTGCTCCGTTTTCAAGCGTTCCATTCTCGAATGTTGGCCCTTGTGAGTCTTCCCCATTGCCCTCGGCCCGATACAAGACCTCTCTGCCGTCGATTGCCAGCGGATTACATGTCGGAGTCGCGGTTGGCGTGGCGGTCGGTGTTGCGGTTGGCGTCGCCGTAGCGGTTGGTGTTGGTGTTGGTGTTGGTGTTGGTGTCGGAGTCGGGGTTCCTCCGGCAACAACATTGTAAACCTCGCCGACATGCGGCGACGGATTTGAGATTCCCGTACTGATGCCAGTCGAATTATCAGTCAGGTTCAGCCCGACAGTACCGGTCCCTGCTCCAAGGGTCGCGGTTATTATCCAGGAGTTGTTCCCCGCACCGTTCGGGGTGACCGACGTCACACTGCCGGTTACTGTTCCGGTTCGGATCAGCGTGAAATTAGCCGCCGTGAGCCCTGTTAGCTGTGTCGCATCGGCCGGATTGCTCGTGTTCAGCGTGAGTGACCAGCGAGCCGTAGAGCTAGGAGTTCTTGGATTGGAATCCAGCCGCGTCATCGGATTGAGCGTAACGCGCCGCCGAAGCTCCCAGCCAAAATTGTCAGCTGGCCCGCCGGCGACTGTCATCGTCGCTCCCGGCGGGTTGTTGCTGAAAAAATCGCCGGCATTGGTCGTGCGAAAGAAAAGATCGGCGCTCGAACCGAGTTCCACAGGATTAAAGAAACCGCCGCCCAGGCCGTTCAGCTGCGCCTCGGTCGCCGTGGATCCTTCTTGCCGATCGAACGTCAAACCGGCCCAGACCTTGTTGGTCGAGAAGGGTACCTGAAGTCCCGGAACCAGCTTTATGGTAAAAGGTTGGCAGGCACCTCCGGGGACGGCCTGGAACGGAGGGATATTATAGCCCGCGATGAGTGCTCCCGGTGAGCCGGCATTGTCGGCATAGAACCGGATAAGCGAACGGAAGGTGACTGACCCCGAATTCTGTGAACACGCGACCCAGGTGAACGCCCCGAGGTTGTATGGCGGCGTGCCCGCAAGCGTCAGATCATCCGCAACCAGTCGGGTCACACCGCCGACCTGGCCGCCGTTGACGAAGATCACGGTCGAGAAGGACGACGGGTCAAAATTATCATAGAACGATGCTGGATCGACGACGTCGGGCCGATAACCCACGACCGCCATGGCCGGCTCCTTCTCGCCGGAGACAAACGGAAATAGCGGAAGCCCATCGATGATGGGTATCGGCGGTAGAATTTCGACGTTCTCGACAGGAACGTCCATTATCCTGCCTTCCTGTGCGTCCGATGCGCCTACGGCGAATAGCAGCATCGCAATGGTACAAATGACCATTGCGGCCTTCGTCTTGACGGCTTTGCTTTTAAGTTTCGATATTTCCATTTCGACCTCTCGCGTGTGAATTCTTGTGTTCTCACTTATACCTGCGAGAAAGTCGCTCGTTCAGTGCCACATTTTCTGTAATTTATTTGTTTGTGCGGGTAGGCAAAAGAAAAAAGCTATCCGAGGTGACCCGGATAGCTTAATTTTTTCGCCCTGGAAAGCGATCAATAGATGGAGAATGAATACTCGATCTGCTTCGTTACGGTCTGGCCGAGGCCATTCACCTTCGCGGGTTCAAACGCGATACGGCGGGCGGCCGCGATCGCCTGTTCGGTCAAGCCATTTGGCAATCCCTTGACCGGCGATATGCTGCCGATCTGGCCGGAAGCGAGAAACGTTACGCGGAGAATAACCGTTCCCTGAATATTATTGGTACGTGCAGCATCAGTGTAACCCGGACGCGGTTTCGAGATGATCTTTAGCCCGGTCGTTACCCCAGCTGGTCTCGCCGGAGGCGGCGGACCGCCATCGCTGTCACCACCACCGATTCCGTTGCCATTTCCGCTGCCAAGGCCACCGCCGCTGCCCGAGCCGGTTCCAGAACCCGCTCCAGTGCCGCGGCCACTGCCCTGGCCCGTTCCAACGCCGGTTCCCTGTCCGCCGCCTGAGCCGGTTCCGTTAGAAAATGTAGCAAAGCGGCCATTAGGATCTCCGTAGCGGTCAAACTTTTTCTCAAACTTCTGATTACCTTCCGTCTGCGGAGGAGGCATTTTCAGTTCGAAATTGTCGCTGCGGAATACCTTAGCGTCCGGCGGTCGTGTCGGCTTTGGCGATTGATCTGCGAGATCACCCTGAGTGGTCTCTTCTTTTTCTTCACGGCCACCGCCGCCACCGCCGCCGCCTTTGTCATTGTTCTTCTTGACTTCGGGCTCCTCGATCTCGGTAGGTACGTCGTCAACAATGACTGCATTAAAAATATCGTCATTGATCGACCCAACTTCCAGATCCTTGCTAAAAATGCTGACGACCGTTCCGACCATGAGCGCCAGACACATAAACGCCAGCGACCCCAGGAGAAGAGCACGGCGAGTGCCGACATTCTTCTCTTCGATAACCGTGACTCGAAACGAGTCATCATCGGTCGAAACATTTACCCATCCGTCGCGCGAAGGCCTGACGGCATCAGCATCAACAACTGTTTTCTGAACGAAAGGCTGAACGGTCGTCGCCGCCGCAGCCTTTACTGGTTCAACCGGAACTTCGACCGGCGCAGCGATCACTGGCTCTTCAGCCACCGGTTCTTCAACGATCTCATGCACGGGAGGAGCAACAATTTCTTCGATAATTGGTTCAGCGGCGACGATCGGGGCTGCCTCAACGACCGGCGGTGCTGCAACTTCTTCTTTCGGGGCCGGAGCCTCAGGAATGACGGGATTCATCTCAAAAGCTTGGAGCGACTGTCCGCAATTCGGACAGAAGCCAAACTTCTCAGCAAACCCTTCGTCACACGAACTGCAAAATTTTACGACTTTTCCCATTTCGGCTTCTCCGTATAAACGCTCCATTTTGGAGCGGACGACATAATGATAAAGCAATTATACCGCGATTCTTTCAGAAGTTAAGTGATTTCTCACAGTAAAACGCGGCCCCCTTGTTTCAAAACCACTCAATCAGCATAGATGCCCCTTGTGTTTGACGCGATGCCCGCCTACTCTTAATATTTTCATTTATGAAACTCGGCGTGCATATTCGATAGTATCGCCAAACCGTGACAACATATACTCGATCTCAGGCAACTAAACCTTTTGATCGCCCGTTGTTATCGGTATATACGATGAAAAACAAGAAATTATTCCAGAAAATCGTCTTTATTGCTCTGATCCTCGTGATCCTGCTGTCGCTCGTGGCCCCGGCGATCTTCGCTCAGGCACCCGCCGCACCGAATCAGGAGAAGCTTTTGAACGGGCTAAAGATCCTCATGTGGCCGGATAAAACCTCGGACAAGGTCTCGATCCGTATTCGTGTCCACGCAGGCTCTGCCTTCGACCCGCAGGGAAAAGAAGGCGTGATGCAGCTGCTCGCGGACAGTATTTTTCCGAATCAGGCAGCGAAAGATTTTTTTGCAGAGGATCTAGGCGGTTCGCTCACCATCGTCGCGGACTACGACATGATCGAGGTTGACGCGAGTGCAAAGAGCGAGAATTTTCTCTCGATGCTCGAAACGCTCGCCAGCGCCGTTTCGAACCTGAACATCGACAAAGAGCAGACCAACCGTTTGAGAGACGAACTGCTCGCAAAGATCGCAAAATTGGAATCTGAGCCCGGCTACGTCGCTGACCGAGCGGCAGCCCGGCGGCTGCTGGGTACATTCCCATACGGTCGTGCCGAAGACGGAAACGCCGCGTCGCTGGCTGCGGTAGACTTCGCGGACCTGGTTGATGCTAAGAAGCGGTTCCTAACCGCGGACAACGCAACGGTCGCCATCTGGGGCAACTTTGACCGAAATCTCGCCATTCGGGCCGCCCGGCGCTATTTTGGCGGCTGGCTGAAATCGGACAGAAAGGTGCCGCCGACATTTCGCGAACCCGACGGCCCGGAAAACTCAATGCAGTTCCTTGCCTCTCCAAAGCCAGATTCGGCGGCGATCAGAATGATGACCAGAGGCTCTGCCAGAGCTGACGCCGATCTCGCCGCGTCGATGGTTTTCACGAGAATTCTCGAAGCAAGGCTGAAAGGACGTGTACCGTCAGAATTTGCCGATAAGCTCTTTGTTCGCAACGATGCCCGAACATTGCGAGGCGTCATCACCGTCGGCTTTGAGGCCGGGTCCGGAGATGTCGGGCCTGCAAATGGCAAGATCGACGCGATGCAGCTCGTTTCCAAAGCTATCAACGATCCGGTCACCGAAGGCGAGTTTCAGGCGGCTAAGAACGACTTCAAAGCCGCTTGGGCAAAACGAGACGTTCCGTCTATATGGCTCGATGCGGACACCTTTCGGATCACAAGTATTGATTCTTACGCAAAAGCCGCCGAAAAAGTAACTGTCGGTGACGTAGCTGCTTTTGCCGCAAAACTCGGAAAACAGCCCTTTGCTACGGTCGTCGTGAGCGGCAGCCAGCCAAAATAGCCGTGCAAAAAAGTCTTAACGCAAAAGAAGCCGCCCACGCTAAAGCTGTGCGCGAAATGTTCGCCGGCATCGCCGGACGATACGACCTGCTCAACCATCTGCTTTCGCTTAACATCGATAAAGGCTGGCGGCGGAAGGTATCTGCGGCACTGCGGCCAGTTCTGGACAACCCTTCGGCGGTGGTTCTGGACGTTGCCTGTGGAACGGGCGATCTTTCGCTTGAGCTAAACCGCGGTTCAAGAGCACAGATCGTTGGAACGGACTTTTGCCGGCCGATGCTGACAAACGCTAAGACGAAATCCGAAGGCGAGTCTAAACCGATCCCTTACATCGAAGGCGATGCCCTCGGGCTCCCCTTCGTCGACGACAGTTTCGACGCGGTGACTATCGCGTTCGGCCTGCGAAATCTCGCCAACGTTCCGGACGGACTAACGGAGCTTCGCCGCATACTCAAACCCGGTGGCACGCTCGCCGTACTCGAGTTTTCGGCCCCTGTTGTTCCGGGCTTTGGAAAGCTCTTCAATTTCTACTTCGCCCATGTTCTCCCGCGGATCGGTGGCGCTGTCAGCGGTTCGCGGGGTGCTTACGAATACCTGCCAGATTCCGTCTCAAAATTCCCAAATCAGAAAAAGCTCGTCGAAATGATCGAATCTACCGGCTTTGCGGACGTAAAATACGCAAATCTCACGGGCGGCATTGCCGCTCTTCACACAGGAACGAAGATCTGACTCTACGGCAGGTGTTCTGCTTGCCGCACCAGTCGTAAAATTATAAGATTTAGAGGCTCGCCGGTATTTCTGAATGAAATATAAGCTTCTAAATTTTGCTCGCCAGCTCGCGCTCATGCTGCTGGTCATCTGGACTGTCGTTTCGCTCGTGACGCTGCTGATCGAGGCGGTTCCGGGCGACCCGGCTATGGTGATCCTGGGCGAAAACGCGACACAGGAGCAGATAGAGAACTTTCGAGTCAAACATGGCCTTGATCGGCCTGCATTCTTCTTTACCTACTCGGCAGAAGGCGGCTTTGTGTGGAATGGCGTGCACAATCGTTACGCCGAATACTGGGTCGGCCTACTGCAGGGCGATCTCGGCCGGTCGTTCCAAACGGACCGCCCCGTGGCGTCGATGATCTTCGAAAGGTATCCGTCGACTATAAAACTCGCGATCGCCGCTATGCTGGTCGCGATCGGAATTGCACTGCCGCTGGGTGTTTTAGCTGGTTCGCGGAAAGGCTCGCTCATCGATAATGGAGCGTCGGTCTTTGCTCTAATGGGCATTTCTCTGCCAACCTTTGTCGTCGGCCCCTTTTTGGTTTACATTTTCGCCGTTAATCTCGGATGGTTCTCTCCGACGGGCAGCTTTTACCCGGAAGACATAATCCTGCCCGCGGTTACGCTTGGTGCTGCACTGTCTGCGATCTTGACACGAATGGTCCGCTCCAGCGTTATCGAGGAGCTGGGAGAAGACTACGTTCGCACGGCCCGGGCAAAAGGTGTGAGCGAGCGAAACGTCCTCTACAAGCATGTCCTTAAAAACGGCCTGATCCCGGTCGTCACTATTCTCGGCCTGCAGCTCGGAGTTCTGCTCGCGGGAGCGATCATCACGGAAAAGATCTTCAACTGGCAAGGTCTCGGACTTTTGCTTCTCGAGGACGGAATTGGCAAGCGCGACTATCGACTGGTTCAGGGATGCGTTCTGGTCATTAGCGTCACCTTTATTCTGGCAAACGCACTAACAGATTTTGTTTACAGAAAACTCGATCCAAGGATCAGGTTGAGTTAGCAGTTAGCTTTTTTTAATGAGTCGTCTTGGCTACATTGGATTATTCATCGCGGGCTTGTTTATTCTCGCCGCCATTTTTGCGCCGTTTATTGCGACGCACGACATCGCGGCGCAGAATCTAGAGATGCGATATTTTCCGCCGTCTGCTGAGCACTGGTTTGGAACCGACGCACTCGGGCGCGATGTTTTTTCACGCGTGATCTATGGCGCGAGGATATCGCTGGAGGTAGGCATAACGGTCGTCGTTGTCTCAGCAATATTTGGGACGGTCATCGGTGCCATCGCCGGATTCTACGGCGGCTTCGTCGACAAGTTTCTTTCAGGCTATATTTTTAACGTATTTCTCGCTTTTCCCGGACTCCTGCTGGCTATTGCACTCGTTGCTTTTCTCGGGACTGGCCAGGGCAAACTGATCGCGGCCCTCTGCATTATCGGTTGGGTGGGCTACGCTCGTGTGATGCGCGGGCAGGTTTTGAAGGTACGGGAATACGATTATGTTCTCGCTGCCCGAGCCCTTGGGGCAAGCAATATGCGAATCCTATTCACGCATATCCTGCCGAATGCGGTTCAGCCTCTTATAGTCCAGGCATCGTTGGGTATGGCCGGGGCGGTCCTTTCCGAAGCGTCTCTTTCCTTCCTTGGTCTCGGCATCCCACCGCCGGCTCCTAGTTGGGGCACAATGATCGACGAGGCCCGGCAGATGTTCAGCAGCTCGCCGCACGTACTCTTTTTTCCTGGCGTGGCGATAGCAATGACGGTTCTTGCCTTCAATTTTATTGGCGATGGCCTCCGCGAGTATCTTGATCCCAAACAACGCGCAAGATGACTTCTAACGTTCCATTTCGTATCTTCCCGCTTGGCGATTCTGCGTTGACGGTGGAATTTGGGGATACGATCTCGGCGGAGATCAACGACATCGCGATCTCGCTGGCAGAACACTTAGAAGCGGACCGATTTCCGGGATTTATCGAATCTGTACCCGCATTCGCTTCAACCACGATCTATTACAACCTTGTCGAGATCCGCAAACACTTTGGAGGGTTTCCGACAGCA
The DNA here is from genome assembly GCA_001464455.1 of Acidobacteria bacterium Ga0077534. Taxonomy (GTDB): domain Bacteria; phylum Acidobacteriota; class Blastocatellia; order Pyrinomonadales; family Pyrinomonadaceae; genus OLB17. Next base: position 98,348 of record LNEI01000001.1, read on the forward strand.
TTCGATGCCGTTTCGGCACTCGTTTACCGCACACTCGACGCCCTAAAGATCGGACAAGCGGATATCCGACGACGAATCGAGATACCCGTAGATTTTTCGCCGTCTGCCGCCCTCGATCTCGATGAACTTGCCGGTCAGAAGGGTCTATCCCGGGACGAGGTGATCGCGATCTTTACGTCGCGAGAATATCGCGTGTACATGCTCGGATTTCTGCCGGGCTTCTCTTATATGGGCGAGGTCGACGAGCGTATCGCCTCTCCCCGGAAAGAGTCACCACGAACCGAAGTTCCAGCAGGCAGCATCGGTATCGCCGGAACCCAAACGGGTATTTACTCGCTCAGGTCGCCCGGTGGATGGCAGATAATCGGCCGAACCCCTCTCGACATGTTTGATGTTAGACATGACCCGCCGGCTTTCCTGCGTGCCGGTGATATTGTTTCGTTCGTAGCTACGAAATGAGTTTGCTGTTCAAAAGATCGGGCATTCTGACAACGCTCCAGGACCTTGGCCGCTACGGGTATCAGCGCTTTGGTATTAATCCGACCGGAGCGATGGACACGACCGCTGCACGCATCGCAAACCTTCTAGTTTCCAATGATGAGAACGAGCCCGTCATCGAAATGCACTTCCCTGCTCCCGAGATCATCTTTCAGCGAGACGTTATCGCATCGATCGCCGGAGCCGAGATGTCAGCAACACTCAACGGCGACACGCTCGACAATTGGTCGACCTTTTTCGGCAGAGAGGGAGACACGCTTCGATTTGAAGGAAAGAAACTAGGAAACCGAGCCTATTTAGCCATTCACGGAGGTCTGCGGGTCGCTAAATGGCTCGGGAGTTCAAGTACCAACCTTGCGGCCCGGGCCGGAGGTTTTCATGGCAGGGGAATTCGCTCTGGTGACATCCTTGATACGATCGACACGGCTCTCGATAATAGACTTCTAGGGCGCCGAGCTGCCCAATCTCTCATACCGCTTTACCGTCCGTTTCCGACTGTCCGCGTCATCCGTGGGGCTGAGTTCGATCTGATGGACGAGCAGTCAAAGATCAAGTTTGAAACGCTGGATTTTGCGATCTCGAACGACTCGAACCGGATGGGATTCAGGCTTGCGGGCGATGCACTTGACCTCGTAAGAAAATGTGAGCTTCTTTCGTCCGCTGTAAGCTATGGAACGATACAATTGCTGCCGAATGGTCAGATGATCGTCCTGATGGCGGCTCACCAGACTACCGGCGGCTATCCGCGGATCGCACACGTGATCTCTCGCGATCTTCCGCTCGTCGGCCAACTCGGCCCCGGTGACAGGGTGGGTTTTCATGTTGTGGACATTGCCCACGCCGAGGATCTCGCCGTCGAATTCGAGCGGGAAATGAGTATGTTTCGCGTCGCAGCCTTCGGTGGAAAACGGTGGTAGTAGGTCAGTTTGAAAATTGCTTTTGGCATTGCCGTCAGCTTTAGCCGACGGATCGTAATCGCCCGTTACCTCTCTTCCGTCAAAAGCCGACGGCGTCGGCTTTTGACGGAGGAGCGGTGGTCGCCTTCGTCGACCGTTGCCTAAAGGCAACGGCAATAGAAATTAAATCTGACCCATCACTAAAGCGGTTAACCACTTGACATTTGTCGAAACATGTGCTATCTTTGCAACTGCATCTTACTTGTTTCACGACCTTAATCTAGTTCTTTGCGATCAAGATGTCTGTGGCTTTTGCCACACGTGTGGCAACTTTTTTTTCATTTCGGCGGAATATCAGCCAAAAATGACCGTATGTCGCTGAGGGATAACAACTTACACGTTCCGATTGTATGCGGAACGCACCCGGGATGGGATGGAACGAACCGGAATGCGGAATGGTCCCGCAACTAATGGCCGGTTGCCCTGGGCTTGTCCAAATGGCGAGTTAGATGAATAATCACGGGATGCTCTCAATAGATCTCAACTGCGACCTCGGCGAAGGGTGCGGAAATGATGAACGGTTGATGCCGCTTATTACTTCGGCGAATATAGCCTGCGGCTTTCACGCGGGCGACAACGAAACGATGAAGCGGACGGTCGATCTCGCCGTCAAGCATAGTGTAGCGATCGGAGCTCATCCGGGTTATCCCGATCGCGACAATTTCGGACGAACGAACATGCCCTTCTCCTCAGAGCAGATCGGCGCGATCGTGACGGAGCAGATCGAAAAGCTTGAGGTCATTTGCTCTGCGGCGGGTACCGCTATCAGCCACGTAAAACCCCATGGGGCTCTCTACAACCAGGCAGCGAGAGAACCGTCAGTGGCCCGGGCAATAGCTAACGCCGTCAAACAGTTTGACGACAATGTAGTGCTGTTCGGTCTCTCAGGAAGCCATTCGATAGCAGAAGCAAGGCGTGCTGGTCTGCGAACGGCAAGCGAGGTCTTCGCGGATCGGACATACACAAATGATGGCTCGCTTACACCACGCGGTGACCCGCGTGCTCTCATAGTTGACGTGAATTTGGCGGTTTCTCAGGTTTTGGACATGGTGCGAGACGGCCGAGTAAGGGCGGTCGATGGGATCATGGTCGCGATAAAAGCGGAGACGCTCTGTATTCACGGCGACGGAGCGAGAGCAGTCGAGTTTGCGTCCACTATCCGCGATGCCCTCTCCGCAAACTCAATTGAGATCAGGCGGATCAAAAATGGCTGAAGAAGAAAAACGATCATCGATTACCTCAATAGTCTTCGGGGCGGCATTTCTAATGGCGACCTCAGCCGTCGGGCCGGGCTTTCTGACGCAGACGACCGTTTTTACTAAGCAACTGCTTGCGAGTTTCGGCTTCGTCATTCTTCTCTCCGTAATTCTAGATATCTTCGCTCAGATGAACATCTGGCGCGTTTTGGGCGTCAGCGGAAAGCGCGGCCAGGACGTGGCAAATGAGACGATCCCCGGAGCCGGCTATCTGCTCGCGGGCCTCGTCGCGGCGGGAGGTTTGGTATTTAATATCGGAAACATCGGCGGCACGGGCCTTGGATTAAACGCGGCTCTCGACATTCCGGTCGCATACGGTGCGGTGATCAGTGCAGTGCTTGCGATCGGCCTTTTTCTGTTCAAGGAAGCAGGAAAAGCGATGGATCTTTTCGTCAAGATCCTCGGCGTGATCATGCTGGTGCTGATCGCCTACGTCGTATTTGCATCGCAGCCACCGCTCGCGGACGCCGCTTTTCGGACGATATGGCCCGAAACGATCGACGCACGTGCCATAGTGACCCTCGTCGGCGGAACGGTTGGCGGTTACATCACATTTGCTGGTGCCCACAGGCTGATCGACGCAGGCGTGACCGGTCGTGAGAATTTAAGCGTAATAAATCGTGGAGCGTATAGCGGGATCATCCTCACGGCGATCATTCGTTTCTTCCTGTTCCTCGCAGCCCTCGGCGTGATCACAATGGGATTCGCGATCGATGACAAGAATCCTCCGGCGTCTGTCTTTCAAAGCGCTGCGGGAACCGTCGGGCTGCGAGTTTTTGGGATCGTGATGTGGGCGGCGGCGATCACGTCGGTCGTCGGAGCTGCTTTTACTTCGGTCTCTTTTCTCAAGACCTTTCATTCATCGCTTGGCCGGAACAGTAATTGGCTTGTCATCGGCTTCATGCTCCTGTCGACGGGAATATTCCTTGCGATAGGAAATCCTGTTCGCGTTCTCGTACTTGCCGGGACAGTAAATGGATTCATCCTGCCGGTCGGGCTCGGATTGATACTGCTCGCTTCGCGAAAACAAAGTATTCTCGGAGATTACAAGCACCCACTGTGGCTCCAGATCACTGGTTGGGCGGTGGTCGCGATTATGCTCTGGTTCAGTCTTTCGACGGTGATCACGATGGTTTCATAAAGATATTTCGACCATTCGCTACTTTTCTTGCATCAAAATGGCATTTCTGTACGTCATAGCTGGTAACCTAAGGTTTGTTTGACTATGTATCGTGTTCTTGGTCTGATCGCTATCTGTTTTATTGGATTATCAAGCATTTCCGCTCAGTCGGGACGGCGTGTAACGCCGTCTCCGACACCTGAGACGAAGGTTAGAAATGCCGAAAACCCGAGTGAATATTCAGAATCGAAGCCCCGGACAAGCAGAATTTCAGTCCAGACCGACCGTTTTCCCGGCGTTAGCATCGCAACGGAGAAGAAAGCTGCCCAAGCCCCGGCCCCTTCACCTGCGATAGTACCAACTGCCGCGACAGATGACACCGAAACGCTTCGGGTCGAAACCAACCTGGTTACCATCCCCGTTTCCGTCTTTGATCGAAACGGCCTATACATTCCCGGACTGAGACAAAACGATTTCAAGATATTCGAAGATGGCGTCGAGCAGCAGATCGCTTATTTTGGGACGACTGATAAACCGATAACGGTCGCACTGGTAATTGATGTTTCCCCCTCGACAGCCTACCGGATCGAGGAGATCCAGCAGGCTGCGATAGCATTCGTCAATCTTCTAGAACCGCAGGACACCGTCATTGTCATCGAATTTGACCACGGAATAAACGTTCTCGCCCAAGCCACAAAAGATCGCGAAAAGATCTTCAAGGCCATTAGAAAAGCAGATTTTGGGGACGGAACGTCTTTGTATAATGCCGTCGATGAGGCTCTTAGGAAGCAGCTTAGTAAGATCGAAGGCAGAAAGGCGGTCGTTCTCTTTACTGACGGCGTAGACACGACCTCTCGGAAAAACAGTTACGACAGCACTTTGAACTACGCAGAAGAGGCTGATTCGCTTGTATTTCCGATCTACTACAACACTTATCTTGATAACCGCCGGAGGACGAATTCTCCTTTCCCGCCGATTTTTGGGGGCGGTAATGTCATTTACGGTGGAACAAGCGCGGAAGAATACGCCGTGGGCCGCAGATATCTCGAAGAGATCGCAGAGGTTACTGGGGGCCGGGTCTTCCGTCCAGAAGCAACTCCCGGCGGTCTGACCCGGGCGTTCGAAGGCATCGCGGAAGAATTGCGACGCCAATATAACATCGGTTTTGTCCCCGAAGATGAAGGCCGGCCCGGTCAGCGGAAAAACATTAAAATTCGCGTAAACCGTCCAAATCTAATAATCCGGGCCCGCGACTCTTACATTGTCGGCAACGCCGCCGGTGCCCCGACTATCACCAGCACGAAGAAGTGATCCAAACCGCACCTTAACTACTTACCCTGCATCTTTTTAGCGACCTTTTGGACTTCGTCCAAGACTCGCAGCAAATTGCCGCTCCAGATCTTTTCGATCTGCTTCTTCGTATAGCCGCGCCTAACGAGTTCGAGAGTAACGTTAAAGGTCTCGCTTGCATCGTCCCACCCTTCTACGCCGCCGCCGCCATCAAAATCCGAACTGATACCTACATGATCGATGCCGATCTTCTTAACAAGGTAGTCGATGTGATCGACAAAATCCGCAACATTTACATCGGGAGCTACGTCCTTCAAACGCTCGCGTAGTATCGGGTTTACTCGCTCGCGAAATTCCCTGAGCGAAGCGGTGTATTCGCCGCGCTCCTTCTCGGCTAAACGCATAACTTCGGCTCTTGGGAGAACCTTGAAGTTCTCTTTAGCACCCAACTCTTGCAGTATCTCCGCAGTCTTGGCCGTCCGCAAAGCACTCTTCTCCTTCTTTACGTACCCTCTGAATGCTACGGTTTGCACAACCCCGCCGTTCTTTCTGATGAGTTCGAGTTCCTCATCGTCGAGGTTCCGACTGTGGTCACATAACGCACGAGCGCTGGAATGTGATGCGATCACGGGAGCCTTGGAAAGCTGGATCGACTGAATATTTGCCTGTTTCGATGGATGCGACACGTCGACCATGATGCCCCATTTGTTCATCTCAGTGATCGCTTGCTTGCCGAGATCGCTCAGCCCGTTGTGAAGCCATTTCCCGTCCGCCTCGCCCGTATTCGAGTCAGCGAGCTGACTGTGTCCGTTGTGAGCGAGCGACATGTAACGAGCCCCGCGATCGGCAAACTTCTTAACATTGGAGATATCTGTACCGACGGGATAAGCATTCTCAACACCGATCATCGCTACTTTCTTGCCCGACTTTGCTATCCGACGCACGTCTTTCGAAGTAAGAGCTAACTCGATCTTGTCGGGAGCATAGGTCTTGGTCAAACGATGGATGGCGTCAAACTTATCAATGGCATTCGCATAGGCTCGCTGATATCCCGCTTCATTCAACTCACCTTGCCCGGTATAAACAATAAACCAAGCGACATCGAGCCCCCCACTAACCATTTTGGGCAGCGTGACCTGTGTAGAGAGATCCTTCGTGTAGTTGTTATTGTCAGTGAAGTTAGCGGTATTGATGTCAACATGAGTGTCGAGCGTGATCACCCCGTCATGTATCTTCCGGGCCTTAGCTATCAAAGCCGCCTCATCCGTCGCCTTCTGAGCGTTTACACCAATTCCTGACGAGACGACCAGCAAAGATACCGCTAGCAAAGTTACAAATATTCGCTTCATAATCTCCAATAAAGTCTTGATCCCAATATTTATCTCCATTGTACCCCGAACCTGCCTTGCTGGTACAAAAGGATCGAAAAGATCCTCGGTCGGATCCTGCCGGAGGGTCCGTCGGTTGGGTAGTGCGGATCTCCAGCACCCCAACAACGAAAAATGACAGCCAAGAAGCTGCCATTTTGCTACCAAGAATTTTTGGTGATCCGAGCAGGACTCGAACCTGCGACCCAGTGGTTAAAAGCCGATTATCGCTACATCGATGTTCGACATAAAATACGTTTCTAGCCCTAAATTCCTTTACTTTACTGTCACTCTCCTCTTAAACTAACAGACAAATCCGAAGTCAAATGGTTAGTAAAATGGTTAGATAACAAAATGCCTCAAGAGAAGGTAACTAAAGAGAAGAAACGCCGACGCTACGGCTCTTTTGCCTGGACCGACAAAAAGTCCGGTTTACTTTACGCACGCATCAGGTTACCCCAAGCCGATGGCAAGTTCAAATACATCTACAAGCGTGCCCAAAACATAAAACACGCAGAGCAATTAGCTGAAGAGACTAGGGCTGAATATGAGACGCGAGGTCAAGCTTTTCTTGACGGACGCGGAATGACCTTCAAGAATCTAGCGGAATGGTACAAGAAGGAATTCGTAATAGAGCCACTTTATGTGGATGGACTAAAGATTGAAGGGATGCGTACTTGGGAATCTGAAAGAGCTAAGATTGACCGCATTAGCGGGGTGCTGGGAGACCATCTCTTAGAAACAATGGATGAAACAGTCTTTCGTACCTACCGGCGTGCGCGGCTTAAAACTGTCAAGATCGCGACAGTCAATCGTGATTTCGAAACCATTCGAGCGATGTTTCGAAAAGCCAAGAGAAAGAAATGGATTAAG
>LNEI01000002.1 GCA_001464455.1 Acidobacteria bacterium Ga0077534
TGGAGCACTCCCTCCACGGGCTGGAGCACTCCCTCCACGGGCTGGAGCCCTCGCTCCACGGGCTGGAGCCCTCGCTCCACGGGCTGGAGCACTCCCTCAACGGGCTGGAGGCCTCGCTCCACAGCCCCAAGCCCAAAACCCCAAGCCCTAAGCCCATCCGCTGCAGCATTTACATTTCAAAGACCATAAAAACCGCCAAAACCCCGACGATTTCCCCCGTGTTCACACATATTTGTCAGAAATAACCCTTTTCTTACGCCAATTTTTCAAAAACCCCCGCCCCAAACCCAACCCCACCCAACAAACAAGCGCCCCAAACCCACACGGACCCAACCGCACCCCCACCGCCCCGCGTGTTGCCGCTCAAAGAGTGTCGTGAATTGTAAGAATTGTTCGGGAGAAAGAACTTTTATTGCAGCCCCAAGCGATCAGATCTCGCCGCCCCAGGCCCGCGTAGCGGGTCACAGCATAAAGCCACGGGTGTAAACCCGTGGATAGGTTGCAACATTGAACAGCAAGACCGCGTAGCGGGCGACAGCAGCTATTCCAGAAACCCTGCCACCCGCCACGCGGGCTTAACAATTAGCTTATTCAAGTCCCCAGATATCGATCGGGGATGGTAAGCCGGCGACTGCGACGTAGGGGACGGTGGGGAAGCGGTAGCGTTTTGAGCGGACAACGATCGTATAAGGCGAGATATTTGGGACGTACATGAAGATGAAGGTTCCAAAAGAATTCGTGGTCGCAGTTCTCTTGACCCCATCGTCGTCGACGAGTTCGACGATCGCGTTCCTGAGCGCCAGCCCGCCGGGCGTTCGAACTCTTCCCTCGAGATATGCGTAGTAAACTCCGTTATTTACAAATCCTGGCGACCACGCCGCATACGTGGGCTGGCCGCTCGCTGTCGAAGCTCGATATGGCGTCGGAGAGTTCGTAAACGATATCGGGTACAGCCCGACCGGTGCGGTGCTTCGCACCTGAAACGTGACCTTAGCGGGACGATAACTAATGACGCTATCGATAAAAGGTGATGTGCCGGTTATCGAGACGCCGAGGCGGCCCTGGGCAACCATGCTCTCATCAAACGTCGCTAAACTCCCCGGCGGAAGCAGATCTCCGGGACTGGCTGCTCGATATTCTAGAAACTCCGAGTCCCACTGGATCGAAAAGCTGACGTTTGTAGTTCCGTCAAATCCACCGAAGGCACGTGAATATCGAACGGGGAGAGTTACTGTTCGACCGGCAGTCGCATCTATCTGGCCGACGGACAAAACCATTCCGGGATCTGCGATCCCCATAGAGGAAAAGGTAAACCCGCTGGTTACGATCGGTCGAGCCTCGTTGTTAAGATCCGTAACGCGGATAGGCGTTGGGGAATTTATGTAATCGATTCGAAGTGGAAAGACCTCAGGCTGACCGCCCTGCGTGATGACGTTGGCCAAGAGCTTTGAGCCGGGACCGAAGCCTGTTGCGCTCGTCATCGTGATCCCGACGCGCCCCGCGGCAGTTCTGCTGGAATTGACAGTAATCACAGTATCGGACGGAGAACCCGCAGCCAGATCAACCCTAACGTAGCGAACGTTCGTGCCGATATCCCAGCCAAGCGAGAAACTGATCGTCCTCTCGCCGCCCTCCGACGTCAGCCGGACAGGAATGATCGTTTGGGCTCCGCTAATGAAATGAAGAGACGTGTCGATCGATAATCGAGCCGGCTCCTGCGCCGGCAATACAGACGCGAAGATCAACAAAATGATGAGGACGATACAAGATCTAAGGTTTCGGGAGTTCATTATGCCTTCTCCTATAAAACCGGCTGCCAAAAATTACGAGGCCAAAGTGACCAAAGTCGGGATTTAGGAAGAGGATAACATGGAATCGTGGGGAAGCGCGCAGTTTCTTGTCCATGACCTTCAGTCGGCCGTATTTGTCGCGATATGGAAGTTTTGTTATCTTTCGGGTTATGAGAAATATCCTGACTCAGCGATTGGCCGCTTTGGTTGTTTTGGCGGCGTTTGTTTTTTCGTTTGCTCCGGTCGGTGCTCCTGTTTATGCGGCTTATCCTGAGCCGGTTCGCGGGAAGCGGGCGATGGTGGCTTCGCAGCATGAGTTGGCTTCGAAGATCGGGGCTGATGTGATGAAGCGGGGCGGGAACGCGGTGGATGCGGCGATCGCGGTGGGGATCGCTCTGGCGGTGGTCTATCCCGAGGCGGGAAACATCGGCGGCGGCGGGTTTATGGTGATCAGGAACGCGAAGGGCGAGAACTTTGCGATCGATTACCGCGAAATGGCCCCAAAAGCGGCGACGCGGGACGTTTTTGTTGATAAGGACGGCAATCTGATACGCGGCGAAGGCGGTTCGACGATCGGGTATCGGGCTTCGGGTGTACCGGGGACTTTGGCGGGGTTTGATCTGGCGTTTAGGAAGTATGGTTCGGGCAAGATCACTTGGGCGGAGCTTGTGCGTCCGGCCCGCTTGCTGGCTGAGAACGGCTACATTCTGTCGCACCGTTTAGCCGAACTCGCAAAAGCGTACCGCGAACACCTTGCGAAATACCCCGACAGCAACCGCATCTTCCTTAACAACGGTAAGTATTACCAGGAGGGCGACCTGTTCAAGCAGCCCGAACTCGCCCAGACGCTCGGCCGTATCGAAAAGCAGGGAGCGAAGGAATTCTATACCGGCCAGACCGCCCGCATGATCGCCGACGACATGAAGGCGAACAACGGCCTCATCACCCTCGAAGACCTCAAGAACTACGTCGCGAAGGAACGCACGCCGCTTAAAGGCACTTATCGCGGGCACGAGATCATTTCGATGCCGCCGCCGAGTTCGGGCGGGGTTGTCATGATGCAGGTTTTGAACATGCTCGAGGCATACGATATTCGCAAACTGCAATCGAATTCTGCGGCGAAGTACCACTTATATATAGAGGCTTCACGGCGGGCTTTTGCGGATCGGGCCGAGTTCATGGCCGATCCGGATTTTGCCAATGTGCCGACGTTTGGGCTGATCGATAAGAAATACGCAGAACAGCGTCGGGCTTCGATAAATGAACGCAAGGCTTCGAGCAGCCGCGATATCAAGTTCGGCGAGCCGGCCGGGGCCGAGTCGATGGACACGACGCACTACACCGTCGTCGATCCGTCAGGGATGGTCGTCTCAAACACCTACACGATCAACGACCTTTACGGCTCGCGGGTGACGATAAAGGGAACCGGCGTGCTGATGAATGACGAGATGGACGATTTTGCTGCTCGTCCCGGCAGGCCAAACCTGTTCGGGCTGGTCCAGGGTGAGCGAAACAAGGTCGAAGGCGGTAAGCGGCCTCTGTCGTCGATGACGCCGACGATCGTTTTGCGCAAAGATGGCTCGGTGTGGTTCGCTCTCGGAGCTCGCGGCGGGCCGCGGATCATCTCCGCTGTGATGCAGTCCATCATTAACGTGATCGACCACGATATGGACATCCAGGAAGCGATCGATGCCCCGCGTGTTCATCATCAGTGGCTACCTGACGAGGTCCTGCATGAGACGTACGGGCTTTCACCGGACACGATCTCGATCCTGACCGGATTCGGTCACAAACTCGCGACAAACACGGGAAATATCGCCTCGGCGACCGGAATTATGATAGACGAAAAGGGCGTGCGTTTGGGTGCAATCGATTCGCGAAGTGATGGGCTGGCGGTTGGGTTTTAGCTTGCCTCTTCTTTTTCGAGCAGTTTTGTCGTGCTGTCGGTGACGCTGTGGGGTTCGAGCTCATTCGTTGTTCGCCAGCCTCCCGGAGCAGGTGCTGCGTAAACGGAAGCTGGGATCGACTGGGAAGCAGGGAGCTGGTCATGCGACCGCGTGAAAGCTAAGGGCGATTCGTCTGGCGTCCTCGACGTTCCGGTTTCGCCCGACAAGAACATCGCGGAATACGCGATCCGCAGCATTCCACTGCCGACAAGCAGGATCGTCGCGAAGATAGGCAAGATCGGAGTTTGAGCCTGAAACAGAATTGTGATCAGCGTCAGGATCGGCACGATCAGCAGAGAGGTTAGTATTATGAACGCACCTTGCCTTATCCCCCGCGAACGCTCTGACGGACCGTTGCGTCTGGCTGATGCATCAGGGCGAGGAATGAGCCCGCCATTGGAGAGCAGTTCGGCGGTTCCGGTCAGCAAAAAACCGCATCGCGAACAAAAGCTCGTTTCAGTCGAAAGTCTCTGCTGGCCGCACTGAGGGCAAAACATGGCTATTTCAGTTCTTCCTTGTCGAGCAAACGAGTAGTGCTTTCGGTTACGCTTGCGGGTTGCAGGTCATTCGTATCACGCCAGCTTCCCGCGATCGGCGGACCGTACGTCGACGCCGGTATGGATTGTTGCGGTGGAAGTGCGGACTGCGGAGCGTGAGTCTGGCCCTGGTAGTTCGGAACTTGATTCGGCGGAGCGATCATACCGGGCATCAGCGGAGCGGCGGACCGATCTTTCGGAAAGAACAGGAACGCGGAGATCATCATTATCAGACCGCCGAAAATGCCCAATACCGCTGAGACGCCGGCAAGTTCCTCAACATCAACAATTCCCCAAAAGGGAGCCATTATAAAAAGAAAAAACAAAAACCAGATAAGGCTGAAGCCGAGTACGTTCTTGCGGGAAAAAAGAGGCTTTTTCTTTTTGTGGAGCTCGGCCAGCTGCGGCAGGTAACCGCCGTGAGCAACAACCTCAGATACGAGGCCCAGCGGCATTCCGCATCGTGAGCAGAACTTCGTTTCATTCGATATTTGTTGCTGTCCGCAGCTGGGGCAATGCATGTGGCTTTCTCCGTTTAGATGGTAGACCCAAATCCTAACGAATTCTTACACGAAAAAGTTCTGGTTGCAATAATTCAGCCAAACGGTCGTGGGACTAGCTCAAATAGCCGGACGGTCTGCTCGCGTCTTCTCTTCGCGAACTCCGCGAGGAATTCTCTGGCAAACTCTTCACCTCGGATTCCACGCTGAGGACACGGAGTAGGAAGCGGAGATCGCCGAGACGTAGTCTAGAGACGGGGCGGCTTTTCACCTGTCATCATCTGAAAAACGGCAAAGGCGCGACCCTGATAGTGGTTTGCTCTGGCGAGCGTTTGTGTGAGCAACTCAAAAAGCGATGTCATCTTTACAGGAGCCGGGAATTCGCGGTTCAGGTCATCGTCAGTCGTCAGCAGTTCGAATCCTTTCTGCCTAGTCGCTTCAACCTCGTCGAGATATTCTGCCACGCCAGCGATCGTCGCAAGCTTTTCCGGCAAGGTCCATTCGAAAGGGTCGTCCCAAAGCCTTGTCGTGATCCCGCCAAACGTCTGCTCGACCATCGCCGCAGAGCGGACGATACATTCTCCGCATGAGAGTAGATCGATCGTGGATGTAGTCTTGCGCGGAGATGCGAAGAGTGATTCGCCGGTGAGCTTTTCGAGCAATTTTCGCGAGCTACGATCGACGGCGAGGAATTGTTCGTCGAGCGTTGAAATGAGACTTGGCATAAGAAAAAAGGCCGATCAGGAACGGCCTTACTATAGCTTACGCTAATCGGCGGAACAAGCTAACGCTTTCCATATCGGCGGTCCTTTTCATACATTCCGAGGCCGTAGTTTCTGCCTTTCCAGTTGATGCCGGTGCCGACCCTTCCTTTGACGCCGACTTCCGCACCCCTAGACGGGACATTGCCTTCAGTTACGAGTATCCACATCGAACCCGTTCCGTCGTCGATCTTGTAGGCGCCGCCGCCGATATTGGTTCCCGGAATGGAAAGCCCATAGCTGTCCCTGACCGTTCCGGCGACCACGACTTCCTTATTCTGGTACTTTCCCGGATTTCGTTCGATGTCCGCTATACTGACACGATCTGGGCAAGCCGCGGTAAGCAGTGCCGAAGCAACTATCGCGGCAGTTAAAAGAACTGTCTTTATTGATGTCATAGTTAACCTCGCAGCCAAAAAACGGGAAGAGCGAAACCACCACTAATGATTCAATTCGGCGGCGAAAGTTTGCCATATATTTGCCGATTTGCGATTCTAAGCGCGGTAGCACTTCTCAATCTATTATTGGCGAACGAGAAATGAGCGAAGACTCTGGTTTCGAACCATTAGAGGATGTTTCGTTCTGTTCGAGTATTCAGGACGACGTCTGGCACAACCTGGCGGGGCCGAATGCCTTTGAAAGCTGGCATTTCGACGCCGTTTCCGATGATGGGCGCGAGGCGCTGGTGATAGCGTTTTACGACAACTACGTGCTGTCGCCTCGATTTATCCTCAATTCGACAATCGCCGAAAATGTCACGCGTTCCGGCCGGCATAGGTTTCCGGCGGTTTCCTTTGTTTATGCGGTGGACGGCAAACCGGTTCTCGGCTCGGTGAACGAGTTCGTCGAGGCAGATTTTCGGGCGGACGGCATAAAAGGCTGCGGTATCGGCGGATCTTCATTTCATATCGAAAAAGCAGACTATGGATCAGGTTTTGTAGTATCGATCGACCTTCTCACGGTTCGCGGACGTCGGATCAAAGCCGAGCTTGAGTGGCTTTTGATAGAAAACGATCTGACCGGAAAGCTCGAAAAGCGAACAAATGCAGTATGGAACGCTGTCGCGCCACGGGCCGATGTTAGCGGAAAGATCCTGCTCATAGGTAAAACCGGGAAGATCAGAAGAACCGTTAATTTTCGCGGTACTGGCTATCACGATCAGGTTTCGAGCGCGAATGTACATTATCGTGACCTTAGTTCACGAATGTGGGGGCGCGCACATTTTGTCGATTCGACCATGGTCTTCGACCGTCTCGGGGGCGTTCAGAATCGCTCGGCAGCTGGTAAGTTCTACCTGATCAGGGACGGAAGGATCGAAGAGCGCGAGGCCTCGTGCGAAACCACGGAGTATGCTCGCGATCGATGGGGCTTGCTTATACCGAGGCGCATTACCTTTGTAAGCGAGGATAATATTCGGATCCGCATCAAGCCGATGGTCGCATTCAGTTCAGGCTTCACGGAAGTGAAAATGCTGAGCGAGATAACACTTAGCATGCGCGACGGTAAGGCGAGAAAAACGACCGGGATAACGCAGTTCGTTGATCCTCGTAAGCTTAAGAACAGGCTGATGAGATGGTTGTCGGATCTGAGGATCGGAAAGAAAGACCGGTCGCCACGCTTCTAAGACAATTTGAAAGGGTTGGTAGCGCCTACGGGAGTCGAACCCGTCTTTCAAGAATGAGAATCTTACGTCCTAACCGATAGACGAAGGCGCCAAAAGACAATCGAAAGTATAGCCAAAGCGTTAACCAAATACAAGCCTTCCTTGACCTTATACCCGCCGCTTCCTAAACTATTCTGTTAGGCTTAAAACACGCTAATTACCTATGAATCACAATCTTTTCGACACCCGGCAAACTTTCAAAACGGGCACCGGCACCGACGGCGTTTATTACTCAATCCCCCAACTGCGCCGCAGCGGTCTAGGCGATGTATCTCGGTTACCGATCTCTATACGCATTGTTCTCGAATCCGTGTTGAGAAATTTCGATGACGGCCAAAAAGTGAGCGAGGCCAATGTTCGTGCCTTAGCTTCGTGGAAACCGACCGAGGAGCGTACAGAGGAGATCCCGTTTGTTGTTGCTCGAGTAGTTTTGCAGGATTTCACGGGCGTTCCGCTGCTTGTGGATCTTGCAGCGATGCGTTCGGCGGTTCAGCGAATGGGCAAGGATCCCGGTGTGATCGAGCCGCTGGTGCCGGTCGATCTCGTGATCGATCACTCGGTGCAGGTCGATTATGCGGGAAGCGAGTCAGCCTATCAGCGGAATATGGAGATGGAGTTCAAACGCAATAACCAGCGTTACCGTTTCCTAAAGTGGGGCACCCAAGCTTTCAACGGCTTCAGCGTCGTGCCTCCGGGGATCGGAATTGTTCATCAGGTCAATCTTGAGTATTTGGCGAAAGGTGTTTTTGAAAGGGATGGCGTTTATTTCCCTGATTCGCTTGTCGGTACGGATTCGCATACGACGATGATCAACGGCGTCGGGATCGTTGGTTGGGGCGTTGGCGGTATCGAAGCAGAAGCGGGGATGCTCGGCCAGCCTGTATATTTTTTAACGCCGGATGTCGTCGGTGTACATCTGACAGGAACACTCTCCCAAGGCTCGACAGCAACCGACCTCGTGCTGCGAGTAACGGAGATGCTGCGTAAAGCAAACGTTGTCGGCAAGTTCGTAGAGTTCTTCGGCGAGGGAGCAGCAGCCCTGAACGCCACAGACCGGGCAACGATCGCCAACATGGCACCGGAATACGGCGCGACGATGGGCTTTTTCGGCGTCGATGATAAAACTCTCGAATATTTTTCGAATACAGGCCGTTCACGGGAACAAATTGAGACGATACGAGCATATTACGTTGCGCAGGAAATGTTTGGCATTCCGAAGGATGGTGATATCGACTATTCGACCGTAATAGAACTGAATCTTGATACAGTCAACCCTGCGGTTGCGGGTCCCAAGCGTCCGCAGGACCGTATCGAATTGTCGAGTCTTGACGAACGTTTCCTCGAATTGTTTACAAAATCAGTTGCTGACGGCGGATATGGCAAGCAAGCAGACGACCTGGAGCGACGGTTCGCGGTTCGAATGGGCGACCATTCGGGGGCGACATTGACAGGGGGCGGCGAACAGGCTTCCAAAACGCTTCCGGAGACTAGCCACGACACCGTTTCGCCGGAGAACACGAATGTTGAAACTGAGATCGAAATGGCGAATAACCGTCCGACGCCGGATCGAGTCGACACTACAGATGATGACACGCCTACGGTATCTACGACAGTCGGAAACGGCGACGTTTTAATTGCAGCTATTACTTCATGCACAAACACGTCGAATCCTGCCGTAATGCTCGCTGCAGGGATCGTCGCGAAAAAGGCAGCCGAACGTGGTATGAAGGTTCCACCCTACGTTAAAACGTCGCTCGCACCGGGTTCACGTGTGGTCACCGAATATTTGGAGCGAACCGGCCTGCAGAAATATCTTAACGAGGTTGGTTTTGATCTAGTGGGTTACGGCTGCACGACCTGTATCGGGAATTCCGGCCCGCTCGATCCGTCGATCGAGGAACAGATAGTTGAAAACGACCTGATCGCCGCCTCGGTACTGTCGGGCAATCGTAATTTTGAGGCTCGTGTTCATCAGAACATCAAGGCAAATTTCCTGATGTCGCCTCCACTGGTCGTCGCATACGCGCTTGCTGGTACGGTCGTAAAGGATATCTATCTCCAACCGATCGGCCAGGACCGTGATGGAAATGACGTCTTTTTGAAAGACATCTGGGCATCGCTGGACGAGGTTAGGGAAGTTTTGAGTGCGGCATTTGATCCGGAAATGTATAAGCGGCTGTATTCCCAGTTCGCGGAGCAGAATCCGCTTTGGAACGATATTGAATCCAGTGTCGGCCAGATATACGAATGGGATACTGAGTCAACGTATATCCAGGAACCGCCGTTCTTTGAGGATTTCTCGATGGAAACGGGCTCTTTTAGAGACATCACAGGTGCACGTGCTCTCGCTATATTTGGCGATTCCGTAACGACGGATCACATTTCTCCGGCGGGGGCGATAAAGGCAAGTTCACCGGCAGGGCGATATCTGCAGGAACTTGGGGTTGCTCCTGAGGACTTTAACTCCTACGGATCGAGACGCGGAAATGATCGGGTGATGCTGCGCGGGACTTTCGCGAACGTCCGCATCAAAAACCTGATGGTTGCCCCGGTCGAAGGCGGCATGACCAGGCATCAGCCGTCCGGTGAAGAAATGTCGATCTACGACGCCGCCGAGCAGTACAAGGCAGAAAACAGGCATCTAATGATCTTTGCGGGCAAAGAGTACGGAACCGGCAGTTCTCGTGATTGGGCAGCGAAAGGAACTGCACTTATGGGGGTCAAGGCCGTCGTAACGGAATCCTTTGAGCGTATCCATCGTTCGAATCTGGTCGGAATGGGTGTTTTGCCGCTTCAATTTAAGGAAGGGCAGACAGCCCAATCGCTCGGTCTGGATGGAACAGAGGAATTTGACCTCATCGGACTCGACGGAAGGGACGTCAAGCCTCGGCAGGATGTCACGCTTCGCATTCGGAAGGCGTCCGGCGAGGTCGTCGAGACGTCACTAACGCTTCGGATCGATACTCCGATCGAGATCGAATATTACAAGAATGGCGGCATTTTGCCTTATGTTTTACGCCAGTTGGTGAGCTAAAACTGCTTGTAATGGGCGGTCAACAGTGTTAAAGTTACGTTTTAAGGCTAACTGTATTTTTCGCCGCTTTTGTCGGCTTTGTGTGGAGAATTACTATGAGGAAGATCACTACCTTCGCGATCCTTTCAATGTTTGTGTTTGCGTCGGTCGCTCCGGCCTTCGGACAACGTGCGGACGTTCAAAAAACCGGCAGACGCGTTATTCGCGCGGCCGATTTTGAAACGGTCAGAGCTATGTCTGATGGTGACGGTGTTCTCGTTCGCTGGCAGATGAGGTCTGAGAAAGACATTGCGGTCTATTATGTGTATCGCGTAGGTGAAGGATCGAAAGAACTGATCAGCCCTATTGCAGTTCCGGGATCGGCGGGCCGTTTCGGCTCCGAAGTCGTGCGGGGTGAGGTTTATAACTTCTTCGACACGGACGGTGCTGTAGGAGCTCGATATTCAGTCGAGGGTCTCGCTCGAGACGGACAAAGGTATTCCACAAAAGAATTTGAGGCGGTGACAGTCAAAAGCATCGAGGCTGAAACAGGTGTCTCTTCTGAGGTATTTAGAAGTGCCCGGCTTTCCACAAATTCAGACATTCAGCGTAACTCTGCGACGATCACGGGCGAACTGCTTGATTTTGTAAGCCTTTACGAACAGGAGCCAAATCCTGAAATGCAGCGTATGGTCGCCGCCCAGCCGGGAGCGAAGGTCGCGGTCAAGCGAGACGGTTTTTACAGGGTGACGGCTGCCGAGCTTCAGTCGGCGGGTTTTCCGATCAATTCTGATTCAACGAAGTGGCGCATGTTCATGAATGGGAACGAGCAGGCGATCACAGTCGGCCCTGACGGAGCCTTCGTTGACTTTTATGGTCGGGGACTAGACACCCCCGAAACTGACACACGCTATTACTATCTCTTTTCCGACACAGTTGTCGGCAAAAGGATCGGAACAAAGGTCCTTCGCCAGAGACCAGGAGCTGCGGAGGCGACCCGCTACGTAGTAAAGGCGGGCAAAAAAGAAAGGAATTTCTATGAGCCAAGGCTGTTTAATTATGAGGAAGAAAATTTCTTTGGCCGATTTCTAAATGACGTGCCGTCAAGGATCAATTTTAATCTTTCGGCCGTAGACGATTCTGCCCCGGCTCGTATTAGGGTCACGCTTGTTGGTTTTACGGAAAATAATCATCGATTCTCGTTGAAAGTGAATGGCAATGTTCTGCCGGACATCACGCAATTCGGCAGGGTTTCAATGTGGACGGAGGTCGACATACCCGGGTCACATTTGGTCGAGGGAACTAACGAGATCGAACTTGCATCCTCCGGCTTTAATGATCAGGCCCTTTTCGACCGCGTCGAGGTCTCGTATCAGCGTAAGTACACTGCCGAACAAAGCAAGATCTCGTTTACAACCCCGGGCGACAGAAAGGTAGACATTGACGGCTTCTCTACCTCTGCGGTTCGTGTTTATGACCTTAGCTTTGAAGGAAATCCCGTTCAGATCGTGAATATGCCGATCGTTGAAGGTGAATCAGGATTTACGGTCAACCTTCCTTCGAGCCGCCCGATGGTGGGTTTCGCCGTCGAGGATGCTGGTTTGCTTCAGTCGCCTTCAGTCACTGCAAATCTACCTTCGTCTCTTTCAGCCGCAACTAATGCGGCGGAGATGGTGATAATTTCGCACTCCGCCCCAAGCTTTCTCAACGAGGCCCAGAACTGGGCGGCCTACCGAGAGAGTGCGGCGGGCGGGCGGATCACAACCAAGGTGATCGACGTCCAAGACATTTATGACGAGTTTTCTTTCGGCGAGGTTAGATTTGACGCGATAAGAAATTTCCTCGGGTACACGATCGAAGAATGGGAGACAAGCCCTACATACGTCATGCTCGTGGGCGATGGCAGTTATGATCCGCGCAACTACGAGGGCTATGGCTTTAATAACCTTATCCCCTCGGCTCCGACGAGGTTCATTATCGAAGAAAGTTACAGCGATGACGCCCTTGTGGATTTTGACGAGGATGGTCTTCAGGATCTCGCTATCGGACGAATTCCGGCACGAACGTCGGCACAGGTTGCTACTGCGTTGGGCAAGGTGCAACAGTACGAATTGAATCAGGTCAGTTTCGATCGTGGATTCCTTTTTGCCTACGACAATGCATTCGACTTTGATTTTGAAGGAATGAGCCAGATCCTGGCTAGTGAACTTCCTGCGGCTGCTCCACGTGAGTTCGTCGTGGCGGGAACGCCAACGTCAAACTCAACCCTGATCTCAACCTTGAACCAGGGCAAGGCTTTCGTTAACTATTCCGGCCACGGTGCGGCTGGACTTTGGTCGAGCACGAATTTCTTTTCGATCGTAGATGTTCCGTCATTGACGCACGCAAATAATCCGTCGATCTTTTCGATGCTCACGTGCATGAACGGTTACTTCTTGCGTACCAATGCGGATTCACTGTCAGAAAGTCTCCTGTTCCGTCAGGGCGGCGGTGCGGCGGCGGCGTGGGCGTCAACATCTTTAACGACTCCGGACGTTCAGTTGATCATGGCACAACGATTTATTCGTCAAATGTCCGCCCCGGGTCCCGGCAACATCGAAAGATTGGGCCCGCTAATTAAGGACTCAAAAACGGTTATCGAACAGGGTGCAGATGTAAGGCTCTCGTGGGTCCTAATCGGCGATCCCGCGATGAAAACACCGTAATTTTCACATCATCGAATAGAAAAAAGGCGTTCCATTTCGGAACGCCTTTTTCATTATGGTACTCGCGGCGGGATTTGAACCTGCGACTTCTTCCTTCGGAGGGAAGCACTCTATCCACTGAGCTACGCGAGCGTGACTTTGAGCTGGTTACGCAACTTCCTACGGCTTTCGAGACCGCAACGTGTTGAAGTTCCCGGCCAATGGCCGAACCAGAAATATATCACGAAGAAAACTAACGTGGAACTATCGTTACGCTCTTGATGCGAATCGGTTCGACCGGGCGTTCCGTGCCTTCTTGTTTAGGAGCCTGGGCGATGGTGCGGACGTTGTTCATGCCCTCGATCACCTTGCCGTAAACGGTGTATTTGTTGTCAAATGCAGCTTCTCGCTTGAGCATGATAAAGAACTGTGAATTTGCAGAATTTACGTCATTTCCGAACCGAGCTGCACCGAGAATTCCTGTGTCGTACGGAATATCCGAGAATTCCGCCTGAACGTGCGGCTTCCCGGAATCGCCTTCCACCTTACCGCCGGCCGCTCCGGGTTTTGTGTTTGAGTCACCAGCCTGAATGACGGTTTGATTAATTCGGTGAAAGGAAATGCCGCTGTAATATCCTTCCTTCGCGAGCTCCTTAAACCTCGCGACATGCTTTGGAGCGATGTTCGAGTACAGCTCGATCTTGATGGTACCGTAGGCGGCACTGTTCTCCATTTCGATGACCGCGATCTCAGGATCGGCGATCGGAGCGACACCTTTTTTGACCTCACCGTTAGCCGAAGGCTTTGTCGCGTTCGAGCCGGCGGAATCGCACGACGCGATGAAGAGACAGACTAGAGGCAGAATTGCAAGAAAGAACTTTTTCATAACGTTTTAACCTTTTGTGTCTAGAATGATCGTGACCGGGCCGTCATTGACGAGTTCAACATCCATCATCGCACCAAAACGCCCTTCGGCGACCGAGGCGATCTCGAGCCGGGACCTTTCGATAAAGTAGTCGTAAAGCCTACTAGCCAGCTCGGCACCAGCCGCATCCATAAATGATGGCCTTCGACCCCGACGCGTGTCGGCATACAAAGTAAACTGCGAAACGACGAGCATTGAACCGCCGATCTCACGGAGCGACAAATTCATCTTGCCGTTCTCGTCCTCGAAGATGCGCAGGCCAGCGATCTTTTCGACGAGATGATCAACGTCATCCAGGCCATCCGTATGAGTGACGCCGAGCAAGATCAAAACACCTCGGGCAATCTCGCCCACGATCTCGTCGTCGACAGTGACTTTTGCCCTCGAAACTCGCTGGACTACGGCTCTCACTTCTTACGCGGCGTCTTCGATGTAGACCTTATTCATAACGACCGGATCGAGCGGCTTGTCGTTGTGGTTTCGTGCAACGGTCGCGATGACATCGACCACGTCTTGCCCTTCGGTCACCTTTCCAAACTTCGAATAGCTCGGTGGCAGCGGATAGTCGACGTGCATGATGAAGAACTGCGATCCGTTGGTATTCGGCCCCGAATTCGCCATCGCGACGGTTCCTTTCTCATACGGTCCGGCGTAAAGCGCCGATCCGCGGTCGATCTCGTCATTAAATTTGCCGCCCCATGCCGATTCGCCGCCATATCCCTCGCCAAGCGGGTCGCCGCCCTGGATCATGAAGTTTGGAATGACACGGTGGAAGATCACGCCGTCGTAGTAATTCTTATCCGCGAGCATCCGAAAATTTTCGGTCGTTTTCGGAGCGTCGCCTTCGAGAAGTTCGAATTTGATCGTTCCTTTGTTTGTTTCTAAAACTGCAATTCGATTTGCCACTAAATATTCTCCTGATTCAAGATAAATCGCTCTATCGCGGCCGCTACGCCGCTTTCGTCGTTACTTAATGTTGTATAAAAATCGCCTCTTTCGTGCAACTTCGGGTCTGCGTTTCCCATGACGACGGGCGTTCCGGCGTACTGGAGCATTTCGAGATCGTTAAAATTATCGCCTATCGTCATTACATTCTCGGGCGAAAGGCCGTGCAGTTCAGCGAGTTTCGCAACGCCGTGGCCTTTCGAAGCATCCGGCGGAAGTATATCGATCAGCGTGAAGTCGAGAGGCTGATAGATGGTTGCAAGCAAGGTTACCAAGTTGCCGAGTTCATCGCGAAGCACGTTTTCCAGCTCGCCCATTGCCGCACATCCGCCAGAAAAAGAGATGTGAACGATCTCCTGCTCATGCAGAATGTCTTCCAGGCTTGGAACGTGCATTACACCTTCTCGTCCGGCTTCGCCGCCGTGCAGATTCTCGGACCAGCGGAGGTATTTTTTGAGAGGAATGTTGTCGTCCGAAATACGGTCGTAAAGCAGCGTGCCGCTGCGGTGCGGGTCGGTACTCACCAATGCGTCTCCGCCAAACCCTTTACCGACCCGGACTATCTCGCGGCTCGTATCCGTCGATAGCAGGTCGCACGCCACCGTCTCCTGCGAATCGGCATATTTGATCAACGCCCCGTTATGCGTGATCAAGGGGGCGTTCAAACCCAACTCGACCCCCACCGGACGAGCATCCCTAAAACGCCGCCCCGTAGCGATCGTCACCAGCACACCAGCTTCCTCAGCCGCACGAATAGCTGCCCGATTGGCCGCAGGGATTTCGCCATTTGAGTTTAATGTTGTGCCGTCTAGGTCGAGGGCAAGGAGTTTTATCATTGGTTACTGTTTTGCTCCCTTTTCTCCTGCCTCTGTTTCTCCAGCCACTGCTGATACCTAGCCTTGCCTTTCTCAAACTCTGCAGCTGAAGCGTAAAACCAGTGTGAGCCATCGTTAGCGTCGACGTTTAAAACGTAGAAGATGTAGTCGTTAGACTGTGGGTTTAGTGCAGCCCTTATTGAGCTTTCGGTGACTGAGGAGATCGGGCCGGGTGGTATTCCTGCTACCTTGCGGGTGTTGTAGGGCGAATCGACCTCGAGGTCGCTTTTGTGGATCGTGCCATCCCATTTTCCGAGCATTTTAGCGATATAGACGTTTGTTTGGTCGATGCCGAGAGGGATGTTTTTGGCGAGGCGGTTATTGATCACACCGGCGACTATCGGGCGTTCGACTTCGACCGCGGTTTCAGTTTCGATCAGGGAAGCCAGCGTGATTATCTCGTGCGGCGTGCGGCCGAGGGTTTTCGCCTGCTGGGACCATTCGGGCTTCCAGAACTTGCGAAACTGATCGACCATCGCTTTTATGATCTCTTGCGGCTTCACGTCGCGGGCCAGGTTGTACGTGGTCGGATACATGTATCCTTCGAGATTCTGAGCGGTCGGCGAAATATCGCGGATCAGCGAGATATCGTCCATCATCGCGAGCACCGCTTTCTCATCGACCGGCGGATCCTGCGGAAACCGTTCGGCAATGCGCTTTGCGATATCAAATCGTGTGAAACCCTCCGGAATGGTGAGTTTTATAGTTCGTTCCTCGCCCTTTTCGAGTTGTTTAAAAACCTGAAGAGCGGATATCGGCGAAGGAAACTGATACTCACCGGCCTGGAGTTTCGTAGCATCGCCAACAGTTCTGAGATAAATATTCGTCGCGGTCTCATTGGCGATAATGCCTTCGGCTGCAAGTTTTGCGATTATCTGCGGCGGCGTCGAGCCTTTCTCGATCTCGATGTAAGTATTCGCCTTATCGTGTGTCGTCGCCGCAGTGACTGCTCTGAAAACCCAAAAAGCCCCACCGCCAATCAAAAGGCCGCCCACGAGGACGGCCGCGATCAATAATTTAAACGCTTTCATATTCCTAAAACGCTATTTTACCGCAAGATGTTTCTCGATCGCCCCGGTGACGAGTTCGTCCTGAGGCTTATCCTTTGAACCAAATCGAGCAACTATCTTTCCGTTGCGATCAATAAGGAACTTATTGAAATTCCAGGAAATATCGCCGCCAAATTCCGGATTGGACTTTTTGCTTGTCAGGTAAGTGTAGAACGGATGCTGGTCAACTCCGCTGACCGATATCTTCGAGAACATCGGGAAAGTCACGCCGTATGTCGTCGAGCAAAAATCCTTGATCTCTTTCTCAGTTCCGGGTTCCTGGCCCATGAAGTTGTTGGCAGGGAAGCCGAGCACCACGAATCCTTGGTCTTTATATTTCTTGTAAATCGCCTCGAGCCCTTCGTATTGCGATGTGTAACCGCATTTACTCGCAACGTTTACGATCATGACGACTTTGCCTTTGTAGGCGTCGAGCTTGACGCTGCCGCCGTCAATGTCCTTCATGGTGAATTCGTACAAGTTGTTCTCAGCAGGTGGTTCTGTTGGGGTCGGGTTAAGAATGAAGCCGTATTTATATGCGGCCGCGCCAACAGCCCCAACCGCAATGACGAGAATAAGAATCGTTACCTTAAGCATCTTTTACTTCTCCAGTTCCCGAGGCGAACGCGGCGGTTTCGGCAGCTGAGCTGCCGTCTCTTCACCGGTTGCTGCAAATACTTCCTTGAAAGCTCCTACGCTCGCGAGTACGCCTGATGTTTCCATCGGCATAAATATTACTTTTGAATTTTGAGTCCGAGCCATGTCACGCATGGAATCGACGTAACGCTGCGTTATCAAATATTGAGCCGTCTGCTTGCGGTCGCCGATGGCGCTAGCTATCTGTGCGATCGCCTGAGCCTCAGCAGTAGCATTTACCAGGCGAGCTTGCGACGCTCCTTCAGCGTCTAGAATTGCCGATTGCTTGTTACCCTCGGATCGCGTAACTGCAGCCTGCTTCTCACCTTCCGCTCGGGTGATCGCGGCTTGCTTATCACCTTCGGCTTGCAGGATGAGAGCACGGCGGTTTCGCTCGGCTGTCATCTGTTTTTCCATCGTGATGCGGACATCTTCCGGTGGATTGATATTTTTGACGTCAACGCGAGTAACTTTTACGCCCCATTTGTCGGTCGCTTCGTCGAGGATGATGCGGAGTTTCGCGTTGATCTGATCACGGTTCGACAGTGTATGGTCGAGGTCCATTTCGCCCATGACCGAACGCATACCAGTGATAGTAAGCTGAACGAGAGCACCCACCAGATCGGCAACCTCATAAACTGCCTTGGTTGGATCAGTTATCTGCCAATAAACCACCGAGTCGACGTTTATCGTAACGTTATCGCGGGTAATGACCGGCTGCGGCGGCATATCGATGTACTGCTCACGCAAATCGATAGACGTCGTTCCCGGACGAACGCTGGACCAATAGACCGCGCGCGGCGATTCGAAGAACGGAACGATTATGTTCAGGCCGCTTGCTGCGACGCGATGAAAACGCCCGAGCCGCTCGATCAGCAGGACACTCGACTGTGGAACGATCTTGATCGTCTTCCAGGCGACCACCAAAAGGGCGACACCCAAAAACGCCAGGAAAATTGCACCGAGACCAAATAATTCAGGCATAGAGACCTCCGTTAATAGACTCAAATATACCATATTTGCAGACATTTCGCTGGTTTGGGACAAATGCTCCGGTCATTCGCACTTTTCCCTTTTAATCCTATATAATTCGGCACATTATGGGCGTAAAACTTTCCGACATTCAGGACGCAAGGCGAATTCTTAGCGGCGTCGCGATACCCACGCCGACTCTTTTTGACGATCGCTTATCGCGTGAGATAGGGGCGAAGGCACACCTTAAGGCTGAGTGCCTGCAGCGAAGCGGTTCGTTCAAGATACGCGGGGCATATAACCGTATCTCACGGCTGACCGACGAGGAAAAAAGGCGTGGCGTCGTTGCTGCATCCGCGGGTAATCACGCCCAAGGCGTTGCTCTCGCTGCGACCTTAAACGGCATCAAGTCCACGATCGTTCTACCGACAACCGCTCCGCTGACCAAAATAACGGCTACCAAGAACTTTGGCGGCGATGTTGTTCTGTTTGGCTCGACTTTCGACGAGGCGGTTGAACATTCTCGGGAATTGCAGGAAAAGCACGGTTATACGTATGTTCACGCCTTCGACGACGACCTCGTAATCGCCGGACAAGGTACGATCGGACTTGAGATCATCGAGGCTTTGCCTGAAATATCGGTCGTCGTGATTCCCATCGGCGGTGGCGGACTGATCTCGGGTATTGCGACTGCGATAAAGACTTTGAAACCCGGCGTTCGGATAATTGGGGTTCAGGCAGAAAACGTAGCTTGGGTGAATCCTAGTCTAAAGGCTGGAAAGCCGGTGTACGCCCAACCGGGCCAAACGATCGCCGACGGTATCGCGGTCAAGAGCCCGGGGGCTTTGACTTTTCCTATCATTCAGGAACTGGTCGAGGAGGTCGTCGAAGTTAGCGAGGAGGAGATCGCGAGGGCGATATTTTTTTGCGTCCAGAATAACCGACTTGTTGTCGAAGGTGCCGGAGCCGCGGGGTTGGCTGCGTTGCTTGCTAAAAAGATCAAGGTCAAGAGTGATGACACGGCATGTGCTGTGCTTTGCGGCGGAAATATTGACGCGAATTTGCTCGCTCGGGTTTTGGAGCAAGTGCTGGTTCGGCAGGGCCGTTACATCATGCTGAAGCTTCTGGTCCTGGATCGCCCGGGTATGCTCGCAACGCTTTTGCAGAATGTTGCCGAATCAGGCGCGAATGTGATCGAGGTATTTCATCGCCGTGCAATGTGGTTAGCACCGCTCGGGCGCGTCGGTATTCAGATGCTGCTGGAGGTCCGGGATGAGCATCACGCAAAGGATGTACTCAAACACATGCAGGATGCTGGCTATCAGGTTGAGCGCGAAGGCCAGGGTGATTGGGAAGAGTGATCTACCTAACAAATAAATCTTTGCCCGTATGCTAAAGTTTTGTTATATTTAACCCATCGGGAAAATTACACTAAAACGCGCTAGTTGATGCGTCGGAGGTATTTATGAGACACGAATATGACAGAGAAGAAGCAAGTGCGGCAACGAAGTTGACGTATTTGATCGTCGGCGGTGGTATCGGAGCGATCTTGGCTCTGCTTTTTGCCCCGAAATCGGGCGTTGAACTCCGCGGTGACATTGCTGACGTTACCAGAAAGGGTATCGAAAAGAGCAAGGAAACGGCTGCTCAGCTGCAGGAACGAGCTGAGGAATATTACGAGGTTTCGCGCGAAAAAGCTCAGGAGTTTTATCAAACGGCCGCTGAAAAGGCTGCAGAGTTAGGTGAAAAGGCTAAAACTGCCGCTGCTCAGACCGCTAACCCCTTTAGCGCCGCGATAGAGGCAGGGAAAGATGCCTATACTGCTGAGAAGCGTAAGAACGAAGCAAAGTCCATCACCGAAGGGCGAGCAAGCTATCCTGTCGACACAGACAAGCAGTCCTAAGAAAGATCTATGAATCCAAATGAACCCCAATTTTGGATGATGATCTCTTCGATCGTTATCGCCATTACGTTCATCGTGATGGCGATATCGCTCATCGCGATCGCTTTTACCGTTCGGCGTGTTGTCCAGACGGTCAAAAATCTCGAAGAAAAGGTCGAACCTCTTCTCGCGAAGGTTGACGCGATCGGGGTGCAGGGAAAGGAGATATCGGTTCACTTTACCGAAGTTTCTAACAATCTTTCGATCGCGACGAAATACCTTGCCGAGTCGACGGAACTTGTTAAAGACGAGGTGGCAGAACTTCGTCAGATCGTTGGTCATACAGCACTCACCGCTCGCGACAAAGTAGACATGGTCAGCCGTACGATCGATCGCACGCATGATCAGGTCACCACGACGACGGAATTTGTCAATCAGAAGATCGTTGTTCCGGCTCGTGAGATCGCGGCGATAATGGCCGGGGTCAAAAAAGGCTTAGAAGTCCTTTTCGCCCCGGCACCCAAGCAGATCGATCGCGTTTATGTCGACGACGAGATGTTTATCGGCTAGATATTCGGGACCCAGAAACTGCGACCGGAATTTACAACTTCTTTAAGGCCGAGCTTCGCAAGTTCGGTCTTTTTCACGCCCAGAAACGTAAAGTGAGGCAGATCCGACAGCACCGTCTGATACCATCCGTGTTCGGCAAGGATAGCTCGAACCTTAGAGTTCTCAAATTCTTTGACGTCGAGTGCAAGCATTGAAATATGCTGCGAGGTTCCTGGAGGAGCGACCGAATAGATGATCGACTTATTGAGGGTTTTCGCAAACCAGATCTCGTCTCTCTCGAGACGCAGGATCTCAGGGACCTGCTGGTATGGAGATAGCGAACGGATCCGATTTGCCTCAGCTTGGGTGATACGGCCTTTTCCTACCCAGTGGGCCAGTCCCGGATTTACCCGGCTTGCCCATAACCCCACTGTTTGATTGTAGCCACGTTTGGCACTGTCCGCACCGCGAGGCCCAATCGAAAGTCCGGCCTTTTCAGCGTCCGCGATGGCTTCCTTTAAGGCGTTCATCGCAGGCGTTTGCAACTCGATCCGCAGTCCACCTATAACTGCAGTTGACCGTTCCAAAGAGTCTTGAAATGCGACAACATCTGCTTCGTCCCGGAAGACAACCTTTTTAGGCGGGATCGCACCGCCGCGAGCGAGAAACACCGCACCGTATTCACGCAGCAGCAAGCGCCCCGCATCATCTACCGGATCTTCGAAGCCCTTAGGTAGATTCTTGTGAAAATCCCCACTCAAGGGTGTTTCCATAACCGTCTCAGGAGCCTGCTTTGCAGCCACATTATTTGAATTCGCCCCGATCTCCAAGCAACCAATGCCGGCCAGGGCTATGCTAAAGATAAATAGTACTTTCATTTCGAATTATGACTCTTCCTTTTTGTAAGGTGAAGTTGAGCGTGTTCCGCGAGGTCCAGATATTCCTGACGAATCCTGTCTAGCTCGGCTTCGTCCATTTCTTCGAGATTCAACAGGTCGTTTCGGGCGAACCGGGATGAGCGTATGAGCTCATCGAGTTTGATCTGAAGCGCCTCTGTATCGCGATTTTGTGTGTTTTGGATCAGAAATACCATCAAAACTGTCACGATCGTAGTACCGCTATTGATCACAAGCTGCCATGTATTGCTAAACCCAAAATATGGCCCGGTAATCGCCCAAGTGACGATAACCGACACTGCTATGATAAAGGCCGCTGGTCTCCCGGTAACGGTCGATGCCCAGCGGGCGAAACGTGAGAAAAGCGACACTTTGGTAATGTTCATACTCCTCGCAGTTCCCCAAAGACGAAATCAGCCACCAGTCTTGATGCAGCATCAATATGCGGCTTCATTAACTCATCCTGTTCGATGAAGGGAATGCGATTTCGGATCGCCATGTATATCGGAGCGGTTCCTGCACCAAGCCGTTTGTCACTGCCCAGTACCCGACGCCGAAAATCCACCCCCTGCGCCGCGCAGAAGAGCTCCAAAGCCAAAACGGTTTCAAAATTGACACCAACCTGCCGCAACTTAAGAGCGGCCGTCAATCCCATTGAAACATGATCCTCAACATTTGCCGACGAAGGGATCGTATCGACCGACGCGGGATGGGCGAGCACTTTATTCTCGGTACAAAGCGCGGCAGCGGTATACTGGACGATCATAAATCCGGAGTTCAGGCCGCCATTCTCGGTGAGGAATGCGGGGAGAACATGAGCGTTGGACGCTTCGTCGGTCAGCCTCATGATGCGTCTTTCTGAGATATTGCTTAGTTCGGCCAGCGCGATCGTCAAATAGTCGAACGCGAGTGCAAGCGGCTCACCGTGGAAGTTGCCACCGCTAAGAACCTCGATCTGACCTGTATCGTCATTTATAAAGATCAAAGGGTTATCTGTAACCGAATTCAGCTCCAGCTTGATCAACCATTCGGCATACGCGACGGCATCACGACACGCTCCGTGAACCTGCGGCATACATCGCAGCGTGTACGCGTCCTGCACATTTGAGGGATCGAAGTCTCGGACAAATTCGCTGCCTTCGAGAATATTTCGAAGGTTTCGTGCCGTGTCCATCTGGCGCGGATGCGGCCGTAGGGCATGAATCCGTTCATCGAACGCGAGAACGGTGCCGTGGAGAGCTTCAAGACTAAGTGAGCCGGCAATGTCCGCGAGATCTGAAAGTTTCTTCGCCTTCCAAGTTTCGAGCAGGCCGATCGCGGTCATGACCGTCGTGCCGTTGGTCAATGCTAGACCTTCCTTTGCTGCGAGCGTTACCGGAGCAAGCCCAGCACGCTTTAGTGCCTCTCCACCAGAAACTATCTCCCCGCCGTATCCCGCTTCGCCCTCACCGATCAGTACGCATGCAAAATGCGCCAGAGGAGCAAGATCGCCGCTCGCCCCAAGGCTTCCTTTTTCAGGGATTATCGGATGGATACCTTGATTGAGACAATCAAGTATCAACTGAAGCGTTTCCAGGCGAATACCTGAAAATCCACGAGCGAGCGTATTAGCCCGGATGAGCATGATCGCCCGCACCGTGGGCGTATCAAAAGGATTACCTACACCAACAGAGTGGCTCAGAACAATATTTCGCTGAAGCCTCTCCACTTCTTCGCGACTGATGATCTTGTCCTTGAAAGCCCCAAAACCGGTGGTGATCCCATACGCAACCTCGCCGCGATCAAGCAACGTCTGCACCGCCGCGGCCGCGCGATTAACCGCGTCCTTCGCCGTGTCAGCAAGCGCGACTTGCGGTTCGCCGGGCCTTCCGTAAGCTACGGCAATAACTTGTTCAAATGTAAGGCTTTCGCCGTCGAGGATGATCTCGTTCATCAGAATTACTTTATACCGCTTCGCCGGCTTTGATAACATTGGCGGTCATGTTTCCGCCGAATTCATAAGCGAGAGCCCGATAGTCGCTGGCCTTCATAACAACAATATCCGCTTGTTTCCCCACCTCGATCGAACCATGCGTTTCACCAAGCCCGATCGCAAAAGCCGCATTAACTGTCGCTGCATTCAACGCTTCACTCGGCAGCAGTTTCTGGTATCTGCACGAGATCGCCATCGCCATCGGTTGGGACGGGCAGGGAGCGGAGCCGGGGTTGTAGTCGGTCGAGAGTGCGATCGCACAGCCGTTGTCGATCATCTTCCTGGCATTCGCAAACTGCGTCTTTCCCGCGTTGAAATTTTCGGTCGGAATCACGATCCCGACGGTGTTGCTATTCGCAAGCAGCTCGATCTCAGCGTCAGATATTGCGTCCAGATGGTCGATGGATGCTGCATTCATTTCCATAGCGAGCCTCGAACCGCCAAGGTTTGTGAATTGATCAACGTGTGCCTTTATTCCAAAGCCGATCTCGCTTGCAGTCTCAAAAATGCGACGCGTTTGAGCGACGTCGTAGGCATTCTTTTCGGTGAAAACATCAATGAAAAACGGTCGGTTTTTCGATGAGAAGTGGGACTCTTCGTACCATTTCCACGCCCATCGCAGCATTTCCTCGCAAATTAAGCCGACGTAACCGTCGGCGTTGCCTTTGAATTCAGGTGGAACCGCATGGGCGGCGAGAAATGTGGGTACAATGTCGATCGGATGCCGTTTATCAAGGACCTCGATCACCGCCAGCATCTTCAGTTCAGTTTCCGTGTCGAGCCCATACCCGGTTTTTATCTCACAAGTGGTAGTTCCACACGCCAGCATTTTATCGAGGCGTTTTAGCGATTGTTCGACGAGCATTTCGATGCTCGCCTCGCGGGTATGTCGAACTGTAGAGATTATGCCGCCACCGCTGGCGAGGATGTCGAGGTAGTCCGCGCCTTTGATCTTCAGTTCAAATTCATTTAAACGGTCGCCCGCATAAACGATATGTGTGTGCGGATCGACCAAGCCGGGGCAAACGACCCTGCCCTCAGCGTCGAGAACTTCGTCCGCTGTAAACTTCGCACGGATCGCGCTCGATGTGCCAACCGCCACGAACTTGCCATCGGCGATGGCAACCCCGCCGTCGTCAATAATGCCAACATCCTGCATGGCGGCACCACGCTTAACTCGGCCGCCAGATACGCAAGTGACGAGCTGCCCGGCGTTGTGGATGATCATATCGACGCGCTGCATCTATGGATTGGTCTTTGCGATCTTCTTGTGTATTTCGGGCGTTGCCATCAGCGAGGCTGAGCCAAACCACGGCACGTACTCGACGACAAAGATACCGGCTTTGACAGCGGGATCGGTTTCGGCAAGTTTCTTTGCTTCTTCTACAGTTGGGACGGCTAGAATGAAGAGACCGCGAAATGCTTTGTCGTTTTGTCCGAAAGGCCCCGCGACAGCAAGTTTGCCATCGGCAGCAAGCCGGCCCATGTTATCAAAATGCCCCTTGAATGCCGCCGTTCGTGCATCACCTTTGACAGTTGCATCGTTTGGCCCGGTCTTAAGGATCGCGAGAACGTAATTTCGCATCCCCATTTCGTTGGCACCAAGCTTCTTGGCCAGTTCCGCGTCATAGCCGCCATTTACGGCTTTTTCGGGCGTCTGAGCTGTCGCAAACGCGACCGTAAACATCATGAGAATGAGTAGTACGATGAAAGTTTTTGTTGTCTTCATGGTGAAATTTCCTCTGATGGGTTCCGCAAAATGTTATCACGTTTTTCGGCGAAAGGAATTGACGCTATCATAATCTCAAACACTTATGAGCAGAGTCATCAAAGCACCGACCGGAACAGAACTTTCCTGCAAGAACTGGCTGATCGAAGCCGCGTATCGAATGATACAGAACAATCTTGATCCCGAGGTGGCCTTCGACCCGGACAATTTGATCGTCTATGGCGGACGCGGAAAGGTGGCGAGAAATTGGGAATCGTTTGATGCGATCCTAAAAAGTTTGCGTGAGCTAAATGAGGACGAAACGCTGATGATCCAGTCGGGTAAGCCGGTCGGCGTCTTCAAAAGCCACACTGACGCTCCACGCGTCTTGCTTGCGAACTCAAACATCGTCCCTCATTGGGCAACGCAGGAACAGTTTGACCAGTACGAACGCGACGGCCTGATGATGTATGGGCAAATGACTGCGGGTTCGTGGATATACATCGGTACGCAGGGCATCTTGCAGGGAACTTACGAGACATTCGGATCACTTGCCCGACAGCATGGCTGGGGTTCGCTGGCAGGGAAGTTTGTCCTAACCGCAGGTCTCGGCGAAATGGGCGGTGCGCAGGCTCAGGCGATCACTTTCAACGGTGGTGTCGGGCTGCTCGTCGATGTCGACCCGTGGAGGATCGAGCGGCGCTTGCAACTGAAACAGGTCGATGTCGCGGCGACGGATTTAGATGATGCTTTAAGTCTTGTCAGTGAAAGTGTTGCAAACAAAGAGGCTAAGTCGATCGCACTCTGCGGTAATGCGGCGGAGGTTCTGTGGCAATTGCTTGAACGCGGTGTCATTCCAGACGTTGTAACGGATCAAACTTCGGCTCACGATGTGCTGATGGGCTATATCCCTGTCGGCTACGATGTCGAACAGGCTGGCGAATTCCGCAAGTCCGATCAACCCGCCTACGAACAAGCCGCGATGGACAGTATGGCAAAGCATGTCGAGGCGATGCTCGAATTCCAGAAACGAGGAGCCATTGTTTTCGACTACGGCAATAATCTCCGCCAAAGAGCTAAAGACAACGGCGTAGGGAACGCCTTCGACTATCCCGGCTTCGTTCCCGCCTACATTCGCCCGCTCTTTTGCGAGGGCAAGGGCCCGTTCCGCTGGGTCGCTCTTTCGGGCGACAAAGAGGACATTTACAAGACCGACGAGGCGATCATGAACCTCTTCCCCGAAGACGACCATCTCGCCAAATGGCTGACGATGGCTCAGGAAAAGGTTGAATTCCAGGGCCTGCCCGCACGCATCTGCTGGCTTGGCTACGGTGCGAGAGCCAAAGCAGGCCTCAAACTAAACGAAATGGTCGCCTCCGGTGAGCTAAAAGCCCCGATCGTCATCGGCCGCGACCACCTCGACTGCGGCAGCGTCGCCTCGCCCAACCGCGAGACCGAATCCATGAAAGACGGCTCCGACGCCATCGCCGACTGGGTCTACCTCAACGCCATGATCAACGTCGCGGGCGGAGCCACGTGGGTCTCACTCCATCACGGCGGCGGCGTCGGCATCGGCTATTCGCTCCACGCCGGCCAGGTCATCGTCGCCGACGGCACTCCCGAAGCCGCTAAGCGGATCGAGAGAGTCTTGACAACCGATCCGGGAATGGGCGTCATCCGACATGTCGATGCCGGGTATGATGAAGCAGTTAAATTTGCTGACAATAACGACATAGAGATTCCTATGAGAGGCTGATGTAATGAGTTACGATTTATACTTCTACACCCGAAACGGTCGGGAAATAGACCCTAAGGATATTGAGGAATATCTCCTGAAAAATGGTTGTACCCGAGACGGAGAATTTCCGCAGTGGATATTCGAAAACGAAGCTACCAACGTCTATTTCATGTTCGAGCGGCAACCGGAAAGTGACGATCCTGAAGATATTGAAATATTTGAGAGCTTTGCCGAGTTCGACAATACTCAGTTTACCTTTAGCCTCAATTTTTTAAGACCTAATTTCTTTGGGCTAGAGGCGTTTGCGTATGTTGAGAGGTTAATGGATGAGCTTGATCTTTATGCTTTAAACCCCCAGTCGCATTCTGACCCCGATACGCCGAGTCGCGAGACGTCCGAAAAGTATTATTCTGAATGGTCTAAGGCAAATCTTGACTTCAGTTCCGAACACTTTGATTCTCTAGACCTGTTGTACTTTCCGTTGGACATATCAAATGCCTACTGGAACTATAATTTTAACGCCGCTCGGCTCCAGGAAAGTCTTGGTGATGAATACTATGTTCCAACAATGTTCCTGGTGCGACGAGCGTCAACCGGGTTACCAATTACAATGTCCACTTGGACGCAACATATCCCAAATCTCTTTCCACCCGCAGATTATTTTTTGATCAATCGGAAACGTCGGAAGCTGTTTCGCACAATCGACGAGTCGGGCTTGATCTCGCGTGAAACATTTATGCGAGTGTTCGGCTCCTATCTCGAACCGTTTGATTTTAAGGACTGCTTTATCATTCATCCAGAAAAGACAGAACTCGTTGCCGATGTATTCAACACCGTTGAATTTGAGGCAGTCTTGGAAGGCTTTTTGGGTGATGGGATCGATCTGTCGACACTTACAAATGCCGAAAGGTCACCTATACAAAAAAGTATTGACTGATAAAGCACGATGCTGAGCCAAATCTTCATAAGCGTATATGACTATTGACATAGACCTTCTCGACACTGAATCAGCCAAAGAAGCAATCTTAACCGTCAGCGAAGTAGCGGCGGCCAACGGTGTCGATTGGGCATTGGTTGGCGGGATTGCGGTTGCTCTCTATGGCGGTGATCGGACTACGAAGGATGTGGACGTGATCGCCAACAAACTCCTTCCACTTGCGAGCGAGGGAAAACTACGTCAAGGTGGCGAACGGTACAGCATCAAAGCCACAAAGCGGGAAGTATTCGTTGATTGGATCCTGCGTAACGATTCATTCAAAAAGCTTTTCCAAGTCGCTCTCAGCGAAGCCGTAAAGATAAACGGCGTTCCGGTTCTGACGCCCGAATGGCTCGTCATTCTAAAGTTCATTGCGGATCGCTTCAAAGATCAGGAGGATGCCGTTTTCCTCCTCAGCCGCCCCGGCCTGGTTGACCGCCGAAAGATAAAAGAACACATCGTCAAACACGTCAGCCGCGAAGCCTGTGGCCTTGCCCGTCACGGCTACGAGCGCTGGTACGAAATGGCCGACGGCCGCTCCCGCGACGAAGCCCGTGACGCCGAAGACGGTTTTATCGATTCATAGCAAAACCCGAACTCTAAATATTTTCGGATTTCCCCACCGATTCAGCCTTTCCTCAACCCAAGCAGGGTCGAACCAACTTTTTGTAGGGCAAAGCTGGAGTTATTTCATTGTTTCCTCGGCTTTGTATCGACCCTGCTGTCAAGCCATAAAGTTCGCGGCCCCTCTACTTCGGATTGTCCTTAATAAACTTCTCAAATTTCGCACGGTCAGGATGTGCCGGGACTTTTTCCAGAAATAGTCGATATTCCTGTGCTGCCATCGATTTGGCACCCGCGAGTTGGTAGAGATGGGCTAGTTGCAAGTGGACCTCGGCCATGCCGATCGGGTCGAGCTTTATCGCCTGATTCAAAGCTTCGGCTCCAAGGGATCCCTGCCTCCCGAGAAGGTAAGCTTCGCCCAGGAGCTGATACGCCCGAGCTGAGGAGTTGTCGAGTGAAACAGTGTGCTTCAGTACCTCAACTGCAGCTTCGTATTGCTTTAGTCCGAGCCTGACCTGGCCAAAGTTTATCCACGCCGGAGTGTACTCCATTTTTAATTCGATCGACCGACGTAGAGCCGCCTCAGCGTCGGCAAAAGATTTCCGCTCGAGATGAAGCGAACCAAGTTTTGCCCAAGCGATGAAATCCGCGGGATCCGCCGCAACTATTTCTTTTAGAAATCTAACTAATTCGTCAGGCTTTTTCTCACTCTCGGCTTTCAGAGCCTTTTCGTATAGTTCGACGGTTTTTTCGTTTGGTGGATGAAAGAACTTTGGCACTTTGCCCGAAACTATGTCGAAATCCTCTCTCTGCTGGGTAGCACCAAAAGTGGCAAGCGAACGGCGGGCGGCTTCTATGCCGTCAAGCTCAATGATCAGCGTACCCGACGGGCCGGATCGTCTGAAGCAGTAGTTTCCGTTTTTGCCGACCGATATTCGCTTATTTGTTTGGTCACCATCGATAAGGGTGACGTTAATACGGGGCAGTTTAGTCTTTTCTACCGGGCCTTTAAGTGTTACCCGACCAAAGATGTAGGGAATATTTGCGAACGGCGAACTCAGCGAGGGCGTGTAACCAAACTCAGTACAAAAATCATCAGCCTGCGCATGGGCAAGCAACGTTGAAACGAGGATAAGAGCGACCGTGAGGAATGATCTCAAACCTTTTCTCGCACATCGATATATCGCAGAGGTCGTGTGTTTCATACAAATATTGTAACTCTAGACTGAGATATTTTCCTGATTTTAATCGTTGTCAATCGGATAGACCAAGAACTCCATCTCAGGGATTTTGACTTAGCTCTCGATATAGAAAATACTAAGCTCAAATGATAGACATCTTTAGCATCGCCAGTCTGCCTGCCGACGGGCTTTATATCAGTCGTGATGACCCGAATGACCCCAGGCTCGGTGACCATGTGTCGAGTGGTCGCGATCATTATGCTTCCGCAGACATCGTCATCGTTGGCTGTCCACAGGACGAGGGTGTGCGGAGAAGCCACGGACGTTTGGGCGCAGCCGAGGGACCGAATGCTGTGCGTCGCCAGTTCTATAAACTCACCACATTTAATGTTAGAAAGAGGATCTTTGATCTAGGCGACGTGCAATTCTCTAATACGCTCGAGGACACTCACGACAGGCTTACTGCAATCGTAACGCAGGTGCTGCGAGATGGAAAACGGGTGATCGTGCTCGGAGGCGGAAACGATATCTCGTACGCCGATGGCTCTGCGATGGCCGAGGTTTACGGGGCAGATCAATGGATCGGCATTAATGTTGACGCGCATCTCGACGTCAGGCTTGCCGGCGAAAGGAACAGCGGCACCCATTATCGTCAGTTGCTGGACGAAGGGCTGCTAAGGCCTGCGTATTTCTACGAAGTTGGTTTTCAAACGCACCTGACGTCGCCAATTTATTACGAGTATATCCGTTCACTCGGCGTAAACCGCATAAGTTTGGAACAGGTCAGGTCGAGGGAAGGTGCTGATACGGAGCTGAAGGAGATGATAAGGCAGAAGTTTATCGGTCATAGTTCCTCGCTAAGTACGTTCTTTGGATTTGACCTCGACGTGGTGCGAATGGCCGACGCTCCGGGTGTTTCGTCACCGTCACCCTTGGGCTTACGGGCGGGAGAGTTCATCCAGTTAGTCAAGTACGCTGCATCGCTCGCAAATACGAAAATAATTGAATTTACAGAGGTAAACCCCCGATTTGATATTGATGACCGCACTGCAAAGCTGGTCGCAATCGGCATGCATAGATTTTGTACGGGCGTTTCCTAATAGAACGATGGAACAGCAGATCAAATTCTGCACAACGCGCGATGGCGTTAGGATCGCTTACTCGGCGGTTGGCGATGGCGAGCCTTTCGTCAAGGTTGCGAATTGGCTCAATCATCTTGAAATGGATTGGATCAGCCCGGTCTGGAGCCATTGGCTCGCCGAGTTTGGACGCGGCCAGAAATTGATCCGATATGATGAGCGAGCGACGGGACTTTCTGATCGAAACGTTGACGATCTATCGCTGGACGCATTCGTCGACGATCTGAAGTCGGTGGTCGACGCTCTCGGGTTAAAGTGCTTCCCGATGCTTGCGATCTCACAAGGCGGTCCAGTTGCCATCGCCTACGCGGCTCGATATCCGGAAAAAGTATCACATCTGGTCATATATGGGTCGTTTGCAACTGGATGGAAAAAAGGAAAATTGAGCGAAAGCGATCGAGAAAAACGCGAGGCCCAGCTTGCTCTGATCAAACAGGGCTGGGACAGCAAGAATCCGGCAATCAGGCAGCTTTTCACAACGACATGTCTTCCGGGCGGCAGTTCAGCCGAGCACACATCGTTTAACGAGCTTCAGCGAGAATCCGTATCGGCGGGCAATGCAGCGAGGATCTTTGAGGCGATCGGGGAGTTGGATGTAGCAGATGTTTTGCCCGAGTTAAAGGTTCCTACGATAGTTCTCCACTCAAAGTTCGATGCGATGGTCCCATTTGAGGAGGGAAGGAAACTCGCCTCGATGATACCCGATGCCAGGTTTATTCCGCTTGAAAGCTCAAATCACATATTGCTGAGATCTGAGCCAGCGTGGGAAAGGTTTCGAAACGAGGTCAACTCGTTCCTTGGGCGTGCAAACTCCCTAGATTCTAATAGTTCGACCGTGCTAGAGCGGCGTTGCCCAAAATGTCATCGGAGCTTTTCAGAAGAAATGTTCTTTTGCCTGGATGATGGTGAAAAACTTGTCGACTTCGTCGGTGCGGATGCGGATCAAAAAAACGGGGAACTGACGAAGATCTTCGGTTTGGAGAAGCGATGAAAATCGGGTATGCGCGCCCACGAGCCGTTTCGTGAGCCAAAGAAAAGGCCGACCTTGATCAAGGCCGGC
This sequence comes from Acidobacteria bacterium Ga0077534, assembly GCA_001464455.1. Taxonomy (GTDB): domain Bacteria; phylum Acidobacteriota; class Blastocatellia; order Pyrinomonadales; family Pyrinomonadaceae; genus OLB17. Next base: position 31,961 of record LNEI01000002.1, read on the forward strand.
CAAAATGTGTCGCTTTTGCGATCTTAGACTCTACGGCCCGAAATGGCCCTAAAGACAACCAGAACCACGATCGCTCCAATGATCGACGAAATGAAGCTCGGCAGTGAACTGCCGATATTGTCAAAGCTGCTTACCATCGGGTAGCCGACCAGCGTTCCGATGAAACCGCCAACCACGGCGCCAACGATCCCTATGATCGTTGTCATTATTACGCCACCACCATCCGCACCCGGCAATATTAACTTGGCTATGTAGCCAGCTAGGAAACCGAGAATTAACCAAATAAGTAAAGAAACCATACCTTTATACTCCTCGTGCACAAGCCTCTTACACTTGGCATCAGATTAACGTGATCGCGGGAAACCGCTTGTAAAGCCGCCCCACCTTGATAAATTGAAATAAAAAAACGTCTAGCGTTCAGTATCTGTCAGAACGAGGAAGAGGTCTGTGCGTTATCACACAGTGTGTAGTTAGCCGTGTTGCAAAGGTTGACTTGACAGGTTTACGGGCATTTGGCATCCTTTAGGTTCGCTTTTGCCTCGGCAAACGAACCCGGTGTAGTCTCTTAGCTCAGTGGTAGAGCACTACCTTGACACGGTAGGGGTCAGCAGTTCAAGTCTGCTAGAGACTACCATTTATATTTTTCGATAAGATGCTAACTAAGAACTTTGCTGTTTTTATAACTACTACGACACGCTTCTAATGGCGTGACAAACGCAGTTTCTTCGGAGATTGCAAAGCAAAGTCGCTCTTATCGGATCAAATCTATTTTTGTAGTAGTGAATTGTTAGTCATTGATTCAATTTGAGCGACCAGAGGTTGTAGAAGCCCGCGCGTAAACGAGGGTGAAACACCAGGTTGGCTATGTCGCCCTTGCTTACGCTCGGGCTTTAGCATCAAGGATTAACATTGTTATGAGCGAACTGAACGTAAAATTTGGCGACAGGCAACAGGCCATCCCTGCGCCTGCGACGGTCATTGACGCTATCAAGGCGTTTGACCGCGATCTTTTGAAGAAAGCTCTTGCCGCGAAAGTTAACGGCGAGGAAGTGGACCTGAATCGAGAACTGGACGCTACGGACGAAGTGCTCTCGATCGAGGCGATCACTTCGGACACACGCGAGGGGCTGGAGGTTTTGCGTCATTCGACCGCGCATTTGCTTGCTGCTGCTGTTTTAGATCTTTTCCCGGGAACAAAGCTCGGCGTTGGTCCGGCTTTGATGGAGGATCCCCGTTACGGCTTCTATTACGATATTATCGCCCCGCGAAATCTTACCGAAGACGATCTGCCTGTCATTGAGAAAAAGATGAAGCAAATGGCGAAGGGCGATCTTCGCTATCGTCGCGAGGTTGTTGAAAAATCAGCGATCCTCGATCTTTTCAAAGGCCGCGAGGAGCCCCTCAAATGCGAACTGATCGACGAGAAGGTCGATGGTTCTGCGACGATCTATCACATCGACGGTTCACCGTTCATCGATTTCTGCCTCGGCCCGCACGTTCAGCATACCGGTAAACTTAAGGCTTTCAAACTTTTAGCCCTTTCAGGAGCCTATTGGAAAGGCGACGCGGAACGCGAGCAGATGCAGCGTATCTACGGAACCGCATTCGCTTCGCAGGAAGAACTTGACGCGTGGATCAAGCAACGTGAAGAGGCTGAGAAACGCGATCATCGCAAGTTAGGCCGCGAACTGGACCTGTTCTCGATCGACGACGATTACGGCCAAGGCCTAATCCTGTGGCATCCGAAAGGCGGCATCGTCCGGATGGAAATGGAGCGATTGCTACGCGAAGAGCTAGAGCAGCGAGGCTACAGCTTTGTTTTCACACCGCATATTGCCAAGCGAAAACTCTGGACCATCAGCGGCCACGAAGAGAATTACGCCGACGGGATGTATGCCCCGACGAGCATCGAGGACGAGGAATATCGGCTCAAGCCGATGAACTGCCCATTCCACATTGGCATTTATAAATCGTCACCGCGTTCGTACCGCGATTTGCCGCAACGATATTCCGAAATGGGCACGGTCTATCGTGCGGAATTGTCGGGAACTTTGCATGGCCTAATGCGAGTTCGAGGATTCTCGGTCGATGACGCGCACCTTTTTGTGAGGCCAGATCAGGTCAGCACAGAAGTTTCAGATTGTCTTGATTTTGCGATCAAGGTTTTTGATACTTACGGGTTTGATAAGGTCAAGTTTGAGCTTTCGGTTCGCGGTGGTGCTGAAAACAAAGGTTATCTCGGTGCGGACGAAGACTGGGCAAGTGCGGAAGAATCACTGGCTCAAGCACTTAGAGAGCGGAACATCACATACGAGCGCATCGAAGGCGAGGCTGCGTTTTACGGGCCGAAGATCGATATCAAGATCGAAGACGCGATCGGCCGTGTTTGGCAGTTGGGTACGATCCAGCTCGATTTCAACCTGCCTGAACGTTTTGAACTGGAATATACTGGCGATGACAATCTAAAGCACCGCCCGTTTATGATCCACCGGGCCTTGTTTGGTTCGATCGAGCGGTTCTTTGGCGTGCTGATCGAGCATTACGCGGGTGCTTTCCCCTTATGGCTTGCACCAGTGCAGGTTGCGGTTCTTCCGATAACAGATCGTATTAACGAATACGCTGACGGCATCGCGACAAAATTGAGAAATGCCGGTTTCAGGGTCGAGGCGAATCTTAGATCTGACAAGATCGGTTCTAAAATACGAGATGCTCAGCTTCAGAAGGTGCCGTACATGCTTATTCTCGGTGACCAGGAGTTGGAAAATGGTCAGGTTGCCGTCAGGCAGCGAAAACAGGGTGACATCGGTGCGATGTCGCTGGAAGAGTTCACATCGATGATCGCGACCGAAAAATCGGAGCGGCGTCAGTAGGAACGATTTAGACATCAGGAGGCAGATATCGCTAGAAGATTTGGTGGAAATAGATTTAAGCCGCGGTTTCGTGAGCCGCTTCACCGTACGAATGAACGCATTAGGGTTCCGTCGGTTCGGGTAGTCGTCGATGAAGGGGAAGCTCTCGGCATTATGGACACTCGTGATGCCATACAGGAAGCCCGCAAACGCGGACTCGACCTGGTTGAAGTTTCGCCAAACGCCAAACCTCCGGTTTGCAAGATCATTGATTACGGCAAGTTTCTTTATGAACAAAAGAAACGCGCTCACGAAGCGAAGAAAAAGCAGGTAACCGTTCAGGTAAAAGAGATCAAGTTTCGCCCGGGTACGGACGATCACGATTACAACTACCGAATGGAGCATGCCCGCGAATGGCTCGAAGATGGGGACAAGGTTAGGGCAGCGATCGCATTTCGCGGAAGGGAAATGACCCACCGTGAACTGGGAGCCAAGATCCTCGCGAAATTGACCCAAGATCTGGCGGAGCTGGCCGACGTCGAGGTCTCGCCAAAGATGGAAGGATATCAAATGTTCACTATCTTTGTGCCCAAAAAGACCAAGATGCCTGAAAAGAAAACGGCCGAATCGCCTGAGAAAAAGGCAGAGAAGGCTGAGCAGAAAGAAAAACGAGTTCAAAAGGAGCCGGCGGCCAAAGAGAAGCCGGAACCAAAAGTCGACGACGACGAGATCTTTTAAGTAGTTATAGGAGAAGAGCAATGCCAAAACTAAAAACACATAAAGGCGCAGCAAAGCGTTTTCGCTCGACGGCATCGGGCAAATTCAAACGCGGCCACAGCCACGCCCGACACATTCTGACCAAGAAGACGTCAAAGCGTAAGCGTAACCTCGACATCGACACCTTGGTTTCCGAAGGAGACCAGAAGCGGGTTGAGAAGATGCTGCCGTACGGCCGCGACTAGTGGATTTTGGATTTTGGATTTTAGATTTTGGATTGAATGTACAAGATTTTTGTCTTTCTCAATCCAAGATCCAAAATCCAAAATCTAAAATTCGAATGACTGAAAGGAGTGAGAAATGCCAAGAGCAAAACGTGGGAATAAGCGTACTGAGAGACGCAAAAAAATATTAGCCTTAGCAAAAGGCTTTCGTGGAACGAAATCGAAGCTGTATCGCAGTGCAAAAGAGTCGGTCGAACGCGCATTAAATTTCGCGTACACCGGCCGTAAGCTGAAGAAACGCGATTTTAGAAAACTGTGGATCGTCCGAATCAATGCGGCGTGCCGACTGAATGATATGAAATATTCGCAGTTCATTCACGGCCTTAACCTAGCCGGAATCGAACTCGATCGCAAAGTTCTTGCCGATATGGCCGTAAAGCAGCCCGAGGCATTTGCGGCAGTTGCCGGACAGGCACGCGAAGCGATAAGCAAACAGCAGGCTGCGGCCTAAAGACCGATGCTGTTCATGGTCGTCGAACATTTCAAGGGCTGTGATCCCGCTCCAGTTTATAAACGATTTGCCGAGCAAGGGCGATTGATGCCTGATGGCCTTAACTACGTGAATAGCTGGATCGAGGTTGGAATGGACCGTTGCTTTCAAGTCATGGAGACCGACGACCCCGCTCTCTTGCAGGAATGGATAAAAAATTGGGGCGATCTCGTTGATTTTGAGGTCGTTCCGGTGGTTACTTCGGCTGAAATGCAAAAGTTGTTTGCTACAGCCACATAGCTTCAAAATATGTCGGAGATCGATCGACAAGTTGATGAGATCCGTGAAGCGTTCGAGCAAGAGTTCGGACGCTTTGCTGATTTGAGTACTGATGTTTCGGCGTTGGCCGAGGCCGAAGCACGGCTACGCGAACTGAGCGAACTGAAGATTCGGCATACAGGCAAGAAGTCGCCAATCTCAGGTGCAATGAAGTTGATCGGCAAGGTCGCACCCGAGGACCGGGCCGCTTTCGGACAAATGGTTCAGGCGGTCGAGAAAGGGATCGCGGCGAAGATCGAAGAAGCAGAAACGAAGCTTTCTGCTTTTATTTCGAATGCGAAGATCGAGAGCGAACGCCTCGATGTAACGATACCGGGCCGCCGAATTCGAGAGGGGCACCTGCACCCGATCACGATCCTCAGGCAAAAGATCGAAGACATTTTCGTCTCGATGGGTTACGCGATCGAAGATGACCGCGAGATCGAGACGGATTACTACAACTTTGACGCTTTGAACATCCCAGAGGGCCATCCGGCGCGCGAGTCACAGGATACGTTCTACACGACTGAGGGTTTTGCTCTCAGATCGCAAACATCGACCGTGCAGATCCGGGCGATGGAACGCCGTGGCGTGCCGCTTCGAATCCTCGCCCCTGGCCGCGTTTTCCGCCGCGATACACCCGACATGACCCACACGCCGATGTTCCACCAGATCGAAGGCCTCTGCGTCGACAAGGGCATTACAATGGCGCATCTCAAGGGAACTGTTTCAGAGTGGCTTCGCCTTTTGTTCGGCCCTGAAACGGTCACGCGTTTTCGCCCGTCGTATTTTCCCTTTACGGAGCCCAGTGCTGAGTTCGACTTCTCGTGCTTCAAATGCGGCGGAACCGGTATTTTTGACGGCGAACGATGCCGCCCGTGCAAAGGTTCCGGATGGATCGAGCTCGGGGGCTCAGGAATGGTACACCCCAACGTCCTTAGAGCTTGCGGCGTTGACCCGGCAGTATATTCCGGATTTGCGTTTGGATTTGGTTTAGAACGTATGACCGCTCTGATGTATTCGATCGATGACATCCGGCATATGTTTGAGAACGACGTAAGGTTTTTGGAGCAATTCCGATGAATATCAGCTACAACTGGTTGAACGAAATTGTAGATTCGGGGCTCGATCCGCAGCAAGTCGCCGACCAACTGACGCGCGTCGGCCTTGCCGTCGAAGGTGTTCATCCGCATGGTGATGACTTCGTTCTCGACATCGATCTGACATCGAACAGGCCTGACTGCCTCTCGCATCGCGGAATCGGCCGGGAGCTTTCTGCAGTGCTCGACAATGCCATGATCGACCGGGAAGTATCGGCGGTTCCGTCATCTGACGCAGGTCTTGTGGAAATCGAGGATGCTGATCTTTGCAATAGATTTACCGCTCGAGTTATCCGGAACGTAAAGGTTGGCCCATCTCCACAATGGCTCGTTGACCGGCTCGAAGCGATCGGTGAGCGATCGATAAATAATGTCGCAGACATCACCAACTATGTAATGCACGAACTCGGCCAGCCGATGCATGCGTTTGATCTGGACAAACTTTCGGGTGGACGGATCGTCGTTCGGCGGGCACGTTCCGGTGAGAAGATACAGACGCTCGACGAGGTTGAGCGAGTGTTGGATACAGACATGCTGACGATCTGCGACGCTGAAAGCCCGGTCGCTATCGGCGGTGTTATGGGCGGGTTAGAGTCCAGCATTACCGACGCTACCGTTAATGTTTTACTTGAGGTTGCGTATTTTGACCGAGGAAATATCAGGGCGACGTCGAGAAAGCTTAACCTCGCCACTGAAGCAAGCTACCGCTTTGAACGCGGTACCGACGTCCTGAATTTGGTGCGAGCATCAGAACGCGCAGCGGATCTTATCCGTGAGCTTGCCGGCGGCGAAAAGGCGGAGTTCGTAGATATTTTCGCCGTGCCATTCGTTCCGCGCAGCTTTTTATCAAATGATATTGCTGGTGCGGTCAAGCGTTTGACCGGGCTTTCCGTGGACAGAACGGAATGCATCCGCATCCTGAACGCCTTAGGTATTGGATCTTCCCAGAATGAGGACGGCTCGCTAACCTTTACGGCTCCATCGTGGCGGCATGATATCGCTATCGAGGAAGACCTGGTCGAGGAGATCGCCAGGCATGCCGGATACGAGAAAATCGCCGAAGAACTACCGCCCGCTTTCGGGGCCGGCGAATATCAGCCGACCGAGCGGCGTGAGCGGCGACTCAGAGCGAGGCTCGCGGATCTGGGTTGTGTCGAAGCTTTGTCCTACAGTTTTATCGATGAGCGGCACGATGGTGTATTCGAGATTGTTCCGGGTATTATTGGAAACTCAACGACCGAACCTTACGTCACTCTTCGTGATTCGGTTATCGAAGGGGCGTTGCGAATGCGGCCTAGCATTTTGCCGGGTTTGCTCGATTCGGTTAGGACAAATCTAAATCACAAAAGACGCGATCTGAAACTGTTTGAGATCGGAAAGGTGTTTTCAACTGGCGAAGGGGAAGAGGGGTTGCCGAATGAGCAGAAGTTATTGACTATCGTCATGACGGGCAGCGAATCGCTGAGCGACCGTGCAAAGCCCGGGAACCAGGTGGAGTTTTTCGACATAAAAGGCGGTTTGGAAGCGGCACTGGATGCGGTTGGGTGCTACGAAGCGGTTTATCGCACGGCCAATGTCAAGCACTTACGCATAGGGCAGGCTGCCGCGGTCTCGGTCGGAGAGGTTGAGATCGGACATTTGGGCCGTCTTGACGACGAACTTGCTGCAGGTTACAAATTCAAGCAACCGGTCTACGTAGCAGAGATCAATTTAACAACCGTTCTCAAGTTACCGACGGCAAATGCTGCATACAAACCGCTTCCACGGTTTCCTTCAGTCGTTCGTGATGTTTCCTTTATTGTCGATCGCACGTTTGCGTTCGACTCGATCCGCACGGCGATCACCGAACAGGCAAACGATCTCTGCCGCAAAGTGTCATTCGTCGATAATTTTGAAGGTAAAGACGGTGACCGGTCGCTGACGATCAGGCTTGAATACAGAAGCGACGAAAGAACACTCGTTGAAGAAGAGGTCGAGGCGGTTCATGCATCGCTGCTCAAGGGCGTGGAGCAAAAACTGCAGATCCGGCCGCAAATGTGAGAAACCTGACGCATTACTTGAAGTTTTGTGTGAAAGTGACCATAATCAGGGCACATCTAAATTTGGAGTAGGCCAATGAATGCACTGACTGGCATGGAAAAATTCTCGCACCTCGAGGATAAGATCTACTTAACGATCGAGTACGCGAAGAAACTGCGTGACGAAAAGGAGCGACTTGAAGTTGAGGTCGAGGGTTTACGCCGTGACACAGCTACCGCTATCGCGGATAAACGCATCGCTGATGAAAAGGTTGCTGCTCTGCTCGCCGAGCGCGATTCGATCCAGCTAAAAGTTGAAGCAATGCTTGAAGCTATCGCATCGATAGACGAAGAAGTTGCACAGGCTGCTCGCGGCTAGTTTATTGGAGATGATCAATGTCTGAACAAACAATAAGGGTTGAGATCTACGATCAGGTTTATAGCATCCGCTCGGACGGCGGCGATAGTGATTATATTCAGGGCCTCGCCAGCTATGTTGACTCCAAAATGAGAGAGATCGCTTCCGGTACGATGACGGTGGATTCACTCAAAGTGGCGATCCTCGCTGCCCTGCATATTGCGGACGAAGTTCACCGCCTCAACCAGGAACAGATTCAGATCGATGCTCAACTCGGCACCCGCAGTTCTGAGTCCGCCGAGCGGCTTGATCGTCTTCTGAAATATCGCGAAACCGACCCTCGGCCTGCCTGAAAAGCCGTTGGATCACCACGCGAAAAGCAACGTCAAGATCGGCACAATAAAACCGAATATTCGATCTCTAAAAGGCCCAAAATCATTTCCGTTTTCAGGCTGATGTGCTAGTATCCTAAGTGGCGAAGGGTTTATCTGCGTTTCTCGTTTTCGAACGCTATAACAATTGAGCCAACATATGAATGCCGGGAGGCTAATGCCGTTTTCGGTGCGTTTCTCTACGCGGGAAATCGCCATAGAACGCGGCTCCGATGCTCGAAAGAGCAGAAAGCCACCCACCTGTAAATAACAGGTTCAATTCATACGTTCGGACGAATTCGTGGTTCCATCGCCTCTCAGTTTCTCGGGCTTGACCTTACCGGTCAGGCCCGTCTTATTTAGATTCCAGGTTATTGGTATCGGCTGGGTCTATTTCCAGGTTCAGAGCTTCACGCGAATCTTCCGCTTCTAATTCCCGACGTATCTCTTCGGACATCTTTGCGGCTTCGAGAGCCAGAGGAAGATCACTCGATCTAGCGGTGAGTTTCTTTAACGCAAGTGCGCTGTCAGCAAGCCCGCCCTGACGCGTTGCCGCGGCCTCTATCATTTGCAGCCGCGATTCGGCCTCGGCCAGCATATTCCTCGCTTGGTCATTGATTCGGGAGATGTTCTGGATGTCCTTCTCTATCTCAGCCTGAAACTCCTGCGAGCGCGAACTCTTGAGCTGTTTGACGGAACTCTGCCTTTTCTTGGCGAGCAACAGTTCGCGCTTTGACGACCGGACGATCCGCGTAGCTGTTAGCCTCGAAGCGAGAGTATCCCGATATGCGTCGCCTAGCAGCAGATCACGAGCCTCAACGGCCTTCAAAGCCCGTTTTTCATTTGATTTTAACTCATGACGAAACCAATCGATCTCTTCGGCTCTGATGCCGTCGGCGGCAATGAGTTCACGCATCTCCCTTATCCAATTTGATCTACGGTGCATCAAAACGCCCGAGATAATGAGTCCAATGACAAAGCCAATTGCCGTCACGATAGCCCCAAAAAAGAAGATCGCTGCCGCCGCGGGCGTCGTCGCGGCGGCGAAAATAGTGAGAAGAAACGTTAGTATCGCTGGAACCAGCGTAAGCAGCAGCGGAGCCGCAACCGCCCCTGCTACAAGCTTTTTCCCACGTGCATATTTTTCCGGACTTAGGTCGTTCATCGTGCATCCAAGATTCGATTATAACCGCATTAACGCGAACCTACTTAATTGCAACTACATCAGACGGTTAGATATTTTTACGAAATGTAATAATATCGTGTGAAGTGCTGTTTCGGAATATGGTGAAATCACACAGATCGACATTCTCTTGGCTGCTCATCACTTTTGTAGTTATGACGGCCTCGGCGTTTGGGCAGCAGCCCGAGCAGAAGCAGCGGGTCAGGACTGTCACCATCCCGATCTCGATCTTCACAAAGTCGGAACTTAAGGAAAATCAACCGCAGGAGTTTGTTCAGTTGGACCGGTTGATCGTTCGCGAAGATCGGGTAGAACAGCAGATATTATCGATCAGAAGTGTTAGTGACGCGCCGATGTCGATCGCCTTCGTCATTCAGGAAGATCTGGTAAATAATTTCAATCTTCAAATAAAAGATATTCAGGAGTTCATTCGCGGCCTGCCGTCGGGCACGCGCGTAATGGTCGCTTATGCTCGCGGTGGATCGATAGAAGTAAGGCAGAGATTTACTGATGATCGCGAAAAGGCGGCAAAGTCCCTAAGGATAGTGTCGAGCAGCGCAAATTTCGCTCCTCGCAGCCCGTATGATGGGGTTGAAGAGGTACTTAGCCGTTTCGATGGCATTCCGGTTGGGCGACGAGCGATCTTACTTTTCTCGGACGGAGTCGACACATCTCAGGGCTTAAGTCTGGCGTCGATCACGCAGAGTTTCGACCTCGAACAGGCTGTCCTCAAGGCTCAGAGGCGCGGGGTTGCCGTTTACTCGTTCTTCACACCGACATCGTCTAGTGAAAATGGTAATTCGACATTTATTCTCGCTGGGCAGGGTGCACTGGCAAAGATATCCGACCAGACCGGAGGCCGGGCTTTTTATCAAGGTTCGATCGCTCCGACTAGTTATTTACCTTTCTTCCGGGAACTAAATCTTCTGCTCAACCGTCAATTCTCACTGACCTATCTTTCGACGAACATGAACAAAGGCTATCATCGGGTTGAGGTTTTAAGCACGAATCCCGAGATCAAGATCGAACATCCGAAGGGCTATTACTATCGCTAGCCTCCGATCCGGGTGTTGCAGCCCTGGCAGGTTACGACGTCTTCCTTTATCAGCAAGCCGATCCAGAATAGCGGAAAGAAAAAAACAAGTAAGGCCGCAAAGGTGATCCAACCCGCGGTAGATATCTTGCGCTCGATGCGTGGCGGGTACGAGCTCATACAGTTCGGGCAGCGAAATACCTGTGCAAACTGCTGCGGCTGGGAATAAGCGAGCGGAGCGGGCTGATAGTTTTGATTCGGGTTCAACGCGACCGTTTGATCGAGACCCGTAGGCATGGTCTTTCGCGCTTCAGTATTAGTCTGGAATTCATCCGTTTTCCAGGCGTATGGCCGCGGGGCAGAGTGATCGAAAGGATCTACCTGTAACGGCTGTCGCTGTGGTTGAAGTTGAGCCTGTAGGTTGAATCGCGTACCACAGAACCGGCAGAAGTTAGTATCGGGAGTGTTCTGCTTACCGCATTTCTGACAAGTGTTCATACCGCCTCAACCGCCTATGTTACCAAGAAAAGATAATTATGCGAACCGAACCTTTTCACCCGTCGCGATAGCGCGGTAAACGGCTTCCACGATCTCTACCGCCTTGAAGCCGTCAAGAGCAGTGACCTTCGGTGCCGAGCCCTCGAGGATGCAATCGATGAACGACTTGTCTTCCTGAAGAAATCCTCTTCGGAAATCCTCTTCGCCCATGTGATAGCTAAACGTCTCAAAATCCGCGTTGGTTCCCCGGCAATCCATAACCTTCACCATTTCCTCAGTAACGATGGTGCGGTGATGACAAAAAACCTCGAATCGCTCGAACGGAAAGAACCAGCTTGCGTCCGACGATGACGCGAAAGAGCAGTGAAACCCGCTCTTGAATTTAAAGATGATCGAAAACTCATCGATCTCAGGATACTCGTGCTGCGATCCGTAGGCGACCAATTCGTCGATCTCACCAAACTGATAACGAAGCATGTCGAAGTAATGGATCGTCGTTTCGTATAGAAATCCACCGGTAACGTTCGTATCACCCGTCCACACCGGATTGAGCAGCTCGCCGCGATTCATTTTAATGTGAGCTGAATGGGCGGCGTCGGTCGAGAGCAGATCTTTCAGCTTCACATAAACCGGCGCGAACCGTCGGTTGTGTCCGACCTGAAAGGCTTTATTACTCGCGTTTGCACGCTCGAGGAGCAGAGTGGCTTCCTCAATACCAATGGCGAACGGTTTCTCGCAAAACACGTGCTTGCCGGCGTCGATAGCCGCCGACGCGATGGAAATATGGGTCCGATTCGGAGCACAAACGAGAACTGCGTCGCAATTATCGAGAAGCTCTTCCTGCGAGGTACAAACACGCCCGCCGATGCGTTTTGCCGTGGCTTCCGCGCGTTCAGGGATAATGTCGTAAAGTGCCGCGACCTCTGCCCTCGGTTCGCGTGCGTAAATGTTGCCGTGAACATTGCCTACGTACCCTGTTCCAACGATGCCGATCCTTATTTTATCCATTACCAGGTGCCACCCGCTGCATGTTTACCAATACCAAGAACTTCCTCGGTCGCCGCTTTTGCTCTTTCCGCTACTTCAAACGGGTCATGCTCCCAGTATTCTGGCCTGAATATCTCAATGCTTACCATCTTGTTGTAACCGATGGCGTCAAAATGTTCCTTCATCTTGGTTAACGGAAGTATCCCGAGCCCCGGGTAAAGCCTCTTAGCATCGGTTAATTGTTCCTTTGGCAGATCTTCCGCATCATTAATGTGGAAAATGAAAAGCTTCTTCGGATCCATCCGATCAATTGCCTCGAAGGTCGAATTTCCCGCGTAAAAATGAAACGAATCGATCACATTGCCGACATTATCCCGACCAACTTTCTCGACGATCTCATTACAAAGATCGAGCGTCTGGACCGAGCAATCTGTTTGGCCGAGAAACTCAAAAGCGAGTGAAACGCCGTGTTCACCTGCAATATCCGACAGTTCCGTCAAAACCCGGACAGATTCGTCTATGATCGCTTCTTTCGTGGCGTCCGCCGGCAACTTTCCGGGAACAACGACGATGTACGGACATCCGATCTCCGCCGCGATCCTCGATAGAGTTCGGCATTCCTCCTTGATCGCGGCATATTCGGCGTCGGATCGAAAGGTAATGTGCTCGATCGAGTTTATCGAATATGGTGCGATTCCCGCCGCCTCGATCTCGGCTTTTAGGTCCGCAGGTGTCTTCGATTCAAGATATTTGTACAGTTTGGCTGACCAGATCTCGAGCAGATCAAATCCCGCTCGCGATGCGGCTTGAATGTCTGTCGACAAGTTGGCATGCATTGTCGTTGCGCCGTTTAGTGCGATTTTCATGGGGAGATTTTATCGCTTGCACGCATCGACGGCAACGAACAGTTTTGAAATTTCGTCAAAGAGTCGGTAGTCTAAAAGTCCGGTCGATAAACCCCGCATCTTATGAAATTAACAGTTTTAACTCTTTTGATCGTCTCTTTACTGTCGATATCCGTATTTTCGCAGGCGTCCGATGCCGCTCTTCGTTCGGTCATCGAAGCTGATCGAGCGAGCCGCGATGATCAAGGAAAACTTACTACGCTAGCCGCAGCGGAACATCTTCGGCGCGGGCAGATCTATTTTGACAACCGCCAGTTCCCACAGTCGCGCGATCATTTCTACAAGATAATTGAACTTTACCCAACCGAAGCCCAAATGTCTTCTGCCATTTTTTTGACGGGACGCGGCTACTACTGGGAGCGGGCATATACGCGAGCTATTCCGTATCTCGATCGCGTCGCGAAAGAATATCCGGGCACAAAAGATGGCCGCGAGGGGCTTTATTTCAGCGGAGCGTGTCACGTTCGCCTAGGCAAGAATGCTCAGGCAGCGAAGATCTATGAGCAGTACACGACCATGTACCCGACCGGCGAACGCATCGATGGTGCTTATATCAACGCGATCGACGCTCTTCGCGAGGCAGGGAAGTACGATGAGGCGAATGCCTGGGTTGATAAGGCTCGAACCCGTTTCGGCGGTATGCCCACCGAAACCAACGCACTGCACGGACGGCTTAGAATGGAGATATATCGCGGCCGGTGGAACGAAGCTATCGCTGCTGCCGATGCAATGCTTCTTTCGTCCAAATTTGCGGGTTCAATGACCAGCATGGACGAGATCAAATATCTCAAAGCGCTCGCCCTCGAAAAACGCGGATCCCGGGCCGAGGCGATACAGGTTTACGGATCGATCCCCGACAGTGCCACATCCTATTACAGCGGCCTGGCGACAGATCGGTACCCGAGAACAGGTTCCGTAAGGGCGATCGTGCAGGTGTCGCCCACCAGTTTTCCCGTCGTTTTTCGTGAGGAAATTCTCTCCGCTGCAAAACCACGCAATATCGATCCCCGCTTCGTGCTGGCGATAATGAAACAGGAAAGCAGCTTCCGACCCGGCGTCAAATCGCCGTCAGCAGCCCGTGGCCTGATGCAGCTCGTGATAGATACGGCAATGAAGTACAACAAAAAAGCCGGCTTCTCCAGCCTGCAGCCCGACGATCTTTATGATCCGAAGACTAACATCGCCATCGCCTGCGAGTATATCGCTGACCTAAAGACTCAGTTTGGCGGCCTCCTCGAACCCGTCGCAGCTAGCTACAACGGCGGCGAAGACAACGCCGAACGCTGGCTAAACCGCTCGAAGCCAAAAGACCCCGCGATCTTCGCCGCCGAGGTCGGGTTCTCAGAAACGAAGCACTACGTCTTTAAGGTAATGAATAATTACCGTGCGTATCGTGAATTGTATGACGAAAATTTAGTACGGAAGCGGTAAAGTAAAGTTGGTACACCCGGCAAGATTCGAACTTGCGACCCTCTGATTCGAAGTCAGATACTCTATCCAGCTGAGCTACGGGTGCCCAATGTCTTTTACTTTAGCGGTTTAGCTCGTTGATTTGCAAATCACGCGGGCCCCGCAGTTATTGCTTGCCCTGCTGCAGCGTTCGGACGTGAGCCACTACTGACTTCATCTCTTCAGGAGATAACTTGTCCTTGAACGCAGGCATGCCCTCGTCGACGATGCCGTCGGCGACATACTCGTAGAGCTTAGCATCAGTCTTCGCGATCATATTTGCTGACGTCAGGTCGTCAGGGTTTATCGTCTTACCCTCGACAGTGACCTTGCCCCCCTTGCCGCTGTCTTTGTGACAGGTCATACAGTTTATCGTGTAAAGGTCCTTCCCCGATTTGACGACTACCTCAACGGGCTTTGTCGGCTCGGTTGGCCTTGGTGAGGTGTTGGCTGTGGTCGTGTTAGCGGCGGTCGAATTCGCTGTTGGCCGGGTCGATTGGCTGCACGCAGCGGTTATCGAGATCACGGTTGCGATACCGCAAAGCATCATCTTTGTTTTCAACATTTATTGTTTGAAGCTCCTTACTTTATGTTTCCCGATGATAAACGATTCCGGCTATCGTCGCAATTTGATGCCATACTGCATTTCGTGCGAAATTCTGCTATTTTTTTTACATGGTTCGGAACATCTTGTTTATTCTCATCGCTATAGTTGCGATCCCTTCAGGTTTCGCTCAAACGGCCGAGGTCGCCATTCCGGGACTTTCAAAGCAGGTAACGGTTCGGCGCGATCAGAGGTCGATACCGTACATTGAGGCTGGGAACGATCTCGACCTGTATTTTGCACAGGGTTACGTCACGGCGAGCGACAGGTTGTTTCAGATGGATCTGATGCGGCGCTTATCCCGCGGCGAAACGGCCGAGATCTTTGGCAGGACGACGATCGAAGAGGACAAGCGTTGGCGAAGGTTTGGTTTTGCCAAGATCTCAGAAGACAGCCTCACGATCATGAATGCGGAATTGAAGGCCGCGCTCGAATCCTACACGCGTGGCGTAAACGCATACATTGCAACACTTGACGAAAAGACCCTGCCAATTGAATTTAGGATCCTGCAATACAAACCGGCTCCTTGGCGGCCATCGGATACGCTGATGATAGGCAAGATTTTGTCCGATGCTCTCAGCACGACCTGGCGAAACGATGTGATGCGGCTCTCGGTCCAGTCAATGCCGAAGGAAAAGCTGGCTGATCTAATGAATCAAGTTACTCCGTATGACGTGATCTTGTTCGGCACCGACAACAAATCGGCGAATGCATCCGTTCCCGCTGGAAATATTACTGATAATGTCTCCTCTTTTTTGGCCGCGGCCGACCGCGAAGATGCGATCCGGAAAAGTTCTCTTGAACGTATCGGTTTGTACGCCGAGGACCTGGCCGCGAGCAACAACTGGGTGATCTCGGGCAAGCGAACCGCTGACGGCAAGCCGATCCTTGCAAACGACCCTCACCTGGCACCAACTGCTCCGGGTATCTGGTATTTATCTCATCTCTCGACACCGACGATGCGTGTTTCGGGGGTGACTGTTCCGGGTGTTCCGGGCATCATTCTAGGCCACAATGCCGACATTGCCTGGGGAGCGACCAACGTTGGGCCGGACGTGCAAGATCTCTATTTAGAGACATTTAACGACAAAGGTGAATACAAGACACCAACCGGATGGCAAATAGCGGTCAAACGCACTGAGACGATCAAGTTTCGTACAAATCCGTTAAGCCCTGCACTTCAGGAAGAGAAGTTGGAGGTTGTCGAGACCCGCAACGGGCCCGTTATTTTTGAGGATTCCGGTAAGAAATACGCTTTGAAATGGACCGCTTTCGATCCGAAGAATACGGAATTCGAGGTTTTCTATCGCTGGAACCGGGCTAAGAATTGGGACGAATTCAAAAATGCACTAAAAAGCTACGGCGGGGCGGCTCAGAACTTCGTTTATGCGGACACAAGAGGGAATATAGGTTGGTACGCTGCGAGCAAGATCCCGATACGGCGAGTCGGCGATGGAGGTCTACCGTATGACGGTTCGACCACGGACGGCGACTGGGTCGCGTTTATCCCTTTTGACGAGCTTCCAAACCTCTACAATCCGCCGTCAGGCATGATCGTCACCGCAAATCAACGGATAGTCGGAACATCGTACAAATATCCTCAGATGTCGCGGGACGCCGCGACACCTTGGCGAGCACGACAGATCGTCAACACGCTGAACGCGAAGCCAAAACTAACCGTCGAGGATGTTAGGGCCGCGATGTTTGACTCCGGCAATCTTGCTGTCGAGATGATAGCAAAAGCGATCGTTAGAAATAATGCTGCTTCGCCCGAAACCCTCGCTCTGCTCAAGAGCTGGGACGGTAAAATGACGCCCGACTCGACGGCGGCCCTGCTCGCGAGCGATATTCGCATCTGCATGGGAAACAAGGTCGCCGACGCTAATAAACCGGCACCGGCGACGATAGTTCGGGAACGCGTTCTGAATTGGGCGGTTGAAAAGCAGTCGCCGCTTTGGCTTCCGGCTGAATTCAAGGATTACTCCGCGCTGATGAAGTATTGTGACGAAGCGGTTCGTGGCGGCTTTGCTGACCCAAAGCGTTACGGACCTGATCCGACCAACTGGAAATGGGGCAAGATATGGACGTCGCGTTTTCCGCATCCGCTTGCCGCCGCCCCGTTGATCGGCGCACAATTTCAGACGCCTGCGGTCCCGATCGCGGGCAGCGGTCAGTCGCCAAATGTCGGCTCCGCTGTGTCAATGCGGCATATCGCGGTTCCCGGCAACTGGGATGCGACGAGCCATATCATCCCGCTCGGCCAAAGCGGCGACCCTAAATCACCGCACTTCAAAGATCAATTCGATGCTTGGTCCACGGGGAAGACAGCGACCTTTCCATTTACCAAGACGGCTGTTGAAAGCTCGACGGCTAGTGTTCAAATCCTGAAGCCGTCCAAGTAACGTCTGGGGAAGGCGGGGCTCGCAAGAATATTTCTAGAATATTTCACGCATTTTGCGTCATTTTGTGCGTTATTGACCATTTCGTGCGGAATAGCATTTCAATTTCGTGCGTGTTCATGTAGCGTCTTATGCATGAACACGTGTACCATTTGCAAGTCCCGCAATTTGCTCCCGACAAAAAGCTAGCATTTGTCGAAAGCGTCTGCGAAGAACTGATCCGAGACCGCTTCGGGCCGTGGTACATGTTTGAGTCGTCAGCGACGGCTCACGATGCAGTGCTATCTGCGGCAACGGGCTGGGATCTGGAATTCGCTACACCGCGAGGCCGCCGCTCCGCGTCAGCCTTAGGTAGCGGGGCATTGGGACGCGCTGCATCGCGAGCCGGCCGTGGCGGGTCAGTACCACCTGCGGTAGCGGGTGGGGTTTTGGGACGCACGGTTAGAGATCCGCTGCACTGCATCTACGTTGTTCCGACTTATCGTCGTGGTCTTGAGTCTTCAAGAACCCCGGTCACTATCGTTCCCGGTACTGACCCCAGATTCCTCGCCCAGCCACGCGGTTCACCCCGTTTAGCCCTCGCTTTTTGACTTTCTAATTTTGAATTCTTATTGACGTTGATCTTTGACAATCCGAAATCCTGGGACGCATCCAAGCAATTCCCCTCCTGGACAGGAGGGGTGCCCGCTTCGGGCGGGGTGGTTGAAAGGGTTAGGTACCGCGAACTAAAGCAGGAACCGCGAACTCTGGGACGCAAAGCGAAAACATGAGCGGCGCTCACGCACAGTTCAAAATGAACAATCCCCAACCCCTCAACCACCCCGTCAGCCCAAAGCGGCTGCCACCCCTCCTGTCCAGGAGGGGAACCATAGCGACAACGCCCCTCCTGGACAGGAGGGGTGCTCGCTTCGGGTGGGGTGGTTGAGAAGCTTAGGCACCGCAGATGCAAAAGCAGGAGCCGCGTAGATTACGTTCCGTTCACACGAATCAGCCGCATCAGTTCAACCACCCCGTCAGCCGAAGCGGCTGCCACCCCTCCTGTCCAGGAGAGGAGCTGTGATGCGGCTCCGCATTTGAGAAGTCTTGGGACGCACATGCCACGAAGCAGAAAACTGCCGTCATGATAGAAGTCCACTACCGTTCAAATCCTGGGACGCACGATCAGAGCAACCGGGCACATGTTCGCGGTGTTGGCAAAACCTCGGGACGCACGGTCCGTTCGCTGTCGTTCGAAGGCGATAACTTCTGGGACGCAAGAACGCATCGCCGAGATTAGACTGAGATGTTTACTGACGTACTAGATCTTGGGACGCACTGATCAAACGTTCGTTCATGCCTCGGTTAGGATCGTTCCCGGTTCTGACTAACTCTGTCCAGAAAATCAGCCAGGATTATCGATGCGGCTTCGCTGTCGACGGAGCCTCGCGAGTTTTTTGTATTGACGCCGCGTTGCCACAGGCGGCCTTTTGCTTCGTAGGATGTGACGCGTTCGTCCTGGAGGTAAACAGGAATGTTTAATGACAAAGTAAATTTCCGGGCCATCGATCGAGCTTCCGCCGACATTGGGCTTTCAGATCCATCGGATTCTAATGGCAAACCAATTACGAGAGCCTTGGCATCCAACTCCGAGACGACGGCTTCGATCTTTGAAAGAAGTTTTTTCCAGCTAGTTCGTTCGATGTGGGGAAGCGGGCGCGTGGTTATGCGGAGTTCGTCGCAGACGGCGACGCCGCAGCGTTTTGTTCCGGGGTCAATAGCCAGTATTCGGCCTTCGCTCGGGACGTTACTTAACTCTGTAGTTTCGGGCGGATTAGTTGTATCTATTTCTTGCACTTGGGGTTTTCATTAGTAGATAATTTGTTTTGTCACTGAACGGATAAAACAAAAGGTGCCATTGCTGCGTATCTACTTAGGTTAGAAGTTACTACACGAGGTTTTAATATGTCATTTCGAGGAAAGCTTTGGGTCATGTCGCTATCGGGCGTGATCGCTGTTTATGCGGTAATTGGCGGCCTGCCGATGATCGGCGGCCTTCTTACGATATCTGCTCAACAGCCGGTCAATGATGCCAATGCTCAGCTTCGAATCGTCGAAGCGGTGCTCAAGCACATCCAGGACGATTACGTCGACGAGCCAAATATGGAAAAGGTTCGACTCGGAGCCCTTCGCGGGTTAGCGGGCGGCCTTGATCCGTATTCATCGTATCTGACCCCCGAACAGGTCAAAGCCTACGAGGCCTCAAAAACGGCTGGCAACACCGGGATCGGCGCAGAATTTTCGCAGTACCTCGGCTACGTTTACGTTATCTCGGCGATCAAAGGCGGCCCCGCCGACCGTGCCGGTGTAAAAGCCGGCGACGTCATCGAGTACATCGACAACAAGGCAACTCGCGACATTTCGCTATACGATGCCCGTCAGCTGCTTCAGGGCGAGACGGGATCGCCGGTTGCACTCCGGATCCTGCGTTCGGGCGAAAAAGCCCAGACGATAAGGGTAGCTCGCGGAACGTACACGATCCCAAAGGTCGAGACCAAGCTTGAAGCCGGAAAGATCGGTGTGATCAAGGTCTTTAGCCTGGAAGAGGGCGAAGCGAATGATATCCGTTCGGCAGTTACGAACCTAACGAAGCAGGGTGCTCAAAAGATCATCCTCGACCTGCGCGGTGTCGCCGCCGGCAGCTTGTCCGAAGCGGTTGCGACGGCAAATATTTTCATAAAAGATGGCGAGATCGCAAAGGTGATCGGCAAGGACGGCAAAATTCAGAGTAACTTTACAGCCGAACCTGCGAAAGTAGCTTTTGGCGGCTCGCTTGTTGTTCTGACCGATGCAGGAACTGCCGGTGCGGCCGAGATAGTTGCGGCGGCGGTCATCGACCGGAAACGCGGTGAGGTGGTCGGCGAACGAACGTTTGGGGCAGGCACCGAGCAGAAGCTTTTCCCGCTCTCGAGCGGCGGCGGTTATTTGCTGACTGTCGCAAAATGGGCTTCTCCGGCGGGCACGCCCTTTCTCGGCGAAGACCGGGCAACAACCGGTGTAAAGCCGACGATCGAGGTCAAGCGTCCCGACACTCCGGAACCGCTTGATGTCGATGCGATCACGCAGCCTGAAGCGACACCGAATGCTACTCCGACCCCGACACCGAAGCCTCAGCCAAAGGTTGTTGAGGATGTTCAGATGAAGAAGGCCCTTGAGCTTCTCGCAGATAAAGCGGCCGCAAAAGCTGCATAGGTTTTGATCAGATCTTTTCAAAATGGCCGGGCATCATGTCCGGTCATTTTTTGTGCTTCGGCTTGCGGCAACGGTGTTGTTGAAAACACACATGCCTGCTAGAATCTGGTTTCAATGACGAACAGCCAATTTAGAGTCCGTGAACTGGACGGCACCGATCTTTCAGAATGGTTACGCCTGCGCCTTCTGCTCTGGGATGAGTCGTCAGAGGATGATCATAAATCGGAAATGGTCGACATCATCGATCACCGCGAAACGCAGTTTGTAGCGGTCGCTGAGACCAATTCAGGAAAGTTGTGTGGTTTCCTCGAGGCTAGCATTCGCTCTCACGTCGAGGATTGCGAGACCGAGAATGTCGGCTACCTCGAAGGCTGGTTCGTCGAGGAAGATTATCGTCGGCACGGCGTCGGGCGGGAACTCGTCAAACTCGCCGAGCTCTGGGCTAAAAGCCGCGGCTGCACCGAGATGGCGTCCGACGCGGAAATAAATAATTCAGTCAGCATCGTCGCCCACAACAAACTGGGATACGCCGAAACCTCACGGCTTGTGCATCTAAGAAAAGAATTGATCTAAATGAGTTTTATTTATCGATCAAAATACGGAATAAAAACTGCTTTGCTGCTCGTCTGCTTTGCCGGTTTCGCGTTGGCTCAATCGACCGATCAGAATTTTCCGACTTCGGTCACGACCAGCCAGATAGTTGGCTCGATAAAGGCGCGCGACATCGGCGACCCAAGGGCGACAAGCTATTATTATGCATTTGGCGGAACGCAGGGCGATGTTTTTATCAACGTAGTTACCAAGAATTTCGTTGGTGACATCGACGTCTTCGCACAGGACGGACTGCGGCCGCTGACGAAGATCGTAGTGTTCGATCGCGGCCTCAACGAAACTGGCAGACTCATTTACCTGCGAAAAGAAGAGCGTCTGCTTCTACGAGTCCAGGGCCGTACGCCGGACGACGAAGCGGCGAGTTTTCAGATCAAATTTGCCGGCAGCTTCGTTGCCCTGCAGCCTGCTAAGGACGAGGCTCCACCGACCATTTCGTCGGCCGGCGAAGATAGTACCGTTAATTCGGTCGGCACCAGAGTTCCGCCCAAACCGGTTGACAATCGGCCGGACCGCATCGCAGAGATCCCCGCAAAACCCCCTGTCGAAACAAAGCCGCAGCCTGCGGCTCCCGTAGAAAAAAAGGTGAGCAGGCCTGAAGTTATCGTCGGTTCGACGATAAAGCCGCCGGTCAACATAACCGCCAAGCCAAAGGCCGAGTCCGCGAAGCCATCGGCCAATGAGAAAAAGCCAGCGAAGGGAAAGGCTCCCGATCCGCTGGCTAGTATTCGTCTAATGGTTCTGCTAAGAGATGGCTCGGTTATCGAACGCCCCCTGAATGAGGTTCAAAAGTTTACCGTCGAAAAGGGCGTTCTCCTGGTTACGCTAAAGGATGGCAACCTTTCGCGATTTCCCATGGTGGATGTCGTCCGCGTTACCATCGAATAGCCGCTATGCATAACTGTGCAGACCGACCAGAAGATAACTTACGCCCAAATACGTAAACAGGACAAGCAGGAATCCAACGATCGCGAAATAGGCCGAACTGCGGCCTCTCCATCCACGAGAAATACGGGTGTGAAGAAACGCCGCATAGGTGAGCCAGGCGATCAGAGCTCCCGTCTCTTTGGAGTCGAAGCCCCACGGCCTGCCCCACGATTCATTCGCCCAGATCGCTCCTGTGATCAGCAGCATCGCCAGCCCAGCAAAGGCCAGGCATGCGGTCTTGTACATCAAGCTGTCCAGTGATTCCAGACTTGGCAAGCGCTCGCGTATGGTCTCGGTTCGGAAAGCAAACAGCAGTACGAACATCGTCGCCACGAGGGCGGTGATCAATGCCGAGAGTTCGACCGGGTTCGTGTTAAGGCTAAGGAAAAGCTTGTCGCCATTCGCTTGAATGTAGGCCCGGCCCATCTGCTCATGCTGCTTAGCAGTGATCTGAGCTAGTTCGGCAACGCTCAGCTGTTCTCGCTCGGCCATTGCCATACCCGCGACCACATATTGATATGGGTCCTGCGTCAATTGAGCCTGGAGCCTTTCCGGAACATTTGAATTGTCACGAATACCAAAAACAAGCAGGCCGATCGAAACGATCTGAGCGACCAAAGCGAGTTTAAGAAGAATGTGCCCGATCTTGTTAGCCACTTCCTGCTTTTGATAGTGATAGACCAGAAACGCCACGATCACGCCAGCAAGTAGCACCCCGGAGATCACAAGGGCCGGACCGACGTAAGGCATCTCAAGACGAAACGGTGCGGAAAACGGCTTCTTGCCGATTTCGTTCGGAACGAAGAGCCCGGCGCGGTAAACAAATTCGGTAAAGACTGAGAATTTACTAATTGTCGCTATAACAGCAAGGCCGAAAATGCTAGACCAAATGGCCATTAAATGAACCTTTAGGCCGTCTTTGAGCAGATAGATCACCGCGACCGCAAAGCAGACCATCGCGATGCCGTAGCTCAAGCTTGCAACGCCTACGTGGATAGGCCGCCAATATGAATCAAGGACAGGAGGGAGATTAATTAGTTCGCCGCCGATAAATCGTGAGAGCGTCAGGATCAACGCGGCCAAGGGCAGCGTGAACGCTCCAAGTATTCTGAAACTCTTTCGACCTGCAAACAACAGCGTGGTAATACCCGCGCCAAAGGCGAACGCAATACCATAGTCATAGAGATTGGTTAGCGGAACATATCTAAATACCCACGGATCCGCCATGTTGCCACTCGCTCGCATGATCGCGATCTCGGCGTCATAGGCGTTCACCCATCGCACAAGCCAGCTGGATAGATTGAAAAAGACCCCGAGAGCCGCCCCGAAATAACCGATCTTTTCCGCCATCGCTGACGGGGCATAAAGATTCGTCAAGAGAAAGAGGGCGGCGAGAATGTAGCAAGCCAACGCGATCATCATCATTGCCGCATCGGCGATGAAGTTCGGCCCTATCTGCAGCCTTAACCCAAGCATTGCGAAGGCACCGACGATAACCAGGATCGCTGGTAAATACGACTTCCAGGATGTGCGGTTTTCTAACTTGTCCAGTTCTTGCATATGTTTGTATTTCTATCTATTTCGGGTTTTCTCTGATCGCCTCAGCGATCCGCTCGATCTTCTCGGCAAACGCCACCTCGTTCCTGTTGGCATCACCGCCGAGCACGATCTCAACAGATCCGTCGTCGCGATTTTCTACAAGAGCCCAGGCTCGTTTGTGCGGGTAAAAGAAGACAAATACCAAGGCTCCGATCAATCCGAAGCCGCCAATGTACCAGGCGATAAATGCGCCTTCGTACGGGTCGTACTTGATGGAGAGGATGTGTGCCAGCGGAGATTTCTCAAAGCTTGCGAGGCGCCACTTGTAACCAGCTTTCGGAGCTCCTACTGGAATGTTTTCAGCCATACCCGCGGCGAACGCAAAAACGCGTATACGCTCTCCTCCCGGCGGCGTCACGTTTAGGATCGCGACCGGGTTGTTGTAATCGCCGCTCTTTGTATCTGGCTGGCCGTCGCCGCCAAATGTGAAGTCAGGCATGAATTGGGCATATTCAACCGTGGTCCCATCCGGCAAAGATGTAACTCCATTACGTTTGAGTTCGATCTTGACGATCTCGCCTCCGGCCTGCGGCGAAGCTTCGATCACGATATTTCGAGCATTACCGACCGGGATGGTTTGCGCTTGAAAAAATCGATAGCCTCGATAGCTGTATGGCTTATTCATGCTGATATCAACTATGGATTCGCCATATTCCGGATCGCTTATCTTCATTTGCGTCCGCCAGTCGAGCGTGTTGTTTACATCGATCGATCCGGTCTCATCTATGAGCCGCTGTTGGATATCCGTACACTCGAGTGAGAATGGTATCTGGACATTGAATTTCTCTTTCTTATCCAGATCAAACTCGATCTTCTGGATCTCATTCGTCGTCACGCCGGGGATCATGCGGACATCTGCGTCAAATCCGGTTTGCAACGCAACAAAATGACCCAGGAACAGGGTCAGAAGGAAAACGTGGACTATGTATGCCCCAAGCCGATTTAGACGGCCGGATTCTCCGAACACGACCGTACCGGTCCGCTCAGTGATAACAGAAAAATCCTTGCGGCCTTCAGAGTCGATCCCGTACTCGATACTCTTGACATCAGTCGCGACCGGGCTCATGCCGAAAGTCTTGAAAACGGTCTTGATCCTTTCGACGACATTCTCTGAAGAATCTTGCGGGATAACGATTGTTTCGTTAGCCTTTTGAGCGAGCAGCCACGATTTGGTTGCCGTTTTCTTTGGATCCCGGATGTAGGCCCAAGCTGAAGGGAAGCGATCGATCGAGGCGAGGACGATATTGAGCGACAGGGTTAGGAGGAGAAGGTTGTAGTACCAACTGTGATAGATATCAAAGAAACCCAGCCGTCCGAAAACAAGTTTTTCGGCAGGTGTAAGCGAGACGTAATAAGCCTCAAAGCCTTGAACGTTTTCCTGAAGGATCAGCATTCCGATCATCGATAAGATGACCAAAAGAACCAGTTGGAATATTCCAAATCGGACCGAGCTAAGAAAGTCGAGTGCTCGGTTTAGAAATGGGGCCGATTGCCTTCGTGTTTCAGGACGTGTTTTTATGGTCTCTTCCGCCGTAGACATTATCTTTAGTCAAAGGATAGCCTAGGCGGAAGTTTTTGTCACCCATTTGAAAATAAGTTCTACTTCTCGAAAAAAGCATATCGTATTATCGAGGACGTCTTTGAAATACTGACCTAAGACGCTATTCTCAGGTATTACGTTTTGGATGGACTCATTGACTGTACAGATCAACGCAGAAAAGACGGCAGGAATGCGAGCAAAGCTCTCGGGCTATGTCGAATTGACAAAGCCTCGGATTGCCTTTCTCCTCGTCCTTACCTCGGCTGCGGCGTTCTATCTCGCTGGTCGCGGATCCTTCGATGTCGTACTGTTTGCCAATTCGATGATCGCGATCACGCTTTTGGCTTTCGGTGTGGCCGCACTCAATCAATACTGGGAGCGAAAGCTCGACGTCCTGATGGATCGAACCGCGAAGCGGCCCCTGCCGTCGGGAGTTATCGGAGCACATGAGGCTCTGATCTTCGGTGTCCTTTTGTGCCTTGCCGCAGAGGTCTATTTGTACTTCGCGGTTAATCCTTTAACCGCCTTACTTGGGTTTGTGGTCATTGTCGGATACGTTCTGGTCTACACTCCTCTTAAGACTCGTACCTCTGCTTCCACGGCGATCGGCGCCTTGCCGGGAGCCTTGCCGCCTTTGATGGGTTGGACGGCCGCTGCAAACGAAATATCGCTTGCGGCGTGGGCTTTATTTGCAATGCAGTTCTTGTGGCAGTTTCCGCATTTTTTCGCGATCGCCTGGCTCTATCGTGACGATTACGCTAAGGCAGGGATACTAATGCTTCCGGTCGTAGATCGAGACGGAAAACTGACCGCAAGGCAGATAGTTATTTTTGCGATCATGCTGTTTCCGGTAAGTCTGGCCCCGTTTTTTCTCGGCGTTTCAGGCTTTGTATTCGCGATCGGCGCAAGTTTGCTTGGCATCTGGTTCCTTTGGGCAAGCATCAGGTGCGCTCGGGCGAAAAGCAAAGAACAGGCAAGAAAGCTCTTAATGGTAACGGTTATTTACCTTCCCCTCCTATTCATTCTAATGGTTGCTGACAAGATTTAGATTTATGGAAGTCGGAACAGCGGAAGTACTCGAAGAGATCGGAGAAAAAAAACGCCGGCGGGGCAGCCTTAGTGGAAACACTGGCACACCAAGCAACGGCGGAGGTGGCGGTGGCGGGGACGACCCTGGCGGCAGCGAAAACAAACAGCCCGAACGTAAGCAGGATCAGTCTAGGGAGCCTTTTGTACACAGCAAATCTCGAGTACTGACCGGGTTTATCCTCCTCGTGGTCTTAATGACCTTTGGAGGGCTGATCGCTGCCTACATCGTCATATCGACCAACCGAGCGGTCGAATGGCGTCCATTTGATCTCCCGCTTCCACTGTGGATCAGCACCTTGATGATCCTTGGAAGCAGTATCGTCTATCATCTCGGAAAACTGGCGGTCGACCGGAACGATCAGCCGAACGCTCGAAAATGGTTCGTTGTAACCACTGTGTTTGGGGCGGCCTTTATCTCATCACAGATATTAGCCTGGCTTGCTCTTAATTCCCGTGGGCTTTACGTGGAAGGGAATTCGTATGCCGGATTCTTCTATATCCTTACGGCGGTCCACGCTGTCCATGTGATCGGCGGCATCATCGCCCTTGGATCGATACTGCTACGAAATCTTGCACCTACAGAAAATCTGCTACAGATAGCCAAGCGCCAGACGCTCGCCCAGGTCGTCGGCTGGTACTGGCATTTCATGGGAGCACTTTGGATCGTCCTTTTTGTTTTGCTTGGATTTTGGAAGTAAATGGAATACCTGCATATATTTCCGCACGTAAATGCCGCGCTCAACGCGACTAGCGGCCTTTTTCTCATAACGGGGTTCTACTTCATAATGCGTAAGCAGATCGCTCGCCACCGGTTCTGCATGCTCTCAGCAAGCATAGTTTCGGCGGTCTTTCTCGTAGGTTATGTAACGCACCACGCGATTCGAACCTACTATTTCGGCCTCGGCCCGACTAGGTTTACGGGCGAGGGGTTAGCGAAGCCGATCTACTTCACGATATTGACGTCGCATACGATTTTGGCCGCGATAATTGGCCCTTTTGTCATTATGACCCTGCGGCGTGGACTTAAGGGGCTCTACGAATCGCACCGGCGTCTGGCCCGCATTGTTTTCCCGATCTGGCTATACGTTTCGATGACCGGCGTCGTGGTTTACGTTATGCTTTACCACCTTTATCGAGCACCTTAAACTTTCTGAAATTATTTTTTACTTTTTTCAAAATAACCCTTGAACGAGTGTTTTTTAGGTGTTATCATTCACGTGTTGAAAAGTTGATCACCGAAGCCGTCTGACGTGAGGCGGCGCGGGGGAACCAATTTCTGAAAGATATCTTTCAGAACGGGGCGAAGCGTCATGTGACGCGGGGGTAATCTTTCGCTCCTAGCCCGGCAGCTAACCTCGTAGGTGTGGCAAAGAAGCTACAAGTAGGGAACAAACCCTCTGAGGGTGCGATTTTCGATGTACTTCCCGCTCTTCAATTCAACAGTTAGTGGATGACATCCAGTCTTCTCAAAGGGAAAAATCCCGTCGAGTGATCGGCGGGATTTTTTTGTTTACTACGCCCGTCTAACATTCCGCTCTCGTCAAATTACCCTTTTCATTCTAATCGGCTAAAATACAGGGGTTGCTTCAACTGCTGCCTATGCCGAGAGAGATCAAGTTTCACCAGTTTTTCCGCGCGATCGTGATTTTGTCGCTAGCGGCACTGACCTTTGCATCTGACCCGGTCGGAGGCGTAAAACAGTTTGGGCGGGCTGGATCTGACGGATCTGTCTCCACTGATACGTTTGAGCGAGGGCCTATTATTTCACAGAACGATCTCCCTCTTACACCAGACACCTTTTCCGAAACCGCAAAACTTGTAGCGGGAGATGCTGCTCAGTTTGATCAATTCGGCTACAGTGTTGCGATCAGCGGTGATTACGCCGTAGTTGGTGCAAATCGTGATGATAACTATCGGGGATCAGCGTATGTCTTTATTCGCACTGGATCGTCATGGACACAACAGCAAAAACTTACCGCAGGCGATGGTGCAGCCGAGGATAATTTCGGCTGGAGCGTTGCGATAAATGGCGACACGATCGTTGTTGGATCGTATTTAGACGATGCGGTTGGAACTGATTCCGGCTCAGCGTACGTCTTCGTGCGAAACGGCTCTTCATGGACTCAGCAGCAAAAACTAATAGCGGCGGATGGAGCCGCCGGCGATCAGTTCGGGGTTAGTGTTGCTCTCGCGGGCAACACCGCTGTCGTCGGAGCGTTCGGTGATGACGGTTATCGCGGATCTGCCTACGTTTTTCTCCGAAGCGGATCGACGTGGGCGCAGCAGCAAAAGCTGACTGCCAGTGATGGTGGGGCCGACGACGATTTCGGGTGGTCGGTCGGCTTAAGTGGCGAAACTGCGGTAATCGGATCGCCGCGGGATGATGCATCACGCGGATCAGCATTCGCCTTTGTGCGAACTGGCTCAACCTGGAGTCAGCAGCAAAAACTTGCCGCAACGGATGGTGCTAATCTTGATCAGTTTGGCTATTCGGTTGGAATAAGCGGTGATTCGATAGCAGCTGGAGCGGTAAACGACGAGACGGGCGGATCGGCCTATGTCTTCGCTCGCAGCGGTTCAGTTTGGAACCAGCAGCAGAAACTCGGCGCAGGCGACGGCTCAGCGAATGATCAGTTTGGAGGCGCGGTTGCGATCGACGGAAACACGTTGGTTATCGGTGCTGCCGGCGATGACCTAGGGGCGACGATTGATAGTGGCTCGGCTTACGTCTTTGGTCGTTCGGGCTCGACGTGGTCGGAACAGCAGAAGTTAACCGCATCAGACGGGGCATTGTTTGACGGATTCGGATCCAGCGTTGCGATAGCTGCCGAAAACGTGATCATCGGCAGTTATCTTAACGACACCGTGAGTTTAGATGCGGGATCGGCATACCTTTTCAATAACCCAACCGGACCAACGCCCACCCCAACGCCTACGCCAACACCGACGGCGACTCCAACGCCTACGCCGACGGCAACTCCAACACCTACGCCCACACCAACGGCGACTCCAACGCCTACGCCAACACCAACGGCGACACCAACACCTACGCCATCAGCGACTCCAACACCTACGCCCACACCAACGGCGACACCAACACCTACGCCATCAGCGACTCCAACTCCGGCGGCGTCTCCAACGCCAAGTCCAACTCCGACCCCTACACCCACGCCTGTACTCGGTACGGAAGGAGACCTAAGTCCGCGTCCGGTAGGCGACACGCAATTGCTCGCGACGGATCTGGTTCAGTTGCGTCGGATAGTAACCGCGATCGACAGTCCTACAGTGGGCAGTAATGAATTTCAACGGGCTGATATTGCACCGATCGAGACGCTCGGCGATGGGGTTCTTGATGCCGCCGATGTATCTCAGAGTCGGCGTGACATCATTGGACTCGACGCACCGAGGCCGGGCGGTGGGCCAACCCAGGCGGCCGGGCGCGGGATAATTGGAACTTTATGGGATGAGATACTTCGCTATTTCACCGGGCGTGAATTACGAGTCGGAAGTGCAGACGCTACCCGCGGTAAGACCGTAGCATTAGACATTGAGCTAGATTCGTTTGGTGATGAAACTGCCAGCAGTTTCACGTTGGAGTTTGATCCGCAGGTTCTCACAAACCCGCAGATAACGCGTGACGGATCGGCTTGGCTGAATTCTGCTTTGACTGTAAACGATCGACAGGCCGGGAAGGGCCGCATCGGTGTGCTTCTAGATTCAGATACGGTTATTACCCCACAAAAAAGCAGCCGGATTTTGACCATAACGTTCGAGGTAGCGCCAGACGCCGCGATAGGGAAAAGCGAGGTGCGTTTCTCGGACGACTTGGCACACAGGGCTATCGCAGGCGCAAACGGTGATCGGTTGGACGCTCGGTTTGTAGACGGAACAGTTGTTATCTTCGAATAGGATCAGCGGACTGAGGTTATCGATCTCATCGTCACCTGCTTCAAAGGGATCTTTTCACCGGGATCGATCTCGATTTCAGCGGGTTTTCCCGGCACCTTGAATTTGAAGGTCTGTATCCGCTGCGTGATCTCAAGTTTCTCAGTCTGATCCCCATTTGCTGTCTTGACGACGATGTCCAGCGGCAGCCTGAAGACATACGGGGTTATCGTGTCGTTTAGTTGAGTCTGCGAGATCGCTAAACTAAGGGTTCCGGTTCTGGCATTGTATATCGGCCGAACCGTTATCTTAGGCGAACCAGCACCATAGACCCACTGATCGAAAAACCAGCCCAACTGCTGGCCCGAAGCCTCCTCCATTGCTTTACGAAGATCCGTAGTTTCGACTGAACCGAACCTATGGCGATTGAGGTATATGTTGACGGCCTTCCAGAAGTTCGGGTCACCTACTTGCTCTCTCAGGGTGTGGAGAACGGCTCCACCCTTTTGGTAGGTTGTGGACGCGTTATCGAAAAGGGAATTCACATCACCAGCTCTCACGTTGTAAAGTGCGTGACGGCGCCGATTGTAAGTGTCGTCAACTAAAAAGGCGGCGGCGTCAGACCGGATCTTACGAAGATAGTCGCCACGTCCGTTGATCTTTTCCCGATACGCGGCCTCCATAAATGTCGCAAAACCCTCGTTGAGCCAAAGCTCAGCCCAGTTCTTGCACGTCACGTTATTACCAAACCAGGAGTGGGCGAGCTCATGGGATACAAGATCCATTACTGGCCCTTTGCCTATGTCTGAGTCGGCAAAGAATATCTCGGAGTCGGCCATCGTAGTTGCCGTGATGTTCTCCATACCGCCAAATTGAAAATCAGCTACGATGGTCTGATCGTACTTATTGAACGGATAAGCGACACCGGTGAGTGCCTCAAAGACCGGAAACATCCTTTTCGTATCGCCGAAAGCGTTTCGGGCAGTGTTCTCCCGACCGGGATATACATAGAAGCCGAGAGGAATTTCTTTGTAACTATCTTTGATTTCAACGTAGTTTCCGACGATGAACGATACAAGGTAAGTCGGGTGCGGAACGGGCATCTTGTAATGCCAAGTCTCGGTTCCGTCGTTATTTTCCTTTTTTGAGATCAGCTCTCCGTTGCCGATTACTGTCAGGCCTTTTTCAACCGTTATCTGCTGTTCGGTAGTTGCCTTATCACTTGGAAAATCAAAGGCCGGAAACCAGTGACGAGCCTCTTCTGGCTCGCCCTGCGTCCAAATTTGGGCCGATCGCGTGCTGCTTTCCGAGCGTGCCGGGGCATCAACAAAATAAACACCTTTCTTAGGGTTCGCGGAATACCGAAAGCGGAGTGAGACGGTATCCTGAGGCCCGTAGACTTTATCGAGCGAGACGATGACCTTTCCTCGGTTCGCTTTGAAATTTAGATTCTCATCCTTACCCTCGATCTGGACAGAGGTGAATACCAGGTCGACAGCGTCAAGTTCGAGCTGACGGAAGTTTGACGAGAGCGGACGCAGTGTAACTGTCGTGTCGCCTTTAACGGCCTTTTTGGACTGGTCAAACGACACACGAATAGCGTAATGCTGAACGTCATACGTCTGAGGGCGGTCAAAATTAGGACGAGCCTTTTGCGCGTAAGCCGAAAAGACCACAAACGAAAGGCAGACGACCACCGTGATCGCGGGAAAGGTTCGTTTTATACTCATATACGGAAACTAGGGTCTTAGATACTTTCCAAACCAGTCCATAACCTGCCCATGCCAAAACTCAGAGTTCTGCGGCTTAAGTATCCAGTGGCCTTCGTCAGGGAATACGACCAGTTTGGAATCGACCCCCCGCAGCTGGAGCGTCGTGTAGAGTTGGAGACTCTGGTCGACAGGTACTCTGAAATCTAATTCTCCGGCGGTGACGAGCGTTGGCGTGGCAAAATTCTTAGCAAATTTATTCGGCGACCAGCGAGCGTACTGCACAGGATTTTCCCATGGCATTCCCTTGAATTCCCAGTTGACGAACCATATCTCCTCGGTCGAGGTTGCCATGCTTTCCAGATTGTATACCCCTGCGTGTGATAGGAATGCTTTGAACTTAAAACGCGGGTCATTATTGTGACCGAGAAGCCAGTTCACCATGTACCCGCCGTAGGAGGCTCCCGCGGCGCCAATGCGGTTTCTATCGACGTACGGCCGTTTTAGGACCTCGGCTACTCCGTTCTTAATATCTATGGTGACTTTGCCGCCCCAATCTCCTGAGATCTCGTCGACAAATTTCTGGCCGTATCCCGTAGAACCGCGGGGATTCGGCATAAAGATAACGTATCCCTGATTTGCCCAAACCTGAGGATTCCAACGGGTGCTCCATGCATCGTTCCAGGCTCCTTGAGGCCCGCCATGGATCAGGACGATGAGCGGATATTTTCGCGAAGGGTCGAAATTCGCGGGTTTTACCACGAAGCCGTGTATCTTCGTGTTCAATGCCCCGCGCCATTCGAGTTCTTCAGCTTTTCTTAGATTAAACGGAGCAAGGGCGGCCGAGTTAATTCTCGTTAACTGGGATAAACCGGTACCATCCGAATTTGCCTTCATGACTTCGTTGGGAGAGACCGTCGAGTTTGAAGCGAAAACGAGGGTGCGGCCATCCGGCGAAATATTTGGAGTAGTGGCAAAAACTCCTCCGAGCACCTTTCTAACGTGGGTAGCGATCCGCAGCCTGAAATCGGGCTCGACGGGCACCGAATAAATTGGTTCGCGTCCGCGTTCACCCGCCGTAAAATATATCGTTTTGCTGTCGGCCGAAACGACCATTTCGCTAACCTGGTCGTCAAAACCTCGTGTCAGCTCGACGATCTCTCCGGATGACGGGTTGTAACGCATTATCCGCCACCGGTCCGCTTCAAAGGTCGCTCTAGGCTGAGATCTAAACAATAGATACTTACCGTCAGGCGTGTAAACCGGTGAGGCGTCATACCCGTTCATCCCGACCGTAATGTTCTTAGCTTCGCCCCCGTTCAACGAGACGATGTAAATGTCGCTATTTGTCGATTTCGCCTCTATCCTGTCTGGATTCCTCAAATAAACTATGCTCGATCCATCCGGAGAAAACGTATAATCGACTCCTGACGAGGCCGCGTAGGGCGGCGAGTCAAAATCTCCGGGCGTGACGTCACGGGCGACGCCGCCGTTCGCCGCTACGACAAAGACATGGGTTCGCTTCCGATCTCGCCATTCATTCCAATGCTTGAATAGCAAGCGCTCGGTCACTTTCGCCTTGACCTTACTTGCTTCGACGCGTTCGTCTTCCGTCTTGTTACACGCGTCATCCTTGCATTCCGGGTAGACCTCCGATGTGAAAGCGATCATCTGTCCGTCGCGAGACCAAACCGGACCGGCAGCACCAGTCGAAATGGAGGTGACTTTCTTCTTATTGTCTCCATCGGGTTCCATCGTCCAGACCTGGCCGCCATGGTTGTAGGCGATACGTTTACCATCGGGTGACCAGCGCGGTGAACTGCTCGACGACGGTCCCGAGGTTATCTGCTTCGGAGACGAGCCATCGATGCTCATCACCCAGATTTGGCTAACGACCCGATTTCCTTCCATTTCAGGCGAACCAACGGTGTACGCGATCAACCTGCCATCCGGCGACAGACGAGTGTCTCCCGGACGTTTCAACATCAGCATGTCGCGGGCAGTCAACTGCCGCTGTGAAAGGGCCGAGATGCAGGCAAGAGAAATGACAATGGTGATTAAAATGAGACGTTTCATAATGATCGAAGGGCAAACACGAGTCTGAAGACACAAACAGGGTAAAAGTTGGCCCAAATAACCTCTAAGTTTGGAGTTTCTGCATCAGAGTATACCGTTGAGTCTCGTGAAATCCCAGACAGGTGCAAGGAACTCGAATGAAAAACGTTCATTCACTGTTGTCGATGCTTGAGCGCATCGAGCTAGGTTTTGCCTCTGGATCGAAGAGAGTATGATTTTAGGGGTCCAAGCTTTACCAAGAATATTTGGCAAGGAATGAAAACGGCAATGAGAAAAATTACTTCGGCATTTTTGGTCTTCGCGACGTATATTGCATTTATAGCACAAGCCGCGGTGCCGGTTCAGGCACAGGTTATAGGGAGAGCGATGGAGCAGCGTATGAAGGATGTGCCCGGCGGGCTAAAGTTTAGACTGAGCGAAGGTGTTGAGGGGGCTGAGGCTCGCGAGAGACAACAATTGCCAACGACCGAGCCGCTTTCAGAAGGCGAAAGAGGGAATTTGCTCAAGCGTATTCCTGAGATCAAGTCCGCGGCCGATGATCAAACCGATTTTGCAAAACGCGCCGGAACGCTTCCGGCTCCCAAGACAGGTACGAAAGTGCCGGTCAAGTTTCCGGCCGATGACCAGCGAGGGACCCCGAAGATAGATACCTCCGGCCAGACCTTACAGGTCATTCGCTGGTCGCCTGAAGGCGAGGTTCCGCTCGCTCCTGATCTCAGTGTGACCTTTTCGCAGCCGATGGTGGCGATAACTTCGCAGGAGGAAGCCGCAAAGTTTGCCCCGGTTGAATTGTCGCCGCAGGTCGAGGGGAACTGGCGTTGGCTGGGAACAAAGACGCTGATGTTTGACACGACGAAGCGTTTTCCGATGGCGACGAAGTTTACCGCCAGGGTTCCAGCCGGTATCAAGTCGGCGACCGGATTGTCGCTTGCCAAAGACGTTAGTTGGACTTTTACGACCCCGCCGCCCAAGGTTGAACAAAAGTTTCCAAACGGCGGCGTTACTAGGCGTGATGCTCTTATGTTTGTCTCGTTCGATCAGGAGATTAACCCTGAGGCAGTATTGCGCACGATATCTGTAACCTCGGGAGGGCGTAAACTTCCGATCCGGCTGGCTACCGAGGCTGAAGTGAATGCGGACAGCAGCGTCTCGTACTATTCGAAGCAGGCCCAGCCAAAACGTTGGCTCGCGTTTCGGGCGATAACGGTATCCGGTTCGACCGAGGACGCCCTTCCTCCCGCCGCTTCGATCCAGGTGTCGGTAGAAAAAGGTACTCCGTCCGCGGAAGGGCCGTTGATGACAACGCAAGCACAAACCTTTGGCTTTCAAACCTACAGTGCTTTGAAATATGTCGGCGGCTACTGCGGCTGGCGAAATAATTTGAACTGCACACCGTTCACGAACTGGGCGATCGAATTCAACAATCCGCTCGACGCTTCGAAGTTTGCGAAAGAGCAGGTAAAGATCGTACCTGCGGTCGAAGGCTTGAACATATATCCGGCTGGAAACTTTATCTACATCAACGGCTACAAGAAAGGGCGTACGACTTACACGGTGACCGTAGATGCTGGTCTGACAGATACGTTTGGCCAGACGTTGGGCAAGAGTTCGACTACGACAATAAGAGTGGGTTCGGCAGATGCGAGCATGTATTCGCAGGGCGGTTTTATGACCGTCATGGATCCTAACTCAAAGGCGACATTCTCTATCTATTCGACAAATCACAGCTCTGCAAAGGTCAAGCTTTACCGGGTTCGGCCCGAAGACTGGGGCCAATATCAGGAATACGTTCGCCGCATAAATTATGACGACGGCAAACGGCCGGCCATACCTGGAGATCTTGTTTTCGACAAAACCGTCCCGATCGCCGCGAAACCTGATGAAATGGTCGAAACTCGCATTGATGTTTCGTCGGCTCTCGATGGTGGGGTTGGCAATGTGATCGTCGATATCGAACCGACGGCTAAGAGGGACAAAAACGACCGTACCAGGGTAATGACCTGGCTTCAGGCCACACAGATCGGGCTAGACGCCTTTGTCGACAGCACCGAACTTGTGGGTTTTGCGACTGAATTGCGAACGGGCAAACCGCTAGCGGGCGTCGAGCTTTCGATATATCCAAACGGTCAAGCCGTCAGCCTGCGGCCGACGCCGGACTCGGAAGAAGAAGGTTATCTGCAACAGGCATGGGAATGGCTAACCGGAGCCGGCGGCCCAAGTGCGGTCGAAACCGAAGCGATCGATACCGATGGCAGGGAAGCGGACGTCGAGCCAGTCGAACCGGCGCAAAGTAATAGGACGGCGACCAACGGCATTCTCCGGCTCACTTTGCCTGATGGTTCCTCGGCAAATCAGCAGAATATGCTTATTGCTCGGCGCGGTAAGGACGTAGCATTTCTTCCGGAGAATTCTGATTACTATTGGCAGCAGTCCGGGAACTGGTACAAAAAGAGCCAGCCCGACAGTTTACGATGGTTCGTCTTTGACGACCGAAAAATGTACAAACCCAAGGAAGAGGTTGCGGTAAAGGGCTATATTCGAAAGATCACTGGCGGCAAGTTCGGCGATGTCGAAGGGCTCGCTGACGCTGCGAACGGTCTTAATTACTCAGTCAAGGACCCTCGAAACAACGAAGTCGCGAAAGGCACAGCAAATCTGAATTCCTTTGGAGCCTTCGATTTCAAATTTACACTTCCCGATAACGCAAATCTTGGATATTTCCGCATCGATCTTTCGACGAGCACCCAACTTTCTGGTGGCTCTTACGGGCATCAGTTTCAGGTACAGGAATTTCGCCGTCCGGAATTCGAAGTGACGAGCAAGGTCGAAACCGAGGCTCCGCACTTTGTGGGCGGCAATGCGATGATCGCCGTCGAGGCGAAATACTACGCCGGCGGCGGGCTCGCGAATGCCGAGACGAATTGGACCG
Source organism: Acidobacteria bacterium Ga0077534 (assembly GCA_001464455.1). GTDB lineage: Bacteria > Acidobacteriota > Blastocatellia > Pyrinomonadales > Pyrinomonadaceae > OLB17. Next base: position 69,055 of record LNEI01000002.1, read on the forward strand.
TCACGGCAAACGCAACAAATTACACGCCGCCGAACCGCGACGATTACACCTTTGGAACGTGGACGCCGTGGTGGAGAGGAGATTTTTATGGCGGCCGGCCGGGTTATGGCGGTACGTCGCAGACGTTCAAAGGCGTGACCGACGCGGGCGGTAAGCATTTGCTCAAGGTCGATTTTGAATCGGTCAAACCACCGCGTCCGTACACGATCACAGCCGCTTCGTCGGTGATGGACGTGAACAGGCAGGCGTGGTCGAGCACGACTTCGCTGCTCGTGCATCCGTCGTCGCTGTACGTCGGCATCAGGACGGCTCGGACGTTCGTGCAGAAAGGCGAAAAGATCAACGTTGAAACGATCGTTTCGGACATCGACGGCAAATTGATCGCCGGCCGGGATGCTGAGATCAAGGCTGTGTTGAAGGATTGGGTGTTCGACAAGGGAAGTTGGAGCGAGAAGATCATCGACGAGCAGACCTGCACGGTCAAGTCGGCTGAGACGGCACAGAAATGCTCATTCGTCGCCATACAAGGCGGCCGTTACACGATCACTGCGACCGTGATGGACGACCGCGAGCGGTTTAACGAGAGCGAACTGACGATCTGGGTTCCGGGCGGCAAAACCCCGCCAAAGCGCAGCATCGAGCAGGAAGAGGTGCAGTTGATCCCGTCGAAGAAGGACTTCGCAGCGGGCGATGTCGCTGAACTGCTCGTAATGTCGCCGTTTACCCCAGCCGAGGGCGTCCTGACGCTTCGCCGTGACGGAATCGTGAAAACCGAGAGATTTTCGATGAAGGATTCGTCGATCACGCTCAAAATTCCGCTCGAAGAGAAGTATTTGCCGAATATCTACGCACAGGTCGATCTGGTCGGTGCGGCACCGAGGACGAAGGACGACGGTTCGCCGCTGACGTTTCTTGGCGGTGACGGGAAGCCGACTGTAACCCTAACGCGTCCGGCATTCGCGAGCGGGAATCTGAATCTGGCGATCTCAGCAGCCGCTCGAAAACTGACCGTCTCAAGCGAACCAGTCGACAAAACCCTCGTCCCCGGCGGCGAGACGAAGGTCAATGTCGAGGTCAAAGACAATCGCGGCGAACCCGTTGCGAACAGTGAAGTTGCAGTCGTGATCGTGGACGAGAGCGTACTCGCTTTGTCGAGATACGTCATTGGGAATCCGATGGATACGTTCTACACGGTGCGGTCAACCGGAACTACGGATTATCATTCGCGGAAGGATATTTTGTTAGGGAATCCGGATGATGTGAATCCCCCGCCACCGCCGCCGGCCCAGTTCGCGGCGGACGGGATTTCTGCATCGGAAAGCGTCGCATTGCCAGGGGCCGCGAGGGCGGTTGGTGGAGCAGCTCCGAAAAGTGCCATGAGGAAAGAATGGGCCGACAATGATGTTGCATACATTATTTCTGATAAGGAAGCACAGGACACACCGATCAACCTCCGTCAGAATTTCAATGCTCTCGCGAAATTCTCGCCAACTGTTCGAACCGATTCGAATGGACGTGCGGTTGTCGATTTAAAACTTCCTGACAATCTGACCCGGTATCGCATCACGGCGGTGGCGGTCGATGCGGGCAAGCGGTTTGGTAAATCCGAATCGAACATCACGGCCAAACAGCCGCTGATGGTGCGTCCCTCGGCTCCGAGGTTTATGAACTTTGGGGATAAGGCTGATCTGCCGGTGGTGATCCAGAATCAGACGGATAAGGACATGGCGGTGGATATCGTTGTGAGGGCGACGAATGCGGCGTTTGTGTCGGTACCACCTGCGGTAGCGGGTGGGGCATCGAACCCCGGCGCCACAACCCCGCCCGCTACCGCAGGCGGTACTGACAGTGCGGGCCGACGCGTACTGATCAAGGCAAACGACCGTGCGGAGGTGCGTTTCCCGGTTACTACGATCAAGGCTGGAACGGCGAGATTCCAGTTCGCGGTCTCTAGCGGTAAATTTAGCGACGCTGCCGAAATAAGCTTGCCGGTTTGGACTCCGGCGACGACTGAGGCTTTTGCTACGTACGGCACGACGGATCAGAACGGAGCGATCATTCAGCCGGTTCAGACTCCGGGCGATGTTTATCCGCAGTTTGGCGGGCTGGATGTGACGACGAGTTCGACGCAGCTACAGGAACTGACCGATGCGTTCATCTATCTGACGAATTATCCGTACGCCTGCTCGGAGCAGATCTCGTCGCGAATGATCTCGATCGCCGCGATGCGTGACGTACTCGGAGCATTCAAGGCCAAAGACATGCCGACCAAGGAGCAGCTCGAATCGTTCTACAAACGCGACATCGAGATCCTGCAATCGCGGCAGCGAAACGACGGCAGCTTTGGGCTGTGGAAGAAGGACAAGGAGCGGTACGAATACCCATACCTGACCATCCACGTCGCCCACGCTCTGGCTCTCGCCAAGCAGAAAGGCTACAAGGTGCCCGACGAAATGCTCAACAAGACCAAGCCTTATCTCAAGGACGTCGAAAAGCATTTTGACGAATACTACAAAAATTCGCCCGAGGTGAGATGGACGATCTCGGCTTATGCCCTGTACATCCGCGACCTGATGGGTGATAAGGACGTGGCGAAAGCCAAGAAACTCTTGACTGAAGCTCAGGTTCAATCACCGACCGCTGGCCAAGGAATCTACAACACGAAGATGCCGTTCGAGGCGTTGGGATGGCTGCTTTCGGTGCTCGCAAACGATGCAGGATCGAAGGGCGATGTCGAGAATATAGTTCGATTCCTGATGAACCGTACGACGGAAACGGCTGCGGCCGCGAACTTTGTCACAGATTACCGTGACGGCGGCTGGTTGATCATGGCTTCGAATCGGCGTGCCGATGGTGTGCTGCTTGAGGCTCTTATCAAAGTTAGAGCGGCAAGCGGGACGCTTGCGGTCCAGTCGGAAGACCTTATTCCGAAACTCGTTCGCGGGCTGCTCGCCAATCGTACAAAAGGTGCTTGGTCGAATACGCAGGAGAATGTCTTTATCCTGCTCGCGATGGACAAATATTTCAACGCATTTGAAAAGGTCACGCCTGATTTTGTAACGCGTGTCTGGCTCGGCAATACGTACGCGGGCGAACAGGCGTTCAAGGGCCGTTCGATCGATTCGAACGAGATCAACATACCGATGTCGTACCTCATCGATCAGGGCGGAACGTCGAATCTGATACTCGACAAACAGGGTGCCGGACGGCTCTACTACCGCATCGGCATGAAATACGCCCCGAAAAACCTGAAACTCGAACCCGCAGATTACGGCTTCACGGTGCTCAGGAAATACGAGGCGGTCGATGACAAAGACGACGTGAAGCAAAACGCCGACGGAAGCTGGACGATCAAAGCCGGAGCGAGAGTTCGCGTGAGATTGACGATGGTCGCACAGGCACGACGCTATCACGTCGCTCTTGTCGATCCGCTGCCAGCCGGACTTGAGGTCCTAAATCCCGGCCTCGCCGTCACCGAAGCTTTACCGCCCGACACCAACACGACCAGCGTTCTCGAAGTCGGCAGCCGCTCGATGGGCCGCAACTATTACTGGTGGCGTCAAAACTGGTTCGAACACCAAAACTTCCGCGACGAAAGAGCCGAGGCATTCACCGGGCTTTTATGGGAAGGTGTTTATAACTACTCATACGTCACACGAGCCACAACTCCAGGCGTCTTCGTCGTCCCACCGGCAAAGGCTGAGGAAATGTATCATCCGGAGACGTTTGGTAGAACGGGGACGGATTTTGTTAGGGTGGAATAAGTCAGAACCGCCTGCGTAAGCGGGCGGTACACATCTAAACTTAATTACCGGAGATAGCTCGGATGACGCAGATCAGGATTTTTTCCTAAATCTGCGTCATTTGCGTTAACATTATTTCTTAGTTCGGAGACCTCTCCGATGACGATTAAATGCGTGATGATTAATGAATTGGACGTAGTCGTGCTAAACGAAGATTTTCCGGAAAATGAACTAAAGACGGGCGATGTTGGCACGGTGGTACATATACATCAGGGTGGTAAAGCGTTTATTGTCGAATTCATAGATTATGATGGCGACACGATAGGTTTGATAACGGTGGAACCCGATCAAGTCAGCTTAAAGAAATCCTCCTAGATTATGGAATTCGGGGCCTATCGACTTTTAGATTGTTAGGTTTTGTGGAGTGTTTTGTGAAAAAACGTATTGCTCTTGCATTGTCCGCGGTAGCATTTCTGTTGCTAGTATTCGTAATCATCGCGTGGAATGCAAAATACACCGTTGTCAGTGACACTAAATACGATTCCTTTAGCGGCGTTTCGATCGGCTATAAGATTGAGCAATTCTATTTTTGGAAAAGCAGCCGAATATTATTTTGGAATCGACGAGCCCCTTTCGTTGGTACAGATATTTCTTTCGATCTTCCATCACTTACGATTCGGGAAGTTAAAGAAAATCGGTGGATAAATCTGGAAAAGGCAATTTACCTCGACTTAGATGCCACTTACCACGACTCAATGATCTCAAATGTTCCAGCGCGAATCATCTACGACTTTCACCGAGGAGAGATCCATGCGTCGTCGAGATATACCCTATGGAGAATTTGGAACCCTGAGCTCAAATCTGAGGGTTGGATGAGCGACGGCGAATTCGATCTTTTGTTGAAGAAACTAGATCGATAGATAAGTCATCGCGACTCGATCGGTATCAGATCCTCCGCACCGCCATTTTGGGCGTGTAAACGTACAGGAACAATCAAAGGTTCTTCGTGGCCTGCGGCTTCGTAGAATGGTTTCATTTCGCGGTAATCGCGGTGAATTCTGTTCGCGAGGTTGTGGGCTTCGTCGCGCAATAGCAGGAGCATTGTGTGAGCGGGTGAATCCACGTCGAAGCCTATTGATCTGCCATCTTCGGTCAGGAAGGCGGCGATCGAGGAATGCTTTCCCTGCGGTTTGACGGCAGCAATAATTGGTGGCGAGACGACATTAGCGTTCGCAAGTGCCTTCATAACGGCGTTCATCTGAGGTTTACCGCCATCAAGCACGATCAGGTCAGGCGCCGGTTGTTCCGAGTCGGCTAGTCGAAAGAGCACTGCATCAGCAAGCGAGCCCAACTCGCTGTTGCTTTCGGAAATGTACGAACGATAAAGCTCCGAAGCGAAACGCCCGTTTATCCATACCGACGAAGCCCCGACCATTCCTGTTCCCGAAATATGAGCCACATCAAACGCCTCGATCCGCACTGGCCGCTCATCCAGATCGAATATCCTGCGCAATTTTGCTGAAATGATCTCCGCTGATGCAAGCGGTTTTGCCTTGTCGAGTTCGTGTTCGTCGTGGCTTAGCAGCAGGCCGCGATAAGCGTTGATGCCTTTGGTTTTGGGGTCGACGACGGTGATCTTAGCCTGGCGGCCGATGCGTTTGGTTAGGCGTTGTTCGAGTGCCTTGCGGCCGTGAAAGTCACGGGAGACGCGGATCTCTCGCGGCAGGTGAAAGAGATAAAACGAATCGATAGTGCGGGCGAGAGCTTCGTCGGAGGTTTCGTAATCCTCGCGTTCAACCGCAAAAACCTTCCGGGCAAGCACCCGTCGGTTGCGGTGTGAAACGAGAAAGATCGCCGAGCCCTGCGGCGTGTCTTCAACGGCGAACGTATCGACCGTGTCGTCGAGCCAGACCTGAATGCGGTCGTTAGCCCAGAATTTATCGACGGCGATCGCCATATCACGGTAACGCGCGGCTTTCTCGAATTCCAGTTCGTCGGAATGGCGTTCGATGATCGTGCCGACAGCTTTGCGAAAGAGGACTTGGTCGTTTGAGATAACAAATCTTACGAGACCGACGAGTTCGATATATTCCTCTGCCGAACAGAGGCTCGCTACGCACGGAGCCGCACATCGACGGCGGTAAAACTGGGTGCAGGGCATCGGGAACGAGCCGTCAATATCGATCTCACAGCTTCGCAGGCGAAAGTTTTTGTTTAGCAGATCGATCAGAATGCGGACCGCCGTTTTTGTGAGGAATGCTCCGAAAAACTCGTCACCATCCTCTTCGACCCGCCGCGTCGCGAGTAGGCGAGGGAATCGTTCCGCAGTCAATTTCAGGTGCGGATAGCGATTCCCGGCGAGGTCGGTGATGTCTGAGACAGGGCGGTCGTTTTTCATGTTCTTCTTCATGCTCCCCTCCTTCGTAAGGAGGGGAGTTTCTTGTTCAAGCCGGCTCAGGCCTCAGCGAATCCAGCATTTCGTGTATTATCTCAAGCGAGTCTGCGTCTTTGATCGATTTATCCTCACGCCAACGCGATATGCGTGGAAATCTGACGGCGACTCCGGATTTATGCCGCGTCGAACGCTGAATGGCTTCGAAGGCTAATTCAAAAACCAATTCCGGTTTCACGTTCCGCACGGGGCCGAATGTTTCAACTGTGTTGTCTCTAATAAACCTATCAACCTTTCGTATTTCGGCGTCGGTGAGGCCGGAATAGGCTTTGGCGAACGGGACTAGCTCGTCGCCTTTCCAGACAGCGAAAGTATAGTCGGTAAACAGGTTAGAGCGTTTGCCGGAGCCTTTCTGGGCGTAGATCAGGACACAGTCGATGGTTAGCGGGTCGATCTTCCACTTCCACCAATCGCCGCGATGACGGCCGACGCGGTATGGGGAATTTCGCTCTTTTAACATGAAGCCTTCGACGCCGAGAGACCGGCTTTGCTCGCGTATCTCGGTGAGGTGCTCCCAACTCGCAGCTTCGACTTTGTCGGTCGGGAAGATTACTTTTTGCGAGTCCACGGGCAGTGTATTCATCACATCCGTAAGAAATTCGCGACGCGTTTTGAATTCCAACTGTCGAATGTCGCGTCCCTCGTATTCGAGCAAGTCATAGGTTTGCAGGATGACGGGCAGCTCGCTCAGGATCTTTGGCGACAGGTTTTTGCGGCCGATGCGTTTTTGTAGTTCGGTGAATGGAAGTACGCGGCCATCGAGCCACGGAAGAATTTCGCCGTCGATGACAGTTCCGTTTGGCAGTTCGCGGGCGGCTTTTTCGATCTCGGGAAAACGCTCGGTCATCAGGTCTTCGCCGCGTGACCAGATGAAAACTTCATCGGCACGTTTTATGACCTGAGCCCGGATGCCGTCCCATTTCCACTCGGCTTGCCAATCGGAGATATTGCCTAGATCGTTGATAGGGAAATCGGCTTGATGGGCGAGGTGAAAGGGAAACGGCCGGGCGATCGGCGTTTCGTCGGTGTCGAGTTCGGGGTTGAGAAGCTGTTTGAAAAACTCAGGCGACGGCGTCCATTCGCCCATCAGACGCATTGCGATGACATCCGTCGGCAATTCGGAAAGCTGGGATAAAGCTCTTGTTACTAACAATTGCGACACGCCGACGCGGAAGGCTCCGGTTATCAGTTTGTTGTAGACGAGACGCTGCGAATAGTTCATCCGCGACCAGGCCTCGGTGACGGCTTGTTTTTGGGTATCGTCATCAGAGGATCTGAGCGGAAGCAACTGATCTTCGACCAAAGTATGGAGCGGCGTGTCGTCCATTTCGGTGACATTCGGCAGCAGCAGAGCGATCGTTTCGGCACTGTCGCCGACGGTGTCCCGCGATTCCTGAAAGAGCCATTCTGGAATGCCCGACAGCTCAAGCGACCATTCGCGCAGCTTTTTCGAGGGCACGATCTGCCGTGGTTTCCGCCCCGACAGAAAATACAACGCCCACGCGGCATCGTGCGGATCGGCCCGCTCAAAATAAAACCTCATCGCCTCGACCTTTTCGTTGGTCTTGTTGGTCTGGTCGAGCTCGACGTATAGGTCGGTAAACAGTTTCATAAGTCAGCACCGCCTGCGTGAGCGGGCGGCATGATGTCTAACGCTAGACAATTTAGGTCAATCCAGAACACTTCGATGATCACGTTCGTGCCGCCCGCTTACGCAAACGGTTCTGACTCGTAGTCGTCGCCTACAAATTTCGTTTTCAGCGGCTCGGCGTTTATTCCGGTTTCGTTGAGCCAGCGGACGACTTCTTCGGAAAATCCGTGGGTTACGTAGACGGTGTCGGCTTCGCTCGATTTGATCGCGCTCATTAATTCGGGCCAGTCGGCATGGTCGCTTAGGACGAAGCCTCTATCGACGGCACGTCGGCGTCTCGCACCACGAACCATCATCCAGCCGGAGGCAAAGCCGGTCGATTGGGGGCCGAAACGTTTCATCCAGGTGGACATCTGTGCCGACGGCGGAGCGACGATCAGGGAACCGGCAAATTCTTTTTTGTTGGTGACATTACCTACATACGTTGTGTCAGGCAGATCTATGCCGGATTCGCGATACGCTTGGGTCAGGCGTTCGACCGAGCCGTGCGTGAAGATCGGGCCGATCGAGCGGTCAACGCCGTTCAGGATGCGTTGGGCTTTGCCGAGCGAGTAGGCGAAAACGACCGAAGCCTTACCATTGTCGCGATTTCGCATCCACCATTCGTCGATCTCAGCAAAAACTTTCTTCGGCGAAGGCCAGCGGTAGATCGGCAGGCCGAATGTTGCTTCTGTGATGAAATAGTTGCATGTCACCGGTTCGAATGGAGCACACGTCGCATCCGAAGTCAGCTTATAATCCCCCGATACGACCCAGACCTCGCCCTTGTATTCAACCCGAACCTGAGCCGAGCCGAGGATATGTCCGGCGGGGTGAAACGAGACTTTTACGCCGTTGATTTCGCTCTTTTCACCGTATTTCTGGCCGGTGATCGTTGATTCCGGATCGAGGCGAATGCGGGCGAGCGACTCCCCTTCGGCGGCGACGAGGTAGCTTTTGCTGCCCCGATACGCGTGGTCGGCGTGGGCGTGCGTGACGACAGCACGATCGACGGGTAGCCAGGGATCAACATAAAAATCGCCTTTCTTACAGTACAAACCTCGCGGCGTTAGCGATATTAGGCTGCCCTTCTTCATTCACTTATTCTACACAATGGATCGAGCGCTTTCTGTAGTTCGGGCAACATTGCATGCGGCACTATGATAAAATCTCGCGGAGCGTCAATTTGTACATCGTCGTCGATGGATTGACCCTTCCATGCCAAACTAGAACCGCAAAATGGATGCGACAATAAGGACAACTAACTCTGCGAGGGTGATCGAGATACTTCACCTGGAGGCCGATTCAATCAAACGAACCGCAAGCCTGCTTTCACTCGCTGATGTCGATGCTGCACTCGACATATTGGCCCGCTGCGAAGGAAAAGTTATCGTCACTGGGGTCGGAAAGTCAGGCGTTATCGCCCAAAAAATTGCCCAGACAATGACAAGCACGGGAACGATGGCGGTCTTTGTTCATCCGTCAGATGCCCTTCACGGAAGCCTCGGCGTGATAACAAGCGATGACATTGTGATCGCCCTCAGCAATTCGGGCGAGACGGACGAGATCATCGCAATAATGCCGTTGATTAAGAGGCGTGCTTCGGCGGTTATTTCTATCGTTGGGAATCTGAGATCGACGCTGGCTCGTCAGTCCGACGTCGTGCTCGACGCTTCGGTCGATCAGGAGGCATGCCCGCTCAACCTTGCTCCAACCGCGTCCACTACAGTTGCCCTTGCGATCGGCGATGCGATCGCTATGGCATTGATGCAGATCAAGGGCATCACCGAAGAGGATTTTGCGGCCAATCACCCGGCGGGCAGATTGGGTAAACGTCTTACACTTACGGTAGCGGACCTTATGCATCCTAGTCCAAGCATCGCCGCTACGGCCGGATGGCTCGAAGTGGTCAAGGCGATCTCGAATCACGCTCTCGGTGCGGTGAACGTTGTCGACCGGGACAATAAGCTCATCGGGATCGTGACAGACGGGGATCTTCGCCGAACGATCGAGCGAACTTCACCCGAATTATTCTCATCCCTCACCGCCGCCGAAATGATGACCTCGTCGCCTGTTTCGTGTTCGCCCGAAAGTTTGGCTTTTGAGGCGCTCAAAATAATGGAGAACAGGCCTTCGCAAATTTCCGTTTTACCAGTTGTCTCCACAGGAGGCTCTTGCGTCGGCCTTCTTCGATTACACGACGTGGTCAAAAGCGGCCTGTAGGCGCACATTCCAAATAACAATACTTAGACTAATCGCATCGCAGGTTAGTGTTGAAATGTGAGGTGAAATGATACAACGACAACTGTCCACCGTCCTCTTAGCTCTCTTGCTCTTCGCCGTCTCGGCTCACGCTCAGCGCCCAGAGGTTACAATCAGTTTGAACGAACCGTTTTTTGACGCACTCCTCGATTCAGTGTTCTCAAATTTTGAACCGCCTGAGTTCTCGATGGCGTCGTTTGGGTCGGACAGTCTCAGTTCGCCGTCTGTCGGAGGACTGGACTGGTCGGTCGGTACGGCTTTTTCGGCCCCCTCTCTCGCGGCATCTCTCCAAGATGCGGGAGAGGTAGGAGCCTGCACTGAGTCTGTAAAGCTGCTTCGTGAAATGCGAGGGGTAAAGACCGCTGTTCGCTTTAGAGACGGTAAGGTTGTCGCTCCACTCGCATTTACCGGAACGTATTCGGCTCCCTTTATCGGGTGCGTAGAATTTGCGGGATTTGCGGAATCGAATCTAGAACTCGAGTTCGACCAGAATACACAACGGCTTATAGGACGAGTTCAGGTCACTACTGTCAATCTGAACGGCACAGGCGGCGTAGGTGGGACCATGATTGCGAGGCTGATTCAAGGTTCGATAGATAAGAAGATGAACCCGGTCGAGATACTCTCGCTTGAGAAGGTTTCTTTTGGAGTACCAGTTCAACGTGCGGGCCTGCTTAAGATGCGAGCCCATCGGATAAGGCCCGAAGTTGGCAACGGGGTACTTAACGTCCGTGTCGAATATGACTTCGTCAAAGGTTAGGCAGCATTACTGAAAACGTTGGTCTGCGTAGGAAATAGTATCGCCACAATCAAACTGCAACCTCAAAAAGCCCGTTTTGTCGGGCTTTTTCCTATTGGTACGCGTTTTGCCACATAGCGGTTTGACGGAACAATTTCGCCAAAAAAGGGGAAGTTTTATGAAAAAAGAATTCAGAAGAAAAATGATTGGCTGGTTCGGCAGCGTTGGTCTTTTGGCCGCCGTGGTGGTCACGAGCGTCAGCGCTCAGAGCGATCGAGGTAAGAACGAAGGTCGTACTCAGCGCCCCGAACGTCAGAATGTAGAAAAGGCGGAGACTCGCCAGCGTCAGCCTAGACAACAGCCGCCGCCGAGGCAGAATGAACGAAAGGAAGGCGAGGAGCAGGCAAGGCGACAAGCTGAAACGCGCGCCCGGGCCGAGTCACAGCGTCAGCAGCAGGTTAGAGCACAGCAGGAAGATCGACGTCGACGAGACGAGCAGAGCCAGCGCGAGCAGAATCAGCGCGCTGAGCAAATGAGGAGGCAGCAATCCGATCGTGTGGTTAGGGTTCAATCCGAAAGAGAACGTCAGGAGCAGGAGCAGAAGCGTCGAGCCAATGTTCAGACGATTCCGCGCGACGATGATCGAATCAGTCGTGAGGCCGCGCTCGAACGCCAGAGGGTCGAAGAACGGAGGCTCCAGATGCAGGGGCCGACACGGCCGGGCGTTCGTCCGCAGGCTAACGATCGCGGCGTACGGTACGACCAGATAACCCGACAGCAGCAAGAACAGCTTCGACGTCAACGCGTGAACCAGTACAACCAGCGTTGGAACAACTGGCAGACGATTTCAAAGGATCGTTATCGTCAGCTCGAACGGCAGCGGCGTATTGCTTACCTTCGCTATCAACAGCGATATTGGGAACGACTTCGTCGCGATCAGCTAAGGTTGCAGCAGGCTAGATACTACGATAACTACTACAATAATTATCGATATAGCCGAAGCGGACAGTACTATTATACTAGCCAGTACGGAGCTCAAATGCTTCGTGACGCGTTGCAGAATGGCTACGAAGAGGGTTTTTACGCGGGACAAGCTGACAGGCAGGATGGCTGGGGCTACAACCCGACTAATTCCTATGGATACCAAGATGCGGCAATCGGCTATGACTCATACTACGTAACTTATGACGAGTATAATTACTATTTCCGTGAAGGATTCCGTCGAGGATACGAAGACGGATATTACGGCCGAAATCAATACGGCAATTATTCAAATGGGAAATATACGATCCTTGGTACGATCGTAGGAGCAGTTCTAGACATCTTTGTGAACTAAACGATCTTAAAGCCTCAAGCTCAATTGGCCGCGATTGGCTGGAAGCAGCCAATCGCGGCCTTTTCTATTTATCAGCAATATTTCCGCAAAAAGGCAATCGATTCATTGTAGGATCGAAAGATATTGCTTCCATGGCCCGACATTTGAATCATACTTCCTTGCCATGTAGGTGACGATCTGCCGAATGTGCCCAAGATCGTGAACAGTCCATGTTGAAAGTAGCTGACCAAGAGTAACCTCACCTAACTCGGGATGCTGCCCCTTCAACCCGAGTTCGTTATCGGACAGGTTCCAGCTCAAAAGCCTATCAAGGCTAGAAGTGCGAAGCCGAGCGAAGTCGGTTTAAGAGGTCATCTAGCGTCTTGCCCTTTGAGTTCTCAAACTGTGCCCAGCGGTCAAACGGAACGAAAGTTCGACTCTCACCTTGGGCCAAGATAACTTCTGCACGGGGGATCCAGTCGGTCTTCTCACAATGGATCAAGTGGCCCACTACATCGTATGGTGCCCAGTCATCGCGATCATGTGCAGAATCTGTCCATTTGTCGGAAAGCCCTCCGAGCAAGTGTTTAAGGGTTAATGGTGTTTGACTCAGGATCTGGGTCGATTCTATCAGGACGAATTCCATACTTCGCAAAGTACACCCAGTGTTTGCTAGAATCAAGCCGTTCTATGAAAACTCCACTTGTAGCAATCATCGGCCGGCCCAATGTTGGGAAATCGACCCTATTCAATCGGCTGACCGGGTCGCGCAAAGCCATAGTTGGCGATGAGCCCGGGATTACCCGCGACCGCATGTTTGGCGAAGTAGAGTGGAAGGCGAAGACTTTCCGGCTCGTCGATACCGGTGGGATAGTACCGGATGATGAGGCGATAATTCCGGCCAATATTTTTAAGCAGGCATCTTTTGCTATTGACGAAGCGGTAGCGATCATCTGGGTTCTCGATTCGCGAGCAGGGGCGATCCCGCTTGATGAAGAACTCGGGGTATTGCTGAGAAACACAGGTAAACCGGTGATCATCGCTGCTAACAAATGCGAATCGCGTTCGGTTGAGAACGAGGCAGGCGAGTTTTATCAGTTTGGCTTTGATATTGCGCCTATCTCAGCAGAACACGGCACTGGCATCGGCGATCTGCTAGATCAGGTTTTCGATCACCTACAATTTGAAGATGATGAGGAAGCGGTCGAGTCTACTGATATTAAACTCGCTATCATCGGGCGTCCAAACGTAGGCAAGTCTTCGCTCTTAAACAAACTACTTGGGGAAGAACGGGTCATCGTTTCGCCGATAGCCGGAACTACTCGCGACGCTATCGACACACATCTTACGGTCGACGGGCAAGATTTCACGCTGATCGATACGGCCGGAATTCGCCGGAAGGGTAAGACGACAGAGATGGCCGAAAAGCTTTCTGTCATCATGGCGAGGAAATCGCTCGAACGTGCGGACGTTGCGTTGATGGTGATAGACGCAGTAGAAGGCGTAACAAATCTGGATGCCAACATCGCGGGGTATGCGGTCGAATCAGGATGTTCGGTAATCATTGTAGTTAATAAGTGGGATGCACTTGAAGAAAAGGAAACAAACACGATCTATGAATTCGAGCGTTCCCTCCGTGAGGCGATGAAATTTCTCGATTGGGCCCCGATCGTCACGGCATCAGCACTTTCAGGCCAGCGTGTGGCAAAGATCCTTCCCCTCGTCAAACAGGCAGGTGAGGCTCGGAATCAAAGGATACCGACGTCACAGCTAAACAAATTCTTTGAAAGTATGATCTCGCAGCCAAAAGGCGGAGCACCTGCTACCGGTAAGACAGGACTTTCGCGACTGAAGATCCAATTCCTCACTCAAGCCGGAATGCGACCTCCGCTTTTTATCCTGTTTACATCGGGAGGCACCGCTACCGCAAAGCTTCATTTTTCATATCTTCGCTATGTTGAAAACCGCATTCGCGAAGAATTCGGTTTTTTTGCAACTCCGATCCGGCTAGTTGAGCGACATAAGCCTAAACAAAAGAAGTAACCTTTCTTTAGAATTGGCATTCGACGCACCGTTAGCTAAAATTCTGTGAGTGGAGATTATCCTTGTATCTATACGCCTCGGCCTCGCTGCGATCTTCGGCGTTGCCGCATTTGGCAAGCTGATCGATCGTGAAGGCTCGTCGAAGGCACTGCGGGATTTTGGTATGCCAGAAGGCCTTCTTCCTGCGGCAGTATTTCTGCTCCCGCTCGCCGAGCTCGCGATTGCTTTTGGTCTGATATTCGTCGAGACTTCATGGTATTCAGCGATCGGCGGTGGAGCCTTGTTCGCTGTTTTTACTGGCGGAATGCTTTATCAGATAGCAAGGGGAAATGCTCCGGACTGTCATTGTTTTGGACAAATTCATAGCGAGCCAGTTGGGATCTCAAGCGTCGTTCGCAATCTCGTATTTCTTGCTTTGGCAATCATAATGATCGTTTCGGGGCGGGCGAATCAGGGTTTGAATCTGGCGAACTCGAATCAGGAAGTTATGCAGATCCTAATTGGTGTAGCGGTGATCGGATTACTGGCAGCGGCCGTTTATCTGCTGAAAAAAATTTCCGACCAGCAGAATCAAATAATGCGACGGATCGAGGTTTTGGAGATAACGGCAAATGAAGGCGGGACCATCGAAAGGGAAGAATTAAGCCACCCCCACGATGGGCTGCCGATCGGCGGGCATTTTCCCGATTTCGAGCTTTTTGACACGAGTGCCAATCTGATTACTTCAGAACAACTTAAGAAGACTAGCGTCCCGACGCTTTTCTTTTTTGTCAGCCCAACCTGCAACCCGTGCAAGGCACTGCTGCCGGAGATCGCTGAATGGCGAAAGCAACTCCTTGGCAAGGTGAATTTCATTTTTATCAGTAATGGCAAGGCTCAAGCCAATATCGACAAATTTGGCGAGGATCCTCGGCTACCGATCCTTCTCCAGAAAGAACGTGAAATAGCCGAGACGGTTAATGCGAAATGGACCCCAACCGCTATCTTGATGGATGCAAACGGGAAGGTTGCCAGTCACGCAGCGGCGGGCGATTCCGCAATTCGAAAGTTGGTGGAGCAAATATGTTCTGAGGATCTTAGCCGCGAATTCACCTACTTTGCTCATGATCACGACCATGGACATTCGCATAACAAGATCGGTGAAAACGTTCCTGTCTTTTCCCTTACGGATATTAGGGGAAAGGTTGTCGACACCGACTACTTCCTCGGTAAGCAGACACTCGTGACCTTTTGGAGCTTAACTTGCCCGTTTTGCACCACGATGATGGAGGAACTAAAGACTTGGGATAAAACTCGAGGGAAAGATTCACCCAACCTTGTCATTTTTTCGGAGGGAGACGCGAAAGCTCACGAGGAGTTCGGACTAGATGCCCCGATCATCCTTGATGAGGGCTACAAGACCGCGTCGGCATTCGGGATGTTCGGAACCCCGTCGGCAGTGCTCGTGAACGAGGAAGGCAAGATCGTCTCAGAAACCGCAGTAGGTGCGGCTAACATCTGGTCGCTGGTGCGTAAAAACTAACCTCGCCTTCTCGAATTTGCGATAATCAATTAAACAATGGATCCAATCGACTGGAAGGTCATCGCGAATGACGGCAATGCTCGTTCGGGAATAATTACCACGAGGCGCTCGACCATTGAAACACCCGTTTTTATGCCGGTTGGTACCCAGGGAGCGGTCAAGGGACTGCGTTTCGAATGGCTCGAACAGGAGCTGGACGCACGAATAATACTTGGCAACACATATCATCTCTTTCTCCGGCCGGGTGTCGATACGATCCGGCAAATGGGTGGGTTGCACCGATTTTCATCTTGGAATCGTTCGCTTTTGACCGACTCCGGCGGGTTTCAAGTTTTTTCGCTAACAGATCTAAGGAAGCTTACTGAGGAGGGCGTTGAGTTTCGATCGCACCTTGATGGGAGTAAGAAGTTCTTGTCTCCCGAGGTCTCGATGGAGATACAGGCATCTCTCGGTTCTGAGATCGTCATGGTTTTCGACGAATGCCCGCCTGGAGATGCGGGCCATGAGCGAACCAAACAGAGTCTCGAGATGACCGCCCGCTGGGCTTTGCGATCCAAAACTCGGTTCAATGAGTTGCAGGAGACCGGACTGGATATGGGCTTTGTCAATGACGGGCGTCAGTCTCTTTTCGGGATTATCCAGGGTGCCGGACATTTGGATCTACGGCGTGAAAGTCTCCAGCGAACGGTAGAGATCGGTTTCGACGGCTATGCGATCGGCGGCCTTAGCGTGGGTGAGGAAAAATCGGTAATGTACGAGGTCCTAGATTTTCTCGCTCCGCAAATGCCTGAAAATGCCCCGCGTTATCTGATGGGCGTCGGTACGCCAGAAGATCTCATCGAGGCAGTTAACTGCGGTGTCGATATGTTTGATTGTGTTATCCCGACACGAAACGGACGGACCGGAACAGCGTTCACCTCGGCTGGCAAAGTCAATATTCGTAACGCAAAATTCATAGCGGATGACGGTCCTCTCGATGCCGACTGCGTTTGCTCTGTGTGCACTCGTTATTCGCTTTCCTATTTGCGACATCTGTATCAAGCGGGTGAAATGACGGCGGCGATATTGATCTCGCACCATAACGTCGCATTTTTCCTCGAAACGATGCGAAGAACGCGCGAGGCGATCAAAGGTTCGCATTTCCAGCAGTTTCGAAAGGACTTTCTTAATAGGCTGCGACAAAACGACGCATCGGTCGTTTGATAATGGAGAGCTAAACGTATATCATTTTCTCTTTGTCTTTAGGCACTGGATACAATGAATATTAACCTACTTCTGTTTCAGGACGCAGGCTCGAGCAGTATCATCTGGACACTGCTGCCTTTTGTCTTCATTTTCGGGATATTTTACTTTCTGGTGATTCTTCCCCAGAAGAAGCAGAAGCAGCAACTCCAGGACATGATCGCCTCGCTTAAGATCAATGATGAAGTTGTAACAAATGGCGGCGTGATCGGCGTGATCAAGGAAGTTCGGGAAACAAGTTTCGTGATTCAGAGTGCCGAGAAGTCTTTTATCGAGATAGGGAAAGCAGCCGTCGTAGGCAAGAAAGCTGAATAGCAGTATGAATAGTAAGAGTTTGTGGATAAGGACGGCGGTAGCCATCATCGTCACTTTGGTTGGTGTGTATTTGGTTTTTGGACCGCGTAGAGTTCCGACCGCCGCCGATTTCTCATGGCAGGGCGTAAAGGACAACCTCGCACAAAACATCAATCTCGGTCTCGATCTTAAGGGCGGCTCGCATCTGGTGATGCGGGTAAAGACTGATGATTACCTGCGCAAGCTAACGGAGAACAACGCTCAGGCAGCGCTCACCGCTGCCCAAGATGCGAAACTTCCTGTTGCTAGCAATACGATAACTGCTGAGGGTACCAATTACTCCGTTGGACTTGTACTTACCGATGCATCTCAATCTCAAGCGGTAATAGACGAGGTCAAAAAGAAGGTCGATCTCGTTAACTGGTCTGAAAGCGTTAGCGGGGCAAATATTACTTGGTCCTTAACTGTTCAGGCTCAGGAGATACTCAAGCGGCAAGCTGTTGACCAAACTCTCAAGATCATTGAGAGCCGAATCAATGCTTTTGGTGTTAAGGAGCCGACGCTTCAGCGCCATGGCGCGGAGACATCCGGTCAGATTCTACTTCAGATGCCGGGCGTTGACGATCCGGAGCGTGTAAAAAGCCTGATCGGTGCCGTTTCTAATCTTTCATTAATGAAGGTTGTCAGCCCGCCGAGTCCTCAAGCCCTTGCGACTTACCCAAGTGAAGAAGCGGCACGACAATCGGTCGGCGGGACACTACCCCCGAATCGAAAGATATTTCCTTATAGCGAACGAGACGAACCTACGGCCGCTAATCCGTCCGCGACGCCAGATCCTAACCGTCCGAAGCAGTACGTCGTAGTCGAATATCCTGCGATCGTTGATGGAAGTGAATTGCGAGAGGCGAACGCCATATCCCGCACTGGCAGTGACCGCGATTTCCAGATCTCGTTTGCCTTGAAGCCAGCGGGCGCCGCAAAATTCGGTGATTGGACTGGAAGGAATATCAATAACTACATGGCTGTAGTTCTCAATGACGAGGTTAAATCAGCTGCCTACATTAGATCTCAAATCTTTGATCAGGGCGAGATCTCAGGTCGCTTTACCAAGGCAACTGCTGAGGATCTGGCCCTGACATTGAAGTCCGGAGCTCTGCCAACGGAGATAGAATATCAGGAAGAAAGGACAGTCGGTCCGAGCCTTGGAGCGGATTCGATCGAGGCTGGTGTCCAGGCTTCGCTCGCCGGGCTTATCTTCATTGTGATCTTCATGCTTTTCTATTACCGAGGGTCTGGAATTAACGCAGTTGTCGCACTTATTCTAAATATGCTGCTGACCCTTGCCGCTCTGATCACGATCAAGTCAACTTTGACTCTGCCGGGCATAGCGGGACTTATTCTAGGCATCGGTATGGCCGTTGACTCGAACGTGCTGATCTTTGAAAGAATACGCGAGGAATTGACGGGTGGAAAAGGAGTGGGTGAAGCAATAGATCAAGGCTTCGATCGTGCTTTCATCACCATTATTGATACGCACCTTACGACGATCCTGTCTGCAGTCATCCTTTACATGTACGGATCAGGGCCGATTCGCGGCTTCGCTGTAACGCTTATCCTTGGCTTGCTGATAAATCTGTTTTCAGCCGTTTTTGTTTCTCGGACCATCTTCATGTGGCTTCTTAGAAGGAACCCGAAAATGGAAACCCTTAGTATCTAGCTTTTTTGTTTGGAACTTCCAAACTGTAGAAAAATGTTTCAACTCTTTAAGAATATCAATGTAGATTGGATGGGCATCAGAAAGCCACTGATCTTTGTTTCTATAGTCGTCCTGCTCGCCGGACTTGGCTCTGCCATCGGCCGCCAATTCACGGAGGGGGGCACCGATGCTTTCAACCTTGGAGTCGATTTCAAAGGCGGAACCGTCGTTACGGCAAAGTTTAAGGAGCGCCCCTCAGCTGACGCGGTCAGGAGTGCTCTTCAGACCCAAGAGGTCGGTGAGGTCGTGATCCAGGACGCAACCGATAAGAATGACGAGATCCTTATCAAGGTCCCGAATCTCGGTACTCGTGAAGATTGCAAAGATCTGGAAGGTAAGATCCTTAACGAAGCCGGGCGTTGTGTCGTCAAGAAGGCACTTGATTCATTCGGACCTGAAGCGGCTGGAACAACGGCTCTTGGTGATGATCCTAATGCGGCGTACAAGATCGTAGGAACTGATTCTGTCGGGCCTGTGGCCGGCGCACAGCTGCGAAACCAGGCGGTTATGGCTACCCTGCTTGGTTTGGTGGGTATTCTACTATACATTGCTTTTCGATATGACTGGACGTACGCGGCAGGTGCTGTAGTAGCGGTATTTCATGACGTTCTAATCACCCTTGCCTTCTTTTCGATATTCCAGTGGGAGATCAGTCTGACCGTTATGGCCGCCCTACTGACTCTAGTCGGATTCTCTGTGAACGACTCAATAGTGATCTTCGACCGTATTCGTGAAAACCTAACACTCCATCGCGGCGATTCGCTTTATAAGTTGACCAACCAGTCGATAAACCAGACGATGTCAAGAACTATCGTCACTAACGGACTTGTATTCCTGTCCGTGCTTGCCTTGGTGCTGTTTGGTGGTGAGGTACTTCGTGGGTTCTCCCTTGCCTTGTTTGTGGGTTCAATTACTGGTACTTATTCGACTATAGCCATTGCAAGCCCGATCGCTATTTGGTGGCAGAGCAAGATCGGGGAGTCGAAAGTAAAGGAAGTTATAGTGCCGCAGGTTGGTGAAAAACTAGCATCTTCGTCACGGCGATCAGTCACGCGGCGGCCCGTGACCCGTTAAGATTTTGAAGTTATTTCGGCAAGGAAGAGTAAGCGATTTGGGTTCGTAAAAAATTAATACTAAAACACTGTTTTAGTATGAAAACGAGTCAACTAATCTTGACTTTCGCACGTTGAACTTTTAGACTTCAACTCGTTGCTGGTCAATTTACGCTTTACTACACCATTCTCGTCTCCGACGTTTTAACGTAGGTACGAAGGTTTTAGATTTATTACGTGTCGACTGGCGAACCCGTCAGTTTGCATCAAATGGTTAAAAGTAAAGTTGGGGCGGAAACTTCAGGTTGCATCGAATGTTTTTACTATCGATTACAACTTGAGGTTTCGGTCTAATCATCTGATTATTATTAGAACTAAGGTTTCGTAACCCTTGACCTATCCTGGCACCGGTAATAAGGGAGGAAGTAAGATGCTTGATCAATTAGTCGAATCTAAAAGTAATGCAAACGAGAACCGACGTAAGAGTCAGTTTTTGTTGGCTATCGGTACCGTAGCTGTTTTTTCGCTTTTGACTGCGTGGACGGTCAGCCTGTTTGGAAAGGACTTCAATATGGGAGGGGACGAACTCGCCCTAACGTCGCTGGTCGCTCCTGTTCCGGTACCTGACGAGGAACCACCACCACCCGAGCCGGAAAAACCCAAGGAGCAGCAGAAGCAGCCTGATGTGGATGTCCGAAAGGAGCTGATCCAGAACATCATGCAGAGCCCGGTTAAGCCGCCGGACACTGTGAGCGTTGCGAAGAATCCGGTCAAGGAGATGCGGCTAGACCGCATGACGAAGCTCGGTTCGACAGATTCTGACACCGGAGCACGCGTCGATCCGGGTGTGTCCCGCGTTGTGGCCGATGGCGGCACTGGTGGACTTTCTACCGGTACAGGAACAGCAACAACTGGAAGCACTTCTGGAGAAGATGATGCTCCGCCGCCGCCGAAGCCCAAGCCAACGCCCCCACCTGCTCCGAAGACGGTCTCCGGAGGCGTTCTTAACGGTAAGGCGACCAGCCTTCCAAAGCCTGCCTACCCGGCCGCTGCGAAAGCGGTGCGAGCAGGCGGAGCTGTAAGCGTTCAGGTTCTGATCAGCGAAAGCGGCAGCGTAATTTCAGCAAGCGCCGTCAGCGGTCACCCGCTACTGCGAGCTGCGGCAGTCAGTGCCGCTCGTGGAGCGAGGTTCAGCCCGACTCTTTTGTCGGGCCAGGCAGTAAAAGTTTCAGGTGTTATCACCTACAATTTCGTTCCGTAATGGAAACCTTCGCGTGCGGGGAATCAACGCGATTTCGCGTTCGTTTCCCGCAATTGTTCGAAGGACTTAGTTCAATATCTTTTCGATTTTCTTTGGAGGAAAAACCATGACATTTCTTTTGATGTTTGCCGGCGATGGAGTTTCGTTCGGTATTTACGATATCGCCAAGAGCCTGACGATTCCAGGTTGGGCAGTTATCATCACACTATTGCTCCAGTCGGTTTACATGATCGCCGTCGGTATCGAGCGGTGGTTGACGTACAGCAAAGCTAGACAGCAGTCACGTCAATACGCTCCGAAAGTTGCTCAGGCTCTTAAGAACAGCAACATTGACGAAGCTATCAACATTAGCGATAAGCACAAGGACTCGCACCTTGCGATGGTTGTTTCCTCGGGACTTAAGGAATTTGCGGCCCATCAGGGTAACAGCGACATTTCGGCCGATGAAATGGAAGCGTCGAAACGTGCCCTCGAACGTGCTATTGCCGTCAAAACCGCTGAGTTAAAGCGTGGTCTTTCGGGTCTAGCAACTGTGGGCTCAACCGCTCCCTTCGTCGGACTCTTCGGTACCGTTGTCGGTATCATCGGAGCTTTCCAGGCTCTGGCAGTGAACGAAACAGCTGGTATCGGTGCGGTTGGTGGAGCTATCGCGGAAGCCCTGGTCGCTACCGCGTTCGGTATCGGTGTGGCGATCCCTGCTGTGTGGATGTTTAACTTTTTCACCAGTAAGGTAACCAGCTTCAGTGTCGAAATGGAGAATTCGGCTTCCGAACTCGTCGATTACTTTATCAAGCAGCGGTCGAAGGCCCTTCGAGGCTAGTCGATCTCTTTATTAGGTTTAGGAGATTAATGCCATGGGTGCAGCAGTAGGTGGGGAGTCCGAATACAATTCGGACATCAACGTAACCCCAATGGTCGATGTAATGTTGGTGCTACTGATCATTTTCATGATCGTGACACCGCTACTTCAACAGGGCGTTTCGGTCAACCTTCCGCGCGATATGGTCAGTCCGGACGAGGACGGCGATATTGCAAAAGACACGTCGGTCGTTATCGCGATCCCGGACAACAGCAATTTCTATATCGGCACGGAACAGTTTCCGCTTGATGCCCTCGGTGAGGTCATTAAACGTCGAATGGAAGGCAAGACCCCGGAAAAGCGGATCGTGTACATCAAGAGCGGCGTGGACGTTGAATATGGCCGGGTAGTTCAGGCCATTGAAACGATTCGCAGGCAAGACATCGACAAGATTGGGCTTGTTGCCGACAAGAAGAAGGGAGCCGGTAGCGGCGAGCCGAAATAGCCGCGGCCGCACCGCATTATTGAGGAATTATAGCTATGGGAATGTCTACAGGGGGCGGAGGCAATGATGCAAAGCCCACAATCAACGTTACCCCGTTGATCGACGTACTGTTGGTGCTGATCATCATCTTCATGGTGATCACGCCGCTCAAACCGAGCCGCTTCGAAGCAAAGGTTCCTGCAGAGCCAAAGGATGAACAGGTTCAGGCCAACGTAAAGCCTAATCCTCTTACTCTCGTCGTTGCGATCAGCAAAGAGACTAAAGGGATAACGCTCAACAACGAACCGTTTGGGGATGTAACCGATACCGAAAAGCTTGGAAGCCGTCTCCGCGAGATCTTTAAGGATCGCGAAAATAACGGCGTGTTCCGAGAGGGTACAAACGAAGTCGAGAAGACGATCTTCATAAAATCACCTAAGTCGATCAGGTACGGTGATGTTGTTAAGGTTATCGATGCGGCCAAGGCTGCAGGTGCTTCGCCAGTCGGTCTGCAAATTGACGATCTAACTGATTAGGATCCTCCGCGTCCGCAATTAGTATATTGTGCTGCGTTGAGGTTTATGGAGTCATACTAATGAGATTCTCTCGTTTTGGGGTACTTGCTCTTCTACTTGCTACTGTGCTTGTAGGGACCAACTGCTCATATTATAACCGGGTAATGGCCCGAAAAGACTTGGTGGACGGTTCGAAGGCCTATAAGGACCGCAAATTTCCCGAAGCTGAAAGGCTTTTTAGGGCGGCAGCTTCTCGTGATCCGAAAGGCGAAAATGTTGAAGGGAAAATGGCACAGCTTTTTCTTGCCCGTACCCTTCATTCAATGTTCATCGGTGACCGCAAGCGAACCGAACTAGCGGAACAGGCGATCGGAGAATACCAGAAAGCTCTCGCTCTCGACCCAAAGGATCAAAGCTCATACAAGGCAATCGCGAGCCTCTATGAGAACCTTCAGAAGACTGATGAATGGTTGTCCTGGGTTACCAAGCGGTCTCAGGATACGACGATCCTTCCAGAGCAACGAGCCGAGGCTCTGACCTCTCTTGCGGCTAAGAAGAATACTTGTGCTAATGACATCTCGGATACGGAAGCAACTAAAAAGACCGTTACCAAAGATGGTAAGCAGGTATTTCAGTTCGTAAAGCCTGCTAAACCTGAGGATTACCAGTCGCTTGTACAGTGTACCGATGAGGGAACCAAGTTGATCGATCAGGCTCTTGCACTTGAGACCGATCAAGCGAAGAATCCGTCCAAGTTGGATCCGAAGGCCCTTAGTGATTCCGATCTTGTAAAGGCTCAGGATGGCCTCAAGGTATTCGAATCGGCCCGTTCTTATAAAGCTAGTCTGCTCGTTCAACAGATGAGAATAGCTGAAATGGATGGAAAGATTGAAGATCGTGATCGCTTAAAGGCTGAGGCCGACAACGCTCGAAAGGCGTTTGTTGAGATCAGCGATGTCGTAAAGAAGATCCAGAAGGAAATTGATGATCGTATTGCTATAAAGGAAGGCAAGGACGCTAACGCCAACGCAAACGCGGCGAAGTAATCTCAGTTGTTCTTTCCAAGTTAGGTGGTGCTCAATTACAATTTAATTGAGCACCACCATTTTAGTTTTAGTGGCTCGCCATCTGACTGATGATAAGGATCGAGGATGTAATAAATAAGGTACAGGAAAACCGGCGTGGGGCCGATACAGACCTCATACGTCGAGCCTACCTATTCTCCGCCCTTCATCATCGAGGTCAAACCAGAGCCTCGGGCGAACCGTATCTCGTCCACCCGCTCGAGGTTGCTGACCTTCTCGCAGAGATGCGCTTAGATGAAGTGAGCGTCTCCACTGGCCTGCTTCACGACGTTGTCGAAGATACGCTAGTAGACCTAGACACGATCAGGTCGTACTTCGGTGACGAGATCGCCCTTCTCGTTGACGGCCTTACTAAGATCGCGAACATTAGCGATCTTTCCAAAGAAAAGCAGCAAGCCGAGAATGTCCGGAAAATGGTTCTCGCCATGATCACCGACGTGCGGGTCGTCCTCATAAAGTTAGCTGATCGTCTTCACAACATGCGAACGATGCAGTTTCTGAAGCCCGAGAAGCGCGCCCGCATATCACAAGAGACACTCGACATTTACGCCCCGATCGCCCACCGCCTCGGAATGGGAAAGGTTCGTAGCGAACTAGAGGATCTTGCATTTCAGAACCTCTATCCCGACGACTACAAACGTCTTTCGAAAGAGGTTGATTCCCGAAGGCCCGAGCTGGAGGCTGCACTTGAGAAGATCAAATCGACAATAGCAGAACGACTTACGGAAAACGAGGTTCCGTTTATCGAAATACAGGGCCGCGTCAAGCGTCTCTATTCGCTGTGGAAAAAGCTAAAGAAACAAAAGATCATGATCGAGCAGGTATACGACCTGATCGCTGCTCGCATTATCACGGAGAATAATCGGAAATATTGCTACCTTACGATGAGCGTGATCCACGATATCTGGACTCCGGTGCCTGAGCGGTTTAAGGACTGGATCGCAATACCCCGTGATAACCTTTACCAATCTCTCCACACCTCGGTGATCGGTGACGGGGGCCAGCCGTTTGAAGTGCAGATCCGTACGCAGGAAATGCATCATATCGCCGAGGAAGGAGTTGCGGCCCACTGGAAGTACAAGGAGAATTCGCTTGGCAAAAAGCAGGAAGATGATGCACTCGACGAGTTACGCAAAACGGTGGAAAAGCTGCTGCTTCCTTTGGTCGAGAACACCGAGGAACACGAGGATTCCGAAGATTTTATAGAGACTCTAAAATTAGATCTTTATCCGAAGGACGTTTACGCCTTTACGCCGATGGGTAAGGTGATCCAATTACCCCGTGGATCAACCTTGATAGATTTTGCATATGCGATCCATTCGCAGGTTGGCGACAAATGTACCGGGGCAAAGATAAATGGAAGAATAGTCCCGGTCAGGAGTGAGCTGCAGAACGGAGACGTTGTTGAGATACTTACAAACCAAAATGCCAGCCCCTCTGCGGACTGGCTGAATTACGCGGTCACATCCAAGGCAAGAAATCGGATACGTCACCATATCTCTACCGAGCAGCGTGTCGAATCCATTGAGATTGGGCGAAGGCTGCTTCATCAAGAGGCAGAGAAGTTTCAACTTTCTGCCAAAAAATTTCTTCATAATGACGCTGAATTAAAACGTATTGCGAACGAGTACGGGCTCGGACGCCCTGAAGATCTTCTCGCGTCGATCGGATATGGTAAGACTTTGCCGCGAAATGTAATGGCGAAGCACCTCGGGCCAGAAAAGTTTGCCGAGCTCGATCCCGAAAATAAAAAGGACAATCGTCTGAAGACGGGAATGAAGGCCGTCAAGAAATTTATTGGCCTTGGAGAAGATTCGATCGTCGTTAAAGGCGTTGATAACCTTCTGATAAATCGGGCGAAATGCTGTAACCCGCTCCGTGGTGAAACGATCATCGGTTATATTTCGCTCGAGAAGGGAATTGTAGTACACAACAAACGATGCAAGAACGTTTCCCATTTGATGTTGAACAAAGAGCGAATCGTTGATGTCGAATGGGCGAAGTCAGAAGAGACGCAGAAACAGTCGGTCCAACTGCTTGCCACAACTGAAAACCGAACCGGCATGCTTGCAGGCATCACAAACGCTATTGCGAACATAAAAACAGGTATCCGTGACGCCCGAGCGAATGTATCGAAGGAAGATCTCGGTATCATAGAGGTAACTGTTGAGGTCTTTGATAAGAAGCATCTCGACAAGGTAGTCGGGGCGATCGAGCACGTACCGGGTGTGATAGCGGTTGAGCGTGTGAATGCGTAGCCAAAAATTGTTCACGAACTGTATCGGCCCGTATATCCGCCAACAGATTTGGGTATACCATGCGGCTTCTTGACCAGACCTTTTACAGCCGCCAAGCTCGACTCGAATGCACCTTCATCGTTCTGCGGATCACAATGAACGGCCCTATCGTCGATAAACGCGGCTGCCCGCGGCTTTCCTTGTCCCGTGTAAACATCTGTATAAGGGAACTTGTGCTTTTCGAGCCAGTCGATCACCTTTACCCGAAGCTGGCCGGGCGTAATGCGCGAACCTTCGAGAACGTCCTGTGCACAACGTGATGTGAAAACCGTAATATCGGCGAACTTGGCAAGCTTCTTTGCAAACTCGAGGGCCCCCGGAACTGGGTCGCCAAAGTGGTCAACCCCTTTCCACTTGTCATATTGAGCAAGTACCCCATCAAGATCGACGCATACGCGCGGTTTCTGAGCTACGACCGCTTGTCTTGGCTTCGGAGTTGGCAAGACCGTCTCTTTTAACTTTCGCTTCCTTAACCTAGGTAACTTGGAAACACGGGTTGAAAGTATCGCTTCGATCGCATCACCGCCCTCGAGCCATTCGTTTTCACCATCTATGAAATCAAAATTATAAACTCGAGTGTAATGGTGGCGTGTGTGGTGCCTGCCCGGCGTGCGTAGCGTGTACGGAAGATCATCGGGGCCGACGACCCGTTTGGGAGGAAACTGTTCGGGCTTTCGTTCGAGGCCGAAGGCCTGCCAATCAGAACGAAGGCTGTCAGCAAGGTCATACACATCCGCCAGAGGATATTCTTTGTCCAATAGAACCCAAACGTGAAAGCCGCCCGCTCCGTTGGAGTCGAACAGGAGAGGATCCATTCCCATCTCCCGCAGTCGCTCAGCCCACTCGAGTGCAGCATCGAAGTTTGCCTCGGCGATCTCGTCCGCATTGGGCATATTCGGATCGTGAAGATCGACGTCGATCGCAAACCACTTACAAGTCGAATGATCGCTTATCGAATGAAGTCCGATGAGATGTGCCGGAGACTTCCCCGAAAAATGGCGGTTGAGCTTATTTAGCGTTACCATGTCGGTGCCTAGTTTCCGACGCTCGGCGACAGGCAACATTACGACGCTGATCTTTCCGTCCTTGAGAGTGTACTGACTCCAGACATCACGTCGGTTGACGAGCCGTTCCATAGCCCATTCGGCGAGATCGTCCGCATACCGAACCCACTCCTGTGCGATCCACATCAGGCGACGGTCATCGGCGAATTCGTAAAATGGTGCAGGCATTGTCTATTGGTGGTTATGGAAACCAAAACGCAGTGGTTAAAAACCTAATTAACTTTTTCCCAACCCGTGATAAAGATCTTTCTTCCCCAATCATCAAACATCTGCTTCGCCGTGCGTTCGCTGTTACTGATCTTAATATCGCGTTCGAGGGGATTCTGGCGATTTGGTGAAAAATCGGTTAGATATACAACAAAACCCGGATAATCATTGCGGTCTTTCTTATTCGTCTTCCAAAGCAAAAGCTTTCGAACCATGGTGTTGCCTTTCATCACCTTTGTATAGACCTGACGTTCCAGCAGTTCACTGGGCGGGTCGTCGTCTTCGTGGACGGAGCGGTCAGCATCAGGAACGGCGGCTAGATCAGTTACCTGGCGAATGCTTACATCATCAACTACGGCCTCTTTGTCGTCACGGATCCTAATGAACTGGGGCGATATTACGCTGACAAGAGGCATCCTCACTGTCGCGGAATACCGTTTACCATCCCAATCTAGAACCATTCGCTTCACAGGTCCGCCGCGGGCCCTCTCAACGATCAAATCGAGGCAATTTATCTCAATGACCTTGCCCGGCTTGATCATCTCGTAGGCGACATAATCGTTGTTGACCGCAACATAGTCTGATGGAACTACCCGCTTTTTCAGATCGGCGAGTATTGTTTTTCGGTCGTCTTCGGTAAAACCACCACCAACGCGGGTGAACTCATGAAAGGATCCATCACTCCGCATGACCGCGACCAGAAGGTCGTGCAAGAGGCCTTTGCGGTGATCAGTACCCTCGGAATATCCTATCACCGCGACATCAAGGCTGTGGCGGAGTTTGATCTTGAACCATCCGGCTTGGTCGTGCCGTACTACAACACCCTCGGAGCCTTCACCGATCACCCAATCCGTAAACCGCTCCATGATCGTCTCGATCGAGTCTGCTTTCTCAAACTCTACGACATGTACGCTCTCACCCTTTTCGAACCATTTTTTTAGCTGTGGATAGACCTTCGCTGCACTGTCGACCGGCTTTTCTTCGAGCTCGATAATGTCGAAGATCGCCACGCCGAGCCGGTTTAGATCTTCTTTCGATGGTGGAGAACGTAAAATGCGGACTACCTGCTGTACAGGATGGGCGTTTGTTGCCTCCACCCTTACATAGATCTCTGCCCCCAGTACGCACGAGCCTATTTTTGCCTTCTTGAGCAAAGTTGCGGCTTCATCGAAGGCCGGTAAACCGACCCTGGCCGTACCGCCCGGATTCACCGAGATGACACTATTACCGTCGAAAAAAAGCATCGCCATCTCGCCGTCGTATTTTCGGCTGACGTAATAATTCTTCGCTTTTGGAAGTTTAAATATCTCTTCCGAAGGAACGGCCCGCATGTTTCCGCTTACACGCCGTTTGTAGTCCTGAGCTTTAACATGCAAAGAGGGGTCGGCTAGGTCCGGAGCTTTGCCGGTGCAGTAGCCGAATTTACAAGTGAATTTAGCTTTATCGAAACCAAGTTCCATAGGTCAGAAACGCCTCTTGTGAGCGGCGGAAAACGAGCTTATAACCTTTCAACCTGTCTGAGCTTTAACCTTGTGACCACTCTTTTACGTGGACGGTTCTGCTACAGTCTTCGGTCTCTTCAGCTCCATATTCGAAAGATGCAGGATCAAACAATATGAATCGTCTTTCACGCGCCCTTCGAGGAAGGCGTTGTACGGCTTGCCGCCGCGGTTCATTATCAGTGGTTCGTTGCCTTTCACTCCGCCTCGGATTAGGAGTAAGGCGTCGCGCTCGGCGAGGTCCTTTGCCATTTCATACAAAAAATCGAACGTCAGGCCGTTAATGTGAACCAGCTGTTTTTTGTTAGTGAAAACAAAACGATGTGCGGCCTCTTCCTTTTTGATGAATTTCCCCGTCCATCTCATCGGGAACTCGCCGTTCATGTTCTGCTGCTCTTTCTTGCGAGGGCGCCGTTCACGTTCCGTTCCGTCAGCGTTGTAGACGACCTCCGTCTCTTCGACGAGATGGATGATGCCTTTTTTCGTGACGTAGACCCGCGACATATCGGTCAGGAACATGCCGAAACGCTCTATGTCTACCTCAGGATCCCCCTTTATCAAACTATCACCCACCTTATCGAGCTTCTTCGATTTTTTCAAAAGTTCGGGTAGGTCGTGATCAACGTCGGTTTTTAAGAGCTTGCGGGTTGATATCGGACGGCCTTTCTTGTCGATGTACCGCATAACCCGGGTCGGATTCAAGGCCTCAGCCGCCACCACTGCATCACGATTGTTCGAATTTGAGATGTTTATTGGCATTACCTTAGTTGCTACTACGCTTTCGTTGCTACTCGCCTCACATCAGATCAAAATCCAGATCGTCTGCTGAGATATCTTCTTCCTCACCCGCGTCCAAAACAGCGGCCTGATTTAATTTTACGTATTGAAAGTCCGCTTGTTTCCCGACGACCATGAAAATGTCCGGACCAGAGCCGATGATGTAAGCATTGTCATATTCGATGCCACCGCGCCAACTAAAAGGAAACCAATAGATTCGTCCATCTGAAAGATGATCGTGAAGGGCCGAAATGTCGTTCGTCTCGAACGTTCCGACGATATAGACGCTCTTTACGATCTGAGTGAAATAATCCTCAACTGAAGCAAGAGTCAACTGATTCTTCTGTCCAAAAGACGAAGGAACCTGAGCGATCGGTTCGCCGTCCGGCGTTATGGGGATCAACTCGCTCCGTTCGACTGAGTCGCCCTTGTCCGTGACGCTCGCCAAAGCAGTACCGCCCTTGTCGATCAAGGTTTTGCCATCCGCCGCCAAGATGCGGAGCGAGGCCTCGAGCCCCTTCTCATCGTGAGCCTCGATCTCAACTCTCCCATAGAGCTTATCCCGGTCGATCTTGACGATCGAAACCGGAAATTCCTCGCCGTCAAGAGAAAGGATCAAGGGCCGTGCCATAAAAACAAATTAGCAAAAAGCCAGTTTACAATATCCTATAAAGCTCTGCGAGTAAAAGAGATTTTCGTTAGACGAAAAGAGGGTGCCGTGTAAACGACACCCCGCTATCGATCGTAAAATAACGGCTTTAGCTGTTTGGATCGACGATCTCAGTCACGCTTTGAGGACTCAGATTAAGCAGATTATCTCCCGCGATGACCGAAACCTGAGAATTCCACAGTGCGAATCCGCGGCCGATCTTAGCAATACCGAACAGGTAATATTCCTTCGGATCAACTCCTGACAGGTTTGCTCCGCCGGAACCATTCGTGGTGCCCGAGTATTTTGCTTTAGAGGCGATCGCACGCATCGCGGCCCGCTGAAAATCACCATATCGGTCAGGAAAAACTGCCGCTAGGCCAAGGCTGCCGGCCAGCGTGTTGCCCTCGATCGGCTCGACGCGTGCCGCCCGCAGAATCGTCTCTACATCCTCTTCTAAAAGGTAAAACTTGGTTCCACGAACAGCCAGTGTCGAACCAGCGGGTGACGTGGCCTTTGCATTTAGAGTTACGGTTCCTTTATCCGGCGGGGGAGCCACTGGCGGAGCGGTCGATGTACCGGGAACGGTTGTTGTCTGCGAGGGCGGCGGCAAGGCTGTGGTCTCCGACGAGGGAACCGTAGATGTCGACGTAGAAGGTACCGTCGAGGTTGAGGTAGAACGCGTTTCCGTCGGCCTTCGCTCTACATTTACCTTTAGATTGGTATTTGCTGTATCGTCGTTCCCGCGAAAGGCGATGTATGCCACGAATACCAGCACCACGGCGAGCAAGCCGATCGGGATCAAAGCCCAGATCGGAAATCCTTTATCGGGATCAGCTGGCTGGGTAACAATTACCTTTCGCTCGACAACAGGTGGAGCGTGTGTCGGCCTTGCACAATTTGGACAGGCTGCTGCGTTGGTCGAAACTTCGTGTCCGCATTCAGGACAGGGAATCAATGACATATTTTATCTCCTATAACGTTCAATATGAACAATAACCGCTTGATAGTAGCTTTAATTTCTTTCGCTGAATGTCATCTACAGCACATTGCACAAAATACAAAGGCCAGGCGTAAATGCCTGGCCGATAATTGGGTAAATTAAGTTCGTGCCTATTATCTTCGCACGACGGAAATAACAACCTCTGCCGGATACTGTTTCGAGTGATGAACAGAGTTCTTGGCAACTACCCCGTTGACCTCATCCCAATTATTGCCGCCGGTGTTCATATTTCGGTCGAAGCGTGGGAAGTTGCTCGATGAGATCTCAATCCGCAGACGATGGCCTGGAGCAAAGTAGTTGCTGGTGGTCATCGGTTGAAACTTGACCTTGTAAACCTTGCCGCGTTCCATCCACGCGAGCGGTTTGTCGTAGCCGTCGCGGTATCGCATTCGTTGGATAGTTTCGTCGAGGTTCCACGCCTTGCCATTCTCGTCGACATCAATGAGTTTCACGGTGAAATCGGTGTCTTTCGCATCGGAAGAGACGTAGAGCGTAATATCTATCGGGCCGCTTAGCTCAAAGCCTTCTTTCAGAACATCTGTCGAGTAGACAAGAATATCGTTTCGCTCCTCCATTTTGCTCTGATCGAACGAGCCGGCTTGAATAGCGTTTCCTATGCAGCAAACGTTTCCGCCGTAAGAAGGAACCGGGTTCATTGGATCGTAGGTGAAGGTATCGGGCATGTCGGTCGCGGGAGGTTCGCTGACCAGTTTGCCATCGCCATTAAGAGAGTTAGCTTTTCCACCACTCGATAAGTAGAATTTCAGCGGTTGAGCACCGGCAGGCGGCCATTGTTCGGAAGACTGCCATTTGTTGCTGCCCATCGTAAAATACTGAACTTTCGGCCGTTTCAGGATGTCATTCTGCTCACCCTTCAAAAAATGATCGAACCAGTCGTAGGTCATCTTGCCATAGTCGAGCCGAGCATCGCCCATGCTGCGTTGTCCGACCACTGTATTTTCGGTTGCCCGAGTGTAACTACAGTGAGCAACAGGTGCGATAACTGCGTACTGCTTATCAGCCATCGCAGGGCTTGCGGTTTTGCGAATATGGTTGTACATCGCGAGATTCGGTCCGACCGAAACGTCATACCAGGACATGAAATAGAAACCAGGAATATCGATCTTCATGTTGTCGTGCCACAATCCGCCTTTGTACCAGGCCGGATCGTTTGGTGTACGTTTGATCATTGCACCACCAGTCGGAACGGGCATTTCGTCCGCAAAAATGCCGCGAGGCCCGTCGACCGCTGTGAAAATATCGTTGACCGGCAGATGCCGCAAAGCCTTTGACCAGTCTACCGATGGAGCTTGCTGAGCAAGATCAAACGACTTCGATGCTCGGATCAACTCTTCCTGCGTTGTCTCAGGAGCGAATTTCGGCCTGATTTGATTCTGCTGTCCATATAACCACGAGATAAACAGCATCTGAACGGCTCCGCCGCGATACCAGTTGCCTTGTTCGTAGTACGGGCCTACCCTGCCAACCCCGGCGCCGTAACCCTGTGCGATCATTGTCGTGAACGCTGGATTGCCTCTTGCCGCTACTGCCATTTGCCATTCGGCGGTAGAAGAACATCCGATAGCTCCAACCTTCTTATTCGACCAAGGCTGCGAGGACATCCACGTTAAAGCGTCGTCCCCGTCAGTCGTCGGCGGGCCGAGGATGTCGTAGTTGCCCTCAGAAAAGAACCGCCCGCGTTCATTCATGATGATATAGGCGTAACCGCGTTTTACCGCATCGATAACCGTTGACATATCACGAGGAGCTCCGAGCCGGATATCCCACCAATTAAAATTGTACGGTGTCCGCGAAAGGATTATTGGGTATTTTTTGCTCGAGTCTTTTGGCCGATAGACATCAGCCTGCATCCGTTTTCCGTCACGCATCGGCACCATTACCTTCCGTTCGACGACCGCGATGGACTGAAGTTCAGCCTCGATAGCGTTCCGCCTCGCGATCAACTCAGGTGTCGACGTCGGCTGCTGACCTAAGAGCGATGTTGTAAAAAGGATCGCCGCAAGAACGGGCACAAGTATCCGTTTCATCAATTTTTCCTCACTGCTATTTCTTAAAAGGGAATCCTACGCCAAGATTCTATCGCGGATGCCGCGGTTTAAGAAATTAGTTTTCAGACAAACATCAGGCAAACAGTCATTTGTGCATTCGTTGGAGATTCGTATAGGATTGCAGGACATAGATTATGTCCAGAGAACTGCTTATAAGCTCGCTTTTTCTCATTTTTATTGCTCTTGCCGCAGGGCAACTTGCATTTGCTCAGACGGCCTCGCCCACGCCGGAGCTATATTCTAAGCAAACCCTTTCCGACCTATCGCGCCTTCAAAAGGCGGCGCTGGATAGCGACTACGCCTATCGCCAGACGCGCTACATGACCAACAACATCGGCCCCAGGTTGAGCGGATCGGCTCAGGCCCAGCGAGCCGTCGAATACGTCGCGGACGAGATGAGAAAAGCCGGGTTTCAAGTTCGCCTGCAGAAGGTCATGGTACCGGTCTGGGTCAGAGGCTCAGAAACGGCCGAGGTTGTCCAGTTGCCCGGAATGGCTGCCGGCACCACCCAAAAACTCGTGATCACGGCTCTCGGAGGGAGTATCGCTACGCCCTCCGACGGACTATCGGCCGAAATCGTCGTCGTCGATAGCTTTGATCAACTTCGCGAACTCGGTCGGGCAAAGATCGAAGGCAAGATCGTGGTTTTCAACCACAAATTTGATCGGGAACTGCAGTCTGGGGGATTCGGGCTTGCCGCCTACGGGCGCGCGGTCCAGTTCCGAGCTGGCGGGGCGTCGGCTGCGGCTCCATTTGGAGCAGTCGGCGTGCTTGTAAGGTCGGCCGGCGGCTCGTACGAACGCTTGGCTCATACCGGTGGCACGAACTACGCGGAGGGCATTAATAAGATACCTGCGGCTGCTCTGGCCCCTGAGGATGCTGACCTTCTCGCTCATCTTGCATCTGAAGGCCCGACCCGAGTTCGATTTACCGTTACGCCGAAAACCCTCCCGGATGCTCCGAGCTACAACGTTATTGCTGATCTCAAGGGAAGCGAGAGGCCTAATGAGATCGTTTTGGTCGGGGGACATCTCGACTCATGGGA
Organism: Acidobacteria bacterium Ga0077534; assembly: GCA_001464455.1. Lineage (GTDB taxonomy): Bacteria > Acidobacteriota > Blastocatellia > Pyrinomonadales > Pyrinomonadaceae > OLB17. The sequence goes on from LNEI01000002.1 coordinate 103,859, forward strand.
TCTCGGGACAGGAGCTCTAGATAACGCCACTGGCGTAGCTGTTTCGATGCAGGTTCCGGTTCTGATAAATCAGCTTGGCCTTCGCCCCAAAAGGACCATCCGGGTTGTCGCATTCATGAATGAAGAGAATGGAGGTGCGGGCGGACGAGGGTATTTCGACGAAGTAAGAAATTCGCTTGATCAGCAGTTTGCGGCTATTGAGAGCGATCTTGGCGCCTCGCATCCGCTCGGCATTTCCTACTCCGGACGTCCGGAACTTGCCCAGTTCCTCGCTCCAATCAGTAAGATCCTGGCGGCGCACGGAACCGCGCATCTCCAGCAGCAGCCCGGAGGGATCGGTGCGGATACGAGCCTTTTAACCCGAGCGGGTGTTCCCTCGTTCGCGCCTTTCTTTAATCAGCAGACATACTTCAAATACCATCATTCAGCGGCTGACACTTTCGACAAGGTAAACCCTAAGGAGTTGGCCGAGTTAGGATCTTTAATGGCCGTTCTAGCATACGGCCTGGCGAATCTTGAACAGCCCCTGCCGCGATGACCGATACGCGACGATAAATGCTGTTGTCGCACTCGCAGAGATAGAAAGGCAACACGCCCGTTTACTAGGGACTCTACTAGAGTGGTAACATTGGAATATGCTAAATAGACCGCCGCCATACTTTCCGCAGAATCAGCTATCACCGCCAGATCCTAATCGGTACCGAAAATTTAAGCTTATTTTGGCAATTGTAGGCTTGCTGGGAGTCCTTCTCATTCTTGGGATCGCTTACGGGATCTATTACCTTGTTTCAACGATGCTGTAAAAAAAACCGCCTTGTGTAAAGGCGGTTTTCGCGGTCGTGCAAGATTCGAGATCTTTACATTTAGTTATCCGAGATCTTCTTCGGGTTCTTGGCTTTTTCTCCCTGCATAGCCAACTGTTTTGCCTGAGGAAGCAGGTCGATAGCTTTAAGCAGCTGCTCGTCATATTCATTAAATACCTGATTTGACGTCTGCGTACCGAAGGCGGCCATGACAAGTTCGGTCCGCAACATCCTCTCCACGAACTCCCGTTCACGATCGATCTGAGCTGCTGGGATCTTGTATTTATCAGAGGCAAACTGCCGGAAAGCCGAATATACTGCTTCCGTTACCGGGTAATCAGATCTCTTAAGGTCGTATGCGAAGGTGATAGCCTTGTCGACCTTGTAGGTTTCGAGTCCGTTCACCTTGCCGGCCACGAGGTCAAGCGAGAAAGCGAAGAGAGGAACGAGCATTTTCGACTGAGTTCTTCCTCTTTCTGCTGTTACGGTCTGCGGCTTGATCGCAACATCAGGATTTATCCCTCCGCCGCTGAAAACTGATCGGCCAGTATCCGTCTTCATTTCAATGCCTCGCGGCTTTTCCCGGTTCTCATCCCGGAAACTCCCACCTTCGGTGAAGTAGTTGTAGAGTTCACCATTCGAGTAATCCCTCTGGATCAAGCGGCCCGACGGAGTCTCATACTTTGCAATGGTCAATAAAAGCATCGAACCATGCTCAAGTTGGAACGGATTCTGCACAAGCCCCTTGCCAAAAGTATCCTCGCCGACTATGAGAGCCCGATCATGATCCTGCAAAGCGCCCGCGAGGATCTCAGATGCTGAGGCAGTGTTGCGATTAACGAGCATTACGATCGGAGAACGGTCCGGCGTGCGGTTCATCGCTCGGTAGGGAGGATCAGTTGCGCCTTCCATTCGGCCCTTTTGCGAGAAGACTATCTGCCCCTCCGACAAAAATGAGTTCGCGATACGATAAGCCTGGCTTACGAGCCCACCGCCGTTATTGCGAAGATCCATCACTAACTGCTGCATTCCAGCCGCCCGCAGCTGTCTCATTGCAACTACAAATTCATTGTACGTGGTTTGATTAAAACCGCCGCTCATGTTCAGGTAGCCGATCCCAGGGCGGATCATGTACGCCTCACTGATCGACGGCTGTGGAACCGCATCTCGAACGATATTTACAGTCTCACGAGTTCCGGTGCCCAACCTTTCGATCACCAGCTTTGCAGATGTTCCCTGCGGCCCTCGAAGGTGATTGCGAACTTCGCTAAAGGGCTTTCCGAGCATGGAAACGCCATTTACCTCAACGATCTTGTCACCATAGCGAAGGCCCGCACGATTTGCCGGAGCACCTTCGAACGTAGACTTGATGTAGGTAGCCAGTACCTTTCCGTCAGGATCAGCCAGGTCGCCTATCGTTGCTCCTATACCGAAGTATCGGGAACTTTGATCATTTCGGAACTGCTCAAACTCCTTCGCATCGTAATAATTAGAATGCGGGTCAAGAGCGTGAAGCATCGAGTCGATCGACGACTTAAAAACCTCATTGTAGTCGAGCGTTTTCGCTCCAACATAGTTGCTCTGGATGATCGCGAGAGCTTCTTTCAGCTCATTCTGAATTACGGCTGGGGTCGCCGGCTTGGAAGTAGTTTTTTTCGGTAGATCCGCTAGCTTGCCGGATTCGTTTCGAGCAGTTGAAACAGTGCTCTGGGCAAATCCAAACGTTGTCAGCGAAAAGATCGCGATCACGGTGAAAAATCTAATAAAACTATGTTTCACAAAAATTAAGTCTCCCGGGGATATCGAAATGCTGCCCAAACATTGTCAAAAGAATAACATTGCTTTGAGGAAAAAGCGACGGGTTTCGTTGCCCGCCCCGACCGACAAAGCGGCGTCTGATGTCTTCTATTACGCGGCTATCCTGAAGTTTGTTGCGCAAACTCCTGGAAGAAAACTCTGGCGAGGCGCGAAAGCTAGCTTTGTCCAAGACCCATTTGTTTGTTCTAGTGCGTCGGCCGGATAGCAAGAGTTTCATTTTTTTGAAACAATGAGAAATTCTAGTCGTAGTAAGTGCTTGATACGACACGATCACAATCACTTAGTTATAATCAGATCAGACTACTTTCTTGAGAGGGATAATAGAGCATGGCATTGAGCCGTAAAACCAAGATAATCGCCGGCATCGTCGCCGTAGTGCTGTTAGCTGTAATCACCGTTGTTAGTATTTTGGCCACCCGTAAGGATACCCCGGAGGTAACTACGGTCAAGGTCGAAGTAAGAAAAGAGCTGCGGTCTACTGTGACCTCGTCGGGCGAAGTTCGGCCGATCCAGTTTATGAACCTGACGAGTGAGGTTCAAGGCCGGATAGAAGAAATATACGTAAAAGAAGGTGACCAGGTTACGAAGGGCCAGCCTCTTGTACGGCTTGATCCAACGCAACTGCAGTCGAATACCGATGCTCAACTTGCTGCCTTTCAGGCTTCTCAGGATGAAGTGCGTGTTTCTCAATCACAGGTTACTGCGGCTCAGAACAACTATGCTTCAGCTCAGCAGCAATATAATGTGGCTCAGGTTGCCGTTGATTCTGCTCGACAGGCCATCGTCGCCGCTCAGGCCGATGTGGACCGTGCTCAGGTAGAGGTAAACGCCGCTAATCGTGAGCTCAGCCGCAATCAGCAGCTGCTCGAAAGCGGCGTGATCGCGCGTTCCGAATACGATGCCGCGAAAGACCGGGTCGAGAATGCTAAGGCTTCGCTTAATAATGCCAAGTCAAACCTCTCCTCGCGGCAGCTGAGTGTCCGCGATGCTCAAACTCGTCTTGCCCAGCAGAGTGTATTGGTGCGTGATGCAAAACGCGGCGTCGATACAGCCAATCTTAGCGTTGCCTCGAGCCAGTCAAGAGCAAATCAGTCAGCCGCGACATTGCGCGGACAGCGGAATCAGCGGGACAAGACGCTGCAGGTAGCACCAATCAATGGCGTTATTGCCGAGATCCCTTCAAAGGTAGGTACATTCGCTGTTGCAGGGCTGTCCACTACCGCTCTTCTAACCATTGCCGACATGTCGCAGATCAATGTCGAGGTCAAAGTGGACGAAACGTCGATCGAGAAAGTAGAGGTCGGGCAGAAGGCTAAGATAAAAGTTGACGCCTTCGGTGATCTCGAGATCGCTGGCGAGGTTATTCAAAAGACGCCTCTTGCGGTAGGAAAATCGCAGACAAGCGGCGGACTTTCAGTAAACATAAACGTTCAGGAAGCAAAGGAATTTCGCGTTGTCATACAGATGAGGGATCTGCCTACGGAAGTCCAAGCAGGACTTCGACCTGGCATGAGCGCCACCGCCGAGATCACGACCAAAGTGGTAAATGATGTTGTCGCGATCCCGCTACAAGCTGTTATCGAGAAAAAAGCTGACGATGCGAAGGCTCTGCCCGGCGATGGTGCCCCGGCCCCGAACGAGAAGCCGAAGATGATAACCGGCGTTTACGTTTTGAGGGATAACAAAGCCAAATTCGTGGAGGTTCAGACTGGTATCATCGGCGAAAGCGATCGTGAGATCACCAGCGGCCTTAACGCTGGCGATGAGGTAATAACAGGTCCGAGTCGAGTACTAAACACGTTAAAAGAAGATACGCTCGTCAAGAAGCAAGCCAAGAAGGAAGGGGCCCCCGCGAGCCCGTAGGCATAATGATATTTGACATCGCTGCGATGCGGGCAAAGGCCGATGCTGCCCTCTAAACCTACTACGACTCAATTCTGATGTATCGATTTATGGACGAACAAAACGGTAATGGCAAAAGTGCGGCTTCCGGTCCGGGCGAGGCCCTGATCAGCATGAAGAACATCTGGAAGACTTACCAGATGGGAACTGAAGAACTGCACGCACTTCGCGACGTATCGTTTGAAGTCCGCCGCAACGAATACTTAGCGATCATCGGGCCCTCCGGCTCGGGAAAGTCGACGCTGATGAATCTGATCGGCTGCCTAGATTCGCCGACGAAGGGCGAATATTGGATCAACGGCAACCTCGTTTCTGACATGTCGGACGACGAACTGGCCCGCATCAGAAATAAGGAGATCGGATTCGTATTTCAGACGTTTAACCTGCTGGCACGTGCTACGGCACTGCATAATGTTGAACTGCCGCTCATTTACGCGGGCATGCGGGCGGCGGAGAGGCACGATCAGGCGCTTGCCTCGTTGACAGCCGTCGAACTCGGCGACCGCGTTACGCATCGGCCAAATGAGCTCTCAGGCGGACAGCGGCAGCGTGTCGCTATCGCTCGTGCTTTGGTCAATAATCCTTCGATTCTTCTCGCTGACGAGCCGACAGGAGCTCTCGACTCGAAGACGAGCATCGAGATCATGCACCTTTTTGAGAAACTGCACTCGGACGGCAACACTATCATTCTGGTTACGCACGAACCCGAGATCGCGGAACGCGCCCATCGCGTGATCACGATCCGCGACGGCAGGATCGAAAAAGATGAGCGGATCAAGTAGATGAATGATGTTCCTGCCTATGTGTCGATCTTATTCCTACTGACAACCTTTGCTGCTGTTGCGATCTTTTTGCAGGCGGTACGCTCCGCCGGGCTCGAATCGGTGGCCGCAAAGATACTTCTTTTTCTCCTTCCGCTGTGGATCGTTCTGCAAACGGTCCTTGGTAGCGGCGGCTTTTATCAGCTGACCGAAACAAACCCGCCGCGAATCATCGTCTTCGGGGTCCTTCCAGCGATCTTATTGATCGTCCTGTTTTTCATCTTTTTCAGGGAATTTATCGACCGCCTGCCGCTTCGGCTGCTGACAATCATTCACCTGGTACGGATCCCGATCGAAATAACGATCTATTGGCTCTTTCTCTCCGGAATGATGCCGAAGATGATGACCTTCCAAGGTGTTAATTTCGACATTCTGACTGGCGTCTTTGCCATATTGGCTTATTTTTTGGGATTCAGAAACGGCGTAGCCAATCGCCCGGTACTCATCGTATTCAACCTAGTCGGCCTCGCTCTCCTGCTTTTGATAGTAACGATAGCTGCTCTTTCGGTACCATCGCCACTCCAACAGATGGCCTTTGACCAGCCAAATCGAGCTGTTCTATTTTTCCCATATTTATTCCTACCGACGCTCGTTGTGCCTTTGGTTTTCGCCAGTCACTTGGTTTCGCTTTACAAAACTTTGCGTGGAAATACTCAATGATGTCGAGTATATTTGATAAACTCTAAGCAGATATAGCACCCGATCAACGGTGGCCGAGAATGAACATTTTAGAGACATTAAAGCTCGCCTTTTCCGCAATTTGGGCTCACAAGCTTAGATCATTCCTGACATTGCTAGGGATGATCATCGGCATGACTGCCTTTATGGTGGTGCTATCACTTTTGCAGGGTTTTAATGGTTACGTTGATGAAAAGATCGCCGGGATCGGTTCTAACACCTTTAATGTTCAACGCTTTAATTTTGAAGATTTCAAAGACACCGACACTATAAACGCAGCGCAAAGGCGTAACACGGAGCTCAGCTTTGCCGAACTCGATTTTATCAGGCAAAGAGCTCAGTTGATAGAAATGATCGGGGCGAAAGCCGGTAATACATCCAGCGCCGTTCGTAACGGGGACCAAACTCTTCAGGACGTAGGAATAACCGGAGCGGAACCAGTTATTCGCGACATAGAAAATCTCGATATCGCCGAGGGGCGCTACTTCACGGATATCGAGAACGACAACGCGATGCGCGTTGCCTATATCGGACGCGACATAGCGACAAACCTATTTCCATACGGCGGAGCGATCGGCGGAGAGATATCGATACGCGGCATTCCATATAGAGTTATCGGTATTCAGACTGCGAAAGGAACTGTTTTCGGCTTTCCCCAGGACAATTTTGTACAGATCCCTATCAAGACATTCGGCGAGAATTTTGGAGGGCTTCGTCGGCAAAGAGCTCCATTTTTTATCGCTCGTCCAAAAGATGGGGTTAAAACCGCTGATGCCGTCGATGAAGTTCGCACTTTGATGAGGATCATTCGAAAGGTGCCGGCAGGCGAAAAAGACAATTTCGGCATAGTTACGCCCGATGCGATCAGCGGCCTGCGAGACAGCCTTTTTGGAACTATTTCTACCGTGATACTTTTTGTTCCGGCGATCGCATTGGTGGTCGGCGCCATAGTCATCATGAATATCATGCTGGTCGCAGTTACCGAAAGAACTAAGGAGATCGGTATCCGAAAATCACTTGGAGCCCGTCAGAAGGACATCCTGCAGCAATTTCTGCTTGAATCCGGAATGCTCTCGGCGATAGGTGGACTGATCGGACTGATCCTGGCAATTATTATTGGACAAGTTATAACGGCATTTGTATTTCCGACACGTATTCCATGGTGGTCTGCAGTGATCGCGATCGGAGTTTCCGCAGTGGTCGGTATCCTGGCAGGCCTGTTTCCGGCTTGGAAAGCTGCTCGGCTTGACCCGATCGAAGCACTTAGGGCTGACTAGAGGCATTTTTATTATGAAGATCGCCACAAATCAATTCTACGAAAACCTCAAAATGGCGTTCGATACGTTGCGTTCCAATAAGCTGCGATCGTTTCTGACCATTATCGGTGTCGTGGTTGGGGTGATCACTGTAATGCTTATTTCCTCGATCATCAGCGGCATTGGCCTTGCCGTTGAAAAACAGGTCAAAGCATTCGGAACTCGTTCTATTTTCATATACAAGCAAGAGATCGGCATCCGCTTTGGCCGCCCATCTCGTGAAGAGCGAATGCGGCCCGACTTGACGCTCGACGATGCACTTGCCTTGCGCGAGCTTTCGGAGGTTGAAACTTCGGTTCCATTTCTAAACGTTTCGAGCGGATTTTTTGGTAACAGAACGATCGTTTCGGCCGGGGGCAAGCAGACGCAGAACATTCAGCTAAGCGGCACTCTTCCCGAGATAGAAAAGACCGAAACTCAGGTATTGATCGAGGGCCGCTGGTTTACACAGTCAGAATCCGATGCCAAGAGTGACGTTTGCCTCATCGGCGACACTGTCAAGGACACATTTTTTCCCTATAAATCGGCCATCGGTGAAACGATAGAGATCAACGGCCGCGAATTCCGCATAATCGGGCAACTGCAGAAAAAAGAGCAGCTTGTCGGCGGCGGCGGCGGTAATAACGATGAGAGCAACACGATATTTCTGCCTTTTCATGCGGCACTAAGAATAAAACCGAACGCCGACGATATTTTCGTTCTAGCGATAGCCAAACCGGGCCGACTCAACGAAGCTCGAGATCAAATAGAAGATCTGCTCCGCGTTCGACGTGAGGTAAAGTTTGGCCAGAAAAACAACTTTTCGACTGCTACAGCCGACAGCATCATAGACCAGTTCAAATCGATAACAGCGGGCGTTGCTCTCGCGATGGTTGTAATATCGTCGATCGGGCTAATGATCGGCGGTATCGGCGTAATGAATATCATGCTCGTCTCGGTCACCGAACGAACCCGAGAGATCGGGATCCGCAAAGCCGTCGGAGCCAAACGGAGCGACATTCTACTGCAATTCCTGATCGAGGCCGGAACGTTGACAGGTTTTGGTGGCCTCGTTGGGCTTGGGATAGGTTGGATACTTACGCTGCTTATCAGCATCGTATTTCCGTCTTATGTTCCATGGTGGGCCCCGGTTGGCGGCTTTTTTGCCAGCGTCGGAATCGGTCTTATCTTCGGCATCTGGCCCGCGTGGAAAGCTGCCCGCCTCGATCCTATCGAATCGCTGCGATACGAGTGATCACATTTTCAAAGATCAGTTACGAGTCCGGCACTTTCGCCGGACTCATTTTTTTCTGGGCTCTTGCCACCTAGCTGATAAAGCTCGGGAAAGCCAACGCCATAGCTAGGCCGAAGAAGAGGATCACAACAAATATGGAAATGCTGGCAGTCCACGCGATCGTTCCGCTGACCTTTTCACCTGCATTCTTAAGGCCTATCGCGTTTAGAGCGATCCAGTAGAACGTCAGCAGGCTGAATGTGCCTAGTAGCGTATAGATCACCGGATTATCTGCCGAAGATACAAGGAAGTTCAGGCTATCCTGCACGAGCGATTGCTGACCAAGGATCGGATGGATCTCGGCGGGATCTTTCAGGTAAAGCACCAAAGTGTTCAGCAAAAACCGCAATACGCTGACAGGAAACATTGCATAAACCGCGACGGAAAACGCCTGCCAGAAATTGAGCTTGCCGCCCATCGCGAGAGCAAATAGAAAAAATACCCCGGCGAGCAGTGTAGAAACAACGGTGAGTCCAACAAACGAACTGCCCACCTGAGCAACCCTTAGGACCGGATTCTTTGCATCGGCTATCGCCTGTGCGCGTCCCGCTTCAACCTGTTTCTTGGCGTCCTCGTTATTCGCGATCATGCCCATTTCAAGGGTTTTATCGATCGCAAAGTTCGTTACCCGTTCCGGGCCGAGCCTTTCCATGAAAAGATTCGTATATGTTACCGACATGAAGACCATTATCAGTAAGGCGACGAGGAAACGCGGATGCCGTCGAAAATTCGCAAATACATCGCCAGGAGCGAAGAAAATGTTGCCGAGCGTGCTCGGCGTGGACATGCGGTCGGTTCCTTCGGTGTCAGGGCGGTCGATAAAGCTAAGACCGATTATCAACCCTCCGCCAAGAATCAGCCCAACGCCAGTCCCGGTTATGCCAGGCACCACTTTGGTGATGCTCAGCACCGCGATCAGAAATCCCACCGCAGCAAGGACAATACCAGCTATACGATTCATATTTTCCTCAAGTAAATTGGATTTATAAACTTCATAACGGAGTACGCCTAAGCGGCGGCGTTAGTTTCAGGTTTCGTATTGCCGTAACCGTCGGCCTGTATGCAGGCGGCGAAATGGCCCGGACGCAGCTCACGAAGTTCGGGGTCAACGGCGGCACATTCATCGATCGCGATCGGGCATCGTGTTCGAAATCTACAGCCCGATGGCGGGTTGATCGGCGTTGGCACATCGCCCTTTAGGACGATGCGCTTTCTCTTGAACGCCGGGTCGGGGATCGGGATCGCAGAAAGCAAAGCCTGAGTGTAGGGATGCAGAGGGTTTTCGTAGAGTTCTGCGGCCGAACAGATCTCGACGATCTTACCAAGATACATCACGGCCACTCGGTCGGAAATATGCTCTACTACTGCGAGTCCATGTGAGATAAACAGGTATGTCAACCCGAACTCTTTCTGTAATTCCTGCAACAAGTTAACGACCTGAGCCTGAACCGATACATCAAGTGCGGAAACAGGTTCGTCACAAATGATCAGCTTTGGGTTTAGTGCGAGCGCCCGAGCAATGCCGATCCGCTGACGCTGACCGCCGGAGAATTCGTGGGGATAACGGTCCGCATATTTCGGATCGAGCCCGACCTTTGCGAGCAGATCTTCGACCTTGGCATGCTGGGTGGTTTTGTCGCCAATGTTGTGGATCTTCAGAGGCTCCGAAATTATTGATCGAATGCTCAAACGCGGATTGAGGCTGGCATAGGGATCCTGGAAAATGATCTGCATCTGACGCCGAAGAGCCTGCATTTCTCTATTCGGCAGACCAACTATATCCCGCCCTTCGAAAATGACCTCACCACTGGTTGGCTCGTGCAAACGAAGCAAACATCGGCCGACTGTCGATTTGCCACAACCCGATTCTCCCACCAGGCCGAGCGTTTCTCCCGCGATAATGTCGAACGAAACATCCGAAACCGCCTGTACGACATCATCGCTGTTGTCGACAGGGAAATGCTTGACAAGATTGCGAACCTGCAACAATGGAGCTGACGTCATTTGTGTTTGAGCCGCGATCATACGTGTTTATGCATCTGCCCCCAGTGTTTTCTCCCTTGCGATGCTAAATCTCTGTTTCTCGTCATGCAGTACGCATCGAACCTTTACATCATTTACGAGAGGTGTCAGCGGTATCTCACCTTCGAGGCATATCTGCATTCGGTGCTCGCAGCGTGGGGCAAAGTGACAGCCAAAAGGGAGGTTTGTCGGGCTGGGCACAGTGCCCTCGATAGTTTGAAGCCGCTCCGCCTTTTTCTCGCCGGCGTCAGTCAGTTTAGGGACTGAACGGAGCAACCCGCGAGTATAGGGGTGTTTAGGATAAGAAAAAAGCTCGTCTACACCAGATTCCTCAACGATCTTGCCGGTGTACATCACACAAACCCGATCTGCCACCTCGGCGACGACTCCCAGATCGTGAGTGATCAGCAGGACCGCGAGTTTTCTTGATTGCCGAAGTTCGTGCAGAAGTTCGAGGATCTGCGCCTGGATCGTAACGTCGAGAGCCGTGGTTGGCTCATCGGCGATCAGCAATTCCGGATCGCACGCGAGAGCCATCGCGATCATCACCCGCTGACGCATGCCGCCCGAAAGTTGATGGGGATAATCATTGACCCGACGTTCGGGCGATGGTATCGAAACCTCTTTCATGGCTGCGATCGCTGCGTCCCAAGCGGCTCTTTTATCAAGTTTGCGGTGCAGCCTGAGAGCCTCAGCGATCTGCTCGCCGACGGTAAATACCGGATTCAGCGAGGTCATCGGATCCTGAAATATCATCGCGATGTCGTTCCCGCGGATCTCACGAAGCCGGTCGTCGGTCGCGGTCGTTAACTCCTCGCCCTTGAACTCGATCGAGCCGCTCACGATCTTGCCGGGCGGCGAGATCAGCCGCATTAGTGAAAGCGCCGTTATCGATTTGCCGCACCCGGATTCGCCCACGAGCCCCAAAAGCTCGCCCTCGCCGATCGAGAAACTAACCCCGTCAACAGCCCGTACCAACCCCGCACGAGTCTGGAAATGGGTTCGAAGATTGGATACTTGCAGAAGGTCAACCATGCGATCTCTAATATGAACCCGAAAAGTTTAACATGCGTCCCAGAACTTGTCAGAGCCGGAATGATAGCGAATCATGGGTGAAAGTCGTGCGTCCCAGGAATTTCGCTCATGCCGCCCTACAGAACAGGAGGGATGGCAGCCACTTTGGGCTGACGAGGTGGTTGAGGGGTTAGGGCTGTTAATTTTGAACAGTACGAAGTGTCGCGTCGTCGTCGCTTTGCGTCCCAAACTTTCGCGGTGTCTGTTCTTGTTTGTGGTACCTAATCCACTCAACCACCCCGCCCGCAGCGGGCACCCCTCCTGTCCAGGAGGGGAATCACGATAGACACTCC
>LNEI01000003.1 GCA_001464455.1 Acidobacteria bacterium Ga0077534
GAGGTATCAGGCCGAGTCACCACCCCGGACGGCCGCGGCCTGCGAAATGCCACGGTGATCATCACCGACACCATGGGCAACCGCCGCACCGCCACGACCGGATCGTTCGGTTACTATCGCTTCTATGACGTTGAGGCTGGTTCCAGCTTGGTCATGGGAGTAACATCGAACAGGTACCGCTTCAACTCAAGAGTGGTTCAGGTGTTCGATACGCTAACCGACGTTGACTTCACTGGTCAGGAATGACCATTTGATCGATCAATTTAGATCAACTGAGTGGGTGGCCCTAGTGGCCACCCACTTTTTTGTGTTTTGGGAATGTATTTTTGATTTAACGTAGAGTTCCGTTTCTTGTAACACGTGCGCCACGATTTTGTTACATCTACCCTCCATACTCCTCTTTTCAACAGTTGTGCGTTCTCGCTAGTAGTGGCCCGGTGAAAACCGTCCACCTATTCACATGAGTATATTAAGTCGGAAGATCCGCGTAATCAGGAATTTTGGAGGAAAAATGAAAACTTTCAGGAAGATGTTTCTCTGCGTCGTTGCTATCGCTTCGATGCAGTCATTTACAACCGCACAGATCGGGTATTCGATCTCAGATAACAATCGTGACGCGACAAACCTGCAGCAGCAATATTACCAGTTCGATCTTTCTACCGGCCAAGGTACGTTGATCTCGGATCTCACGCTGAACGGCCAGACGATCCGTCGAGAGTACGAAGGATTGGCTGGGGTTGGTGGAGTTCTCTACGGCATTGCTGAGTTTGATACTGAGCTTTGTAATACCGGTTCGGACCCTATAACGGGTTTGGCGGCTGACCTTCGAATCTTCCGAGCGCCCGGAACTTATCCTTTGGCGAATGGAATCGCAAGCCCGGTCGGACCACAGGTGGGCGAACTTTGTACTCCAGCGGGATTTACGGAAGCAGCTGCGGGATACAATCCGATCGACGGATTCATCTACGCGATCGCGGCCGATGACCTTTTGCCAGCGAGTGCTCCGAGGAGCCGAATCTATCGCGTAAGCCCAACAACCGGGTTGAAGACCCAGATCGGCGACCCTGCGGGAATTACCTTAACCGCTGGCAGTGGCGGTGACCAGAACCCTTATTTCGACGGCTTCACTATTCTTCCGGATGGCAGGGCATACGGTTCTGAGGCGCGCTTCACGAACAACCCTACACAGTCTACGGATCCAAACGTAGCCGACAATGCCGGTATTTATAGAATATTTCTGACGGGGCCAAATGCCGGTCGAGCCACGTTCACCAAGTACCTCTTTGCCACTGATGTCAACCGTGACACGGGTCTCGCGAACAATGGGTTCACGATCTACGTCCTCTTGGAGGATGGCAGAGTCTACACGACTACGGCCGAGGCAGGCGTCGCGGTTCCCGCCGTGCCGGCGGTATTCCCTAACGGCAATCCCGCTGGATCCAACGTGCTTTCGACACCCGGATGCTTGCGGCCCATTGCCTTCCCCGGTCAGTTCTGCGGCGACCTTGAGGGGTTTGATATCCCGAACAACGGTAACGGTCTCCGATAAACGTCATGCGTAGGCAGGCGATATCGCTTTGACGCGGTGTCGCCTGCCGGCGACGAAGACAGTATTTTTTTCATATCATGCTTACACTTTTTAAGATCGCTAAAGCGTCCGCCCTCCTTACCATTCTGCTCCTTGCGGGAACCTCTTTCGCTCAGCAGAGTGACAATGGTGGCCTTGCGGGAACAGTTTTTGACTCGAACGGAGCCGTCGTTCCAAATGCAACCGTTACCCTTACCAATCAGGGCACGAATGCTAAACGGACTTTGACGAGTAATGCAGAGGGACGTTGGACGGCAGCGGTTCTGCCGCTCGGTACGTATGAGATCTCTGCCGAGGCAAGCGGCTTCCAGTTAACCAAGCAGCTGGCAACGGTGGTGACGAGTCAGACCACTCAGGTCGATATCATTCTGGGCGTGGCTGGTTCCACAACTGTAGTCGACGTCGTCGCAGACCAGGCGGGGATCGATTCTGTCCGGAACGATTCGGCCGTCAGCGGTGTTAGTATCACCGGTCGCAAGCTTGAGGATTCGCCCGTACCGAATAGGAGTTCGTTCGGTCGGATCAACATCGATACTGCTGCGAGCGGTGACATCGCCGATCCGCTTTCCAACGGTAACGGAAATCCAGAGGTTTCGATCAATGGTTCAAGAACCACCAGCCAAGGGGTTCAGTTCAACGGGATCGATGCGACAAATTTTAGCGGAACCGGCAGTCTCACCGAAAGCATCTCGCCTGCGGTCGAGACCGTGCAGGAAGTAAAACTCCTCTCAAGTCTTTACGATGCCTCGCTTGGCCGAAACGGTGGGGGCAGTATCCAGCTTGTAACGCGTAGCGGTTCAAACATTTTTGCCGGCTCGGCGTATATATTTGCCCAAAACGAGAAGTTCAACAGCAACGATTTTTTCTTTAATCGTGATGGTATCGACCGCCAACGTGCCCGACGTCTCGAGGGCGGATTTGCACTCGGTGGCCCAATTATCAAAGACAAATTTTGGTTCTTCGGCGGATATCAAAAGACGGATGCTCAAACAGCGTATGTTCCAACCGCGCAGAGTTTTGTTACCTTGCCTGAAGCTCTTGCTTTAATAACCGATCGTTCGAATCCTGAGAATGTGCGCCGGGCGTTTCTTCTAAGCACGATAAACGGCGGTGCAGTAAGTTCTTTTGGCAACGCATTTAGCCTGCTTCCGGGACCGGGAGCTCCGGGCTACTGTGTTCGGCCGCTTGGAGCCAATGACTTTGCTGGGGTTGTTGTTGGGACATGCATCGATCCGAACAGTCCTGGATTTCGATTGCTGAATCTGCGAAACCCAGCGACTGGTGACTATTTCATTCCTACGCTTCTACCAGGCAGATACGAGCGATTATTTTACGATGGATCTAACACTCGCGTACTCGAGAACGGTGTTATAAGAATAACGGATTTTACACGCTTCGGCCTTCCAAACGGGCTTCCAATAACCGACGGAGCAAGCCAGGGAACTGTACGCGGTGGTTTTCCGCTGGTTAGGTTTCGAAATGTATTTCCGGCAGAGTTCAAGCAAGATCAGTTCACTACGCGACTCGACTACAACCTTTTGAAGGGAGATGCGAGCGGCAATAACATCAACACAATCAATGGAACCTTCTTTTTCGCAAATTTTCCGGCGAATGATCCGTTTCCAGACGATACCCTTATCTCCCCGACGCCACTTATTAAAGACGATCGCAACCGCACCCTGGCTATAACCGATACGCACTACTTCAGTGGAAATCTGATCAATGAAGCTCGATTCGGATACTTTAATCTAGATAATTCACGCAAGCTCGACGATCGGTTTCTGGCTCAGCCGCTTACAAATCAGGGCCTCGGGATCTTTAATCCTGCTTCTGCGTTTGCCACGGGAGCTCCAACACAGCGGGGTGCTCGATTCGCTGGAACGGGAAATCTGAGTGATTTTTCGCTGAACGCACCCAACGACATCTACAACCAAAGGAAGCAGACGACTTTGACGTTTGCCAACAACGTCACCTATAGCCGAAATGCTCACACATTTCGTTTTGGTGTTGAACACAAGCGGAATTTTTTCGATACCAACTTGCCTGAAGAGCAGGGCATTGAGTTCGAAGGGGTATCGAACTTCACGGAGCTTTTAACGGGCTACGTTGCTGAGGCCGACGTTTCATTAGGGGTGACGGATAAGCAGTTCAGATTTAACGATCTCAGTTTTTATTTCTCGGATGACTGGCGGGTTAGCGAACGCCTGACGCTAAATCTTGGGCTGCGATGGGACTGGTTTGGCTTGCCAACGGAGAAGAATGGCAGGTTTACGAATTTCGATTTTGATCGAGTTACGGATCCAAACGATATTCGTCCAGGCTTCATAATGCCCGACAACGTAACGGCGACAGGTTTCAATGCGATAGACGGTAGTCTTTCAAGTATTCAAAGAGCTGGTAACAACCACACGCTAAATGGACAGGATCTGAACAACTTTGCCCCAAGGATCGGTTTCGCTTACAAACCGTTTGGCTCGACCGTCATCAGGGCCGGCTACGGGATATTCTACGACAGGCCGTCGGGAGCGTTCATTAACACCATCTACAGCAATTATCCATTCTTCCGCGAGATAGAGATCAAAAACGAAAACTCGCCAGGAACGGTTCAGGGGAGTACTGCCTTTGCTTCCCAGCAACCAAATCTTCCTTTTAGCAGCTACTTCCCATTTAGCGTGGCTGTTAGAGATGTTGATAGGTACACACCTTATGTGCTGGTTGACAACACGCCTGGAAGTAATGCGGTTGCTGGTGTGGAACCCCTAGAGTTCCGTGCTATTGATCGAGATCTCAAGACTCCACTGATACAGCAATGGAACCTTGGTATTCAGCAGGATATTTTTAGGGACTGGACCATTGAAGCTCGGTACGTGGGAACTCGTGGCCAGCAACTGCTGCTCGCCGTCGGATTCAATCAGCCCTACGACCTTAATGATCCCAACACCCCTGAATACATCTACGCCCGGCTCAATCGAGCACGGGGTATAGCCCCGGTACCAGGTGTCAGCGAGCGAACATTGGGAACAACACTTAATGCGTCGGATCCCAGAGCGTTCGGAGCTTGCAGCACGGTCTTCGTTGGCGTTGCCGGCTACTCGCCCTGTAACGGCACGTTCGGTGCCGTCGACAGAAATTTGTCGAGTTCAAATTTTGACCTTCCGAATGCCCTTATAGCCGGGGACGTCCGCACGCCATATCTGGGGTTCGATCCGACAGACGCAGTAGTGCTAAAGTCGGTTGGCTATTCGATCTATCATTCCGGTCAGTTCAGCCTGACAAGGCGCTTTACAAAAGGCTTTGGATTTAACGCGTCCTACACGTTTTCGAAGTCGATTGACATCGGCTCCACTGACCCTGGCAGTACTGCGGCTTCGGGGCGGCCAGACACAGCGAATCTTGGGCTTACAGTGCAAGGGGACCAGCGCAATATCAACAGCAACCGGGCCGTCTCGGATTTCGATAGACCTCATAGGGTTTCGATGACCGCTACGTGGGAACTTCCAACCTTCGGGTCGAAGTCAAAGTTCTTAACCGGATGGCAGCTCACGGGGTTTGGTCAGTGGCAATCAGGGACCCCGTTTTCGATTTTTGCTTCGAATCCGAAGTTCCTCGCGTTTGGCACCAGCGGACTTATCGAGCAACAGTATTTCGGGATCTTTACAACAAGCGCTGAAAGAGTTGGGCCATTGGCTCCGGTAAATACCCGAATCGATGTATTCAACGCGGGTGGGGCCAGCGGAACGATCTTTAACACGGCATTCGGTCGCCCGAATGTTCGAAATTTGGCATTACTTCGCAAGCAGGGGAGCGATCCAACCCGACAGTATTTTAATACATGCCAGGATCCTGAGAATCCTGACTGTGCCTTGCTTTCTCCGCTCGGGGGCTTCGGAAATCTTGGCCGAAATATTCTGCGAGGCCCGTCCTCAAAACGAATTGACGTAAGCCTGATCAAGAACACCCGAATTAACGAGCGGCTTTCACTAGAGCTTAAGTGGGATATTTTTAACGTCCTTAACTTTGTTAATTTTGCGAATCCGAACGCCGATCTGACTGACGAGACGGATTTTGGTCAGATAACACGTACCGTCGGCTCGCCCCGCGTCATGCAGTTTGGGGCAAAGCTGCGATTTTAGAGCACCATGATGTCAAAGAGGACACTACTTCTTGGGGTCGCCATTCTCGTTATCGCTGTGTCAGCGGTTGCAATATGGCGCATTCAAGCTATCCGAGCTAATCAGGCGATCGAAGGTGAGATTCTCCGTGAGTTGTCCGGAGAGGCTATTCGACTCATCCTAGCCAGCCAAGCTGACAACGAACAGGAGTCGGTACCGGTCGACTCCGAGACCCGGATGAGGTTTCTTGGTGGGATGCGCGAGTATATGGCTCTGGCCGCCGCCGCCCGGGCCGAAGGAATGACTTCTGAACCGGCGTTTCGGGTGAATTTCAGTTACAAGAAGAACATTTTGTTGGGAGACCTGTATCAGCGGAAGCTGACAAAAGAGAGTGGCACGCACTACGTCGTGTCTACCGAGCTTCTCGACGGGGTTTGGAAAGATCCGGTCAATGAGAAGCAGTTCGAGATCGACATACGCACCATGCAAGAGATCCAGAATGCGGTGGCTCGCGAACGCGGCGAGAACTACACGGTATCCAAACTGCAAGGAGCAAGTCTCGTCAAGGCAAAAGAAAACTGGGCACGCACGAAGATCCTTTCCGATCTAGCGAAGGCTGACGGCGATTTCATGGCCCAGAGAGTAGTCGACCTACGGCTCAAGGTTTTGGAGGCGGGTATTCTTTCGGCTGACTATTTGAGGAAGCATTGGGCGACAAAGGTCCGTGCCACTGAAACAGAGGTTGCTGATTACCTTCGTGCGAATCCGCAGTTTGATGTAGGTCGTAAGCGAGCACTGGCCGAGCAGGTACTAAAGGAGGCACTAAATGGAGCTGATTTTAGCGAACTTGCGAAGAAGTACAGCGAAGACCGTACGACGAAAGCAAACGGAGGTCTGTACGAAAATGTTGAACCCGGCTCCAACTGGGAAGAGGTAGAAAAAGCAGCATCTGAGGTTTCACCTGGCACTGTGGTTGGTCGCATCATTGAATCGACGACTGGGTTCCACATCATAAAGCTAGTTTCCAAGAATTCAACCGCTGCCGCTTCCGGAAGCCCACCCCGGCTGACCTTCCGCCACGTGCTGCTCCAGAAAAAGTTTGAGGACACGCAGAATGTTGTGCCAGGGGTTCCACCTCCATTTCTCTCTCCAGAAGAGATCGCCATTTCGGCGATCGAGGCCCGTAAACGTAAACAATTTATCGAAGAAGTGATCGCCGCGAATCCTATAGTCTTGCCAGATGATTTTGCAGTTGGATATGACGGATCTCGGCACGTGAATGAACAAAAGTTTCGGATCGGGAGTGTATTTTTTCCGGTTACATCTTAGAACTTGGCTGGTTGCCGGTGCAGTAGTTGCCCGCTGATCGGTCTTATTTGGAAACAAGAATTGCAAAGGAGAAACATGAAGAGAATTTCCACTATTACTGCCAAAATAAGCCTAGCCGCCATGTTCATCATATCGGCGTTTTCATACTCATCAGCCCAAGTCATAAGCGAGATCGAGATCGATCCGCCGTCAGCCATCAGCGATGCTTGTCAATACGTCGAAGTTCGCGGTGTTCCGGGAGCTGTCATCCCAGTGAACACCTATTTCCTCTCGGTCAACAGCGACGGCGGGAACTTTGGGTTCGCGAACCAGGCTGTCAACATGGGTGGCCTGGTCGTTGGTTCAAATGGAACCATAACCCTATTCAACACCTCATTTGGCGAATGTCCTAACCGAACTTATGGTACTGGAACCACGCGATTTAATTATTTCAGCCCATTGAGGATCGGAACCGGGTCTGAGACGTATCTGATCGCTCGAAGCACGGGAACGCTCTTCTCAGGACAGGATCTCGATGCGAACAATGATGGGAACTTTGACGCTGGTCTCGGCATAGCTGTTCTCGACGGTTTCGCACTGATCGTGAATCCTGATGAGGAGTTCGTATACGGGGCCTCGGCCGGCGTTGTGAACATCAGTAACACTACATCACTCGATCAGCCTGATGCGGTGACAAGATTCGCCGCAGATCCGACTCCTTTCTCGGCAGCGGCCTTCTTCTTTGGAGAACTGGCGGCCTCGCCGGACGAAACGGTAACTTATGCTGCTCCGTTTAGCCCTAATTTCCCGACTGGTGCAGTTCTGACTCCCGGAGATGGCAACATGCCGACTCCGAATAACACCGTGCAGTTCAGTGCAAACAGCTATCCGCAAGACGAATCGCAGGTGGCGACCGTTACGGTGACTCGTTCCGGTACTTTGAGCGGTACGATGACCGTGACAGCACGAACGGCTAATGGGTCCGCTACGGGCGGTGCTGCTTGCGGAATGGGAGTCGACTTTGTTAATCAGTCTCAGCTCCTTACATTCGGCCCTAACGTTTCCAGCCAGACGTTTCAGGTTTCTCTTTGCTCCGATACTCTTCCGGAAGGGCTCGAAACCGTCAATCTTCTTCTCGTCAACCCGACGGGTGGAGGTGTCGGCGCCACACAGACTGCCACGATCAACATTAACGATACCGCTTCGCAGTTTCGCAATTCGGCTTCCATAGCGATGACGAATGCGTCCGTCGCCAATCCATATCCTTCGCAGATCGTCGTGTCCGGTTCCAATAACAACATCAACTCGATGAGGGTGACTCTTTATGATGTTTACCATTCGTCGCCGGATAACATTGACGTATTGCTCGTAGGACCGGGAGGTCAGAAGTTCGTCCTTATGGCTGATTCCGGTGGCACAGTGGCTATCAACCAGTCGAACGCCGCAACGCTTACCTTCTCGGATACCGCAGGAGCCGTTGTTCCGAACTCGACTTCCTTTATAACCGGTTTGTATGAGCCAACTAACTGGGAGCCGGTTGGAGCATTTGCAGCCCCAGCTCCTGGATTGCCTTACAACGAGCCAGGCAGTGCCGTTGGAGGAACGGGTGCTCAGACCTTCGCGGGGACTTTTGGCGGGATCATACCAAACGGTACCTGGAGCTTGTATGTCCGTGACGATGGCAACGTTGCTCGTCCGAACGCCCCAACTGCCATCACTGGCGAGATCGCCGGTGGTTGGGGGATCGAGTTCTTCGCTCCTACCGCAGCGGGCGTTAGCGTGGCGGGTCGCGTACAGACTGCGGACGGCCTCGGCCTGAGGAATGCGGAGGTGCGTATCACCGATGCTGACGGTAGGTCGCGATCGATCCGAACGGGATCTTTCGGCTACTTCCGATTTGACGATGTCGAAGCAGGTCAGTCGTATGTGCTCAGTGTGCGTTCGCAGAGATTCCGCTTTACGTCGCGGGTCATTCAGGTCGCTGACTCGATCGTTGATCTTACAGTTACTGCCGAACAATAGTGTTTGGTGATCACCAGAAGACAGGAGGGCAGAGCTTCTTTGCCCTCCTGAAAAAATTTTTCGAAAGCTGAATAGCTTGAACATAATGATGAAACGACTTAAAGCTCTACTCTTTATAGGTTATATGGCGGCGTTGTTCGCCGGACATCAAACCACTGTGTCAGCCCAACTCCTCAATGAGATCGAGATAGATCCACCATCGATCTCGAATGACGCATGTCAGTACGTCGAGGTTCTTGGAACCGCAGGCTCGACAGTGCCGGCTAACACTTACTTTCTCTCCGTAAACAGCGACGCTGGTAACTTTGGATTTGCCAACCAGGCTGTCAATCTCGGTGGCCGGAGTTATGGCACGAATGGAATAATCCTCCTAATAAATACATCGTTTGGTGACTGTCCAAACCGCAATTACGGGACCGGAGCGACGAGAGTTGACTACTTCAATCCATTGCGGATCGGTTCAGGTTCAGAGACCTACCTTATCGTTACGAGCACCGTGCCGCTGAGTTCCGGACAGGATCTGGATGTCAACAATGACGGTAATTTCGATGCCGGTTTTGGCATTACGGTACTGGATGGCTTCGCCTTGATAGTCAATCCGGAGGAAGAGTGGGTTTACGGTTCGTCGGTCGGTGTGACCAACATAAGCAACGTTACAACCCTCGATCAACCCGATGCCGTCACCCGTTTTCCGGGGAACACATCACCATTCCTGCCCGGAGCGTTCTATCTTGGCGAGCTGGCAGCATCCCCCGATGAAACCACGGTGTACGCTGCACCATTCAGTGCGAACTTTCCAAACGGAGGGGCTCTGACGCCGGGACAGCCCAATTCACCTTCTGTGTCCAATGCTTCCATCGGCGGACGTGTCACCACGCCGTCGCTTGCCGCACTTCGTAACGCTCTGGTCATCCTCACGGATGCTCAGGGAAACCGTCGAACGGCGACTACCAGTTCTTTTGGAATTTACTCATTCTCGAATGTCGCAACGGGTGGTACTTATGTCATCAGCATATCTTCGAAGAGATATCGATTCGCTGCGAGAACGCTAACAGTAACTGGAGACCTCACTGACATTGACTTTGTCGGTTTGGAATAGTTGGCCACTGAGCCCTGCTTCGGGATGATATTTGGCGGTCTTCGGGCCGCCTTTTTTCATTTCTGCCAGATATCTCCTTCGTCTCTATTTGAAACTAATCACCTCCTTTTGCGTGCATACAAATGAGTGGCTGTTGCCATCGAACGAAAGTCAGTATAATTTCAAAGCGATGGCAGAGAAGAAAAAAGGAATTGGCAGAACGATACTGCATGCCGGTGGCTGGCAGGTAGCGAAGCGTGTTGCCAAGACGATACCTTTCGGTGGAACCGCTGTTGTTCTTTTTCTGGTCGGTAGCGACATTAGGAAAAAGGGCGTTGTTGGCGGTTTGATCAACTCGGGGATCGATGCGATACCCTTTGTTGGCCTCGCAAAAAACGCAGTCGAACTGGTTCGCGGTGATTTTATCCGCGACAAAGAGGTGAAAAATGGTAAACGTTAAGTCATACACGATCTTTAACCTTTTCGCAGTCCTACTGCTGTCGACAGGGGCGATGGTCGCTCAGACGTCAAAGCCGACGCCAAAACCGATGGCGACACCGCCGGTTTTGACGGGAGCTGAGATCATCAGCAGAGCTGCGGACTATGAAAATGCCATAAATCCTCAGGTCAAAACTGTCGAAAAGCCGGTGGAAGGTTCGTCAACACCGGAATCTGAAATTATCAAAGAGCTAAACGAGCGGATCAAGCGTCTTGAAGCCTCGCAAAAAGTTGATAAAGATGAGAAGCAGAAGCGTTTGCTTCTCAATCTCGATATTCTTACGCGTGCCGAGCAGCGAACCGAGTCGCTCCGCAAGCAGATGTTCGAAATGATCGAGAAGGAAAATTCAGTCAAGTCACGGCTTGACCAGCTTGAGATCGAGATACGTCCTGACATGATCGAGCGAGCCTTGCAGCTTAATGGTTCCATGAGACCGGAAGAGGTTCGCGAAGGTAAGCGTAGGAGCATTATGGCCGAACGGACAAACCTGCAGGCTTTGCTTACCGAGATACAGAACACGCGTTCGAACCTAAGCGTCAACCTCCAAAAGGCTGACTCGGTAGTGGAAAAGCTTCGTGCAAAACTCGAAAAAGACATCGACGATTCCCTCATCGAAGATCCTGACAAATAGTCGCAGCAAAGTAACTAGCAAAGTGCACAAAACGACGCAAAATGCGTAGTTTTGTGCATTTTTCTTTCTCTATTCGTACCGAAGACATTCGATCGGGTCGAGTCTTGACGCTTTTCTCGCTGGTAGAACACCGAAAACCAACCCGACGCCAACCGATACGGTCAAACCGGAGATCACTGCCCACAGAGGAACCTGAGCCGGAAGGCTGGGGATAAGCAGAAGGATAAGGTTACTTATACCCAACGCTATCGTGACCCCGATGATCCCACCGAAGAACGTCAGCATCATCGCTTCGAGGAGAAATTGAAGTACGATCGCCCCCTTTGTGGCTCCGATCGCCTTTCTGATGCCGATCTCCTTGGTCCTCTCGGTGACGGAGACGAGCATAATATTCATCACGCCTATACCGCCAACGAGTAATCCAAGGCTTGAGATCGCGATCGCGATAAGCCCGACCATCGCCGTGATCGAGTCAAATTCCTTGATGAACTCGCCAGCGGTCTTGATGTCAAAATTGTTCTTTTCACCGTACTTTACGTCTCTTCGTTGACGGAGGATCGCCTCGGAATCCTCGAGAGCTTCGTTTAGCCGCCCTGATCTTGCCTGGATGATCTGGAGCAGATATTCCCGCTGGGGTGCGACCTTTCTTGCGGTTCTGTATGGCATGAAAACCTTGCTGTCTTCTTCATTTTCGCCAAAGAGAGCGGTTTTTCGTTTCGCGATGACGCCGATGATCTCCCAGGTCGAGCCATTCATTTTGACAACCTTGCCTACATTCCCGGTTGGTTCGTTGGGGAACAGGGCCTCAGCACAGTTGACGCCGATGACGATCACATTTCGACGCTGCATGTTATCAACCTCGGAGATGAATCTGCCTTCGAGCAGTGTCAGATTTGAAATGCGTTCGTAGTTTGGGGAAACGCCGTCCGTCTGAGCACGTCGGTAATTGCGGTCTTCGTAGGTGATGTTATCGTCGAAACTGGCTGCACCGAAGTTTCCGATACCCGGTGCGACCAGTGCAATATCCTCGACGGCGCTGGTCTGGGCGAGGATCGCTTCCGCGTCATCTACAGTTAGAGGTTTGCGACTTCTTTCATCGCGGTCGCCACCGCCGATGCCGGTCGTCAGGTGGAAAGCGTAGATATTATTGGTGCCGTAATCCTCGACGATCGCGACGATGCTTTGCCGCATTCCCGTAAGTATCGACGCAACGACGATAGCCGTGGTAACGCCGACCACGATCCCCAGGATGGTCAAAAAGCTGCGAAACTTATTTGCCCGGATGCTGTCGACGGCCATTTTCAGGACCTCGGTCGGTAGAGATGTTACTACTCTCATAATTCGTTAACTCTTGGTCAATGCTACGATCGGGTCGAGCCGGGCTGCCTTCCACGCCGGATACAATCCTGCGATCACACCGATCGCACTCGAAACCCCGACGGACAAAATAATATAGGTGATCGTTATCGTCATCGTGATGCCGGCCGTCACTGTAATGATGGTGGTGACGAGAGCCGCCAGCAGCAGCCCGATGATACCGCCAACGATGCATAGCAACGCCGATTCGATCAGAAACTGAAGCAATATCTGCTTTTTCGTAGCTCCGAGAGCTTTTCTTAGCCCGACCTCAAATGTCCTCTCTGTGACCGATACGAGCATGATGTTCATCACGACGATACCGCCGACAATTAGTGTGATCAGCGTGATCGGTACAACGACGCCGGCGATGGCTGCGGTGAACTGGTCGATCTGATTGCCGAGATCCTTGGTGTTGACGACGCCAAAGGTATCTTCGTCGCTGCCGATCAACTGGCGTTTGTTGCGAAGCACAGTGCGAGCGTCTTCGATCGCCAGCTCAAAATTTTCTGCTCCCGAAGACTTTCCGTGAACTTGTAAACCGTCCGCTCGGTTAAACATCATCTGGAACTGGCTCAGAGGAATGTAGATCTGCCGGTCCATCGAGTTTCCAAACATCGATCCGCGGCGTTCCTCGAGGCCGACGATCTCCATTGGGACGCCTCGTATGCGAATTATCTGCCCGATGGGGTCGCTGTAAGGGAAGAACTTGTCCTTGACGTCATAGCCGATAACGGCGGTTTTAGCGGCCCTTTCTACGTCTCCGTCGGAAATGAATCTGCCGCTTTCGATGTCTTTATCTTCGATCTCGATCATGTTGGCGGTGACGCCTATGATTCGAACCGAAGGCATCTCGACGCCGCCCTCTTTGAGGTCAGTGCCGGACTGCATCTGAGCACCAACTTCGGAGCAATTGCCGCAGTTTGCCTTGATATACTCGTACTCATCCCATGTGAGCTTTTTGTTGAGTCGGTTTCGACGTTCAAACTCCTCTTCATCCATCTGCCCCGAAAACGCCATCCTGGCCATCATGAAGTGGTTTGTTCCGAGTACCTTTGAGATCTTTTCGGTGACGTAAGAATTCAGCCCGCTGATCGAGGCCCCGACCACAACCACCGCCGCAACGCCGATGATGATGCCGATCAGCGTGAGAAACGCACGCAGTTTGTGTTCGAGGATCGACTTGATCGCGATCCAGAATGCGTCGAAATAAAATGAATAAAGCTGTCTCATTGCAAAAAGCCGAAGCCGCCGTCAAAGCCGGCGATATGCTTGAATAAATTGGTAACCCCGTGGATGGACATATCTGTAACGTAATCAAATGACGGTTTGTTCAAAGAAATGTTAATTTTGCTTGTCCCATTTCCCGCTACCTCCGCGCGCGCACATTTGTAAAGGTTCGTATTTTTGCGTTTCTTTGCGGGCATGGCGTACTTTGCGTTCGACCCGCTTTTTTTAACGCAAAGGCCGCAAAGATCGCTGAGAAAACGCAAAGCGCGGCCATGAGCTGATTTTCTCAAACATCGAGTTGCAAAGATGCAACAACGTTGCTACAATATGCCAGATTTGAAAGAATGTCAATGACTTTCGATGGACGATAGCGAACTCGAACAAATTGAGAACGAGGAAGGACTCGAGATCATGTCGGCCGAAGAACTGATGGCCGGGAATGAGCTTGTCCCGCAAAAGACGCTGCTTGGTGAGCTTTGGCGTGAGGGTGAGCTGGCGGTGATGTTTGGCGACACGGGCAGCGGGAAGAGCCTGTTTGCGGTGCAGATCGCCGACGCGATCGCGAGCGGATATTCTATATACCCATTCGAAATGACGGCAGGCGAACAGAAGGTGCTGCTGCTCGACCTGGGGCAGACGAGCGAGCAGTTTCGGCGGCGTTACACATCGGAGCCGGACCCGGAAACGGGCGAAGTGAAACGGTGCGAATTCCCGCCGAATCTGATCCACGTTTCGCTAAAAGGGTCGGTTCAGATGTCGGTGATGAAGATCGCGCCGATCATCGAGCGCACAGGTGCCAAGGTCGTGATCATCGACAGCCTCGCCTTCCTTCAAAGATATGCCCTGCCGCGTGAAACCGTCGTCGTCATGCGTGAACTGAGACGGCTGCAGAAGCGTTATCGCATCTCCATTTTGGTCGTTATGAACACCGCCCGCGTCGTCCATCGTCGAGGCATCGTGTCGACGGATATCCAGTGTTCGTCGGTAGTTACGAGCTTTGCAGACAATATTTTCGCCATGGGACGGTCAGGTTCGCGGTCGAATGTCCGTTATCTCAAGCACATCAAAAACTGTCTCGAAGACACGCTCTACAGCGCGGCTCACGTGCCATATTTCAAGATCGTACGGCAGTGCGGGAATTTTCCGTCGATGCACTTTATCGGCTACGCCAGCGAGATGAGCGTGCGGGCCGAGGACAATGACCATTGGGAATGGGACCGTCTGCGGACTATAAAGAAACTCTACGAAAAGAAGAAGAATCTCAGGGCCGTCGCCGACGAGCTCGGGGTGTCAAAATCGACCGCGCATCGCCTGCTCAAGATCGCCGAATCAGCTCCGCCGCTGCCTTCGCCGACAGCTTTGGTCGAGCAGAGCGTGCGGCAGTTTTACACGCTTGAAAAATGCATCGTCGAAGGCTGTCACGGATGCTTCACCTGCAAAGGTAGGGCGGCGAATAACTATAGAAGTACACCTGGCAGTATCCGGGGGCACGACGGCGATTGTCCCGACGACTGCGACCTGTGCGGGCCGCGGAAATACGCGCCAAATGAAACCGTCGATCCCGAGCTAAAACGGCTGTCGGACAACCACTACGCCAACTTGCGAGCCTGGCTCATAGGCGGAAAACAGGGGCCAAAACCCACTTACCCGAACGCCCGCCGCTACGGCGTCGAAGAAGCCTGCTGGCGCCCCGGTTCAGAAAACTGGACCGCCGAGCAGCTCGCGATCTATGACAAATGGGTCCGCAACGGTCAACAAGGACGGGAACCGGATGTAAACGGAGCGAGGGCGGGGCCATGAATCTTCTTTACACAAAGAAGGAGAAGAAAACATACAAACTATATCGGGAGGTATTCGATACGATCTTTCCACTCGTCGGCATCGCTGCATTCAGCGACCAAAATTACCGCTGCAACCAGACGACCAACAGATGTTTGTTGCGGTGCGAGGAAGAGACCTGGCATTTTTTGACCTGACGCGATGCGACGGATCGCGGCAGATAGCATTGTGTTTTCGTCGTGGCTTAGAAGAATTCGATTGCTTTTGGCTGCGAAAGCGAGGACATCACGATCACTGGCGCTCCGAATGCCGACCTCTTGCACCGTTACAAGGTCGATATAAGAGAGTCGTTCTCGAACGCCTCTGATCGCTCTGTGATTGAAATCTTCGTCTGCGAGGAACTTTACTGATCCCATTCTTCCCGGGGTTTACCGCGTCTGGCGAGAAGTTTTTCGCGAAGCCCGGGAGTTGAGTATTTTGCACGGGATCGCTCAAATTCCGCCACGCGATCGGCGAGATACTGATCGACTTCGGACTTGTTGTGCAGGTAAAAGGCGATGGCCGCGTGAACCTCGGCAAGCGTAAGCGTAGGGAAGCTTTCCTGTATCTCGGCCGCGTTTTCGCCGCGATTGTACGCGTAAATGACGGAATCCAGCGATACACGCGAATCACCGACCCGCAGGGTTCCGCCTGTGACTCGTCTTACGACTTTTGGCAATGTACCGAACGTGACCGACATAACTTTGTCATCATAGCATAGAAAGGGCGTTGTTTAATGAGTAATTCGCGATGCCCGTTTAGTGCAAGTCATGGCGACGGCGTGGTATAATTCACGTTTGTTTTTCCAAATACTTGAGTAGCGAGGGACTAAACTTTGGCAGTCTTGGTTGATAAGAATACACGCCTGATCGTTCAGGGAATTACGGGTAAAGAAGGCACGTTTCACATGTTGGCGATGCGTGATTACGGCACCAATGTCGTTGGCGGCGTCACGCCCGGCAAGGGCGGTTCTACGCACGAAGGTGTTGCGGTTTTTAATACCGTTGCCGATGCGGTGAAGGAAACGGGTGCGAACGCCTCGGTTATCTATGTGCCGCCGCCATTTGCTGCGGACGCGATCATGGAGGCCGCAGATGCGGGAATCCCGCTTGTCGTTTGTATTACCGAGGGAATTCCGGTCGCGGACATGGTCAAAGTGAGGGAGTATCTCGCGAGCCGCAACACCCGCGTGATCGGGCCGAACTGCCCGGGGATCATTTCGCCCGGCAAGTGCAAGATCGGCATCATGCCCGGGCATATTCATAAGGAAGGCAGGATCGGCGTTGTGTCGCGTTCGGGAACGTTGACGTATGAGGCGGTCGGGCAGTTGACCGCCCTCGGCCTCGGCCAGTCGACCGCAATCGGCATCGGCGGCGATCCGATCATTGGCACAAATCACACCGACGCTCTCAGAATGTTCCAGGAAGACGACGAAACCGACGCGATCGTCATGATCGGCGAGATCGGCGGAACGGCCGAGGAAGACGCTGCAGCGTACGCCAAAGAGCACGTTACCAAACCTATCGTAGCCTTCATCGCCGGCCAAACCGCACCTCCCGGCCGCCGCATGGGCCACGCCGGTGCGATCATCTCGGGCGGCAAGGGAACTGCGGCAGAGAAGATGGCGGCGTTAGAAGCCGCAGGGATTCGCGTTGTTCAGTCGCCGGCGGATATTGGGCAGGCGATCGTGGAAGTTTTGGGTTAGTTTGGAGGAGTATGAACAATAGGATTCAGGTCGACTCAGATATCCACTTTGGAAAGCCTTGCATCGCGGGGACGAGGATCACTGTTCAGAACGTTTTAGAGCTTATCAACGAAGACATATCTTTTGACGAGATAAAACGCGATTATTATCCGGATCTCGAAACTGAAGATATTAAGGCCTGTATGGACTACGCTATATCTCTCATCTCGGCGGAGGACATTCGCGTTGCGGCATGAGATTTTTGCTCGATCAGGATGTTTATTCTGTAACCGCCGAATTCCTGCGATCACTGGGAATGGACATCATGCGGGTTTCCGATATTGGGATGGCGGCGGCCTCGGATGAAGCTAATCTACTGAAAGCACAAGAGTTAGAGAGGATATTCGTAACCCGCGACCGCGACTACGGTAATTTGGTTTTTATAAGAGAAATATTGTCGGGGGTTATATATTTGAGGATACTTCCGTCAAATATTGTTGGGGTTCATTCAGAGCTAGAACGCGTCCTGAGCTTATATTCCGAGGATGATCTAGGTTCGGCATTCGTTGTTGTTGAAGTTGGCAGACATCGTTTCCGTCAATTGTAAACGGCTCGGGAGTAGGCAGTATGAAAGCTGACAAGTTTATTGAAGTTTGGGCATTCATCCATTTTCAATAGATGAGTTTCGATTTGGATAAAAAATGAATCAGGAAAGATTATTAATAATGAGCAATTTAACATTTGGAATTATCAAACCGGACGCAGTTCGTGCCGGGAATCATGGGAAGATCGTTGACCGCATTTTGGCGGCGGGTTTTAAGATCCGGGGGATGAAGTTGATCCATCAGTCGCTGAAGCAGGCTGAGGGGTTTTATGCAGTTCACTCGGAACGTCCGTTTTTTGGCGAACTGACGGAATTTATGTCGTCGGGGCCGTGTGTCGTGTTGGCACTTGAGAAAGAGAATGCTGTTCCCGCGTGGCGTGAGCTGATGGGGGCGACAAATCCGGCTGAGGCGGCTGAGGGAACTTTGAGAAAGGACTTTGCATCGTCGATCGGCGAGAATGCGGTTCACGGGTCGGATTCTGAGGAGAATGCGGCGATCGAGATCGCGTATTTCTTTAGCAAACTTGAATTAGTTTAACGCTTAAAGTATAAAGGTTTCAGAAAGTTACGAGGTAGTTGGAAAGTTTCGAAGTGCCGGAGTTTGGAAAGTTGCGAAGTTGCACTGTCTGGAATCCGATTGGTTCGACCACTGTATCTTGCATCAGAACTTCGCAGCCCTCGTAACTTCGGCAACTCCAATACTTTCAAGGAAGAACAACTATGAAGACATGCCCTACTTGTGCGAAAACATTTGAGGATTCGATGCGGTTCTGTCAGGTGGACGGAACTCCGCTTACCGATGATGCTCCTGCCTTTGACCCATATGCGACCATAGTTGCTCCAAAAATGCCGATCCCGTCGACCGAGCCGGAACCGGCGACCTTAGCTCCTGAACCGACCTTTTCGTCGGAACCGGACCCAGGTATTCACGCCACGGTTGGCTCGATTCCCATCTCCGAGCCTGACGAGGTTCTCGATCTGCCGTCGAACGACCCGCTCAAAACGATGTATGTCTCCGAAGCGGAGATGAAGGATGTCCTCGGCAATGAGCCGGCGGCTGACATCATGGAGATACCGCCGATCGAGGAAAAGCCGTCCGAGCCGGAAATGCCGAGTTTTCTTGCTCCCGAGCCTCCACCGCCCGCGGCCGCTCCGCCGCCATCGCCTTTTTCGACGCCTTACGAACCGGAACCGGTTTCGTTTGAACCTGAGCCGCCGGCGCCGGTTTATACGGAACAGCCTTCGTACGAGCCAGAACCCTACACGCCTGCACCTGCTGCTCCGTCGTATGACCAGCCGCTCGATGAGGCCGCTACGATGATACAGCCGTCGTTTCAGTCTCCATTTGATCAGCCCGCTGCGGCACCCGTTGCCGAATGGGCTCCGCCGCCGGCTCCGGAAGCCAGCTGGCAGAATCAGGAGATCGGCTCGAACACTCCGTTTCAACCGCCCGTCGCGGGAGCCGGAGGCGAAGGGCAGAATAAGACGCTCGCAATAGTGTCGCTCGTGCTTGGAATTCTCGGTGTGACGATCTGCTGCGGCGGATTGCTGCCAAGTATCGCCGCATTGGTCACCGGATTTATGGCTCGCGGTAAAGCGAATGAGAATCCGGCCGAGTATGGCGGAGCATCGCTCGCTACGTGGGGGATCATCACGGGCGTCGCAGGACTCGTTCTGGGGATCGTAGTCATTATTCTGCAGATCATGTTCGGCGTGATGGGCAGCTTCTAGTTTTACTTATATATGTCTTTAGTTTCAGATGTTCTCAAATCGACCGCGGCCGTGCTCAAGGGCATGAAACGCACGCTTTCAGAGATCCCAAAGGAAAAATGGACGGTCCAGTATCCCGAAGATCCAGTGACGGTCCAGCCAAGATATCGCGGACAGCATCTCCTTCACGTCGATGAGAATGGGAAGGAAAAATGTGTCGCATGTTATCTGTGTGCGGCGGCTTGCCCTTCGGACTGTATTTACATCGAGGCGATCGACGATGCCCGGCCGTATGCCGAGCGCGTCGGCCGAGACGAACGTTACGCCAAGGTATACAACATCGACTACGGCCGCTGCATTTTCTGCGGTTTCTGCGTCGAGGCCTGTCCGAAGGATGCGATCACGCACGGCTATAACTTCGAGCTTTCGGTTTACAATCGGGCAGATCTGCTCAAGACGAAAGATGACCTGCTAATTACCAAGCAGAAGCAGTCCAAGAATTATCGAGTTGCTCTTTCGGGCGAAGACGTAGACTCCGAATACAAGAAGAAATCTTGGTAGATGGACGAACTTCCGCCGACACAAAAGGGAAGACATCATGAGATCAGAGCTTTGGGCCTGCGGGAATTCGCGGGCCTGAAACGTGATGACGAGCCGCTCGACCCTTTTGAGCTTGCTCGGTATGCGAATTTGCTGGTCGTTCCATTCGAACAGATCGCCGCACTCAGCCCCGAAACGGTCGAGCACCTGACCGGGGATGGAAAGAACGCATGGTCGGGAGGGGCCGCTTCGCACAAATTGCCTGATGGCCGCAAACTCATCATCCTAAACCCAACCCACGGCAAAAACCGCCATCACGCGACGCTGATGGAAGAGATCAGCCACGTTTTCCTCGGCCACAAACCCAGCCGCCTTGCCATCGAACGCAAGAACGAAAAAGGCGAGATAATCGCCCGCGACTACAACCACGCCATCGAAGAAGAAGCCTACTCCACCGGCGTCGCCGCCCTCGTCCCCTACACCGCACTAAAACGGATGGTCGAAAACGGGAAGACCATCAACGAAATAGCCCGCCATTTCGGCGTAAGCCGGGCACTGGTCGAATTTCGGATCAAGATCTCGCGGCTTTGGGAACTGTATTCGAAGAGCGTATTTAGCGGCAGTTAAAAAGTCTGACCTGGACGAAGCCGAATAGGTCAAAGTAGGTTCTAGAGCAGTATCCAAAAATCATCTACATTTTGCCACTTACCGCTTTCTGCCACGTGTAGTAAAGCCGGAGGCAGAAAAAATAAACCCCTATGAAAAGATCATTTTTGTTTGCGCTTGTATTCGGTTGTGTTGCGATAGTGACTGCTCAGGAGCGCGTGCTGGATAAAGCGGAGTTCGATGCTGTGACAAATGGCGGTTATGACCACAAAACGAAGTGGAAGGGCGAGAAGTATCGAATGACCGTCACGACTACTTCGACGGTATCGGGACGGCCGGCTACCGATCATTCCTCGAAGAATATCACCGAATATGGGTCCGCGATGGAAACTCGTAACTTCCACACCTCTTCATTCGGCGGCAAAGCCAGCCCGATGAAGGAGACGATCATCATTGGCAAATGGGCATACACAAGGTCCGAAAATGGGCAGTGGACGCGAAAAGAGTACAGTCCTGCGATCGCCGCTCCAAAGGAATTGGAAGAAAGCACGCGAAAGGTGCTCAGCTCCAAAACCGACTATCGGTACCTCGGGCAAGGCACGTTGGGCGAGAGGCCCGTGCATATGTACGTCAAGACCGAGCGAAAGACCAGCTTCAACGAAAAAACCGGTGAGAATACCGAATCCGAGTCAAAAGACGTGTATTGGATCGACGGAAAAGGGGTCATTCTCAAGAGCGAGTTCACATCAGAATATCGCGGCAAGATCACCACACAAACCGGCGTTATCATGGAATGGGAACTCGATCCGACGATCACGGTCAAAGCGCCGGAGATCGCTCAGTAATTTGAACATCTTGTCCTTAGCCTTTCCCTAACAAAGTTAGCGGCGGCGACCCGGGAGTCAACTCGGCAACGCCGCTAACCATTTCCAGTCATTGTCAGCTATACTCCTTGTTTATCTTTTCTGACAATGGATAACAAATCCGATCATTCAAAATTAACACCGCTGGACAAGCTTAGGCTGCTGCATGAGATCACGAAGACGATCTCGCGGTCGCTGGATCTTGATGAGGTTCTGAATCTTGTGATGGATACGCTCGGGTCGGTGCTGCCGTACGATGCGGCGGGGATATATTTGATCGAGTTTGGTTCGGAGGATGAGAGCCCGTATGTGTTCAGATCGAAGGCGATCCGTGGTTATCAGATCAGTTTTGAGCTGATCGAGCCTCGGCTGCGGATGGGCGAGGGTTTTTTGGGTACGGTCGCTCAGACCGGGAAGGCGATAATTTCGCCGGACGTCAGCAAGGATCCGAGGTATTTTGCGGCCCGTGACCTGACTCGTTCCGAAATGCTCGCACCGATCGTTTCGAACGACAAGGTTATTGGGGTTTTTGACCTTGAGAGCGATCATCTTGCGGCATACTCGGAGGATGACCTTGCCGTTTTGCAGATGCTCACGTCGCAGGTGGCGATAATCATCGAGAAAGTTCGTCTTCACGAGCAGGTGGTCGAGAAAAAGCGCATTCAGGCACAGCTCGAGATCGCTCGCGAAGTTCAACTCGAACTTCTGCCTCACGACGATCCTCAGATCGAGAATTTCGACATCAGCGCCTATGTCTTTCCGACGGAGGAAGTTTCAGGTGACTATTACGACTGGGTCAAGGTCTTTGATGACCAGATAGGCATCGTCGTGGCGGATGCAGTGGGAAAGGGAATACCCGCAGCTTTGCTGATGTCTTTTTTGCGAGCGTCGCTTCGCTCGTGTGTTCAGATCGGGTACGCTCCGCACATCGCTCTTGCTAAGGTAAGCAGCCTGCTGCGCGATTCGATCGAGGATAATAAATTTATCACCGCGATATACGGTATTCTGGATTCGACGAACAAAACGTTTGTATTCTCGAACGCTGGCCACAACCCGCCGCTTTTGATCAAGCCGGATGGCGAATATCGCTATGTCGAGTACGGCGATATGGCTCTCGGGATGTTTGACGATCTTCATTATCATCAGCACTTTATCCGCTTCGAGCCGGGGCAGATCATGGTCATTTACACGGACGGGATCACCGAGGCCGCAAATCCTTCGGGCGAGGAATACGGCCAGAGCCGCCTGGCGAAACGGGTCCTCGACGGCTTTCATCTGCCGGCCAAGAAAATGATCGATTTTATTCGTAAGGGCGTCGACGATTTTACCGAAAGAAACGTGCTGGACGACGACGGGACATTATTCATCGTCAAGGCAAAATAAAAAACGCGAAGGCTTTTGCGGCCTTCGCATTTTCATTTCCGAGCGTTACTTCAGTTGTTGGAACTAATGCGTTGTGAAAACGGTGTGCAGATTGTCGCCGCCGGGGACGACCGGAGCTGAATAATCACCGTATTTGATCTTTCTATTTTCTGTCGAGAATGCGTAAATATCAAAACCGTACGCGTCGAGAAAATCAGTGATCTCCTGAGAACGGTCAAGGTAGACATGCTCGCTGAAGCCCAGTTCCTTGCGAATCTGGAGAAGGCGCTCGACGACCTCGAGCGGTGCGAAACACATGTCAGGATCTTTATAAGTTGCCATCTAGCCCCCTTTTCAAAAATTCGCGGTTCCAAAAAGAACCGCAACCCTTTAGATAACGAAAAGCATCGAAAGGTTGTTCGACGAAAAATTGTTGGTAAATTGATGCGATTTGTACTGTGTAGAGGCAGAAATCAGTTGTATTAACGGAGAATTAGTTCTATCATTCACGTACGATTACAGCTCTTCCCAAGGAGAAAATTAAATATGCGACGTTCCAGCTTTACCGCGATCTTAACGATCATGGCGGTTTTTTGTCTTTCCATCGCGGCGTTCGCTCAAACCTCCGTCGCCGACAAATTCCTGATCTCGGCGAAAGCGGGCGGTGTCAACCACGTCGAAGGCACGGTTTCTATTGCACGTGCTGACGGTACGGGCGGCGTTCTGCTCAAGGGAGATCGTGTGGAAGTTGGTGACCGTGTTTCGACCGGCAGCGACGGACGGGCCGAGGTTCTGTTGAACCCGGGGTCATATATTCGCGTCTCGTCAAACTCTAGTTTTGAATTTGGGACGACCGATCTGGAAGATCTGCAGCTAAAGCTCGATTCGGGAAGTGCGATATTTGAGGTCTTTGCGGCCGATGAGTTCCGCGTTTCAGTGCATACGCCTAAGGGTTTGGTCTCATTGATCGAGACCGGTATCTACCGGGTTGATATTTTGGCTGGCGGCACGGCTAAGCTTTCCGTTACTAAAGGAAAAGCAGAGATCGGTGAAGATGCTGTCACGCTGGTCAAAGATGGACGAGCTGGAACGATCGGTGATGATTCTGTCGCCGTGGCAAAGTTTGATAAGAATAAACGCGACGCTTTTGCGAATTGGAGTAAGGACCGCTCGAAGGAACTGGCTAAGGTCAGCTCGTCGCTGCAGGACCGGCAGCTAAGCAACTCGATCCTTTCCGGATTTAGGAACGGTATGTGGAACGTACATGGTTCCTTTGGGCTTTGGGTTTATGATGCCCGTTTTGGCGGCCATTGCTTCCTGCCTTTCGGTAACGGTTGGCGTTCGCCCTATGGGCACTGGTATCACAACGGCATCTATTGGCAATATCTGCCAAATACGTACGCTCCGACCGGCTATCCTGGTGGTAACCCAGTGAATCCGCCTACGAATCAGACCCCGCCGTCCTGGACGACTTCAAAGACTGGCAGGACGCCGCCCGTAAATCCGGGTACGATCTCGAGAACGCCCCGTACCCCGGTTTCGCCTGATCCAGGTTCAGCCGTTCGCTCCGCGAGGGCAGGCGATCGACAAACATACGTTCCGCCGCCGTTCACACGTGTCACGCGGGATATCGATAGATCTTCTGGTGGTGGTGGATGGTTTGGTGGCGGGAGCCGTTCGGATGGTTTCGACACTTCGAGTCGTTCGTCGGGCCCAATGATGGAGAGATCGTCGCCGCCGGTGGTATCCGCGCCTCCGCCGCCTCCACCTTCATACAACCCTTCGACCGCGACAAAGGGCAACAACTAATTCGGATCTTAGCTTCTCTTTCCTACCATGGACGCGTCACAACTGGCGCGTCCATATTTCATTTAAGACGAAGAAAGCTGGCGATGCTTCGGGAACCATACTTCGCAGCCAGGGTTCCGCGATCAGCAGCACTGACTGTAAGCCGTTAAATATTGTGTGCAGGACCACGCAGGGCCAAAGGCTGTTCGACCA
Source organism: Acidobacteria bacterium Ga0077534 (assembly GCA_001464455.1). Lineage (GTDB taxonomy): Bacteria > Acidobacteriota > Blastocatellia > Pyrinomonadales > Pyrinomonadaceae > OLB17. Next base: position 25,013 of record LNEI01000003.1, read on the forward strand.
GATCCGGAGGCCTGTGAGCGTGACGCTCAGCAGGGTCAGGAGCAGGATCGTTGACACGCTAGGGTAATATTGCGGCACGTGGACCAGCGAGAAGAGAATGGTGACGAGGGCAAAAGCGGCCGGTACGCCGAATGCTCGCTGAAAACCTGAGTAAAGCACCCCGCGATAGATCACTTCTTCGACAAGCGGTGCGGAAAATGTGGCGATGAAGGCGATGACGAATACAGCAGAGCGGGAACTTCTGAGAATTCGTAACAGATCGTTGTCCTGTTCCGGAACAAAATAATTGACCACCGCCGCGATCGCAAAGAAGCCGCCCATGATGATGCAGTAATGCCACCACCTAACCCCGCCCGTTTCCCAGCCTAACGTCTTGAAAAACTCGAACTTGCGGCCCTGCGTGATCACCACATATGCGATCAGCAGTGTTAGCAGATGAGCTGGAAGTATAGCCGCTAGCTGCAAAAAGATGGCTGTCTGGTCGCTTTTGGCAAGATCTGCGATTTGACCCGTATCCGACAGCGGCACACCAAGTGACGCGAGGTACGGCAGGAGAAACATCGCCGGAATTATAGCGATAAGTGCGACCGATAGGCCCCAAACAAAAAAGGCCGTGATGGCGATCCCGAGCCTGCGCTTGATGTTCGAAGGCGGATCGTCGCGATGATCGGCGGTCGAAAAATCCGGGTTGACGGTCCGGGCGTTTACTAAGTAGTGTTCCATTTCCACGCAAACGAGTGTAGCCAAAGGATTCGGCGCTTCCAAGTTGTGTTTAGAGTAAAATCGATATAATCTGAAAACCCGTGGAGCATCACGGCGAAATCCATAACAAAAAGGTCTTTGCGATCATCCCTGCACGTTACGCTTCTACGCGTTTGCCGGGAAAAATGTTGCGCGAGATCGGCGGTAAACCTCTGATAATGCACGCTTTCGAGCGAGCGTCGGAGGCTCGGTCGGTTTCTGAGGCAATAGTTGCGACCGATGACGCAAGGATATTTGACGCGGTGCATGCCGCAGGCGGGAAGGTTGTGATGACCCGAGCCGATCATGCCTCCGGAAGTGACCGCATCGCACAGGTCGCGTTAGAATTGCCTGAAGGATCGATCATTGTAAACGTTCAGGGCGACGAGCCTTTGATCTCGCGGGCGACAATTGATGCGGCGGTCGAGGCGATCGTCAATGATGAGAGTGCCCAGATGTCGACGACGTGCGAGCCGATCGACAGCGTTCACGAGCTGCTAAACGCGAACGTGGTCAAGGTGGTCGTCGACGACAAAGGCTATGCCCGGCATTTTTCGCGTTCGCCGATGCCATTTCCGCGAGATGCGGCCCTGCGATATGGAGGGAGTTTGGAGGAAGCGTTGATCGCCGAACCCGAGATCTTGTCGATCTTTCGCAAGCATACGGGGCTTTATGTTTACCGGCGGGAATATCTATTGCGGCTCACGGGGCTGCCGCAGACGCGGCTTGAGATGACCGAGTCGCTTGAACAGCTAAGGGCCTTGGAAGACGGAGCGAGGATACGCGTTCTCGAGGCGGTGGGAAGATCGATCGGTGTTGATACAGAAAGCGATCTTTTGCGAGTGAGGGAGTTGATCGAAGGACGTTGATGGGAGATTGGATCGGACTTGCATTTTTTGTTTTGCTGATCGTCGGAGCGGGCGTCGGGCTTAGGATCCTGAGCAAACCGCGAACCCGCACGACAGAAGAGTTTGAACGAAGTGCCGCCGAAGGTATCACCCCGATGGGAGCCAGTTTTAACGCTCTTCAGGAACTAATGGACCCGGCCGCAGCGAAATCGAAAGAGGTGATAACGCAGATGAAAGAAGGGCGTTATCAGAAGAAAAAGCGGGAAGGGAAGGCAGACAAATCAGAACCGCCTGCGTAAGCGGGCGGCAAGTTTTTCGGCGTTATTCCGTGTTTCTCTGGGCGTTCCATGGTTAACTTCTGGGAGTATGACCACGGAACAAACGGAAGGGCACGGACAAGGGCGGGAGTAAAGATCTTCGAATTGAGCGGCGGAGCAACTAAGAGGAATATGACCAAATACATCTTTGTAACAGGCGGCGTGGTTTCGAGTTTGGGTAAGGGGCTAGCGGCGAGTTCTATCGGCTGTTTGCTTGAGGCTCGTGGGATGAAGGTTCAGATGATGAAGCTCGACCCGTACATCAACGTCGACCCGGGCACGATGTCGCCGTTCCAGCATGGCGAGGTTTTTGTGACCGACGATGGGGCCGAAACCGATCTGGATCTGGGGCATTACGAGCGCTTCACAAATGCCAAGCTTTCGCAGGCGAACAACTGGACGAGCGGGCGAATTTATCTGTCCGTTATCGAGAAAGAGCGACGTGGCGACTACCTGGGTAAGACGATCCAGGTCATTCCGCACATTACCGACGAGATCAAAATGGCGGTTCGCAAGGTCGCCGAAATGCATGAGCCGGACGTTTTGATCGTCGAGATCGGCGGCACGGTCGGCGATATCGAGTCGCTGCCGTTTATGGAGGCCATCCGCCAGATCGGAAACGAAGAGGGGCGAAATAACGCGATCTTTGTTCACGTGACGCTCGTGCCATACATCGCCGCAGCGGGTGAGCTTAAAACGAAACCTACGCAGCATTCGGTCAAAGAGCTTCGCGAGATCGGCATCGCCGCGGATATTCTGCTCTGTCGTTCAGAGCGTCCGCTGCCGGTAGACTTGCGAAAGAAGATCGCCCTTTTCTGTAATGTTCAGGAAAGCGCGGTCATCTCCGCTCTCGATGTCGGAACGATCTACGAGGTGCCGCTGGCGTTTCGTGAACAGGGCCTCGACGACCTGATAGTCAACGATCTGCACCTGAACGAAAGATTCCCAACCGCCGATCTCAAAAATTGGCGCGATCTGGTTTCGACTATCAAGGACCCGACGGGCGGTGCAGTCAAGATCGCGATCGTTGGTAAATATGTCGGTCTCGAAGATTCATACAAGTCATTGCGAGAAGCCCTGACCCATGCGGGCGTTGCGAACAATCTGCGGGTAGATGTTAAATGGATCGAATCTGAAAATCTCGTTCGCGAAGACTACGAGAACGAGCTGCAGGATTTTGACGCCGTCCTCGTCCCCGGTGGATTCGGAAAACGCGGTATCGCAGGGATGCTGAGGGCGATCAAGTACGCCAGGAAATCGGGTACGCCGTATTTTGGCATCTGTCTCGGTATGCAGACGGCGTGTATCGAATTTGCCCGAAGCGTTTGCGGGCTCCGCGATGCGGATTCGACCGAGTTTAACGAAGAGACACCGTTCCCTATCATCTTTAAGCTGCGCGACCTCGTCGACGTCGACGAACTTGGCGGCACGATGCGTCTCGGCAACTATCCTTGTTTGCTGAAAGAAGGCTCACTTGCCCGCGACATCTATCACGGGGCCGCGGAGATAGGTGAAAGGCATCGGCATCGCTATGAATTCAATCCCGAGTACCGCAACGCTCTCGAACGCGAAGGCCTGATCTTCAGCGGGGTTTCGCCGGACGGGAAATTTGTGGAAATGATCGAACTGCCGCGGGAAACGCATCCGTTCTTCGTCGCGTGTCAATTCCATCCCGAATACAAGTCAAAACCGCTCGCTGTTCACCCGCTTTTTGACTCATTTGTTCGTGCAGCTTGGGAAAACCGCGTTAAGAGCGAGAATCTCGAACACGACGTGATGAGCGACAAGCAGGTCGAGATGCCGGAGCGGATGGAGATCGGGGCGGAGGAATAACTGGAGCGCAGGCATCCTGCCTGCCACGCCGCAACGCGGCGTTTCCGCGTGAGCGATATTCTAACTGCGTTTTAAATTATGAACGCCGCGTTCGAAGACTCGGCGGGCAGGCAGGATGCCTGCGCTCCAGTTAAAGTTTCTGAAAAAGGCCGACATTTCGGCCTTTTCTTATTCGGTTATGCGTGTTGTTTTGCTGACACATGGTGGTGCGGAATTGGTGATCGACGAGTTGGCGAAGATCGCCGGTGTCGAGATCGCCGGCGTCGTGATCGAAGAAAGGACGAGTCCGCAGCGATCGCTGACGGAGAAAGTGCGGCGTTCGATCAAATACGACGGCTTTGCTGCAACCGCCAAGAAGTTTCTGGTCAGATCGAACGGAAACGCGAACGGACATTCAAACGCAGTGGATCCCAAGACCTCAACGATAGAGGCCTGTGATCGTCTCGGTATCGAGTATTTTCTCGTCGATGATTATCACTCTTCGGCTTCGCTGGAACTGCTGACCTCTATGAACGCCGACCTCGGCGTCGTTTACGGGACAAACATCATAAAAGAATCAGTTTTCGGGATTCCCAGGCTCGGTTCGATCAATCTTCATCAAGGCCTCGCCCCGCTGTATCGCGGTGGACCGCCGGTTTTTTGGGAGCTTTTTAACGGTGAGAAGGAAGTTGGCCTGACGGTGCATTTTATCGCGGCCAAGGTCGACACCGGTGATATTATCCTGCAGGAAACCGTGCCGCTTGAATACGATCGCCGATTTGGCGTGGATTTTGAGCGATTTACTGATGAGTTTCGATCCGGGCTTCGTGTGAAGTGTGCGGAACTGGTCGCCAAAGCCGTCGCCCAGATCGCATCGGGTGAAGTGAGAACAACAAAGCAGGACGTTTCTCTCGGCAAACGTTATCGGCTGCCGCTAAAAAAGGAGAAGGACGAGATGCGGCGTCGGCTGAAAATGAGGCTCGAAAATGCTTAAACGGTTCGCGATAGATCTCCTGATGCGAACCGATGCGTTCGCGATCTTTCGGTTCCTGAATCGCCGGAAGGTGCCGATATTGATGTATCACCGCTTTAGCGAGGATGGCCGCGATGGCTCGATCTCAGCATCGGTTTTACGCGAGCATCTTGCCTATCTTAAGAAGAATTACAATATCCTCAGGCTCGATGAGGTTGCGGAACTAATGTCGACGGGAAAGCCGGTTCCGCCGCGTTCGGCAGTTGTTACCATCGACGATGGTTACCGCGACGTGTATGAGATCGCGTTTCCGATCTTTGCCGAGATGGAAGTTTCGGCGACGTTGTTTGTAGTAACCGATTTCGTCGACGGCAAGAGCTGGATCTGGACTGACGTCGCAAGATTCTTGATGCTCAACGCGGGCGACGGCGAGATGGCTGTCGAGATACGGGGAAAGGTAATAAACGCTGATCTCAACGGGCGTTCGTCACGCATACAGGCTGCCGGGAAGATCAATTCCGAGCTTAAGAAGCTGACTCCGTCCGAGCGCGACGCGATCCTTGCGGAGATCGCAGACGGATTTGGCCTTGTAATACCTGAGCTGCCGCCCGATGAGTTTGGTCCGATCGACTGGCAGCAGGCGAAGGAAATGGACTCAAGCTGGATCGCAATTGGCTCGCACACCGTAACGCATCCGATTCTGCCACACGTCACGAACGACCAGCTGTCGGACGAACTTATCACCTCTCGTCAGGTTCTTGGTGATCGACTTGGTCGGGAAATTCAAGGGTTTTGCTATCCCAACGGCGATGCTGCTTCGCGAGAATTTTCCGCCACGGACTCGGCGGGCTATTCGATCGCCGTGACAACCGAACTTCGCCTCTCAACTCCACAAGATAACAAAGTAGCCCTGCCCAGGATCGACGCCGAACCGGAGATGCACAGGTTTGTCCAGGCTGTTACAGGGTTTGATTCGTTAAAGAGCTGATCTTGCCCGGACCGCCGGAGCCCCCGCCTGCCACGCAGGTTCCCCCGGCGTGAGGGATTCTAGTATTTCTCAAGTCGATAACGGACCAGGTGCGTCAGCGTCCCGAAGCGGAACGCTTGCAGGCGAGGGCGCCTGCGTTCCCGGCACAAAATGTGCTAAATTCTAGCTGAATGAGCGAAAAGTTTAACGTTGAAAACGTAACGTTTGGCGGCGGGGGATTGTCTTTTATCCTTGGCCCTTGTGTAGTTGAGTCGTCGCAGCACGCGCTTTTTATGGCGCAGGAGATATCGGATATTTGCAGGCACGTCGGCGTCGATTTTGTGTACAAATCGTCGTTTGATAAGGCAAATCGCAGTTCGATCGAGAGTTTTCGCGGCGGCGGGATGGACTTTGGGCTTGAAGTCCTGGCTCAGGTTAAGGCGGAGATCGGCGTGCCGGTGATAACTGACATCCATGAACCATGGCAGGCCGAAAAGGCGGCCGAGGTGGTTGACATGCTTCAGATCCCGGCGTTCTTATGCCGGCAGACCGACCTTTTGGTCGAGTCGGCGAAGACCGGCAAAGCCGTAAATGTGAAAAAGGGACAGTTTCTTGCTCCCTGGGATGCCAAAAATATAGTTGATAAGCTGAGCGAAGCCGGCTGCGAAAAGATCCTGCTGACCGAACGCGGTGCGAGCTTTGGATACAATAATCTCGTTGTCGATCTGCGTTCGTTTCCGGTGATGCGGTCGTTTGGCGTGCCTGTTGTTTTTGATGTGACGCACTCGCTCCAGCTTCCCGGCGGACTTGGCAAGGCAACTGACGGACAAGGCCAATACATCGAAAACTTTGCAAGAGCGGGTGTTGCGTGCGGTGTCGACGCCGTGTTTATGGAAGTCCACGACAACCCGGCGAATGCCCCGAGCGACGGGCCAAACCAGCTTCCGCTCGCAAGACTGGAACCGCTTTTGTTCAAACTAAAACAGATCCATGAGATCGTTTCGACCACGAACCAATAGATGAAAAGATCCTTAATTCTCGCCATTTTCTTGATGACTCTCGCGGTTTGCCTGAGGGCTCAGGACACGGGCCGTACGGCTCTGCCAACTTGGCAGGTTCAAAAATACGACATCGAAGTAACGCTTCCGCAGGATAATTCGCGAGTGATCGCGTCGCGGGCGGTGATCGGTTTGAAGAATGTCTCGGGCCGGCCGGCAAGTACTTTGACGCTTCGGATCGCTCCAGCGGCGGAAATATCTGCGATCAAGATAAACGATTCCACCGCCGATTTCTCTAAAAGTGAAGAGAAGATCAATGCGGCGGCCAGTCTTCAGCGGGTGGTGACGAGGCTCGTCTCGGTGCCGGCGGACGGAGTGATCTCGGCGGTTGTTGATTACAAGATCACGGTGAAGGACAACGCCGCTCTTGGTACGATCTCGCCAAACGGGTCGCAATTATTGCCGCTATCGTATTGGTACCCGACGCCGAACAGCTGGTTCTTTACCCGCGGCGGCGATACCGCGCCCTTTCGATTGAAAGTAAATGGGCAGACGGCCCTTTCCGCAGGAGCAGAAGCTTCGGGAGTATTTGATCAAAAACTGAATGGGCAGCCGTTCTTTGTTACGGGGAATTGGGATGTCACAAATCAGCCAGGTGTCGCTGTTTACGCTCCGAAAGGCACGAATGCCGAAGGGCAGAAGCGTATTCAGGAACTAGCGGCATTGTTCTTGGATGCCAGGACTTTTATCGCCGGTGTACTTGGAAAGGCTCCGGAAGTGCCGCTTCGTATTGTTTCCGTGAGACGCGGTGCGGGGTTTTCTAACGGGGGCACGGTTTTGGTGGACGAGGCTCTGTTTCGGCGGCCGAAGGTCGATTCGCTGACAGCAATGAATGTCGCCGAGGCGGCCGCGAAGCTATGGCTCGGTAACGCTGTCGCGGTCAACGGAGAAGGTTACGGGATCATCACTGAAGGGCTCTCGCGATATCTGGCAACTGAGTTCATCGAAAGCAAATTTGGCAAGGATGTCGCCGATATCGAGCGGCTTCGGCAGCGAAATGCCTATACTGCGGTTTCAAAACGCGACGCCCCAATGACGATCGTCTCGCCGATCGATGATTTTTATTATCCGGTCGTCGCAAACAAAGGTGCGATGATGTGGCGGCTGCTCGCCAAGCGAGTCGGGGCGTCGGAGTTTTCGACCGCTATCAAAGGCCGGGCAGAAGACGGGAATTTGAACATTGCCGAGCTTCGCACGGCGTTTGCGTCGCAAAAGGGGATCCTTGACCCGCTATTCGATCAGATAACGGAGACGAATCTGATCATCGGCCTTCCAAGGATCGATAGCGGTGATACTAAAGTTGCACTCAGGAATACGGGTCAGAATGATGTCACGGTCAATCTAGCGGCGACGACAGCAAGCGGTCAGAAGATCATTTCGCCCGCGACAATAGCGGCGGCATCATACGGCGAGGGCGTTTTCAAAACTACTGAGAAAGTTGTGCGGGTCGAGATAGATCCGGAAAAGCTTTATCCGCAGACTGATTATGCAGACGACGTCAAGCCACAAGATACGGCCGACAGCGACCCGCTATTGGCTGTAAAGCGGTCGTTCGATCGACAGTCGGCACCCGAATTTGCCAACGCCGAGACATTAGCTAAGACCCTGATCCGCGATCTGCCGCGATTTGACGATCTCAGAATTCTGCTCGCCCGATCTCAGCTTGCTCTGGGCAAGAATCAGGATGCTGAGCGTGAATTTAAGGCCGTTCTAGACGAAAAGCTACCGACCGCCAGGAGTTTGGCTTGGGCATACGTTGGTTTGGCCGAAATTGCCGCCAAAGCCAATCAGAATGAGGCGGCCATCAAATGGGCAGAGGCCGCGATAGCTACCGATGCCGAGTACGGAGCGAGCTTCGCAGCTCGAAACCTCCGCAGCAGGCTGGAGGTCGCGGGGACCATCGATCCAACGGTGCGTGCATTTTTCGCAGATTTCGACAAAGCGGCTGCCGCGAATCGGAAAGCCGATATGGAAGCCCTGGCGATGCCGGGCGAGGTCACCCGATTTGTAAGCGGCCTCACCGGTTCGACAGAGCAATGGCAGACCCAGATCCGTCACATCGACCGGATCGACGCCAATACAGTGCTCGTAGAGGCGAATATGAGCATCAAGCTGCTGAACAAGGAGATCGAGACGGGCGTCGCCGTCTATCGACTGACCAGAGCAGGGAACGGTTGGAAGCTTAATTCGGTTGATATGTTCGAAGTTCGGTAAGAATTTCGGTGATTTCTTCACAGATCGTATGACATTTGAAGAATCTCTACCCGTACCGGCAAGGGCGGCCAAGATCAAACTGCTTATCATGGACTGCGACGGCGTACTTACCGACGGGCGATTGTATTTCGGTGCTTCGGGTGAGGAACTCAAGGTTTTTCATGCTAGAGACGGGCAGGGGATCGTCGATTGGCACAAGGCGGGCTTCCGATCAGGCATCATCTCAGGCCGCAGTTCGCCGATCGTCGAGATGAGGGCAAAGCAATTAGGGATAGAATTTGTTTTCCAGGGCAGAAAGGAAAAGGTGTCGGCCCTGAACGAATTGATCCTCGCCGCCGGTGTCATCCGCGAAGAGGTCGCCTTCATCGGCGATGATACGCCCGACATGGAGGTCTTTCCATTTATTGGCCTGGCCGTAGCTGTCGCTGATGCTCATCCTGCTGTCCTGGCGGCTGCTCAGTACACTACTAAAGCTAAAGGCGGCTGCGGAGCGGTTCGAGAGCTTATAGATATCCTGATCGACTCAAAAAACGCTTGACGAAAGGCGTTTGACCCGTGCTATCATTCGGGAAATTGCGGGTGTAACTCAATGGTAGAGTGTCAGCTTCCCAAGCTGGAAGTTGCGGGTTCGATCCCCGTCGCCCGCTCCATTTCTGATATAGATCGATTTTTTTGAAAAAAGGCGGTTCTCGGCTGGACATTTGTTAAAAGGATGTTAATATCCTTATTTGCTCGATTGAACGAGCGATCGATCTCGGGGAAGTAAACGGTTCCCTTCAAGCGATTGAAGGGAATTTATTTCGCTCCAAAATTGGTTAAAAGGTCTTTGAATTTGTGAAACTCGAACAGTGTTTCGAAAGCTTCAAAAGGTTATAAAAGAGATCGGATGCCGAACTCGCTAAAAATAACCAATTGCCGCTTGACAACGAGATGCGAAATGTAGAGAATCATAAGTTGCCTCTAAGAGTATGCGGTTCGCCGCAAATACTATGAAAGTTAAAAACTTTCGCTTAGTCGCTTGACATACAGAATAGCTTCTGTATAATCGAAAGTTTCGCCCCTAGTGAAGTTTTAAGGGGAGCGAATTAAAAGAAGTTGATATTTGAAAACTAAATATGCGTGTCCATGTGTTAATTCGTATGAACAACAAAAAGACCTAAGGACCTCAATCCTTAGGCAGGTCAACAGAGTCTTAGGACTCGAATTGATCCCAATTATGAGACAGAAAATCAACGAGAGTTTGATCCTGGCTCAGAATCAACGCTGGCGGCGTGCCTCAGACATGCAAGTCGAACGATTAAAGCTCTCTTCGGAGAGTGCATAGAGTGGCGCACGGGTGAGTAACACGTAAGTAATCTACCTTCGAGTGGGGAATAACGTCCGGAAACGGACGCTAATACCGCATAATGCAGCGGCATCGCAAGATGACAGTTGTTAAAGATTTTATCGCTTGAAGAGGAGCTTGCGGCAGATTAGCTAGTTGGTAAGGTAATGGCTTACCAAGGCTACGATCTGTAACCGGTCTTAGAGGACGGTCGGTCACACTGACACTGAATAACGGGTCAGACTCCTACGGGAGGCAGCAGTCGGGAATTTTGGGCAATGGGCGAAAGCCTGACCCAGCAACGCCGCGTGAAGATGGGAAGAATCAATGACGGTACCATTTATAAGGTCCGGCTAACTACGTGCCAGCAGCCGCGGTAATACGTAGGGACCAAGCGTTGTTCGGATTTACTGGGCGTAAAGGGCGCGTAGGCGGCTTTGTAAGTCACTTGTGAAATCTCCGGGCTTAACTCGGAACGGCCAAGTGATACTGCAAAGCTAGAGTGCAGAAGGGGCAATCGGAATTCTTGGTGTAGCGGTGAAATGCGTAGATATCAAGAGGAACACCTGAGGTGAAGACGGGTTGCTGGGCTGACACTGACGCTGAGGCGCGAAAGCCAGGGGAGCAAACGGGATTAGATACCCCGGTAGTCCTGGCCCTAAACGATGAATACTTGGTGTTTGGATTCTCAATGATCCGAGT
>LNEI01000004.1 GCA_001464455.1 Acidobacteria bacterium Ga0077534
AAACTGATCGTCCCCTGCGGAACCCCAGCCCCCGGCGGATTCGCCGCCACCGAACCAGTTATCGTAAACGTCTGCCCATACGTCGGTGCATTCTGCAAAGTCTGGACGACAGTTGTCGTATTTGCCTTGTTAACGACTTGCGGATCACCTATCAAAGATCCGCCACTATTGTCGTACAGAGACGAATTACTGAAATAGGTTGCCGTTATCACGTGGGGGCCGACTGACAGGTTCGAGGTGGAAAGAGATGCAACTCCGGCTGTAACAGTGACTGCGCCTAATGGTGTTACCCCATCAAAGAACTGAACCGTGCCGGTCGGTGTGCCAACGCCCGAAGTGCTGACAACCGCTGCCGTAAACGTCACAGTCTGCCCGAAAACAGACGGATTTGCTGACGAAGTTATCGTCATTGCAGTCGAAAACGGAGCCGTCTCGATGCTCACAAAGGAGATCGGAGATCGGTTGGTAAATGAAATAACGCCGGCACCAGGAACGCCCGGAGTAAACACAGTACCCGTGGCTCCGGTGAAATCAACATCGAGCGAATCGCCCGGAAGTGTGGGCAAAACCGGGCTCCCGCCGTCAATATTGATAGCCTGATTAACGAATGGTTCAACACTAATATTATCGTTACCGCTATCTGCACTAACTGATATAAATTCGACGCCCGAACCTGCGATCGGTCCACCAAGGAAGTTTCGGTAGGTCGTGGTTGCCGCATTGACCGTCGCGACCAGGTTTCCAGCGTTAAGTGAGAGGGTGATAGTGTCGGCCGCGACCGTGCCGGGTACAAGTATCTGATCGCCTGCAGGGCCATCGGGATCGATCCCGCCGCCGACATTATCTGTGCCGCCATTTCCGAGGAAGGAATCATCGCCGCCACCGCCATCGAACGTGTCGTCGCCCGGGCCGCCGATCAGCGTATCATCGCCGCCATTACCATTTAGTTGCAGTAGTATCGGACCGGCAAGCGTTGCGCTGGCGTCGACCACATCATTGTCTGCTTCACCGTTCACAACAACGAACTCGATGCCAGATGAGTTTATTGGGCCGGAAAGGAAATTCCCATAAATGGTCGTGAGGCCGTTGATCGTCACGGACAATTTACCCGCGTTGTCGGCAAGGGTGATAGTGTCTGGCCCTGCGGTGCCCGGCACTAGTATCCGGTCATCGAGCGATACTCCGCCTCCCCCGCCAACATCGTCAACTCCTCCGTTTCCGATGAAGATGTCATTACCTGCCCCTCCATCCAGCGAGTCATCGCCTACACTACCGTTTATGGTGTCGTCGTCGTTTCCGCCGTCTAACGCGAGATCGCCCGGGCCTGCAGCGAGTGCGCTCGCATCGATGTCATCATTCCCGTCGCCACCCCGAGCGATAAGGGCATATGACCCCGATCTCGCAAGGATGTTTATCGTATCGCTTCCTTCGTTACCATTGATAACGAAACTAGTCAAAGCCGCGGGAGTATTGGAGTAATTAATAGTCACAGTATCGCCGGTATCGCCGAGGGCCACGCCGTCGCCGCCGTTGACGTTCACCGTTGATTTGTTGTCAAACTCGATCGGCTCGAAAGCATCCACAGCAATACGCAGCCTTGGTGAGGCGGAGCCGTTTGTGATCGAGATCGTATTTGCGGCATCAGTCGAGTTGACCGTAAGGCTGGCAGCAGCGACCGTGTCGATGATCGGAGCGAGTCCGGTAAATCGAATGTCCACCGGGTTAGGACCGGTGAATCTGACCAGGCCGTCGCCATTATTCCCCGGCCCGATCCCAATGGGTGGCGTCGTCGTCCCGACAAAATAAGTTTCATTAAATGCCGGTCCGCCGCCACCGAGCAGGTTCATGTTGTCGCCCGGTTGTCCGCCCCCATTAAAGTCAATGCCGCTTGCAGGTGCAAAGAGGGAGCCTGTTGGATTGTTGATGGTGAAAGTATCGTCACCAGTGCCACCATTAAAGACAAGTCCGGTAGGCACGAGCCCGCATCCGGTCCCATCTACCGTAAGCATGTCGTTACCACCGAGAGAATTGAACGTTATCGAACCCGTTACCGACGTCAAAGGAATGTGAACCGTATTTGCATCGATCTGAACCGCAGGCAATGCTCCGGCAGCTATCGTATTGGTCGGATCGAAAATGACAAGGTTTGGAGCGACGCACGACAAACGCAGATCGTCGTTCGAATCGCCTCCGTTTTCATCCGTGATCGTGACCGATCCCCCGGTTACAACGATGCCTGTTTCGTAAATGATGGCCGGAACCTCAACCGAGGTAGTGATCGGGGGGCCGGGAATTGGTACAACTGCGTCAGCCGCTATGCTGTAATTGTTGTTGTCGACAGTACCGCCGCCAGGAGTATTTACGGTGACGGTGAATGAAACTGTTTGCGGTCCCGCTCCAGCGTTGACAGTTCCGACATTAAAGACGACATCGGTACCTACAAGAGTTCCGCCATTCGCTGCTGACAGAAAAGAAGTTCCAGCAGGGACGGTATCGCGGATCACGACATTACTCGCACTAAGTGCACCGGTATTGTCGTAGGTTATCGTGTAAGTAAGGGTAGAACCTGACACCACGGTTGCCGGAGCAGACTTCGAGACTGTAAGCCCCGGGGCGAGGCCCGGCGGACGGAACCTGACGGAACCGTTCCCGCGAGCGGGGTTGGCGACATTCAGAATTGGCTCGCTCGTTGTAACGGCCCCCGCCGCGGTGAATGGCGCCCGGACAAACACTGGTGGCTGAGACGTACTATTTCCGGCAAGGATCGCGATCTGGCTGTCGGCACTGATACCTACATCCTCAAAGCCGCCGGAATTGCCTGCGGGAAGTGGAAGCGTCTCGACGACCGAGCTGGAGCTAAACGGTGCGCTTATCGCAGCGGCGTGATATGCAGAGGCACTGACTACGATCGCTTTCCCGCCGTCGGGAGCGACCATAATTCCATCGAGTGCGTTTCCGCCGGGAATTGTTAATGATGTAAAAGTCGACGCCGCACTGAATGGTGCCTGAAATATGCGGACTGTATTGCCGTTTAACTGCGTTGTGAGCAATTGATTACCGTCCGGCGTTATAGCGATCGCTCCCGAATTGGCGTTTGATACTGGTATCGTGAACGCGATCGATGTGTATGGCGCATCCAGCACCGAGATGCCCGTGCTGTGATAAACAAAGGCTCTTCCGGCATTGTTAAATACGATCGCCTGGCCTTGATAGCCGGCTATCACGCCTGGCAGAGTAACAGTCGAGATCGCTGAACCCGGGCCAAAGGGAGCCTGGATAACATTTAGCACATTGCCTCCCATCGCCAATGCGGAAGTGCGATTAGGTGCGACGGTGATCGTACCCGTACCGTTATAAGTCGGGGTGGCGATGGTTGAGACCACGGACGCGGTCGAGATATTAACCACAAATACCCTCGAGTTGTTGAAATCCGAGAGAAGAGCGCTGTCCGCACCGAAATATGAGGCTCCCTGTGGTTGAGCCCCAGCCGGAAGTCCCGTCACCAACGCCTGCGCCGCAGGATTGGCAGCATCCGTATAGACGACCGCCTGATTGCTAGCACTAGTCGCCGCAAGTATCGCCAACTGCTGAGTTACAGGAGTTGGTGTTGGTGTCGGTGTTGCCGTAGGTGTCGGTGTTGCTGTCGGAGTTGGAGTAGGCGTCGACCCACCACAAACATTTATTGAGTCGGGCGTAGGTACGAACTGAGCGTAGGTAGACGAATTCCGTGCTCCACCGCTGCCATTCGGGCAACGCTGATTTGAAACTGTCGCACTTGAGGCTGTGCCGTTTTCATCGACCTGGGGCTGCCCTGCGTTTAGCAAAACGAGCAGGGCTGCATCGTCAGCGTCCGAGGTGTCATAAACCAGGGCGTCAACCAAGTTGGTCGTCGTAACTGCCGTATTTGTTGGAAAAGTACTAGCCGGAGCGTTATAAAGAGCTACCGCGTCCTGTCCATTCTGGAGTCCATCGCCTGTAAAGGTTTGATCTACGCCGGCTACGGCCGCGTTACCAATGGTGTAGTAACCCTGAGCATTCGTTGTTCCAGTCAGGTCGACCGCAAAATATGAAAGATCATTCGAACCGTTATAAAAAACCAAAGACAGCCCGACGAGAGATGTATTGCCAACTCCGCCGTCATACAATTCGACAAATTCAGCTGCGTCAGTACCCGGCGTGTCCGCATCAACCTCGTTGATAATTACCGTGATCGGCGGCGGCGCTAGATCGTCATTGACGATCGTGCCTTGACCCTGCCCGTCGACAACCGTCGCACCGGTCACGTTGGTTACATTTACAAAAAAGGTCTCGTTTGATTCGACTGTTGTATCTCCGTTAACTTGCACCGTGAAGGTAAAAGGTCCGGATGAGTCTGCAGGAATGGTCTGACTAGTGAGCGCTCGTGCGACATAGTCGTTGTCCTCGCTTGTTGGCGTATCATCCTGAGCGGTGTTGTCTGCGGTCGCGATGTCAAACGTAACGCCGCCGGCACCGGCCTGGGCGTCAAGCATGACCCTAAATGTAAAGCTCGTGGTGCCAGCATTTCCCTCGCTCAGGACAACGTCATCGATATACAGATTAGGTGGCGGCGGCGGTGCGAGTGCCACGTTCCAGCCGATGTCATTGAAGAGCGGAACGGTTAGATCTTGCGGTGGAATAACACTCTGAGTAAGGCCAGGATTTATCGACGGCTCCATCAACTGATTAGGGAACGGAGCGGTGTCCCAGTGAGACACTGATGAACCGGTCGCGAAGGGATTAGGCGCGTTCATTCGGATCTTGCCCGAAGCCACGTTGATGCCCTGATCGATCGTGATGTCGTTCTTTAAGGCGGCATTTACGCCAGGCAAGTTCGCTTTTAGCGTAGTGCCGTCCGCTAAGCTGAGCATCAATGAAGGGATCGTAACGGTTGGATCGGCTCCACCCAGACCAGGGTTGCCGGCAACATTGTTAACAATGATCACCCCTATGGCTCCGGCATCCTGAGCATTCTTCACCTTTATTGTAAAACCGCAGGTGCCGCGGTCGATGACCGCAATATTTCCCGTGATCGCAGCCGCATTTGTAAGAGCGGTGCATCCATCGGCCGGCGCTGCCTGCACTAGATTGCCGGTAAGCCCGCTAATTGAGACTGGGGGACCAAAGGCAGCAGAAGCTCCGATATACGTGCCTGCAACAACTGGCGGTGAATTTACTTGCACCACGGGTGTTCCACCAAGCACCCTCGAAGCATGAGTATCAACAGCCGCTCCGTTCCAAACCAAATTTCCGCTATTGATCGCTGACGCGGTCCGTTCGGCATTTGTCATGGCATTCCATAGCTTATTTGTGGTCACATCGAACAAAAAATTGTCCCAAACCGCAGGAAACCCAGATAATTGAACTCCAGTTGAGCCGTTAGTAAACGTCTGAAACCCAAGTCCATGTGCCATCTCATGCAGAAGAACAGCGACAAAATCTATGTTCGTTCCGTGGTTTCCGTCGAGGCCCCAGTAGAATGGAGTTCCGGTCAAGCATCCGGGCTGGCCAAGATTCACGTTAAAATTTGCATTGAGGTCAGCACCAGCACCAGCCAGATCCGTTCCTGTAAGCTTACTTGCAAGGGCAACTGAGTACCAATGACCGGCAAGAGGAGCCCCTGCAAAATCTCTAAAGACCTGAGTCGCACCTGCAGAACCGAGAACGGCACTGGTCTCGGTGCAGGTCAATGCAGTAAATTGGGCGTTGACGACGATCACGACATTGCTCGTTAACGTGGCGCCCCAAATATTTGCTGCATGCTGAAACGCTATGAGTCGTTGTTGGCCGAGCGTATTGCCTGTATTGCCTC
Organism: Acidobacteria bacterium Ga0077534; assembly: GCA_001464455.1. Lineage (GTDB taxonomy): Bacteria > Acidobacteriota > Blastocatellia > Pyrinomonadales > Pyrinomonadaceae > OLB17. The sequence continues at coordinate 5,831 of LNEI01000004.1, forward strand.
CTACGGGAGCAACAGGTGTCGGGTCATTAAAACCTACTCCGGGAGCGTTGATGTTGTTAATAACAATGGTGGCAGCACCGAAAGCAGGTGATGAAGCAGCGAGGGCTAACAGGCTTGTCAGCGTAAAAAGAAGGACGCGTCGTATAATGGTGGTTTTCATTTTGTATCCTTTACGCCTAGCGATCGGTCTGCGACTGTGAAGATGTAGGGCGGAAGCTTGGAACCGGACCGTCGATGTCCAGAAGCTTCGGATCGATCTCAAAGAAAGCCGCCGCCGTCCTCAGATCATTGATGCATGAGTGCGTCAGCGTTCCATCTTCTTCCTTCCTGACGACCATCGCATTGTGAAAGTGTCCCTTGAGATCGATCGACACCGTGCCGTCCTCTTTAGCGACCTCGACGAGTCCTGCGGATGAGTCGTTGATTATTTGTTTGAGCCCCTCGGCCAGTCGGCGAGATTCATCCTGGGATAGCCTTCGGCTCTGGCCGGTCTGCCGGTCGAGCACGACAGTCTCACCTCGTTCGTTGAGCGTTACAAGTGGCTTTTGCTTCGGGCCATTTACACTGGCCTCTGATTCCGCACTAGCGGTTATCCAAGGCAGTGCTCGCTGCATCGAAAGAACCGTCAAAACCGTTAAGAGAAGAACTGAGGCTACTACCACGCCGATCCTCAATTTACTTGCGAGTACCTTATTGACAATATTTTCGCTATTTTTCATCGTGTCTCCGTTATTCGGTTTTGATCTAAGTTAAAAAACGCTGACACTAGGGGCATCTACAACCAGCTCCGCCAGTTTCCTGCAGACGTAACGGTCAGCAATCGTTTAGTTTGGCGCATCGGTAGCTCGTGGGACGACTACCGGCGTTTCAAATTATTAGAATACGAGAATTATCGGCTCGAACAGGTATGTTGTCAATAACGTCTTTTGATGTTGCGAAACCGCTAACGCGAAACGCCTGCTATTGTCTCCGTTGAATGTAGCCGCAAAGATTCTTGCTTACCTTCAAAAAACCCGCAGATGGTTGATGTTCAACCGTCCGCGGGTCCAATTTGAGAACGAAATAAAAGTTCTTATGCGGCGGGTTGCTTCAGGAGGTCCGCAAGTGCCTTCATTCTCATGGCGTCCTGCGCGTTCTTGCTCGAACCGGCGCTCTTTTCGAGGGAGCCAGCGTGGTTCTTCAGCTTTCCAAGCTCAGCAGGTGATCCTTCGGCCTTTTGGATCGCTTGTCGCAGGGAAGCGATCTTGTCGGCTGCGAGTGCGTTCGATCGTTCCAACTGATCGATGTAAGCCTTGGCGACGACGAGCTTATTTGACCATACGAGCCGCTCCTGCATTTGAACGTTAAGTTCGCCGACACGGACGGTTTTTGCCGCATCGATCTCATTCTGAGTAAGGTGCTTGGTAGGAACGAGGTCAAAAACGTCGAGTCCGCGGGCGATCTCTGACGAGTAAATGTGCCCGTTGTACCAATACGCGGACCACGAACCGCCCATGATCAACATTTTTGCGTCGATCGGGCCGCGGTCGAAATAGCCGATCTCGACGGGGTTCATAGGATCGGTAAATTCCATTATCGATATCCCGCCCTGATACCACGCCTGGATCTTCAGATCACGCCCCGGAACCGGGATAAGCGAACCGTTATGCGCGACACAGTTTTCGGTCGGGCCCTGAGCAGCTGGCAGTTTGTAGTAATTTGCAAAACTGAGCTTTCCGCCCGCGAGGTTGAAGATCGCGTTTGCTCCCCATTTGTTCGGGTCGGTCTCACGGCAGCGTGCTCCGCCTCCACCGCCCCATTCGTCAGTGAATACAACCTTTTTGCCATCGTTCGAGAAGGACGCCGAGTGCCAATACGCATAGTTCGGGTCGTTAACGGCTTCGATGCGTTTTGGGTTCGCCGGATCTTTGATGTCGAGCAAAATGCCGTTGCCCGAACACGCTCCCGCCGCCAGCCCGATCTCGGGATATGCGGTGATGTCGTGACAATGGTCGGTTTCTTCCGGGCGGCCTTTATTCGCGTGCGAACCGCCATCGGTCAGAGCATTGATCTTGCCCTTATCATCGCTAAACAGACGCGGGCTGGCGATGATCTTTGAATTTTGCGGGGCAGCCAGCGGCACTTTTACGACGTCAATGCTGTACCGTGAGAGATTCGGGTTCTTATCCGGCGCACCATCAGAACATCCTGGAAGTTCCGCATCCGGGCGAACAAAAGACGCTCCCTGGATGTAAAAATAGATATTCGCGGGATCTTTCGGATCGGTCACAAGCGTATGCGTGTGCGAACCGCGGCACGATTGAACAGCTCCAACCTGTTTCGGTTTGGTGATGTCTGAAATATCAAAGATCCTTACGCCACGAAAACGGTCCTTCTCAGCCGCAGGAAGTCCCGGCGTTGCACCCGGCTTGGGACCCGGGAAGGACTGCTCGCCGCAATCGAGACGGCCATTTGGCATCTCGACGGACATAAACATCAGGTTTTTGTAAACCGACACATCGCCCTGTCCACCCGGACAAAGCAAGGTCGTGACGAGCTTCGGTTTCGACGGATCGGCAATGTTGTAAATGTTGATACCGTAGAAATTACCGAGGAATAAGTGATCTCCCTGAAACGCCAGATCGGAATTCGCGAGAGCAAGCCCCGCATTTGCCATTTTCATGGCCGCCGGGATCTTATCGTGCATCTCGGCCGGAACGCCAAGAGCTGTCAGAGCCTTCGACACGTTCGGACCATTGGGGTCAACGCCGAGATCAAAGACATCCGGCTTTTTGACCAATGCCAGATGCTTGATACCAAACGATGCTTCGCCCGCATCAAAAAGACCGGGAGAAAGCTTAGAGCGCGGATCGTTCGGATTTGAACCGGTCATTCCCGGCGGCAAGGCCGGAGGCGGTTCCGTGCTCTGGGCGATAGCCTGAACGAGAAAGAACGAGCAAAGAAAAACAAGAACTAAGATGAGTACGTTAAGGTTTTTGATTCTTTTCATGGTTAGTTTTTACGCTTATACGAAATTTTCGCGAGAACAGTTTCCATACTTTTTATCTCGGCCCGCTGCCCGGTGTCGACGTCGGTTGCGAAGCTAAATATTTCGGCATTGTGAGCCGCTCCAGGCGTTTGGTGCAGGTCATCGACCATCACAAGAGCCCCTTGGTGATGCTTGATCATGCCCTCAAGGAAAAGCCGGTCGAATTCCGTTCCCGACGCCTTTCTCATCGCGTCCATCTCGCGTTTTGTGAGCATTCCCGGCATGAGCATCGAGTGTCCGCCGTGCGACGAATGGTCCATTTCGAGGCTCTCACCCCGAACGGCAAGCCATTGCTTCATAAAGACGATCTCGTCGGATTGCGATTTGCTTATTCGCTCGCCGATAAGGAGGATGTCCTTATTTTTTGTCCGTTCTGCGATCATCGCCGTCATCTCAACCGCTTGAGCGTGGTGCATTATCATGCCCTGCATGAACTCAACATCCTTAGCAGATCGCGCGGGAAGCGTAGCCTTTGTACCGGCAGGAAGTACTTTCGTGCTCTCGCCCGGTGCACCCGGCCGCACTATAACTGGCCCCTCCGATTGAGCAAATAGCGAGTTCGGAGAAAAAACCAAAAATGCCAGCAAAAAGACCGCGGAATATCTAGCCTCTGCAAATAAAATCGAAATGCGAAAACACCTGGATTGCATATTTACTCAGAAGATAACATAAATGCCAGGGATGCCCGCAACATCAACCGCAAAAATGAAAAAAACGACCTCGGAGGCCGTTTTCGCTACGTACAATGCTGATTTTGGAGGCGGCGATCGGAATCGAACCGATGAATAAAGCTTTTGCAGTATTTCAGAGCCACTTTGGTTTTGTTTGGCTGTGTAGCTTTCAGGCAGATTATCACTGGAAAATGGCACGGGACACATTCTTTCAGATTACTTTGGAATCGGCAGAATCGGCATAGTTGGCACACATTTGGCGCACAAAGTTCCCAACACCTATTCGAGGTTTTCGCAATTAGAGAATCCCTTAATTTCGATCCGGGAGCCCAGTTTGAGCAGCGGTCGGTGATGATCGAGAATCTTTCGGAGAACCCGGTCTCCACCCGAAACTGCGGACGACATGTATCACGCATTCGTTCTTCCATCGATCGAGAAGTCCCCTTAAATTACGAACCGGTCTGTTCACCTGCCTTCGTCGGTAAGCCGTATTTCAGATACAACGCCGGGATCACGATCATGTTCAGGAACGTGGAAGTGACAATGCCCCCGAGGATTACGACGGCCATTGGCTGTTGAATTTCCTTGCCCGGATCGCCTGCTCCGAAGGCTAGGGGAACTAGACCGATGCCCGTAACTAAAGCCGTCATAAGGATTGGCGAGAGGCGTTCCATCGAGCCTTGGACAATAGCCTCGTTGAATGATTTCCCCTCAAACTCCATAAGATGTTGATAGTGCGAGATGAGCATTATGCCGTTCCGGGTGGCGATACCGAAGAGCGTGATAAACCCGACGAGCGAGGCGATCGACAGCGTGCCGCCAGATAAGAAAACCATTACAACACCGCCGATCAGGGCGAGCGGTAAGTTTGCCATGACTAGAAAAGCGGCTCGAGAAGATTTTAGAGCGATAAACAGCAACAAAAATATTCCGGCGATCGCGATGATCGAAAGAAGCATGATCTGTGTCGATGCTTTCTCCTGAGCTTCGAACTGGCCGCCGTATTGGACGAAATATCCTTGCGGAAGCGAGACGTTCTGGCCTATGTTTTCGCGCACATCTGCGATCACGCTGCCGAGGTCGCGGTCGGCGACATTTGCCTGAATAATGATGCGGCGTTGGACGTTTTCGCGATTGATCGTGTTCGGCCCTTGATCGGTGCGAACTTCGGCAACCTGGGCGATCGGTACCTTTGCGCCGCTTGGCGTATCGATGAGCGTTCTGCCAATCGCATCAAGCGATGCGCGCGATGCGTCATCAAAACGGATCATCACGTTATACGTCCGTTGTTCCTCCAGGATCTGCGATGCGATGTGGCCATTGAAAGCCGTATCGACGGTTTCGGCGAGGTCTTCGGCTTTGATCCCAAGTGCAGCAGCCTGTTGGCGGTTAAGGTTGACCTGCACCTGCGGCACGCCGACCTGCGGCTCGACGAGCAGATCAACGACCCCGGGAATCTTCGACATTTGGTCGCGGATCTCGTTAGCCTTTGTACGAAGCGTCCCGAGATCGGGGCCGAAAAGTTTGATGGCGATCTGAGCCCGTGTACCTGAAAGCAGGTGGTCGATGCGATGTGAGATCGGCTGGCCGACTTCGGATTCGACGCCGGGGATCTGCGAGAGTTTCTCACGCACTTCTTCGGTCACCTCGGCATGCGAACGGTCAGATTCCATTGTGACGACCTCGATCTCGCTCATGTTGACGCCGGCGGCGTGTTCATCGAGTTCGGCACGACCTGTGCGGCGTGTTGTTGAAACAACCTCGGGTACGCCGAGCAGAACATTCTCTACGACCCGGCCGATGCGGTTCGATTCTTTGAGCGAAGTGCCTGGCGGCAGGCTGGCATTGATGTTATATGCCCCTTCATTAAAGGGCGGCAGGAATTCACGTCCCATCAAAAAGAACATCGAAACGGCGACTACCAGCATCACGGCCGACGCACCAATGATCTTGAACGGATGCCGCAGCGTCCAATCGAGCAATGTTCGATAATGTCTCTTTAGCCAGGTGACGAGGCGGGAATCGCCTTCGTGCTCCAGCAGTTTTGAGTTGCCGAGCAGAAAATAGCAAAGAACGGGCGTTACCGTCAGAGCGACGATCAGCGAGGCGGTGATCGAAATAATGTACGCAAATGCCAGCGGAGCAAACATCCGCCCCTCGAATCCGCCGAGTGAGAAAAGCGGTAGAAAGACTAGGATAATGATCAGCGTTGCGAAGAGTATCGAACTGCGGATCTCTGCTGATGCGTTGTAAATAACGGTGAGGATCGGAAGCGGTTCGTCCAAATGTGCGTTCTGCTTTAGACGGCGAAACACGTTTTCTACATCAATGATCGCGTCATCAACCAAGGCTCCGATCGCGATCGCCATTCCGCCGAGCGTCATCGTGTTGATCGTGATGTCAAAATAGTTCATCACTAGGACGGCCGTCACCAGCGACAATGGGATCGCCGTAAGACTGATGAACGTGGTGCGGAAATTCCACAGAAACAGAAACAGGACAATGGTCACCATTATCCCGCCTTCGATGATCGAAGCCTGAATATTACCGATTGCCCGTTCGATAAAATCGGCCTGGCGAAATGCTTTTGTGTCGAGCGTGACATCGGCAGGAAGCGACGATTTGAGCGAAGCTAGCGTTTCTTCGATGTTTGCAGTCAGTTCGAGCGTGTTGGCGTTCGGCTGCTTTTGGATCGTGGCGACCACGGCCGGTTTCGCGTTAAAGCTCGCATCGCCGCGTTTCAGGGCCGGGGCGATCTGTACCGTCGCGATGTTCTTAACAAGGATCGGAACATTATCGCGAACCGTGATCACCGAATCTCCGAGGTCTTCGACCGAATAAGCACGAGCACGTATTCGGATCAGAAACTCCTCGTTTGGCCGCTCCATAAAGCCGCCCGACGCGTTTGAGTTCGATTCGCTGACGGCCTCGACGACCTCTTCGACGCTTAGTTTGTAATCGGCGAGTTTAGCGGGGTCGATCAGGATTTGGTACTCCTTCGTATCTCCGCCAATGATCATCACCTGCGAAACGCCCGAGACTCCCAGAATTCGAGGCCGCACGATCCAGTCGGCGATCGAACGAAGCTCCATTGCCGAGGTTTCTTTGCCGGTCATGGAAATTTCCATGATCTCGCCCATCGTCGAAGAGATCGGCCCGAGAGCGGGAGGCGAGACACCATCGGGAAGGCGAACCTGCTGCAGCTTTTCCGTAACCAACTGTCTTGCTCGATAGATGTCGGTTGAATAGTCAAACTCGACAAACACGATCGAGATGCCGATCGCCGAATTCGAACGTACGCGAAAAACGCCGGCCGTACCGTTCATCGCCGATTCTATCGGAAGCGTCACGAGCGATTCGACCTCTTCCGGCGCAAGGCCGTGAGCTTCGACGAGAACCGTTACGGTGGGCGCCGTCAGATCTGGAAAAACATCGACCGGTGCACGCAAAGCGACGATGCCGCCATAGATCAGCAACGCAGCCGATGCGATCAGCACGAGCAGACGGTTTTTCAGGGCAAACTGGATTATTCGATTCAGCATTATCTTTTGTTATCGAACTAAACTACTCGCTTGATGTCTGTGTATTCGCCGTTTGTTTTCAGCGTTACGGTAACGTCGCCGTTTGTCCGGTTTCGCCAGAACCAGCCATGGCTGCCGTCGAAATTGGCTACGAGTTCACCGCTATCCTGCTCAGCGTTCGTGCCTTTTTTGTAGCTGATAAACGCCTTGCTCGCGTTGTCGCCGTGAACGTCAAAATTTAGGCCGCCACCGCTCGTCGTCCATTCGTACTTTGCTTTCGCCCCTTTGACCATATCGAGCTTTATCTCGACGCCTTGACCGGGTTTGAGCGTAACCGTCATGGAATCGGTTCTACCCGCCGGTGGATTTGCTTGTGCGGGTGGTGCGGCGGCGGGTTGCGGTTGTGGCGGTGCAGCAGCGTTTCTCGACGCGTCGGCTTCTCGGTCGCGTTTGGCTTCTTCCGCGAGGGTCATTTTTATTTCGCCCATTTGCGTCAGTCCAGCAACGCGGCCGATGCCTGTCGGGTCGATGCCGTATTCGGACGGCAGCACGACCGTTGTCAGCAGCACGCCAGCGACCACGATGGCGATAATGGTTGAACGCAGCAATTGCCCGCTGCTCGGAAGATCGGCTTTATTTGGTAATTCGGTGTTATACATATCTTTTCCTCTCTAGTTCAAAACAAAGTAACCGGTCAGTTGGTAGCCGACCAGCATGAATCCGGCGATCATCATAAGGACATTGGCGGTGTAGGCGTGCCGCATAAAGCTGCCTGTGCGTCGCCAATAACTCATCGCGATCAGGATCGCTCCCAAGGCCAAAAGCTGCCCGATCTCGACACCGACGTTGAACGCGAGCATATTAGGTATCAAACCGTCTTTCGATATCTCGTATTCCTTGATCTTAGTCGCGAGGCCAAAGCCGTGAAACAACCCGAAAACAAGCGTCGCGATCTTAGTATTCGGCTGGAACCCAAACCAACGCTGAAACGCGCCGATGTTATCGAGGGCTTTGTAAACCACTGACAAACCGATGATCGCATCGATCAGAAAGCCGTTGATGTTCGTCCCGAAATACACGCCCGCGAGCATCGTCGTCGAATGCCCGATCGCAAACAGGCTGACGTATATCCCTATGTCCTTCAGCTTGTAAAGAAAGAAGATCACGCCGAGCAGGAACAAAATATGGTCGTACCCCGTGAACATGTGCTTTGCCCCGAGATAGACAAACGGCAGCAGATGCACGCCCGTGATCTCCTGGATATAGCCCTTGTCACCCTCAGCCACACCGTGTGCGAGTGCCGTTGAGGCCAACAAAGCGAGCGACGCAAAACTGGCTAGCAGCCATCTGTATGTTTGGTTAATTTGCATATTTCTATATCAAACGAGCTTCGCCTGGCCGAGAGATTCGACCCGGCGATTTACCTCTTCCCAATTAACGTTCGTCATAAAGGCATCCACATACTTTGCCGCCGCCGCACCGTGATCGATCTGGTAAGCGTGTTCGTACATATCGAGTACGAGCAGCGGAATTGAGAATGCGGCGCTCGTCGAATGATCGGCGGCCCAGTACGTGTGATATTGCTTCGTATGAAAGTTATAGCCGAAGATCGTCCAGCCCGACCCGCCCGCGAGCGAGTTGCCGACGCGTTTGAACTCGGCTTCCCACGCCTCGTAGCTTCCCCAGTTTTGCTTGATAATATTCAAGGCGGTTCCGTCGGCCTTCCCATTTCCTCCGAGATTGGCGAAGTACCGCTCGTGCAGCACGACCGAGCCGGTGCGGACCAATTCCTGCCGCTTTAGATCGCCATAAATATAAGCGGGCAAGTCCTTGTCATTCATCATCGCAGCGAGCCGATTCTCGACAACATTGAGGGCCCTGACCGCACCCGTGTAGTTGTTCTCGTGATGGGAGCGGATCAGCCGTTCCGAGATGCCACTGAGTTTCGTCGGGTCAAACGGCAAAGGCGTTGGCTGATGCTTGCCGGAAAATGCAGGAGCAACCGCGGTTTGCGTAGCCTGAGCTATCGAACTTACCGGAGAAATTGCCGCAACGCCCGTCGCCGCGAATACTGCGAGAGCCTCGCGTCTGTTTATCTTGTTCATAACTTATCTCCTATTAGCTTTGGTTTAAGTTTCATGTGAATGTACGCCCGTATCAGCAGGTTTCAGTTCCTGCAGTCTCAATTGATACGCGCCCTGCGTCACGACCCGTTCACCCTTTTCGACGCCGGTCAGAACCGCGACCTTTTCGCCGTATTCATCGCCCACCGTTACCTCCCGGCGCTGAAACTCTTCGCCCGATAGTAGGACATAAACATAACGTTTTCCTTCACTTTCGATGATCGCTTCTTTTGGGATCATCATCGCGGTCACAGTCTGTTCTCCGTCGAGCTGAACATTTGCCTGCATCCCTAGACGCAACGCTCGCCCGGCGTTTTCGACCTCGAAGATCACATTAGCCGCTCGAGTTTGCTCATTGATGGTCGCTCCTATATCGAGCACGGACCCTTTGAATGTTTGCGTATAGGCCGACGTAGTGAAGGTCGCCGTTCGGCTGCCGCTAAGCAAATTGAGATCACGCTCGAACACGGGTGCCTCGACATAGACTGTGTCGAGATTACTGATCTCAATGATCGCGTCACCGGGGGAAACCTGCTCGCCGATAGACTTGTTCACCTTTGTCACATATCCGCCGAAGGGAGCGGTCACCGTCAACCGTCCGTCGGGACCTCCGATGAGACCGACGTCAACTTTGCGCGGCACGATCGGTCGCGCTGCCGCAAGAGCGTCGCGTCGCTTTAATGCGGAATCATATGAATTCTGCGCCGAATCGCGTTCCGAACGGGCAGCCTGAAGCTGTTTGTCGGACGCCGCTTTTCCATCGAAAAGGCGCTGCATCCGATCTGCTTCTCGTTTCGCGGCTTCGAGACGGATTCGTGCAGCATCTACTTCGCCCGCGGCGGTGCGTTTCTCCGCTTCGAGCCGGGCATTTTCGACGTTGATCTGGGCGTTCTGCGCGTCGATCTGCACACGCTGAGCTTCCGCCTGAACGATCGCCGCTCGCGTCTGTGCCTGCTCTGCCGAAGTGGCGGTTTGTTTGATCACGGCAACGGGCTGTCCGCCGGCAATGTACTGGCCGATTCGCGGTAATTGCCGTTCGCTCAAAATTCCGCCGACTGGAGTCGAAACCATTGCCTGACTGTTCGCAGCCGGTACGACTCGCCCGATAGTCTTGATCTGTCGAGCGACAGTCTGCTCTTCGGGCAACGCAAGTTTCATCTTGATCAGCCATTGCTGTTCCATCAGGAACTTGACAGTCCCGGTCTCGTTCTTCTCGGCCTCGGGTTTTGCTTGTTCCGTCGTCGCATTGCCGCGACGCCAGACCAAAAGACCCACGATCGAGAGAATGACAATACTGCCGATCACCACCGGTATCAGCCACCTTTTTGGCGACCCTTCCACCGTAACATTGGCATCGTCATGACTTCTGTTTTTTTCTTCGTGTTCGTTCATCATTTTCGGATCTCCGTACCGGTCGCTAGTTCCAATTGGAAAAGGCTTTGATAATACGCAAGCAAACTTCGGTAATAGCCCGTTCGGATCTCGTTCCGAGTCCGCTGAGCATCGAGCAAGTTCACCAGCTCAGTTGCACCTTCGCGATACATTAGCAGTGTTATGCTTAGCGATTCGTCCGCCTGCGTTAGAATGCCTGTCTCAAACGACCTGGCCTGTTCGCGAGCGGTCTCGAACGCAAGGTGCGCGGCTTCAATATCCGCAAGTGTGCGATTTCTGGTTTGGACGAGCGCGTTCCGAGCTATCTTTTCTTCAGCTTCGGCACGGGCTATCTCGCCTTGATTCCGATTGCCGAAGGGAAGCGGCACCGTAACCCCGACAAGCACCGTATTATCCGGCCCGACGCGCCGGTAGCCCGTGAATGGAGCTATCTCGCCGCTCCCGCGTGCCTTTTCCAATCTCGTCGACGCGCCGAAACGCTCCACCTCGGCCTCGGCGGCTTTTATCTCGGGCCGATTTTCAAGTGCGAGTTGCTTGAGAGCCGATAAGCTCACAGGAAAATCGACCAGATCGAACCTTTCCCGAGCCTCGATGGCATCAATGCGGGAAAAATCGGTTTCGCCCAGGATCTCCACCAACCTAACCTTCGCCTGACGCAATGCTAGCCGTGCCGCCGCGACCGAGGTGTCGTATTTGATCTTTTCCAACCGGACTTTCAGAAGTTCCCCAGGAGCAATTTCGCCTTCTTCGAGGCGAACGGTGTTGTAGCGCAGCAGTTCGGCAAAATTCGTCTGATTCGACTCCTCGACACCGAGCAATGCCTGAGCAAAAAGTACATCGTAAAAGGCCCGACGCATTTCCGTCTGTCGCTGGCGGATCACTGCCGTTAACTGAGCTTCAGCAAGCGAGACGGTTTTCTCCGCCAACTCCTTACGAGCCTTCCGCTGACCGCCGATCTCAAAGGGCTGCGTCACGACCGCTCCGGCCTCGTAGAGCCGACTGAACTGCGTAGGGCCGGTCACTCCAAGATTCTCTCCGCTAACCGTGATCGTTGGACGCGGCCGCAGCTTCGCGGCTACGCGCTCGGCCTCCGCCTTGGTCACCTGCAAACGAGCCGATTCGATCGCAAGATTGCGCGTCAGAACGCGATCGTTAGCCTCCGCCAAGGTGAGTACATCTGGCATCGATGTCTGGGCGTTAGCATTGCCGACCATGAGCGCCATGAGAATCAACGAAAGGAGAGCGATAGATCTATTGATGTGTCTCATTCGACCTCGAACTCCTTGAGCGGCATTCGCTCATCCAGCGTCGCGTTCTTCACATGGAAAACGATGTCGTAACTGCCCTTATCCGGCAACTCGACTTCGGCAACATATATCCCGGTAACCCTGCCAACTTTCGCGACCACCTCGCGGGCTTCGCCGCCACTCGCTTTGCGAATTGTCAGCTTCACATCCGCTTTCTCGACGGGAGCACCGTCGCTGAGGTCGGTCAAATGGATAAGGAATTGGCTTGGTTTTCCGGCCTTGAGCGGTGCGTACTCAAAGAAATTCTCGATGCGGTCGGTAAATTCCGTGCGTGCGATAGCCTCTTCCTCGTCGCTCTCCGCCTTCGGTGCGGAACCGCAGGCGACAACCAGCATCGCGGAGATCGACAGCAGAACAGCCGACCAAAACCTGCGCGATCGCAGATCAATCATAGTTTTAGTGGATGCTATTCGGTCCGAAGCATCGTCGGAATTTGGGCGCCAAACAGCGCCAAAATGCAGTTTCGGTCAAGACACGAAGGCGCAAACAAACGCGCGACAACCTTCGGTCAAAACCGGTGAACGAGCAGTTGCTTAGGATACTTTTGGAGGGTGGAAAGGGGGCGTGGGCGGTTGAAATTCGGCCCGACCCGGCGCAAAGGTATGCGGGGCGGAAAAAACACGATCCTCGATGAGCCCTATGGCAAAAACCGAAGCCACGACAACGTCATGATGCGATAATTGATCCCGCATCTCAGGAGTAGACGGATCGTGATCCTCACTAGGTTCACAAACAAATGAAGGCGTGCAATCAGTCTCGTGGTGCTCGTGAACTGACGGTTCCAACGACACCTCGTGATCTTCGACCTCGTGACTGTGATGGTCAAGAAACGAGTGCGACCCGATCTCAAAAAACAAAAACAGTAAAAACGCCCCGGCAATGATCTGCCGGGCGAGCCTTCTCTGTTTTTTTCGAAACCGGATCAACAAAACAATCTTTCTCAACGAATAGAGTAACGAATAGATAGATCAAAACTGAATTCTGATTCTAGCGGTATCATAAGTCAAGGTTGGGATTAAAAAACAACTGTCCTGTTTATCATACACCGCTCATCTCACGGGCTCTCGGACTACTGATTGAATCAGCGCTGAGAGCTGCGTAACGGCGGGTGCACGAATGATCTCCTGTGGGAGCACAAGGGAAAAGGGCGGTCTCAAGATCACCCTTTTTACCTGCATAGATATATTGCTAACAACAGTTAGTTTGGAGGCGGCGATCGGAATCGAACCGATGAATAAAGCTTTTGCAGAGCTCTGCCTTACCACTTGGCTACGCCGCCGTATAAAGTTAAAAAGGATAAAGGCAAAAGGAGAAAGATAAAATTTATCCTTTATCCTTTCGCCTTTATCCTTTCAAAATGGAGCGGGAGACGAGGGTCGAACTCGCGACTTCGACCTTGGCAAGGTCGCGCTCTACCACTGAGCTACTCCCGCATGTGGCAAACCTTAATTCTACATTCCGCGAAAAGATTGTCAAGCCCGCCTTAATTACTTACGGTAACATCTTTAACAAAACTCCAATCTCCGCTTGGGTTTAGCTTGATATTCGAAACGCGTTTGCTGGATACGACCATATTTGCCTGATACCACAGCGGCAGAAGAGGCAGGTCGCGGCTCGCGATCGCCCATACCTGTGCGTAGAGTTCTTTGGCTCTTGCCCGGTCCGTCGAACTGGTCGCCTCCTCAACAAGTTTATCCAACTCCGGGTTCGAGTATCGGCTCCGATTGAATCCGGCGAGCTTTGCAGTCGGGATCTTACCAGTGCTAAAAAGGTCGCGAAGGAAGATCGGATCTTGATTCCCGCCGACGAACTGCCCGGTGAACATCTGAAATTGCCCCTGGGCCAGCTGTTGGCGGATAGTGTTGACCTCGAGCGTCTCGATCCGGATGTTTAGGCCCACATCGTTAAGCGAGCTCTGGATGACCTGTGAATACTGGTTTGTCGCAGCGTTACCCGAGCCGTATTTGAACGTTATTGGCTCGCCTTTGTAACCGGCCTCCTGCAAAAGCTGCTTCGCCTTCTCCGGATCGAACTTATACTCCGTGCCCGCCGAATAAGCCCAGGACTGCGTCGGGATAGGCGAATTGGCGACTTTTGCCTGGTCAAAGAGCAGCTGCGAGACGATCTTTTGTCGGTCGATGGCGTAACCTATTGCCTGCCTGATCTTGACGTTGTCGAGGGGCGGCGATTGTGTGTTTAGAACCAGATATTGGATGTTTGATCCGTCAAATTGGTCTACCTTCAAGTTTCCCGAGGCCCCAAGCGACTTGAGGATGTCCGGCGGAAGATTCGTCGGAAGCGGTGCGATGTCGACGCCGCCGGTCTGGAGTTCTGACTGCAGCGATTGCGCATCTGTTACGGTCTTTACACGGATCTTCGCGATCTTCGGGGCTCCTTCCCAGTAATTCGGATTTGCGTCGAGTTCGACGATGTTCTGCGAAGCGTCAAAAGTAGCGAATTTAAAGGGCCCGGAACCGAGCGGTTTATCTTTTTGCTGAGCCGCCGAATCAGTCGGAATGATCGGTATAGCGACCAGATTTGACATCAACTGTGTCCGGAGGGCGGCCCGTTCGAGCGTGAAGACAACGGTCTTTGGATCGGGTGTTTCGATCGACTTGATGTGAGCTACACGCTTCGTTTTTGGTTCAGGCTGAGCTCCGTCGGCGGGCTTTGCCGCCGGAGCGGTATCATCAGGAACCGAATCAAAAAATGCCCCGGCCTTAAATCCGTTAGAGTTAAAAAGCTGGTCAAACGTATATTTTACATCTGCCGATGTAAATTCACGTCCGTTGTGAAACTTCACCCCATCCTGCAAGATAAAGGTGATGACGGTTCCGTCTTCTGAGGTCTTGATCTCCTTAGCCAGCTCGCCGACGTAATCAAAATTAGCGTCTTTCTTGACGAGAGCATTGAAAATTAGCGTTTTGATGCGTTCGGCTGCCACGTCGGTTCCGGGAGTAGTCAGAGTATCGAAACCTGTGAATTTCTCTGATAGAGAGATGGTCACCGCGCCTGTGTTTCGCTCTCTGCAAGCAAGCGAGAGCGATAGAGTGATCACCAAAAGAACGAAAATTAATTTACGCAAAATAAACTCCCCCAAAACAAAATTCTGTCAGCCGACGCGAGCGGCAAGTTGTGCCGTTGCAGCCGATAGCTGATCTAGCCGGCCGATATCGAGCGGCGGCGGCTGGTTAAATCTTTCCTTAAAGCAGGCGATGCGATCGAGCGATTCATCCAGCCTGGATTCGCTGATCTCACCGTTTTCGACCGCCTGTAAGACAAAGCGGAAGCCATCGCGGATGTTCGCCGGTTCGGCGCAGATTGCCAGCAGGTCGTTCCCTGCGAGCACCGCCAATTTGCAAGCTTCGCCGATGCCATAATTCCGCATGATGGCACCCATTTCAAGATCGTCTGTAATGACGACACCATCGTAGCCTAGCTGGCCCCGAAGCGTCTTTGTAACAAAATTATAGCTTAAGGATGCGGGCAATGGCTTGCCATCGGAGCTGAGTTGCTGAAGTTGGTGGTTTGGGAATGCGACGTGGGCAACCATGATCATCCTCACATCGCCGCTTTCGATGAGAACACGATACGGAAAGAGATCAACCTCACTAAGTTCCGCTTCCGTGATCTCGACGAAGGGCAATGCTTCATGAGAATCGACACGCGCCGCTCCGAGCCCAGGAAAGTGCTTTATGCAGCCGGTAATATTCCTCGTCTGCAGTTCGCCGAGAAAAGCCCCCGCAAGATCCGTCACTTCTTCCTTTGTTGAACCGTAAGCCCTGGAAAAAAGCCCATTTGAATGCTTCGCTCGCTCCGCATCGACTACGTCCACGACCGGTGCGAAGTCGGTATTGAAACCGAGCAGGTGGAGAGTTTCGCCGATGATCGCAGCTTGGTCTGCCGCATCCTTAGCGGTCCGAAGTTTGTTCGCCGCCGGACTTGGCGTCATCACTCGCCGCAAACGGTCTACCGATCCGCCCTCCTCGTCGACTGCAAGGATCGGCGTGATCTTGCTGCGTCGAGCGATCGAGTCAAGCAGTTCGCGGGTCTGTTCGAGTGACTTGATATTCCGGGCAAAGAGACAAACCCCGCCGGGTTGTATCTCATCGACCAGATCGATCGTTGCCTGGTCGAGCTCTGGACCCGCAATGCCGATCACAAACAATTGACCAACCTTTTCGGCAAGCGTTAGCGAATTAAATTTTCCCAATTCAGTACTACTCAAATCTTTTTTCGCAAAAACTATAGTTTAGCAATCAGGGAGCGACATTGAAAAGCGGAGGGCATACTCGGTCGTGATCACTGTCATTTGCCGAGAGTTGGCAAGGTTGTTTGGAATGCTGGCGAGTAGTGTGCTGTACCATACAGAAAAGTTGCCCAAAACAAACTAGTCTTTTCCTAAGCGAGATGGTTGAACGAAAAATAGGATCGTCTCGCGATGGGCGAAAGCCATTTCAGAAATAAAGACCAGGGGAGAATACATTCATTATGAACAATCAAGCTACAGCAACTGAAAAGTCACCGGGCATGCTAACTGGTATGTTTAACGACAGAGAGAGTTCGGAGAGTGCGTACAAGTCGCTGCGCGATCGCGGCTACACGGACGAAGAGATCAACGTGCTGATGTCGGACAAAACACGAGACACCTATTACGGCGAAGGCATGCCGGAAACTGAACTCGGATCCAAAGCTGCTGAGGGGACAGGCTACGGCGGCGCGATCGGCGGCACTTTAGGTGCTATCATCGCGGGCGTTGCGGCGGTCGGAACCAACCTGGTACTGCCGGGACTTGGACTTATCGTTTGGGGGCCTCTCGCTGCGGCGATAGCTGGAGCTGGAGTTGGCGGTTTGACCGGCGGACTGGTCGGAATGTTGATCGGCGCCGGTATCCCTGAGGAGCGTGCCAAGATCTACGAAGAAGGAGTCAAGAACGGCGCCACGGTCTTTGCCGTAAAGCCGAGAAGCGCGGAAGACGCCGAGTATTTCGAAAACGAATGGAAAACAAACCATCGTGGACGCGAAATTTATCGCTAGTTTTTTAACTTAAATTACCGGGCGGGGGTGGATCATTGATCCGCCCTCGTTCTCTTATAAAGACAGGAGAAGACCATGAAATATCTATCACTAACATTGATCCTCGGTGCCTCTGCATTTGCAGGGTGCACGTCAACGGCCAACACGAACAATGCCAATATTCGCGGCACAAATACCAACACTGGTTATGTGACAAATTCGAGGACCAACACCGTTCCGTCTATGCCAACCAACGCAACAAACATTACGCCTGGCAACATGTCGGGCAGTTCGAACGGCATGGGCAATTCGCGAACGAATTCGAATATGGCCAATTCGCCTACGAATGCTAACCGTAACTCGGCTACACCGCGCAACGGTAACTAAGCGCCCCGAGCCGTAAAAACGCAAAGCACAAGAGGCTGTCTGAAAAGGCCGCCTCTTTTGCTATGAGCCAGGTTGTTGAGGCGGGGCCTTGAAGATGCTATCGGACGCAAAAACCTTGCTTGTTCCTGAGTTCGTGACGGAATATGTGAACCCTGACTGGATAGCAAAAGCCCCGACCTCGCCCGTTCTCGAGATCGCGATGAAACCGACCTGCATTTCCTTTGCCGCTGCTCTGTCTCGATCTACTATTCGGCGGACTGCTTCGCGGCAGGCTCGAGTCGGAGAATAGCCGAATCGCATTAGTTCGACGATCAAATGCGTACCGCAGATCCGGATGACCTCTTCTCCAACGCCAGAGCTCGTCGCCGCTCCGACCTTGTTATCAACAAAAAGCCCCGCACCGATTATCGGCGAATCTCCTACGCGGCCATGCATCTTAAAGGCCATGCCGCTCGTCGTACATGCTCCCGACAGGTCGCCGCCAGCGTCGAGCGCGATCGTGCCCATCGTGTCGTGATTGACCGCCCCGTTTATCGTGTACGGTGCCGATTTTTCGTTTTGACTGATCTTGCGGTTTTCTATATTGATCACAGGCTTGTATTCCGATTTCTTAAGCCATTCTTTCCACTCCTTTTCGGCGTCAGCCGAAAGTTTTCGCGGCATCACCTCGAAACCATTCTCA
Source organism: Acidobacteria bacterium Ga0077534 (assembly GCA_001464455.1). GTDB lineage: Bacteria > Acidobacteriota > Blastocatellia > Pyrinomonadales > Pyrinomonadaceae > OLB17. The sequence continues at coordinate 23,958 of LNEI01000004.1, forward strand.
CGGGCAAACTGCAGAGCCCCGTCGCCCGCCAGGAGGACGTGTTTAGTCGTTTCCATCAGCTTTCGAGCGACCGAGATCGGGTGTTTGATCTGCTGAAGGTAAACTACACTGCCGCAGTTCGATCTGTGGTCCATTATCGACGCATCGAGAGTTACATAACCGTCTCGATCGGGATATGCTTCGAGCCCGACGCAGCAGCTTGGCTCCTCTTCCGACGCCCTCGCTGCCGCCTCGACCGCGTCGATCGCTCTGCCTTTTGCTTTCAATATTCTCCACGCCGCCGCGTTCGCCGTCATACCGCTGTCCCAGGTCGAAACGACGACGGGGCGGGCAAATTTCTGCCCCGAATTAGCCCCCAAAACCGGCTCAGCCGCAGCGATTACTGGCAGAACGGCTGCGGACTTCAAAAAATCTCTTCTGTTTGCCATTCGGGTATTCTAATACGTTTTATCAAAAAATGAACCCTAAGGCGGAACTCCAAATAATGGCAATGTAGCACTAAGTCCTTCGATTTCTTTGCTTTGCGTTTCTTTTTGCGATCTTTGCGTTGAAAATGGGCCTCTATCACGCAAACCCGACGTCCGATGAGAACGTCAGAGTATTGTTAGGAAAAGCTTTGATTTCTAGTCAAAAAGATAGAAAATCCTGACATGCGCTTTTCAAACCTAGCCTTGTTATTCGTTCTTGTTCTCACGGGCTTTATCACTCTGTCGGCACAGGCTGATTGCGCCGGCCCGGCGATATTTGATTCCAGGTCCTGCGAAGGTGACGCGGTCTCGGCAAAAGAAATGGACCTTTTTAACGCCGTCAACGCCTATCGTGAGTCCAACGGACTGGCACCGCTCCGCCTGTCGGCACCGCTCAGCCGCCTCGGCAACCGCCGAATGCTCGACCTGATCCAAAACATGAAGACGATCACGCACAGTTGGAGCAACTGCCGATACGACATTAAAGACGAATCAACCTGGCCCTGCCTTACCGCGTCGCCTACCCGCCTAAATGTCGGCTATACCGGCGAAGGCTACGAAACGCTATTTCGAACGACCCGACCAAATGCTGAACCAACGGCCGCCCTCGATGCATGGAAGAAAAGCGATCTGCATAGTTCGATCATCCTGAACAAGGGAATGTTTGGGAGAATGCCTTGGGAAGAGATCGGCGTGGCGATCGATGGCTCTTATGCATCACTATGGCTTGGATATCGGGCAGCGGGAGCAAAGATCGTTGAGGCGACACCTGGTTCGGGACTTGGTGTTTCGGTTAATAAGGCAATTGCGGAAACCGGCATCGTGGTTTTTAAAGATTCTCTTATGCGGGCCAGCAGACGGTGGTACGGAGAATCAGCCGATAGACGGATCAAGATAGAGATCACCGGCGAGAATGATGACGTTGCAAGCATAACCGTTATAAGCACCGACTCGCCTGCAAACGATAAGATCTTCAGCAAGGTGCTAAAAAACCTCTATGCCGATCAGGCCGATATACATCTATGGCTCGCGTCCTCGATGAAAATACTCGGTTCGAATCCGAAAGGCTGGAGCCGAAAAATAATTGATGGACGCGTCGCTGAACTGCACGGCGAGGGAAATAACGTCATCCGGCTTACTATTAAACCGCATGTAAAGCCGAAAGCCGTCGAAATGGAATAAACCCGCAACGCAAAGATCCTCGCCGGTATTCTGGGCTAGACTATCTTGCCTTTTATCCGCTCGAGCATCGCCTTCGACTCGTCGGCTGACAATGAATCGATATCAACCGACCGTAGTTCATCTATAGCAGTTTCATTGTTCACGGCGAACAACGAAAACTGTGAGGCGATCCGGCCTCCGGCAGCCTTCGCCAGGCCTTCTTGCTTTTGCTCGGCGAAGACTGCAAGCTCGTATTTTTCAAGCTTTTCAAGAACACTTTTTGCTCGCTCGATGACCTTCGCGGGAAGGCCTGCTAGTTTTGCGACAGCGATACCGTAGGATTTTGACGCTTTTCCTGGTTCGAGTTTGTGCAGGAAGACGACGTCGCCGTCTTTTTCGGTCGCAGTGATCTGATAATTTTTGGCCCCGGGCAGATTTTCGGCGAGTTCGGTCAACTCGTGATAATGCGTTGCGAAAAGCGTTTTAGCCGAATGTTCAGGCGAGTTATGCAAATGCTCGGCAACCGCCCATGCTATCGATAGGCCATCGAAGGTCGACGTTCCGCGTCCTATTTCGTCAAGCAGGATCAGGCTTCGCGGCGTCGCGTTGTGAAGGATGGCCGCAGTTTCCGTCATCTCGACCATGAATGTCGAACGCCCTGACGCTAGATCATCCGAAGCTCCGACACGAGTCCAGATGCGGTCGAGGATGGGCAGTCGGGCAAAGGATGCCGGTACAAACGATCCGATCTGCCCCAGGATCTGGATCAAAGCGATCTGCCGCAGAACGGTTGACTTACCTCCCATGTTTGCTCCCGTGATGATGAGCAGGCGGTCCGTCGAGTTATTCATCACTAAGTCGTTAGGGATGAATGAGTTTCCGATCGAAACCTCAACTACAGGATGACGTCCATTCTTGATCTCGATCTCATCACCATCATGCAAAGTAGGGCAAACGTAATTTCTAGTTGCCGCAACCTCAGCTAGCGAGCAAAGGCAATCGAGCGTTGCGAGCGCACGGGCCGTTGACTGCAGTTTCCGCGTTTCAGCGCATACTGCGTTCCGAACCTGCTTAAAGAGTTCCGCCTCGATCTGCAGTATCCGCTCTTCCGCACCGAGTACCTTCTGCTCCCATTCCTTAAGCTGCGGCGTCGTGTAACGTTCAGCGTTTGCAAGCGTTTGGCGACGTTCGTAGTCGTCGGGAACCCGCGAAACATTGCCCTTCGAGATCTCGATGTAATAGCCAAAGACGTTGTTGAAACGCACCTTCAAATTTCCAATACCGGTGCGTTCGCGTTCCTGTTCCTCAAACGCGGCAATGATCTGTTTTGCTGATGCCGAGATATCACGAAGTTCGTCAAGCTCCGCATCAAATCCAGCTCGGATAACGCCGCCATCCGCCGGGTTGACCGGCGGTTCATCGCTGATCGAACGGTCGATCAGGTCGCACACTTCTGGCAATTCGAAGATGTTCTCAGCTAAAACTTGAAGCAGAAGAGAACTTGCGTCGCTCAGCGTCTCATTTATTGGCGACGACTGCCCGACGGAACGCCGCAGAGCCAGCAGATCGCGAGGGCTGGCGGTGCCGAGATTGAGGCGCCCGATCAGCCTTTCGAGATCGCTGACCTCTTTCATCAGAAACCGTAGCTTTTCGCGAAGTATCGTATCGGAAAGCTCGCCGACTGCCGCGAGGCGCGTCTGTACCTCGCTGCGCTTTAATGACGGCCGCGATATCCAGCCTCGTAACAGCCGCGAGCCCATGCCCGTCACGCATTCGTCCATCACGCCGAAGAGGGTGTTCTTGCTCTTCTCGCCACGCGATTCAAAGATTTCAAGATTTCGCAGCGTAACGGCATCGAGGATCATGAAATCGCTCGACGAAAAGAACTTTATTTCCGAAATATGCCCGGCTGACGCCCGCTGCGTTTCGCGAGCGTATCGCAAACACGCTCCGGCCGCCGAAAGCGCCGCCGCATGGCCTTCTAGACCGAATCCTGCGAGTTCGAGCACCTGCATCTGGTCTTTAAGAAGGCGTTCAGCCTCTTTCAGCTCGAAATTTACGTCATCGAGCGGTGTCAACGTCAAGCCTGATGAATCAGCCCGAATTCCGGCCGCCTCCGCAAAAAGAGAACGCGAAGCAATGCTTGCTGACGCGCCAAACGTGCCCGCGATGAGTTTTTCGAGCGACTTTGGAAACAGCAACTCGCGCGGCGAGTAAGAATCGATCTCGGCGGAGACCTTGTTCCACGCATCGCTGCCCTCGATCTCGGTCGCAAAAAACTGGCCTGAAGAGGTTTCGAGAAATGTGGCCCCAAACCGGTCACCGCTGCCGAAAACCGCCGCAAGATATATCGTGTCCTTAGCCTCGACCAGTTGCGGATCGACCGCTGTCCCGGGCGTTATTACTCGTACCACCTCGCGTTTTACGAGCTTCGTGCCTTTTGTCGGGGTCTCGGTCTGGTCACAGATCGCGACGCGGTAGCCTTTTTTTACAAGCCTCGCAATATAGGTCGCCGCCGCGTGATGCGGTATGCCGCACATGGGAATCGGGTTAGGGCTGTCTTTTTGCCGGGCGGTGAGTGTGATCTCGAGTTCGCGAGAGCCAACGATAGCGTCCTCGTTGAACATCTCATAAAAGTCACCGAGCCGAAAGAACAAGATCGTCCCCGGATACTGCTTTTTCATCTCGAGATACTGCCGAAGCATCGGCGTGGCGTTTTCCATTTTGATTTTGAGAGTTTAGCCAATCTTATTGCCGTTTTAAAGAAGGCACAGAAAAACCTCTCCGTGTCGAGTAGAGGATTAGTTTATGTTTCAAAAGCAACAGTACTTTGTTATGATTCTCGTTTGTAATTTAGTTCCGAAGTGGTTTTTTCCCAGGAGATACGTTTCCATGAGCCAAAATAAGTTGTTAACGGGCCTCGCGCTCTCGTTTATGCTCATCCTGTCCGTCTCGGGGCAAACTGCCTTACCGTCTGACAAAACGGTAGCGTCATCTCCGTCGAACGAAAAATACCGCATCGGCTATCAGGACGTCATCAGCGTACAGATCGACCGGCATGCTGATATGAACCAGACCGTTCCGGTCAGTCCGGACGGGACGATCAATCTATTCCGGCTCGAACGCCCTATCGTTGCCGTCTGCAAAACCGAGGCCGAGCTTGCGGAAGATTTGCGTGCCGCGTTCGGCGAAAAGATCCTGCGAAATCCGCTGGTTCGGGTCACCGTCACAGAACAGCGATCACAGCCAGTTACGGTTATCGGCTCGGTTGAAAAACCTAATATTTATTACCTTACGCGTCGGCTGCACCTACTTGAACTGCTCGGCCTTGCGGGCGGGGCTAATAAAGAGGCGGGAACACGTCTCATCCTCGTTCGTTCGGGAGCTCAGTCGGTTTGCAGAAAGCCTGACGACCCGGTGGATGACACCTTGACCGTCTACGACATGAAGATCCGCGACATCCTTGAGGGTAAAACGACATTCTGGGTCAAGCCCGGCGATGCGGTTTCGGTGCTGACGTCGGATATCATTTATGTTTACGGAAACGTAAATAAACAAGGAGCCTACAAGGTTAGCGAACCGATCACTCTGCGTCAGGCGATAGCGACTGCAGAAGGATTTAAGAGTGCCGCGAGAAAGGATAAGATCCGTGTTCTTCGACGCCGTGAGGGTGCGACTGAGAGAGAAGAGATCATTTATGACCTTAACCAGATCGACAAAGGTAAAATCAAAGACCCTTATCTCGAACCGAACGATATGGTCGCGGTTTCAGAAGATAAAGTGAAATCGATCCTCCTGGGATTCGTCGATTCTCTGAAGGGTACGATCCCGAATGCGATCTACCGTATTCCCTAATTGATGAAAGATTCGCGCGAAATAATCAGGACCCCGATACATGACGCAGGCGATATCCTGCGCGACCTCGAGGCGTATCCGACAGGACACTATCCGTCCTATCGTGACAACCAGGCAGGAACGGGGTTTCAGCTTGTCGATTACTGGCGGGCGATCCGCAAGCGTCTATGGCTCGTTATCGGTATCGCCGTATTGATGACAACACTCGCCGCGATCTATATGGCCCGTCGGCCGGATATTTATCAGGCGACGGCTCAGGTTCGGGTCGACCTGGAGCAGGTTAACCCGGATCTTGTCACCAGCGACCGACAGCGTTCCGTCCTTAATGCCGATCCGGCGTACATCAATACGCAGCTTCAGTTGCTGGGCAGCGACAGCCTTATCCGCCGCGTTATAAAGGAGCATAACCTCGATTCAAACAAGGAATTTCAGCAGGCTCGAGCAGAGGAGTCAGTTTCGGCGTGGCGTTCGATGCTGCGATCGTTAGGACTTGCAACGGACGAAGCAGAGCAAAAGAATAAGAAAAGCTCAGTCGAGTCGCTACAGGAATCGCTTGGCAACGCCGAAGAAATGGCTGAGGCGATACGCCTCGCTCCTTATGTCGAGGCGATAAAACGAAATCTGCAGACCGAGCCGATCCGCGAATCGCGTACGACCTTTAAGGATACGCGCCTCATCGCCATCAATTATCGCCACACCGACCCTGATCTCGCCGCTTTCGTCGTAAACGCGATCGCAAAAACTTTTACGGACCAGAATCAAGAGCGACGAACTGGTATAAGCCGAAAGACCAACGACTTTCTCGCCGAGCGGATCTCCGCCGTCGAATCGGACATTAAACGCGATGAGCAGGCACTCGTCGATCTGAACCAGAAAGCCGGCATTGTAAAGACAGAGGGCGAGCAAACCATCGTTTCCGACCGTTTGAGCGGGCTAAATCGCGATCTGCTAGTTGCCGAATTCGAGCGAAAGAATGCCGAAGCGAACTTCCTAACCGTTCAAAAATCCCCGGAAAGAGCTAAGGCTTTAGCCGAGGCGGAATCGGCTAGGTTCATCACCGAACAACAGGCAAGCCTTCGCAGCCTCGAGATCGAGACGGTCAAGCAAACGGCACTGCTGAAACAGCAGCGTGCCCTTCGATTGCAGGAATTTCTCGAAACCGCTCCCGAGATAACCGAGATCGATGCACAGATCAAGAGCTATCAAGATTCTCTAAGCACCGCGACCGAAAAGAGCCGCCGCGACATCGAAACATACCGGGCAAATTCGACGAAGGTTCTACTCGAAAATCTGCGGACAAAATATCTCCAAGCACAGGACAAAGAGAACAAGATCCGCATCGATTTTAATAAACAATTCGGTGAGGCACAGGGCCAGAGTCAAAGTGCGGTCAGCATCCGGCTTCTTCAGCAAAACATCGAGACCAACAAGGGATTTCTCGATAACCTTCGAAAACAGCAAAGCGGGAACGACGTCGCTTCGCAGGGCTCGGACAATAACATTAGCGTCAGCGATCAGGCTATTCCGCCCAAGGTCCCTGTATCGCCGCGACGGCTTGCGACTGTCGCCGCCGCTCTGGTTTTGTCCACGCTGTTTGGGATGGGACTCGCGTTGTTTCTCGAGTATCTTGACGATACGATCAGGACGACCGAAGAGATCGAAAACTACCTGCAGCTTCCGGCTCTCGCCGCTATACCGTCAATCGATTCGGTTCCAAAGCGAAAACTTTTGCTGGTTGGTGCTGGTGACGGAGACGATGATTCGCCGCAAACGCCTTTGCTGATCTCGGCCGATTCGCGCTCGTCGCTGGCTGAGGCCTATCGCCATCTGCGAACTTCGATCCTGCTTTCGACCGCCGGACACGCTCCAAAATCGCTGCTCATCTCGTCGAGTCTACCGTCCGAAGGCAAATCGACGATCGCCACGAACACGGCGATCAGCCTCGCTCAAACCGGTGCGAAGGTTCTGATCATCGACGCCGATATGCGTCGCCCGCGGTTGCACTCGATCTTCAACATGAAGAATGGCGAAGGCCTCAGCTCGCTGCTCGCAAGCGAACTAGCTGACACCGACGTGATGGACTCGATCAAGCAGGACGACAAAACGAAGCTGTTCGTGATGACGTCGGGCCCGATCCCGCCGAATCCGGCCGAGTTGATCGGCTCCGAGCAGATGATCTCGCTGCTGCGTATCCTCAACAGCAAATTCACCCACATCGTCATCGATTCGCCGCCGATCGCGTCATTTACCGATGGCGTCCTGATCGCCTCAATGGTCGACGGCGTTATCCTCGTCGTCCATGCAGGCAAGTCTTCACGCCAGGTGGTCCGCCGTTCGCGCCAAATGCTGCAGGAGATCGGGGCTAAAATATTCGGCGTCGTCCTAAACAACGTTAACCTGAACAACAAAGACAATTATTACTACTACCAGAGCTACTATCACCGAAGCACTTACACCGAGAGAGACGAGGGCTGATCTGATAACTGCGGTGAGATTCGCTGGCAATGCATAAAAACAAGAGGATCTACATTGCCGGTTCCGGCGGAATGGTCGGAAGCTCGATTCGTCGTGAGCTTGAAAGCAGAGGCTGCCGCTCACTGCAAACACCGGCATCCAGCGAACTCGACCTTATTGATCAACGAGCCGTTCGAGCTTTCTTCTCCGAGAAAAAGCCGGAGATCGTGATCCTCGCCGCAGCAAAAGTTGGCGGAATTCTCGCAAACGACACCCACCGGGCCGAGTTTTTGTATAACAATCTCATGATCGAGGCCAATGTTATTCACGAGGCTCAAGGGGCTGGTGTCGAGAAGCTGATCTTTCTCGGAAGCTCCTGCATTTATCCGCGAAATGCCGTTCAGCCGATCACAGAAGAGGCCCTTCTCACAGGCGTTCTGGAGTCGACAAACGAGCCCTACGCCATCGCCAAGATCGCGGGCGTAAAGCTCTGCGAAAGCTATTTCCGTCAATACGGAGCAAATTTCTACTCCGTTATGCCGACCAATCTCTACGGGCGCAATGACAATTTTGATCTCGACACATCTCACGTTATCCCGGCACTGATACGAAAGTTTCACACTGCAAAGATAGAAAACCGTGCGAATGTTACGGTTTGGGGCACAGGGAAGCCGCTTCGAGAATTTTTGTATGTTGACGATCTCGCAAACGCGATCGCCTTTCTCGTCGAGAATGTAGACGCTCGCGATATCTATGGCGACGGTGTGTCGCATGTTAATATTGGCGTCGGCAAGGATATCGAGATCGGCGAGTTGGCAAGCTTGATCGCACAGATCGTGGGCTTCGACGGCCATATCGTATTCGACACCAGCAAACCAGACGGTACGCCGCGGAAGCTGCTCGATACTTCGCGTATGTCCAGAATGGGATGGACTCACACGACATCGCTTGCGGAAGGATTAAGGAAGACATACGACTGGTTTTTGAGCGCGAATCCCGTCAGTTAACTTGAGATGAAGAAAGCACTTATCACCGGGATCACTGGGCAGGACGGCAGCTATCTGACCGAGATCCTGCTCGAAAAAGGCTATGAGGTCCATGGCATTATTCGCAAATCCAGTTCCTTCAATACCGGGCGAATAGATCATCTTTACCGCGATCCCGAGATCCTCGACAAGACCCTTTTCCTCCACTACGGCGATCTGATCGACCCGAGCAGCCTCAACCGCCTGCTCGAAAAGATAGAACCGGATGAGATCTACAATCTGGCCGCCCAGAGTCACGTCAAAGTCTCTTTCGAGATACCCGATTATACGGCTCAGGTTGACGCTCTTGGAACTTTGCGATTCCTGGATGCGATCAGGGAGACGGGGTTGCGACAGGTCAAATTCTACCAGGCGTCTACCTCCGAACTCTTCGGAAAGGTGCAGGAGACCCCGCAAAATGAACGCACGCCGTTCTATCCGCGCTCGCCCTATGGCGTTTCAAAATTATTTGCTTACTGGACGATCGTAAATTATCGCGAGGCGTACGATATGTTCGCGTGCAACGGTATCTTGTTTAATCACGAATCTCCTCGCCGCGGCAATACCTTTGTAACCAAAAAGATCACGCGGGCAGTCGCTCAGATGGTTCATGGAACCGGTGGCAAGCTAACCCTCGGCAATCTGGACGCGACCCGCGATTGGGGTTACGCTCCGGAATTCTGCGAGGGAATGTGGCGTATCTTACAGCAGGAAACTGCCGATGATTTTGTGCTAGCAACCGGTGAAACGCATTCCGTAAGGGAATTTGTGGTGGAAGTCCTCGATAACATTGGCATTCAGCTAACGTGGTCGGGCAAAGCCGAGAACGAAACGGGTACGATATCGGGCATCGATCCGTCGGTGCTCAAAGATAAATTTGGGATCGATTTTCTTCCTATCAGCGAAGGCGATGTCATCGTGGGCATCGACCCAAACTACTATCGCCCGACCGAGGTCGATTCACTGATCGGCGATGCCGCGAAAGCGGAGCGTCTACTGGGATGGAAAGCTAAGACCAAATTCAAGGAACTTACACGCCTCATGATCGAAGCGGATATCGAAGCCGGACAACGCCGGTCGAGCGATCTTGGATAATGCCGCTAAATGTCGAAATCGTAACTCCGGTGCATAACCGCCGCGAAGAAACGCTGCAATGCCTGCGCAGCATCGCCCGCTCCGATTCTGCCGGGCTTCGGCTCCACGTCATCGTCGTCGATGACGGTTCGACGGATGGAACGGCCGAGGCTATCGCAAACGAATTTCCCGATGTCGAGATCGTAACGGGCGACGGCAACTTGTGGTACACCGCGGGCACAAATCGTGGCATATCTGCGGCTTTGCTTCATGAACCGGACTACATTCTTGCGATCAACAACGATCAGATCTTCGACGAGAAATGCATTGTAAATCTCGTAGAATGTGCCGAACGATATCCCCGATCTGTAGTCGGCGGGCTCCTGTTAAACTGGGAAACGCCGCACAAGATCTTTCAGATATCGCCGCGGTGGGAAACATTGAAAGGCGGCTTTCGTCACTGGTACAACCAAACCGTTTGGACGATACCCGAGAGGCCATGGGAAGTTGAGATTATCGTCGGGAACTGCGTTCTATACCCGGCGGCGGCAGTAAGTGAAGTTGGCTTGATGGATGAGAAGCGGCTGCCACAATTTGGCGATGCGGAATACACCCCTCGGATGCGGCGGGCCGGCTGGAGACTCATGATCGAACCGCGTGCACGGGTTTTTTGCAAGCCCAACGATGTGATCACAGGATTTCGCCGTCTTCCATTCGGCAAAAAGATGCGTGTTCTTTTTACCGATCCACACAGCGGATACTCGCTACGAAGGCGTTTTTACTCGAATTACCTGGGTGCGCCGAGCCGATTACAGGGATTGATCTCGCTTCCGATATCGATCGCACGAATTCTCGCCGGCCGGAGCTACGAATCAAGCTGGGCAATAACGCAGCCGGAATCGCCGCTAGCCGAGACTTTTGCGTCAGTGGTGGTTAAGTCGGAAGCCTCGAAGTTTCCCGTCGCCAACGGCGACTAACATTAAAGCCTATGGTGGAATGAGCGTTAGCGAATGGAACCCTAGGTTGGGGATGGAAAGGATTTCGCTCGCTGGAGGCGAGCTAGAAATAGATCGCGATCGTTCGTCCCCTTCAGGGACCCAACAATGTTGCCGACCTAACCTAGGGTTTCGCTCGAAGACTCGCTTAACCCTAGGCTTTAATGTTTGTCGCCGTTGGCGACCAGACTATTCGGCGAGGCTCTCATCATCGTTCATTAAAACGCGTGATGCGTAAACCCGTTTTTTTAAGCGACCAAATGTCACCTTACCCTAAACGAACCATCATCTTCCTGTGGACCTATCTCGAATGGGGCGGTGCTCAGGTGTACATGATGGCGATCATGAAGGAAGCTCTTGCGGAATGGGATGTGGTCGTTGCCTTGCCCCGCGGCTCATCGCCCGAGGTTGTCGGCTATCTGGAGCAGATCGGCGTGCAGATCGATCTCCTCGATGTGGCGCTCGATCACGACGCTGCTCCAAACATCGGACGAAAGCTGGAACGCCAGTCAAACCGGATCAAGACCGAACTCGCCGTCCTCAAATATCTTAGAAAGTATGACCTGAAGAACAGCATTCTCCACATCGAGATAAGTCCGTGGCAATCCTGGCAATTCCTTGCGGTGCTGTCGCGTCGCGGAGCGAATTTTTTTGTCACGATGCACAATGCGATCTCTGGCTCGGCCGTGCGTGAAACGATCTGGAAAATGCGGATGCACTTCGTCTCGAGGCTTCGCGGCTTTCATATTTTCGCTTCGAATCAGGACACGAAAAACAAAATAAAGCCGCTCGTATCGCCGAAATTCTGGGATGACATCGCCGTCACATATACCTGCGTCGACCCGCGTCAGATCGACGCCGTGCTCAAAAATGGGCGATCGAGAGGCGAGATCAGGGAGAAACACAATATCGATGCCGACAAATTCCTCGTCCTCTGCGTCGGCCAGTTCATCGACCGAAAGGGAAGGTGGATATTCCTGGAAGCTGCCAAAAATCTGAGTGAGGATAATGACATCGCCTTCGTCTGGCTCACGCCCAAACAACCGAGCGACGAGGATCAGGAACGGATCAACGGCTACGGGCTAAAGAATTTTGAAATTCGACTCTCCAGTGAAACCGGAAAAACGCGTGAGGAAATTCTTGAATTTTTCCGCGTCGCCGATGTTTTCGCCCTGCCGAGCTTTGTCGAAGGCTTGCCGATCGCCTTGCTCGAAGCGATGGCACTTGGCATTCCGAGCATTTCGACCAACGTTTATGCAATTCCCGAGGCTGTAAAGGACCACGAAACCGGAATTCTGATCGAAGCGGGCGACGCCGATGCCCTCGCCGCGGCCATTCGAGAGCTAAAACAGGATGAGGCATTGCGCAAAAAGATCGCCGAGAACGGCCGCGAGCTGGTTATCAAACATTTCGATGAACGCGTCGCCTCACAGATAGCTATCGCAAAATACAAGGAGTGTTTCGCCGATGCCGAGTGAAAAGGTGGTGACGCAGCGAACATTCTTCAAAAACAGCCTGCTCGGGCTGCTTTCCTGGCTGTTGCCGATCATCCCGACATTTGTTGCAACGCCCATTGTCGTCAAAACGCTCGGCAATGAGCAGTACGGCGTACTTGTTGTAATAATTGGGTTTATAAGCTATTTCTTCACGACCGCGATAGGCAAGGTCGCTGCGAAATATGTCGCCGAATATACCGCGACCGGTGAGAAAGAAAAGATATCGCCTGTCATCTCCGGCACGCTCATATTTGGTTTTGTCACTACGCTTGCGGGTTCGCTGATCACGGTTTTCCTCGCCCGATTCATCGTCGAGCGAGTGCTTTTCATCGAGCCCGTACTTCAGGATCAGGCGGTCACCGGCCTGTATCTCGCTGCCGCAACGATCATCGCCATCGTCATCGGACAAGTCTTTCAGCTCGTACTTCAGGGCCTTCACCGCTTCGACCGTTTTCTGTTGCTCGCAAATTTGAGCAGTGTATCGTTCAGCCTTGGCAGCATCGTGTTGGTCTTGCTCGGTTACGGCATCGTCGCCCTTCTCTGGTGGAATCTTGTAACGTGGCTGATCGTCTGCGCCGCTTCGTATCTGGCAGCCAAAAAGGCCTTGCCCGAGTTCAGATTTACGCTAAAGGTCGGCACGCCGGTCTTCCGTTTAGTGGTCAGCTACGGTCTCAGCCTGATGGCGTATCAGCTTTTTGGCAACGTCCTGCTCCTCTTCGAACGCGGTTGGATAATGAGCCAGTTCGGAGGCGAGGCTCTGACGTTTTACGTCATCCCGATGTCACTCGCGATGTACGTCCATATGTTTGTAGCGAGCCTCGTCCTCGCAATGTTTCCCAAGGTAAACGAACTCCTCGACCGCCCCGAACAGCTTGCACGGCTCTACACGAGAGCTACAAAGGTTGTCGCCGCTCTGGTTTTCTTCGCCTTAGCATCAGCGATTGGCGGCGGTTTTGTCTTTCTAAACCTTTGGCTCGGCGAGACTTACGCGGTTGCGTCGTATTCGCTGTTGATCATCCACACGGTTACGTTCTCGATACTCGGTATCCATACCGTCGCGTGGCAAATCGCAGACAGTTTTCGCTCCGCCCGCGTAAACGCATTTGCAACCATGGCCTGGATGCTCGTCGCGATCGGTCTCATGCTCGCCTTGAGTCCCTCGATGAACTCAACCGGTTCCGCCGTTGCACGGCTCGCAGGAGTTGCGGCATTTATTTTTGCTATTTTCTACACGGAACATCGCTTTCTAGGCGGCGTGTTCGGTAAATTCTGGATAGGTACACTTGCTCGAACATTGCTGGCTGCCGCTCTCGCCGTCGCAGTACAGGCATCAACGCTTTCGCTTACAGGCGGCTCATGGTTTGGGCTCGTACTGGCCGTTTCGATCAGCGGGGTCGTCTATCTATGGGTCTTGCTGTTGACCGACTACCTTAACAGCGATGACCGAAGGATCCTCAAGGAGACCTTCAGAAAGACATAGTCCCGATTATTAAGTCTTTCTGCTAACATTTACCGATGCCTGCGGACTTTCAATTAGTACAACGTCTTGACCTCATCCGCGATCTGAGTCGCGGCAAGCGCGTGCTGCATCTTGGCTGTACCAACTGGCCGTATACCCTAGAATCCCTCAAAAACAACATGCTACTGCATAGCGACCTCGAAGAGATCGCGGCCGAGGTCGTCGGCATCGACGCAGACAAAGAGGGAATCGAGGTTCTTAAAGATAATGGCTCAAAAAACCTATACGTTACCGATCTCGAACATCTCGAAGATCTTGAGCTAGATCAAACTTTCGACGTGATAATCGCCGGTGAGATGATCGAACATCTCAATAATCCTGGGCTTTTCCTCAGCGGCATCAAGCGTTTCATGAACGCGGAAACGCAGTTAGTGCTGACGACCATCAACGCCTATTGCGGCATGCGTTTCTGGCTGTATGGCCTCAGAGGAAAGCGAGGGCGGCAGGAATTCGTTCACCCGGACCACGTCGCGTACTACTCGTACTCAACCCTAAAGCTTCTGATCGAACGTCACGGCCTGCGCGTCGAAAGCTTTTTGTTCTATGATGTAGGTAACGAGCACCGGCCGCACAATCGCTGGTTTGCTAACCTGATAAACGATGTATCGGTCAAGATCGCCCCGCAATGGGCGGACGGATTGATCGCGGTATGTCGGTTAGAGAAGTAAAACTCCCCTCCTGGACAGGAGGGGTGGCAGCCGCTTCGGCTGACGGGGTGGTTGATACCTCCACCGAATGAGAAGGACAATCTGGGTATGCTCAACGTAGTTCTTTCCAACATGACTTTAGAAACACGCACGCCAAGCAACCGCCTGGGCCCGCAAAGCCGGTCCTCCCCTCCTGTCCAGAGGGGAATTAGAATGTAGATGCAATCCGCCCGCTATTTACAGTCACGAGACCTCCGCACCGACCGCTCGATCCTGGTCGGCGTCCTTTTGATGGCCGCCGCGCTGCTGGTTGGTGTGATCGCACTCCTGTATACGAGCGGTTCGCTCGACGCTTTTCCGAATCTCTATCTTGTTCCGTGGCTGCTCGGGCTCGCTCTCGTAATGGCCGTACCGATGGGCTATCTGTATGTAAAGGGGAGGTTTACGTTCGTCGACCCGCTCGTTTTTGCGACCCTTTCATATCTCTTTCCGGCTTTCGTCGTCGGAGGATTGTTTTTTGCCCTCGGTATCTCACAGCCCTCATTTGCGAATCTGGTACAGGATCAGACGACCGCGTTTCCGCTGACCATCTCGCTCGTAGCCCTCGGCTATGCCGGGCTTTCGGTCGGTTATCTGATGCCGTTTACGGCAAAGATCGGGCATCGGATCTCGGAGTTTCTTCCCAGCGCCGAATACTCGCCTGATTCGCACATCACACCGGGCGGGCTGCTTTTATTCGCCGGGGTTTTCAATACCCTCATGGCTCTGATCCTCGGGCGATTCGGTTACCAGCGGGTAGCGGACTTTGCTTCGTGGGACGGGCTAGTGTATTTCACGACATTGTTTTGGGTGCAGGCTAGCTTTTTGCTTTGGTACGTTGTCTTTAGGCGGCGAAAATGGGATTTCATCGCGGGGTTTCTAGTTTTCGTGCTGACCGGGGCGAGCCTGATCAAGTTCCTTTTTTCCGGCAGCCGCGGCAACATCATCCAACTTTTCCTGCTCGTCTCATTCGCTTACATTCTGTCTGGCAGGCGATTTACGGTTAAGCAGGGAACGATCGCCGGACTTCTTCTGACCATCGGGCTGACCGTCGGCATGATCTACGGCACTACATTTCGAAACACGAAGGGAACCGAGGAAAGCCAGTCGGCAGATGTTTACGCTGAGAACGTCCTGCAGGCCGTTTCGCAGGTGAGTAACAGCGATGTCGTCGATACGCTGCAGTTTGGAGCCACCAGCTTTGCCGAGCGGATCGATATCCTGTCAACTTTGGCTGTCGTTGTCTCAAACCACGAAGAACTCGCTCCCTATGAAGAGATCTATGGCCTGAGCGATAATATTTACATCGAGATGACGACGTTCATGATACCCCGCGTCTTTTGGCCCGAACGTCCGGTCGTTTCCGATCCGCGAAAGTACAGTGATCTTTATTTCGACTATGGCGAATCGTCATATGCGATCACGCCTATCGGCGATCTGCTGCGAAACTTTGGAATTCCGGGCGTCTTTTTCGGCATGTTCGCCCTCGGCTTGGTGCTGAGGCTCATTTACAGCACACTGGTTGAAGGCAAACCACCAGTCGTTTGGCGCTTGACGCTGTTTTTTATGCTCATCACGTCGATCTCTTACGAGGGATTTTACGGTACGATCATTCCGGTGATGTTCAAGACAGGATTTACAGCGATGATCGGCATCGTTTTTGTCGCGTTCATTGCGAAAAGAATTCATGCGGGACGGCAGCGGCAGATGGTATCGAAAGCGGTGTGACCCCGCCGCTCAATGTACTGACTCAGATATGACGGTTTTCACAAACGGCTGTTTCGACATACTCCACGCAGGCCACGTCGACCTTTTGAATCGTGCGAAAGCCCTCGGTACGAAACTCGTCGTGGGCATCAACAGCGACGAATCAGTGCGAAAGATCAAAGGCCCCGATCGTCCGGTTCAGGACCAGGAAGCCCGCAAGGCTGTTTTGCTTGGGCTGAAAGCCGTAGACGAAGTTGTCATCTTTGACGAACTTACGCCCGAACGCATCATCCGCGAGATAATGCCGGATGTGCTCGTAAAAGGCGGCGACTGGAAACCGGACGAAATTATCGGAGCAGATTTTGTCATCGCAAACGGCGGCCAGGTACACTCGCTACCGCTTGTCGAAGGGTTTTCATCCAGTAAGATCATCGAAAAAAGCCGCAAAACCAACTGGAGCGCAGGCATCCTGCCTGCCAGTGAGACAGTAGAGAGATCGGCCACCGTTATCGATCGATCGCTGAACGAACACCGCGAAGTCTTCGAAAGAGTCATCGCCGAACTAAAACCGACGATCGCCGAATGCGGCCAGATCCTTGTCGACACGGTAAAAAGCGGAAAAAAAGTCCTCATCTGCGGCAATGGCGGAAGTGCCGCAGACGCACAGCACATCGCGGCCGAATTTGTCGGCAGATACGAGACCGAACGCGTAGCCCTGCCCGCGATAGCGTTGACGACCGACACATCCGCCTTAACAGCTCTCGCGAACGATTACGATTTCGAACGCATTTTTGCAAGACAGGTCGATGCTCTCGCCGCCGAAGGCGATTGCCTGATAGCGATATCGACGAGCGGAAATTCGCGTAATGTGATCGCTGCAGTCATGGCAGCCAGAAATCGCGGCTGCCGCGTGATCGGAATGACCGGGGCCGCAGGCAAGAAACTCGCTTCGCTGACGGACGCGTGCATTCTCGTCCCGTCCGAACGCACGGCCCGTATTCAGGAAGCCCACATCACCATCGCCCACATCTGGTGCGAAATGGTCGACGAGGCGTTTGTGTAATCCTATGAATTGCCTCCACCTTTAGGTGGAGGTCTTCGGTAATATTTTGAAAGGCTTTAGCCGAACAGATCGCAATAGTATTTAGCAGGGCTGAAAGAGCAAAAACACTAGCCGAAGATTCGGCTAAAGCCCTTATTATTAATACTTTCTCCTCCACCTAAAGGTGGAGGCAACTCATAAAACTTTTTGATGATCGAAATTCTCGACAGGATCAAAAACACCCGCATCCTCGTCATCGGCGACGTGATGCTCGACCGCTATTGGTGGGGCTCGGTCAGCCGGATCTCGCCTGAGGCTCCGGTGCCGATCGTGCAGATGGAGAAAATGAGCCTCGTCGCCGGCGGTGCGGCGAACGTCGCGGCGAACTTGGTCGGACTGGGGGCTCGCACCAAGCTTTTCGGCATCCGCGGCGAAGATGCCGAAGGCGAAATGCTTACAACCGTCCTTACGGAGGCCGGTATCGCCGATCACGAGATCACTGCGGTAAGCGGCCGTAAAACGTCGATCAAAACTCGCATCGTCGCCCACAGCCAGCACGTCGTCCGCATCGACAGCGAAACGACGGCACCGATCTCCGACCTCGAAGCGGGAAGGGTCGCCGAGAAATTCGCCGCGGAGATGCAGCAATGCGATGCGGTCGTGATCTCGGACTACGCGAAAGGCCTCCTTGTCGATCCGCTGCTTCGTTCGATAATCGAGATCGGAGCGTCGTTGAACAAGCCCGTGCTTGTCGATCCGAAAGGACGCGATTTCACGAAATATCGGGGAGCCGCCGTCATCACGCCAAACAAACGCGAGGCAGCGGATGCCGCCGGCCTAGATCTTGGTTTGGGATACGTGGTTGCGGAATCTGGTAAGCATCTCGCCGAAACGCTTGACCTGAAAGCGCTTTTGATAACCGAGGGCGAAGACGGTATGACGCTTTTCGAACGCGGCCATGCGGTCGAAAAACTGCCCTCGCTCGCAAGAAAGGTCTATGACGTGACCGGAGCAGGCGACACTGTCATCGCTACCTTTGCGGCCGCCGTTGCCGCCGGAGCGTCTTTCGTCGAAGCCGCACGGTTAGCCAACGCCGCCGCGGGGCTTGTCGTGGCCACAGTCGGAACAACTCGCATCGAAGCCTCAATGCTTAACGATTTTCTCACCGGCGATGCCAGCATTCACCGGTCCCACGCATGAAGCCGAAGATCGTTTTCATCGAGCGAAAGCCCACCGCCTCGGTCTCGATCGAGCGCGTCTTTCGACAGATCGCGCAGGAGCTCGACGAATATGACGTCGAATTTCAGCAGCTTCCGTACGGATATGGCATCGGTGCCATCGTCAAGAATCTGCTGTTTTTTCGCCCCAAACCGGCTGACATTTATCACATCACGGGCGACATTCATTACATCGCTCTCCGTCTGCCGGCCCGGAAAACGGTACTTACGATCCACGATCTTGTATTTCTCCGCCGCCGAACGGGTTTGCGACGAGCTTTGCTGAAATGGCTATTTCTGACCGCCCCTGTAAACCGCGTGGCGAAGGTAACCACGATCTCTGAAGCGACCCGCAACGAGATCGCCGCCGAGATGCCGACACTGGCAAAACCGGTTGAGGTGATAACAAACCCGCTGATCGACGGCTTCGTGGCCGAACCCCTAAAGCCATTCAACGCCGAGCGGCCAGTCATCCTTCAGATAGGCACTGCTCCAAATAAAAACGTCGAAACGCTGATCGAAGCCCTTCGAGGGTTTCCATGCCATCTGCGTATCATCGGAGGTCTTACTGACGACCAAGAACGTCGTCTCGCTGAAGCGTCAATAGAATATTCCTCGACTGCTTCGCTGGACTCAGGTGCGATAGTCGAGGAATATAGAAATGCGGATATCGTAACGTTTTGTTCTACTTACGAGGGATTCGGATTGCCGATAATCGAAGCCCAGGCAATGCGAAAGCCGGTTATAACAAGCAATATAGCTCCGATGAGCGACATCGCGGGCGAGGGGGCTGTTTTGGTCGATCCTAAAGTTCCGCCGGCGATCCGAGCAGCGATCGAGAAGATCCGCGGCGACGCGGGCTTTCGCCAAACGTTGATAGAAAAGGGTATCGAGAATGTAAAGCGGTTTGATTCCGGGGCGATCGCAAGAGAGTGCGCTGCGGTTTATCAGGGGCTGATCTCCTGGATTGGTCGCTCCGATTGACGAGTAGAGCATTTCGTGTCGCCAACGGCGACAAACATTAAAGCCTAGGGTGTAGCCGCTTCGGCAAACCCTAGGTAACCGGCAGGCAAGAACCGGCTCGCTGAAGGCGAGCAATTGGCGGCGGTTTATTCGTCCCCTTCAGGGACGGGTCCGATCTTATTTATCACCTAGGGTTACGCTCGAAGACTCGCTCCACCCTAGGCTTTAATATTTGTCGCCTTTGGCGACACGACCCGTCGACGCTCTAGCCGGTCTTGCTTGTTCTGCGCACAGCTATTATTAGATGAAAATCCTCATTTTTGGCACCAACGGAATGCTCGGGCACAAGCTTTATCAGCGGCTTGGCGTGGCGTTTGAGGTGTCGGGCACGATCAGGGGGAATTTTGAGGATATCGAACGCTTTGGAATCTTCGACCGCGAGAAGATCATTGAAAACATTGAGGTTACAGATGAAGCTTCCGTCGAACACGCCATCAAAACAGCAAGACCCGATGTGGTCATAAATGCCGTCGGCATCATCAAACAGGCCCCGAACGCACTAGATCGCGAGCGAACTATCGCCGTGAATGCGATGTTTCCGCTGCGGTTGGAGGCATTGTCAAAACGGTACGGTTTCCGCCTCATAACCATCGGCACCGACTGCGTTTTCGACGGAACGCGAGGGAATTACACTGAAAAAGACTTGCCCGACGCACACGATCTGTACGGCATGAGCAAATTCCTCGGCGAGGTTAGCGGCGAGCGATGTCTAACGCTGCGAACGTCGATCATCGGCCGCGAACTCGGTACGGCTCACAGCCTTGTCGAGTGGTTCCTGAGCAATCGTGGTGGAACGGTAAATGGTTACACAAGAGCAATTTACACTGGCTTGCCGACCATCGAATTTGCTGACTTGATAGCAAAACTGATAGCCGATCACCCCGAACTTAACGGGGTCTATAACGTCTCAAGCGAGCCGATCACGAAGTACGACCTGCTGCGATTGCTTAACGAATTTTACGCCGCAAATATCGAGATCGTACCGAACGACGAGGTCATGATCGACCGAAGCCTCGACGGCACGGCATTCAGCAAAGCAACCGGCATCGAATTGCCCGATTGGCCGACGATGATTCAAAAAATGGCCGCGGAGTCGAGTCAGTACCACCTGCGGTAGCGGGTGGGCAGCCCGAGTCAGTACCACCTGCGGTAGCGGGTGGGGATCTTTTCGACACGACGTATTAAAAACCCCGCCCGCTACCGCAGGCGGTACTGACAGAACTCATGCCCAAGATCCTCATAATCGCCGACTACTACCTCCCCGGCTTCGAAAGCGGCGGGGCGGCCCGGACTTTGGCAAATATGGTCGACCGGCTTGGCGACCGCTTTGATTTTTGGCTGATATGCCGCGATCATGATGGGGTTTTTAACCGCGAATCCTACACGACTGTCAATATCGGCGAATGGAACACCGTCGGAAACGCACAGGTCTACTACCTGAAGAAAAACGAGGTAAACGCGGGAGCGATACGAAAACTGGTCAATGAGATCGAGCCGGATGCGATCTATCTCAACAGCTTTTTCAGCCGCCTGACGATATTCACGCTGGCTCTCTTAAAGTTCCGCCGCGTTAGGAAAACCAAAGTGATCCTCGCCCCCGAAGGCGAGTTTTCGCCTGGGGCTCTTGAGATAAACGGCCTCAAAAAGAGTCTGTTCATCCCAAACGCAAAGGCCTTCCTGCTCTCAAACGACATCATCTGGAAAGCCGCCTCCGATTCTGAAAAAGAAGAGATCATAAAACGCCTCGGCCACGGCCTCGACATCCGGGTAGCCCCAAACATGCCGCCGCGTGTGGTTTTCCCCGAGTACGACCAATCAAAAAAACGCCAGAAGAAAAGCGGCGAGGCCCGAATGGTCTTCTTGTCGCGTTTTATGCGGAAAAAGAATCTAAATTGGCTGCTGGATAAGCTCGGCCCGATCGAAGGATCCTTGACGATCGACATCTACGGAACGCTGGAAGAGCCCGATTACTGGGCCGAATGCCAGCGAATAACGACCGCTCTGCCGCCGAACATATCGGTAAATTACAAGGGAATAGTCGCCCACGACCAAGTTTCCGCGACACTCTTCGGATACGACTTCTTCCTGCTGCCCACGCTCGGCGAAAACTTCGGCCACGTCTTCATCGAAGCCCTCGCAGCGGGGCTTCCGCTACTGATCAGCGATAGGACCCCGTGGCGAAACCTCGAAGAAAAGGGAATCGGATGGGACATCACCCTCGAAACTCCGCACTTATGGATCGATGCCTTACAAACCGCTATCAATATGCCCACCAGTCAACATGCCCAAATGACGGCCACAGCGCGGGATTTTGTGTTAGATTGGCTGGCTGATGTTGAGATCGAGCGATCGAACATCGATGTACTCGGGTTTGCCAAATTATAACCATTTAATTAGGAATTGCATTTTGAACAAGCCGCGTAGCGGCATCCGAATTTAGCCATGGGTTTCAACCCACGGAAAATTGGAAAATGCCGTTATTGTCCCGTAGCGACGGTCGAATCGGGCATCACTACGTGACGCTTCGTGGTGAATGACGCTGACCGTGGGTTGAAACCCACGGCTAAATTCGGATGCCGCTACGCGGCGACCTTGAACGAGTGGTTTCTCGATTCGCGATAGAGTAGCGGTCACTTCGTCCCCGTCGGTGCTGACACTAGCGACCCGGTTAATGCTAAAATCTTAGAATTTGATGAAACCATTAGAAAACAAACGAATACTAGTCACCGGCGGCACGGGTTCGCTTGGTCAGACGCTCGTCAAGCGTATTTTGACGGGCGAGATGGGTACGCCCGAGCAGATAACCGTTTTTTCCCGGGATGAGGCCAAGCAGCATTACATGCGGCTCGACTTTATGCACCGCGAGACCGCGACGGACGACGTTATCTATCAGAATACACGGGATCGCCTGAATTTCCGGATCGGTGACGTTCGCGACTACGCGGCGGTCGTCGCGGCGATGCGCGGTGTCGACATCGTCTTTAATGCCGCTGCGCTCAAGCAGGTGCCTTCGTGCGAATATTTCCCGATGGAAGCCGTGATGACCAACATCAATGGTGCCGCAAATATCGTCCGTTCCGTTCGCGAAAACGATCTGCCGGTCAAAAAGATCATCGGCATCTCGACCGACAAGGCCTGCAAACCCATCAACGTCATGGGTATGACAAAAGCCCTGCAGGAACGCATTTTCGTTGAAGCAAATCGTGACCTGCCCAGTGTTCAGTTCAACTGCGTGAGATACGGAAACGTCATCGCTTCGCGAGGTTCCATAGTTCCGCTTTTTGTCGATCAGATCAGAAAAGGGCAGTCGCTCACGATAACTCTGCCCGAAATGACGCGGTTTCTGCTTTCTTTGGATCGGGCGGTCGACACTGTTTTTGAGGCTGTGAAATCAGATGGCCGCGGCCTCACGTTCGTGCCCAAAGTCGCCGCCGCTCGCATCGTCGATGTTGCCGATGTCCTTATGGGAGACAAAAAATTGCCCATCGAATTCACCGGCATCCGCCCGGGCGAAAAGGTCCACGAGATAATGGTGTCCGAAGAAGAATGCTTCCGCACGGTGGAAAGGGGCGATTATTACGTCATCCAACCCGTTCTACCGGAATTGCGGACTAGCGAAACGCTGGAAAATGCTCTGACACGAGAATATTCGTCGCAAGATAACAACATCGCGGGCGAGGAACTGAGAAATTTGTTGATGCAGGCGGGGGATGAGATCGAAGCATTTTTGCATCGGTAACTGCGACTCCCCTCCTGGACAGGAGGGGTGGCAGCCGCTTCGTCAAGAATGGATTTCCAGTTCTACGTGGTTCTCAGTGGTTAGCATCCATGAATCCGAGGGACCTCAACCACCCCGCCCGCAAAGCCGGGCCACCCCTCCTGTCCAGGAGGGGAGCTTTTAAGGATCTATGAAAATAATGACCATTTTCGGCACTCGGCCGGAGATCATCAGGCTTAGTCTCGTGCTTGGGGTGCTCGATCAGCATAGCGAGCATACGACGGTGCACACCGGGCAGAATTATGACGAGAGTTTGAGCGATATTTTTATCCGCGACCTCGACATCCGGACGCCGGATGTTCATCTCGGGATCAAATCGAAGAGTTTCGCCGACCAGGCCGCACAGATCATCGCGAGAACAGACGAGCTTTTCGAGAAGCACAAGCCCGATCGCGTGCTGCTCCTCGGCGACACGAATAGTGCACTCTCCGCGATCCCAGCGGCCCGTCGCCGCATTCCGGTGTTTCATATGGAAGCGGGCAACCGCTGCTACGACGACCGCGTTCCCGAAGAGATAAACCGCCGCATCATCGATCATTCCAGTACGATCCTGATGCCGTATACCGAGCGTTCAAAAGAAAATCTCGTTCGCGAAGGCATCGAACGCGACCGCATTTACGTAACCGGAAATCCGATAAGAGAGGTGCTAGATCATTTTTCCGGCCAGATCGACGGCAGCGAGGTGATGAAGGCCCTGAGCGTCGTTCCGTTCGAATATTTTATCGTCACGCTACACCGGGCCGAAAATGTCGATGACGCCGGGCGTTTGAAAAAGATATTTGACGGGCTAAACGCCGTCTCCGAGAAATTTGGCAAGATCGTGCTCATTTCGGTACATCCGCGGACCGCCGAAAAGCTCGAACAGCACGGCATCAAGGTCGACGCATCAAGAATTCGCCTGCTCAAAGCTCTGAACTTTTTCGATTTCGTAAAACTTGAGAAAAATTCGCTCGCAGTTCTGACAGACAGCGGCACAGTGCAGGAAGAATGTGCGATCTTCGGCATCCCGAACGTGACCGTACGTGACGTGACCGAACGCCCCGAGACCATCGAATGCGGCAGCAACATCGTCAGCGGTGCCGAAACTGCTAACATAGTCGACGCCGTCGGCCTCGCTATCGCCCAACCGGCCGCATGGACCGCACCGCCCGAGTATCAGGTTACAAACGTCTCGCAAACCGTGAGCAAGATCATTCTCGGGCACCATAGTTTGCGGCGGCATTGATGCGTCCACTGCAAAAGCCCGCGCGTAAGCAATGGCGAAACCTTCAAGGTGCGCGTATCGCCCTTGCTTACGCGCGGGCTTTTGCATTCAGCGTCCTCGGCCGATACTTTTTCTGTAATGCCGCGAAATCCTGAAAACACTCTCTGGATCCTCACCGAGGTTTATTACCCCGAAGATATTTCGACGGGCTATTACCTAACGGCGATCGCCGAGGGGATCGCGAAACAGCGTACGGTCAAGGTCATTACCGGCCAGCCGAAACACATGTCTCGCGGCCTGAAAGCCCCCAAGCACGAAATGCATAACGGCGTCGAGATATTTCGCTCCGGCGGCACGACGCTTGACAAGAATGTCTTCATCTTTCGGCTGATCAACATGCTTACGATCGGCCTCTCGGTGTTCGCTAGATCCCTAAAACTTTTCAAGAAAGGCGATAACGTGATGGTCGTGACGGCGCCGCCGAGTCTGCCGGTGACGACGGCCCTCGCGTGTCTTATCAAAGGGGCATCGTATACGATCTGTGTGCAGGACAGTTACCCGGAAATTCTGGTCGCGGTCGGTGCGGCAAAGCCTGATTCTTTCTTTGTAAACTTTGTAAATCACGTAAATCGTTGGGTTTACAAGCACGCGTCAAAGATCATCGTCATGGGCCGCGACATGAAGGAGCTATTTAATAAGAAAACAAAAGGCCTCGATATCCCGGTCGTTGTCATCCCCAACTGGGCCGATCTCGAAACGATCCACCCGACGCCGCGAAACGAAAACAGCTTGCTAAAAGAGCTGAGAATCGAGGACAAATTTGTCTTTATGTATGCCGGAAACATCGGCCACCCGACCGATGTCGAAACGATCATCGCGGCGGTTGAAAAGTTGGCTGATAACGAAACGTACCATTTCGTTTTCATCGGTGCCGGGGTCAAAAAAGCCTGGCTCGAAAAAACAGTCGCCGACAAGTCGCTAAAAAACGTCACCGTCCTCGATTACCGCCCCCGTTCCGAGCAGAATATTTTCCTGAACGCCTGCGACGTCGGCCTCGTCGCGCTGATAAAAGGTATGTGGGGCACCGCAATGCCCAGCCGGACGTACAACATAATGGCTGCAGGCAAACCCATCCTCGCCCTCACCGACGAAGGCTCAGAACTCGCCCGCGTGATCGATGAAGAGGGAATCGGCCTGCATCTCGCCCCCGGCGATGCTGCTCTTTTAGTTCAAAAGATCGAAGCGATCTATGCGATGCGTGACCGATTTCCCGACCTCGGCAAACGGGCGAGAATGGCGGCTGAGGCGAAATATTCGACGGAGAAGGCTGTGGAGGATTACGCACAGGCCCTGAGCTCACCCACTTCAAAGTCGATCTTAGTCGCCAACGGCGACAAAGATTAAAGCCTAGGGTACAGCCGCTTCGGCGGAACCCTAGGTAGCGATCGACAATGGTGATCTCTCGCTGAAGGCGAGCTATTTCGCGGTCGGAAATTATACGTCGCCTTCAGCGACGGGGATCGTTTGGCTTCGTTACCTAGAGTTGCATTCGCTTCGCTCATTTCACCATAGGCTTTAATATTCGTCGCCGATGGCGACATCGTTTGACACGTCTCTTTCATTTCGTTTCAATTATCCTTTGTTTCGCAATCTCCGAACCGATCTGTGATCAACTTCATCGACATTCTCATATTCGCCGCGATCTTTGCCCTTTCTTATATTGGCGTCGCTTTGTATCGTCGATGGAGCGTCAAGCAGAACTTTCTCAAACAGCCGAACGAACGAAGTTCGCACGATCAGCCGACGCCTCATGGCGCGGGCATCGTGATCGTCGCGATCTGCCTGGTCGCTTATGTGCCGATCGCACAAGCCCTGCCGGGCAGTCTATCGTGGGGATACATCGGCGGAGCGTCGATGATAGCGGCGATCAGTTTTCTCGACGACATCAAGCCTATCTCGTTCAAAATACGGCTTTTGGTCCATGCGGCAGCGGCTATTCTGCTGATCGTAGATCTGGAAACCTGGCACGGCATCACGATGCTCGGCAACCTGAAACTCGGCTGGTGGGGATACCCGATCACGTTCCTTTGGATCGTCTGGATGGTCAATTCGTTCAATTTCATGGACGGCATCGACGGCATCGCGGGACTGCAGGCAGTGATCGCGGGCATCGGCTGGGCGATCCTGGGCGTAATGCTCGGGATGCCGGTTTTGTACCTCTTTGCGGGCGTTTTAGCTGCGGCGAGTCTTGGGTTTCTGGTGCATAACATAAACCCCGCCCACATTTTCATGGGCGATGTCGGGAGCGCCTTTATCGGATTCACGTTCGCCGCACTGCCGCTGATGGCTAGGGAGAATGTGCTGCGGTACCCCGATCTGCTGCCGATCGCGGCGGTGTTATTTCTGTGGTTCTTTATTTTTGATTCGCTTTCGACGATCCTGCGGCGGCTCGTTCGGGGCGAAAAGATCTGGACCGCTCACCGCGAACACCTTTTCCAACGCCTCGTCTCCGCGGGTTTTTCGCACCGGTCTGTAACAGCACTGTACGGCGTTCTGGCATCTATCCTGTCGATCTCGGTGCTGGTCTCAGTCCAGGTCCGCGAAGACATCGGGCTGATAATGTTCCCGGTCGTCATTGTTCTGACGTCGGTGATCCTGGCGTTGTGCATTTGGAAAAAGGTGCTGACCTGACGTTTTTGCAGAAGCCCGCACGAAGTAAGGGCTCCGGTGCGTTGAAATAAACGCGACCAAAGGTCGCAAAAGAGCCCTTACTTCGTGCGGGCTTCTGCAACCGGTTTGGCATACGATGATCGAATCATTCACATTCACCTTCGAATCCTACGGCGCCCGCGTACGGCTGTCGAGCAACGAGCGATCGACGCTGGATGGGTTGGTAGCGGTTGCCAGGGTCTCGCTGCTTGGGCGGGTAACCGAGGTGGACGGCGGCGAGCCTGACATTGTCTTCGAACTGAACCGGCTCGACAATGGCGATATCATGCTCGTTCAGGACGGAACCGAGCTCGGGGCATCTGATAGTGAATTAAAGGCTTACCGTTTTTTTGACAGCATCCTGCGGGTTTCGGTCGGCGAACACGCTCCGGGCCTCGTTTTTCTGCACGCCGGAGCGGTCGGTTGGAAAGGGAAGTCGATCATCATGCCGGCGGAGAGTTTTCAGGGCAAATCGACCCTGGTCACGGAACTCGTCAGGGCGGGCTGTGAGTATTACAGCGACGATTTTGCCGTGCTCGACGAAAACGCGTATTTGCGTCCTTTTCCGCGAAAAATATCTCGCCGGACCGAGGATTTTAAGACCTACGAACTCTCGATCGACGATATCGGCGGAAAGACGGGAACTGCGGCGATCGAGCCCGGCGTGGTTTTGCTGACGGCGTTTCAGGAAGACGCGGAATTTGCTCCCATTTTTGAAACACCCGGCACCGGCGTGCTAAAGCTAATCCCTTTCACACTTTCCATCAGAAAACAGCCTGATTTTGCGATGGGGGTGTTGCATAAACTATCGAGCCGTGCCATAATCATTTCGAGTCTTAGGGGTTCCGCAGAAAGATTTGCTAGAACATTGCTTGATTTCGTTGACAAAAACGTAAATTGAGATAGAATTACTTATATAAATTTGGTTCATCGAGATCGGTAAAAATTCACGTAACACTGAACTCGATAACCTTGACCTTATTTTGCTTTACGCTACTACCTATTCGCTTGGAGGATGAAGATGAATAACCCAAATAATCCGTTGGCCCGCCAAAATGGCATTGTGGTCCAGGAAATGCCCGATGAGGTGCTCGTTTATGACCTGGACAGCAATAAAGCTCATTGCTTGAACAAGTCAGCTGCTTTCGTATGGAAATCATGCGACGGCACGAACTCTGTCGGCGATATTGTTAAGCAGTTTGAAGCTACGGGCGGCGGAAAGGTCACCGAAGACTTCGTTTGGCTCGCTATTGATCAGCTCGGCGAAAACGGCCTCCTCTCGAATGAGGTTGCTCCGCGTTTTCAGGGCCAGTCGCGTCGTCAAGTTCTCAAAACCATCGGCCTCGCGTCAATGGTCGCCCTGCCGGTGATCGCTTCGCTCGTCGCACCGCAAAACGCTCTGGCGTCGGTTTCGTGTACTTGTACCACGAACTCGAACTGTGCCGGCCGCGCTTGCCCGTCGACGACCAACTGCAACCCGGTCGGCCTCTGTGCACCTACGGCTCCTTAGTCCTTTGTACGAATCAGGTTCTTTTATTAAGAGCAGTGAAGGCAAACCGCCTTTACTGCTCTTTCTTCTTTAAATATGCATCGGCTCAAGAGGAGCGACCTGTTTGTACGATGGAACATCGGTGAAGATGGTAGCGCCATAGGAGCGGCCTGTTTGTAGCAAGGATCGTTAGTCAAAGACAAAAGCTCCATAGGAGCGACCTATTCTCGATAAGGAATCAGTCGCGTGACGCCCCTGACGGGGATTTTTTTCTCAATCTGTTCGCATATCTACAAACAGGCCGCTCCTCCGGAGCTACCAAAAAATCGCCCCCCTCCTGTCCAGGAAAGGAGTTTTCTTTTTTACGCATTTTTATACATTTCACGCAAAATACTACATTTCACGCGGTTCTGTATATCTTTTGCCCATCGGTTTAGGGTAGTCTGTCGTCCGTTATGGACAAAAAGACTCGCTTTCAGGACCGATACACATTGCAGCGGATCGAGGATTGTCGCCGTATCTATGCAAAATACGGCGGGCGTCAGCATGAACAGATCGAAAGGGAAATGCGTGCCCTCGGCCACGCCACTTTTCACCGTCGCCTGCTGTATAGTCGCTTCGAACGCGGCCGCCACGCCCCGGGCTGGGTCGAGAAATACAGTTTTGATCTGCCAGTCGCCGGGAACGCGGCCGCCCTCGGCTGCAACGCCGGTTCCTCCGGCGTGACGAAGCTGGTTAATGATCAACTTGACCAAGCCGAGAGCACATCAGCGTCCCGAAGCGGAACGCTTGCAGGCGAGGGCGCCTGCGTTCCCGGCTTAAAGGCGCGCAGGAAGACATTCGGTGAATTTCACGATTGGCTTAAATTCGTCAGCCCAAACTACGACTGGGACTTCAAACATCAGGTCTATCTCTACAAAACGCTCCGTGATTTCGACGCTGGGATCATAAAGCGGCTGATGATCTGGATGCCGCCGCGACACGGCAAAAGCGAGATGGTGACCGTGCGTCACACCGCCTGGGAGCTCCGCAACGACCCGTCAAAAAATATCATCGTCGCCAGCTACACCCAGCGCCTCGCCAATCGCTTCTCAAGAAAGATCAAAGGCGTGCTCGCGGATGACTGGGCACTGTCAGAACCGCCTGCGTTAGCGGGCGGCAAAAACGGAGCGACAGATAACGTTGGACGCAGGGGCAAGGCCGGACGGGGCGATCAGGTGACGGACCGTCGATCTACCGCTGCACTATTGCCGCCCGCTCACGCAGGCGGTTCCGACGATCGTCGCTACGAGAACGGTTCGCCGTTCCCATTCGCCTCACGCCGCCGGGCTAACAGCGACGCGGAATGGGAAACGTCGATGGGCGGCGGGCTGCGGGCGGTTGGCGTTGGCGGCGGTGTTACCGGTTTCGGGGCGGATACCATCATGGTCGACGACCCGATAAAAAGCCGTGCCGAGGCCGAATCCGCCGTCTACCGGGACCGCGTCTGGAACTGGTTCAACGACGACATCTACACCCGCCTCGAACCCGACGGAAAGGTCTGCATAATCCAGACCCGCTGGCACGAAGACGACCTCTGCGGCCGCCTTCTCCGCGAAGAGGCCGAAGGCGGTGAGAAATGGACCGTCGTAAACCTGCCCGCTCTCGCCGAAGGCGGCAACTGGAGCGCGGGCATCCCTGCCTTCAACGCCGATCCCCCTGGCGTGACGAAGCTGGACAATGATCGACTCGAACGATCCGAGAATGCGTCAGCGTCCCGAAGCGGAACGCTTGCAGGCGAGGGCTCCTGCGTTCCCGGCGTTAAACCGCGGGTGATCGGGTATCCGCGTCTGTATTCGAAACACCCCTCCTGGACAGGAGGGGTGGCAGCCGCTTCGGCTGACGGGGTGGTTGACGAACTCGCGGCTCCTCACAACTTACATACACACGAAACTCGATTACGAAATGCGTACACCATCCCCGCGGCCGTCAACCACCCCGGCCCGCAAAGCCGGGCCACCCCTCCTGTCCAGGAGGGGAATCAAGAGAAACTACCCTCCTGGACAGGAGGGGTGGCAGCCGCTTCGGCTGACGGGGTGGTTGACCAACTCGCGGCACCGCGCAACGCACACATGAACGAAAGCCGGCTGCAACAAACTCGCACAATCCCCACGGCCCTCAACCACCCCGGCCCGCAAAGCCGGGCAACCCCTCCTGTCCAGGAGGGGAATCAAGAAAAACTCCCCTCCTGGACAGGAGGGGTGGCAGCCGCTTCGGCTGACGGGGTGGTTGATGAACTCCCGGCACCGCGCAACGCACACATGAACGAAAGCCAGCTGCAACAAACTCGCACAATCCCCACGGCCGTCAACCACCCCGGCCCGCAAAGCCGGGCCACCCCTCCTGTCAAGGAGGGGAATTATCCCCAACCCACTCCACCCGACCCTCTAGACAGAGCTCCTGGTGAAGCTCTTTGGCCGGAGCGTTTCTCTGCAGACCTGCTGCATCGCATTAAGAAAAAGCTCGGAAGTTATTCATTTGGCTCGCTTTATCAGCAGCGTCCGGTTCCGGCGGATGGCGGATTGTTCAAGCGAGGTTGGTTCAAGATAATCCCGCGTGCCCCGCACGGGCTGCGTTGGCGGCGGGCGACCGACCCGGGATTGACCTCGAACGCGAAGGCGGATTACACAGCGAGTTTCCGTGTGGCATTCGACAGCGAGAACAACATGTACATCGACGGCGGTTTTCGCAAGCAGCTCGAGTACCCAGAGCTTCGCCGATTTGTTTTGGGACGCATGCAGCGAGAGCACGACACGCTCGAGCACGGTGTCGAACGCAGCGCCCATGGGCGGGCTCTCGAACAGGACCTGGGACGCGAGCGTTCGGCGATAGGGAAGCCGCTGCTCGGGGTCGACGTTCGTGATGGAAAGATCCCGCGTGCCCTGCCGTGGATAGCCCTCGCCGAACAGGGCAAGGTGTTCCTGACCAGAGCCGCCTGGAATCGCGACTTTATCGACGAATGCCTCGCCTTTCCGCTTGGGACGCACGACGACCAGATCGATGCGGTCTCGCTCGGCGTCCAAATGAGCCGGAAGACGAATAATAAGTTGTTTAGGTTTTAATTCGACTCTTGGGGGGCAAGTCGCATAAAGCATAAAAAAAGAGGCTCCCGAAGAAGCCTCTTTTTGCTGTTCAATTGCAACTTGGCAATTTACGGTTTGACCTGATAGTCGACCCAGCACGAATTGTGATCGCCGAGGAAAAGCTCAAGCATTTCCATCGCCGTTCTGTTCTGCGTACCTGCCGAAGCTCCGACACCCGAGAAATTCGGATTAAGGATCTTCGAAATCTGGTCACGGACCGCATCCAGGTGGGCACGGGTTGCCTTGTCTCGCGATTTCGCCATAGCGGTACCCGCTGCTGCACTAAGTGCTTTGAGTTCAGCACGATAGAGAGCACGCTCGTCACCGCTCGTCATAAACATTGCCGCAAATCCCGCCGGCAGTCCTTGCGGAGCAGCCTGAGCCGGAGCGTTCAGCTTATTGTTCGCGATGTCGAGATACGCACGCTGCAGATTGCGACGATACGCGTCGATGGTCACCGTCGGAGCGTTAAGCTCACGGAAAACACCTGTGCGAACGTCCGTCAGGAACTGATCCGGAGCGTAAACTGCCGTCGGTTCCATAGCATGCTGCTCGACGAGGCGTGCAAAACGAGCGCTCGAGAGCAAGTTGTTAAGCACACTATTCTGAGCGTTCCGCACGCGGTTGAGGGCACCGATCGGTTCGATCTTTCTCAGGATGTCCTGATCGATCGCCCACGTTGGCGTTGCAAATGCATTGTCGTTAAGAAACGCTACCGCCTCGGTCTGGCGTGCTTTCGGGATCACATTAAAGCGAACTCCGGCCTGGCCAACATGCTTCTGCTGCGAATTGTAGCCGCCTACGATCTGGGCAACGTGATTCATCTCGAGCGTCCACTGGCCCAGCATGCGGCCGTAGAGTTCGCTCAGATCGTCATAGGTCTCGCCCTTCTGCGTAGTTGTCGCCGGAACGAGAAGCTTGGCAATACGCTGGAGGTTTTTGACCCCCAAGGTCGTTGCTTTGACAGCATCAGCATCGCCGACAGCTTCGGTTATTTCACCCGGATCGCTGCCCGCAGAACCGGCGGTCGAAAATCGCAGCCACGGAGTCGTGTCCTGCTGACGTGCCCATTCATCGAGCGTTGCCCGCTCAGCATCTGAGGTACGGGCACTCGGGATGGGTTTGTAGCCCCACATCGTCGCCCATTTATCATATGGGCCGATGTTCGGGATCAGGTCTTCGAGGGCAATGCCGTCCTCGGGCTGTGCCACGTAGTTGAAACGCGAATAGTCCATCAACGTGGGCGTGTGGCCCATCGTTTTGACCCATTCTTTGTCCCGTACCTTTTCGAACGGATACATCGAACTGGCTTTCATGTTGTGCTGGAAACCAAGTGTATGGCCGACTTCATGAGCAACTACGTATTCAACAAGGCGGCCCATCAGATCCTGCGGCATAGGCAGTCTCTGAGCACGCGGATCGAGGTGGCCGACCTGCGTAAAGTACCACGAACGCTGAAGATTCTGGATGTTGTGATACATCTGAATGTCAGATTCGAGGATCTCGCCGGTACGCGGATCGTTGATGTGCGGGCCGGATGCGTTCTCGATGTTCGACGGCAGCCAGCGGACTACCGAATAGCGGGCATCTTCCGGATCGAAATCAGGATCATCCTTTGCCGACGGCTGGAGCTTGGCAATGATGGCGTTCTTGAAGCCGGCAGCCTCAAATGCTCTCTGCCAAACTTCGATGCCCTTAATGGTAAATGGCACGAGCCAAGCCGGCGTAGCACGGTCGACGTAATAGACGATCGGCTTCACAGGCTCCGAAAGCTCAGCGTTCGGATCTTTCTTTTCGAGGCGCCATTTAGTAATAAACCGGCGTTCCTCGGCTCGTTGTTCAGGGCGGCCAAAGTCAGTCGTCGCAACCGAGAAGTAGCCGACGCGTTCGTCAAAAAGACGAGGCAGCATCGGGTTTTCGGGCAGTTTGACCATCGAATGATGGAGTACGACCGTGGCACTTCCCGGAGGCATTCCTTGCTGCTGAGCACCGCCGCCACCAGGTCCGCCGCCCGCACCAGCCGGTGGGGCAACGCGGGTATAGGTCATCGACGTCCTGGCTTCGATATTGGTCGGAAACGTCTTGATACGCTCGATGTAAGAACGCGTCGGGTCGAGCGCCGTCGCATTCAGACGCTGGCGAGCACTAAGCTCGAAAACGTCGGTGCTGAAAAGCCTCGTCACTTCGATGACGGCTGATTCGTTCGGCCCCCAGGCCGCGACCGGGAATGCCATGATGATCGAATCATTGTTGGCGTTTTGGACAGCTTCTGCGATCGGCAATGCTCGGTCGGCAACAATGCTGTAATTGACGTTACGCAGGAAAACTCGATTTTCGTTGCGTTCCCAGCGGACAACGCGTCTACCGAGAGCCTGGCCGCCGTAACCAACGCCAAGCGTGGTTTTTGCGATCTGAGCTACCCAGAGAAACTCCTTATCCAGCAGAGCTTTGGGTATCTCGTAATAATATTTGTCTTTGATCTGATGAACCTTGAAAACACCATCTTTCGTTTTGGCATCTTTGGTTATCACTCGGTCATAGGGCTGCGGATCAGTACTGGGCGTGCCGCCCGGCCGGGCTCCCGCAGGGCCGGCTCCCGGCGGCGTTGGCGGGGTATCCGGCGGCGGATCCTGCCCAAAAGTGTTGAAAGCCGGCAAAGCGCACAGAACGCCCGCCAGCAGGAATTTACTCAAGGTCCTTCTCATTATGTTTCTCCTCAGGTCGTTTAATACGTGGCCAAAACGTGCAGGGTTTCAGCGGTCACGATCCCCGCTTTATTTTCCGCAAGATATTAAAGAAATGTATCTGAATGCAATTTTTATGACGAAACATGATTATGCTACGAAACATAACCGTAACTCAACCGCCAAACCCTGCGAAACCAATGTTTTTTCGGAAAATCTGCGCAAAAAAGGCAGGCCTAACAGGCCTGCCTTGGCAGAATTGAAATTAAATGGTACACCCGGCATGATTCGAACATGCGACCCCTTGATTCGTAGTCAAGTACTCTATCCAGCTGAGCTACGGGTGCACAAAAGGCGAACTGATAGACTAACTATCACAGCGGCGTGTTGTCAAGTTTTCCGCAATGATTCAGCGGGCAAAGTAGCCCTGACGAGTGCGAGAGATAAGATCCGGATTTTTTACGTCGATGCGAATAGCTCGCCACTTGCCATCGCGTTTGTCATTCGTCGACTGATATTCAATTGTGTAAAGCGTTCTGAGATCGGCGGCGACCTGGGCATAAAGTCGGCCCATTTCCTCAAGGCGGTTGATCGTATTGAGGGTTCCGCCCGTTCGGTCCGCCACTATTTTCAATCGGTCGCGAGCGGCCTGGAACATCGCAACCTGTCGCGGCGTCGGGTCGGCCAGTTTTTCAGGGTCACCGGTTGGCAGAGCAAGCGGATAGATCGTTACCCCCTGAGCATCGGAGCGATTCAGCAGCTGCACCAATTCCTCGTTGTTCTCTGGCTTGATAGCGGCCGCGATCTTGTCGTCAGCCAGACGCTCCAGTATCTTGCGGTCCTTGTCCTGAGCGTTCGAATCGATACCGTCGGTCAACACGATGATCGCCTTTCGACGGCCTTTCTCCTTCGAGAGCCTGTCGAGGGCGAGATCAAGAGCCTTGTAGAGATTAGTTTTACCACGCCCGTTCGCCACGGCGATCGAGTTGGCGACCGCTCCCCGATCGGTAGTAAAGTCGTTTCGCAGATTTACCTTGTCGTAAAACTCGATGACCGCGATCCGGTCCTCAGGCCCGAGAGCATCGATAAAGCGGAAAGCCGACTGTTTAATGACCTGACGAAACCCAAGCGTCGACCCGCTCATGTCCAGCAGAATGGCAACGCTGAACGGAGCCGAACTTGGTTCGAGCCTGGATATTTCCTGCTTTACTCCGTCTTCGTACACATCAAAATTCGAGCGGTCGAGACTGAGTATCGGACGTCCTCGCGCATCGACAACACCGACATTGAGGCGAACCAACGAAGCGTCAACACGGATCGGATCGTCGTCCTGAGCAAAAGAAATGCCCGCGAAAACGAACAGTGCAGTTATCGCGGACATCATCTTGAAAAAGCTCATACTTAAATCTTACCAATTGGACGCTGATTTTCGAAAGGCGGTTGTATTCCGGACTTTACGTAAATGCCTTAACAGGTTTACATTTATGAGTTATACTTTGGTTTCAACCAAAGGATTTCGTGAGCCTGTCGTCGAGTGTACTTATGGTGGCCTGAATGGAGCAAAACAAATGTTTTTCCGGCCGAGCTTTTGTGCAAATTGTGGTGTAAAGATCGAACGGGCCGAATGGCGTCTGTGGACCAGCCGTAGGTTTTGTGAGGTTTGCGCAGTTGAGCTGAAAGAGCATGAAATTCTGCCGAAGGCGATAGGCATCATCCTATCCTTGATCACTATCGTCGCGGTCGGCATCGCGTTCTCGACAAGGTCAAGGTCAAGTGAATTGCAGGCCCTGAAGCAGGAAACCAAGAAAGATACCGTAGTAGAAAAACGTAAAGAGGGCTTCGAGCCGGTTGGCCAGAGCATAGCTGCTCCAACAAAAGAGATACAACCAGAAATTCGCAATTTAGCATCAACGACAGAGCAGCAAATTGCGGCCATCAAGAAGCCTAAGGTCGTGATCGAGGAATCCCCGATCTTTTGCGGGGCCGAAACAAAGAAGGGCACGCCGTGTTCGAGAAGGGTAAAAGAAGCCACGCGATGCTATCAGCATCAGGGGATGCCTTCGATGACAGTCGCAGAAACAAAAGATAGAAAAGGCCAGAGATAGCTCAGGTTCAGCGAATAGATGAAACCACTTAATCCGAACTCAATGATCCAGGGCCGCTATCTGATCGTTCAACCGATCGGCAAAGGCGGTATGGGCGAAGTCTACCTCGCTGTCGACCAACGGCTCGGCAGTGCCGTCGCTCTTAAGCGGACGTTCTTTAGCGATGATAGTACGCTCGGAACTGCCTTCGAACGCGAAGCACGGATCCTCGCCCGCCTTCGTCATCCGGTTCTTCCAAAAGTCATCGATCATTTTTCCGAGAACGGCGATCAGTATCTCGTGATGGAGCACATCTCAGGAGACGACATCGCCAAACGGATCGAATCCGCAAACAAGCCGTTTCCCGTCAGTTGGGTTATGTTCTGGTCCGATCAAATGTTGGACGCTTTGGCGTATCTCCATTCGCATGAACCGCCGATCGTTCATCGCGACATCAAGCCGCAGAATCTTAAGCTCACAGACGATAATCACATCGTACTGCTCGATTTTGGACTTTCAAAGGATTTCGATAGCAATTCCGGCGGCCTAAACTCCGCGAGCGTTGCGGGCTATTCGCCGCATTTTGCATCAATGGAGCAGATACGCGGTACCGGGACCGATGCTCGCAGCGATATATACTCGCTCGCGGCAACGCTGTACCAAATGTTGACCAACGTCATCCCGGTCGATGCTTTGACCCGAGCGGATGCGATACTTGGCGGCAAGGGCGATCCGATCAGGCACCTAAATGAACTGAACCCTGAGGTAACGCCAGCGATCTCGGATGTGATCCTGAAAGCGATCTCGATCCGTCAGGATGAGCGATATTCAACGGCCCTCGAGATGCAAAAGGCCCTGCGCCGAGCGTTCAACGCTGAAAAGTCCGATCTGACCACCAAGCCATCAGCGGATACCGGAGTTGTATCGCCCAACGCTCCGACCAAGCCGACTTCTAACCCCAAAGTATCAACCGCCCCAGTCGTTAAGGAATCTGCGGAAACGCCAGAGATGGAAACGCAGATCAGAGTAGCCGCTCCGATCCCACTTGATGCTACGCTCCAGATGCCGTCAATGGCAGACCAGGCAAAACAGTCCGAGCAAAAGACCGCGGTTCTTCAGTCAGAAGAGGTGGCTGCATCGATCCCCGCGGCAGTCGAACAACCGGTTCAGAAGGCTCCAGAGCCTCCGCCGGCTCAGCCCCAAAAGGCTGCGGCCGCAGCTGCCGGCCTCTCTAGCCAGGCTGCGTCAATGCCGAAAGCACCTGCGGCGGTTCCGGCCCAGAAGCCTCAGGCGGCTCCGAAAAAAAGCTCTAAAACTGGCCTGATTGTCGGACTGCTACTCGCCTTTTTCTTAATTGCGGGCGTCGGAGGCGGCGCTGGGTGGTGGATGCTGAATCGTTCGAGCGGCGGGACTGCTTCAGGAACGCCTACACCGCAGCCGGCAAATGTTTCGACACCAGCACCTACTCCCGAAAGTCCGGTTTTGACGGATACCAACACAGCGGGCGACACGAACGCAAACGCCGAGGTTGGTTCGGGTATGACTCCATCAGGTTCAAATTCAAACGTCGCGGTCACGACACCGCCGGCTAACTCGAGATCGACGTCATCGACGACCACACCGCCGCGGCCAACAACGCCGAAACCGCCAACGACTGCGACGGATAAAGATAAACCGAAGGCAAAACCGAAAGATGATCGGACCGTGATTTTGCAGTAAATTTTTGGTGAGATGTATGAAACGCAGCCCATTTTTAATAGCGATCTTCAGTTTTTTAGCAGTTGCTGCCTTGGTATCACCTGTCTTGGCCCAATCGAGAAAAGATAGAGATCAGGCCAAAAAGTTTCAGGAAGATGCCGATAAGGCGATAACTGCAAAGAACTACAAAGATGCGGCAGACCTTTACGCCAAGTCTCTGCAACTGGTTCCTACTAATAATTACGCTCATTATCGTAAAGGCTTTGCGCATTTCAGCCTAAAGGAATACGAACCGGCGATAAGCGCATTTACTACTGCTCTCAATCAGGGTTTCAAACCACTCGATATTTATCGCATACGGTATTTCATCTATTTTGAGCAGGGCAATTATGACGCTGCGCTGGCTGACATTGATAAGGGCCTGGCACTTGCTCCAAACGACCAGAATTTCTTAAATGCCCTGGGCGAGATAAAGTACGCCCAGAAAAAATACGACGATGCTCTGGTAGCTTTCCAAAAGGTAGCAAAGCTCGCTCCGGCTGGCGGCGATACCTACTACAACATTGCTCGCGTTGCTCTCGGCATGAATGACAGTAAAGCACAGGCAGAGGCGGCCGCTACGGCTCTCGAAAAGGGAACCAGGTTTCCCGGAGAAACCTTCTTTTTGCTCGGTGATGCTAATCAGAAGCTGAAAAACAATGCTGCTGCGATAGATGCGTACAAGCGTTCGCTCGCTGTTAAGCCAAACGTTTATCAGATCTATCAAAGCCTTTCGGACCTCTACAAAGCTGAGAGCCGGTGGGATGAATCGATAGATATTCTAAAAAAGGGGCTGATCCAATATCCGCTCGATGGCAACTTTTACACCGAACTCGGCCTGGTATATAGCCTCGCCGGTAGGCCGGCGGATGCGGTCGCCGCTGCTCGTTCGGGCGTACAGATCCTCCCTAATCAGGCTTCGGGCTACACAAACCTTTGCCGAGCACTAAACGAAACAAAAGACTACAGAGGAGCTGTAGACGCCTGTAACGCTTCGTTGAGGATACGGCCCGAAGACGGAGAAACCTATTTCTATCTCGGTAACGCTCAGGCTCTCTTAGAAAGGCCCGCAGAGGCAACCCGAGCGTACTCAAATGCTGTACGTGGGCTGGTCGAAGCGACGAAAAAGAATCCGGAACAATCGGATCTTTGGTACCTGCTTGGCAATTCCTATTTCGCTGACAAGCAGGTTGATAAAGCTATAGAGGCGTATCTTAAATGTCTTGAGATCAGTCCAAAGTTCTTAAAGGCTAGGGCAAATCTCGGCATCGCTTACACGCGCAAAAAGAATAAGCCGGCTGCGACAGAGCAGTACAATCTTTTATTGGCATCGGATGCGGATCTGGCGGCTAGGGTTAAAGCCGAGATAGACAGAATGTAGAAAGCTAGCTAGAGGCGCGTTCGTTTTGGCCGCGGATTGGTCTCGACATCGACGCTTTGAAACTTCAACACGATCCGCATGTTCTCGGGCCGGTTTTCCATGACTGCCGGAACGAATGGCGTGGATGCGGAATTTGAACGGAAGGCACGATCCAGTTCGTCGACTGTCAGCCTGTCGTCCGGCGATTCGACGACGTCCGTAATTCGGGCAAGTCCGTTGCTAAAGACTTCGGCAACTACGACTACCTCTTCGTCCTTCATCTTCCCGCGGAACATCGATCTTGTAACCGCCAACAGGGCTCCTTCTGGATTGATGCTTGGCGATTCGCTCGCAAAGGCCGATCTGGAATTCACGAAATCAATTGGCGACACCATCGATCGCCGCTCCTCAGGCGTATAGTTTTTGGCAAGGATGACAGGTTCTGATCGAGCATCCCTAACGGTCTCGACCGGCGCGGGCCGCAGGAGTCCTGACTGTAAGGTACCGAGAAATCCAAAGCCAATGACCGCCGATGTGATAACGCCCACTACATACGGCATAAACCGCATTTGAAACCATTCCCCTAGAGCTTTGGTCGAGTTTGGAGCTGACACAACCCTTTCTTGGCCGCGAAGCGATCGTTTGAGATCGCTTCGGAAAGCCAAAGACAGTTCCGGCCGTTTGAGGCTTCGAAGATCAGCCCTTAGTTCCAGATACTCCGAATTCTTTTGCCGACAAAGCGGGCAGACCTTCAAGTGCGCAGCGATAGAATCAGCCATGGCATAGCCAGTCATGCCGTCGGCATAAATTGAGAGATCCTGATCTATTTCTGAGCATTTCATAGCAAATCGCTCCGATTTAACTTATGGAAAGCTCACTGACCCCGGCTGCAGTTCACGCGAACCGCAACGCTTCAGAAGATTTTGATCGAGATATCGCAATGTAGAAACCGCTTTTTCCATCGAGTGTTGCTGGTCGATTTCAAACTGCTTTTTCCGCACAGCTAATTGCTCTTTCATCACCTGTCTTTGCTCCCGCCGACCTATCGTTTGGCACCGATTTTTATTAAGTCTTCAATACCGAGACCGGGGCGAGTCAGCCTTCCATAAGTTGTCAAAAATCTTTGAGCCTTCGTCTCAACTCTTCGCGACCCCGCGAGATACGGGATTTTACCGTCCCAATGCCGGTGTCTAGTGCGACAGCGGTCTCCTCATAACTAAGGCCTTCGATATCGCAAAGCACCACTGCTTCGCGAAATATTTTTGGCATGTCCGCGAGTGCCGCTCGGATTGCCGTCTCGCGCTCGATCCGCAGGGCAGCGTCTTCCGGACTTATCGAAACATCAGACAGCGTTTCGCCCACGGTCATTTCTGTACTGCCGATCGTCGAATCTAGCGAAACCGTTACGTCGCGCCGCCTTCGTTTCCACCAGCGGAAACGGTTTCGAGATTCGTTGATCGCGATCCGGTAGAGCCAGGTTTTCAATTCCGAATCGCCTCGGAAACTCTTAATCGATCTTAGAACCCTCAGAAACGTTTCCTGAGTCAGATCGCGTGCTTCCTCTGCATCCTCGGTCAATCGAAACAGCAGAGCGTAAACATCGCCTGAAAATCTGTCGACCAGCGTGTCGAACGCATTTGCGTCGCCAGCCTTTAATTTGTCAAGAAAAAGGGAATCCTCGGCCGTGCGAATAGAGAGCGTCGCGGTCGACGCAGAGGCATTCCCAATTTCTTCGCCGTCAAATGTAATTGACTTACTGAAGACCATCGCCCGCCTATTCTCACATTCTCGTTTTCCGAGAAGCCCAAGTTGCCCCGTCCGATTTCTCTCGGACTGTTTACTTAGACACCACCGGGAGGAATTTGTTCCCGGTGAGTTCTATTAATCTTTACTTTCTCGTCTTTCGACCATTTTCCTTCGGTTATTTGCTCTTAAGCGGCATTTAGGCTACATTTAGTGTTTTGAAAAGCGCCCGCTCATTGCGATTATACAACGCGCAGCGCTTATAAAATTGCAATATATTTAACGATGGCACAGAAAAAAAGACGTTTTCAACAGCTTCAGGCCGCAGCGGCCGACACGGCGATCAAAGACAATCGGGTCTACACAAACCCCGTTCAGAAACAGGTAAGCGAGAAACTTGACGAGATCGGCAAGAACTTCGAAGGCAAAACGCGAACCGTCCTCTACGCGGTTGGAGCTCTTATTGTCGTTGCCGTACTTGTCATGGTCTTCATGAACTGGAGTCGTCGTGCCAGCAGTGCGGGTCAGGCCGCTTTGGGCAAGGCGATCGAAACCTCGCAGGCGAGGATCTCAGAAACGGGTACCCCGGCCGGTTCGACTGCAAAAACCTTTAAGACTGAAAAGGAACGTTCCGAGGCCGCGATATTAGAGTTCCAGGCCGCTGCCGATCAGTTCGGTGGCGATGTAGCCGAAAAAGCGAAATACTTCATTGCCGTCAGTAAGCTTGACGTTGACCGTGCCGCCGCAATACAGGAACTTGAAGGCTTGTCTTCGAAGACTGACGAGGTCGGCAAGATGGCAAAATTTGCCCTCGCGAATACTCGCGTGGCCGACAACCGTCTGGATGATGCCCTAGTTTTGCT
Source organism: Acidobacteria bacterium Ga0077534 (assembly GCA_001464455.1). Lineage (GTDB taxonomy): Bacteria > Acidobacteriota > Blastocatellia > Pyrinomonadales > Pyrinomonadaceae > OLB17. The sequence continues at coordinate 66,452 of LNEI01000004.1, forward strand.
GCAAGAACTCGCAAAAATGGATGATGCGATCGTAGCAAAGGATACGGTCAATTTTGAGATCGCGAAGATCTACGAAAAGCAAGGTAAAAAAGCAGAGGCGGTAGAGATCTATTTCAACATTGCCAAAACTGCGGCAGAAGCCAAAGATGCTGACGGAAAGGCGATAACACCGACTCAAACTGCAACCGACGCGAAAGAAAAGGTTACCGAACTCGACCCTGTAAAGGCGAAAGAGATACCTGAACAAACACCCGAATCGCCATTTGGACTTGGCTAGTAGTCGAATTTTCGGTAATTCTACTTCAATCGACCTTTTGTTCTCTCATGCGGACACCGGCCACATTGGACGAACGTGAAATATCCGAACCTGTTAGCGAGAGAGCGACCGGGGGCCTTGCCCTCACGGAAGATCTCTCGCTTCGTGTTTCTCCACATGGTTATTTTGCAGCTATCTATGTCGGGTCATTCATTTCCGCTCTATTCTTCTACCTCGAATTCGACCGTGTCGCAATAGCGGCGTTCATTGTTTCCTGGGTGGTGGTCCCATTCCTGGCCTTTCGTGACCGAATAACCTTTGACGGGAAACGCCTTGTACGAACCGGCTATCTTCCGCAACTATGGTCATGGCTCACGGTAGCTCGGCGACGCCTTAAAATTTCCGACATCGAACAGGTCGAAACTCACGCGATCCGTGTACTGAGGCGGGGCGGTAATATCTATTACCGATATCGAACTGTTTTTCGTGGAAAGGGGGTGAGCGTATCGATCGCGTCGGGCGGCGATGAGTTCCGGAACATGGTCAGGTCGATACTGGTTCAACTGCCAGAGAATGCTCTCGATACTCGATCTATAGAACTTCGAGATCACCTCGTAGACCCGAAAGAGGCTTTGATGCGGGCAGAATTCGCAAGGATCCCGGACGCTGACGTACTTGAATCGCTTCTCACGCCAATTTCTCGCGGCAGAGCTGCCGAAATGACCAGACCTTCAACGATCGCCGATGACGCCGAGGCCGAAGATCTCCGCAGCTTGGGTAACGAATTGCGATTAGCAGGATATTTGCTCCAGGCGCTTGAGGCTTTTCGGCGGGCCCTTGTTATAAAACCACGGGATTCTCGTCTGCTCTTTGACTTTGCCAGGTGCCTATACGCTTATGCCGGTGTGCGGCGGGATAAAGAGATGGAACACAGATCTTTGGCCGCCATTCGTTTATCGGAGATGCGGGGCAGAGAGGACTTGGACCTGACCACCCGGCTGGGTGAATGGTACTTTCAGATCGGCGAGTGGAAACGGGCGGCCGCGGCCTTCCAGCGCGTCATCGACAGGGCGGGAGCTAACTTCCGCACGGCTCTCGGCTTGGCAGAGATCGCTCTTCGCGAAGGCAAGATCGCCCACGTTATTCATAATTTTGCATCTGCCGGTTCAACCGCGCAGACGCCGAGCCTTCGACGTTGGTCACGTAACGAGTCTGCGTATTTCTCGAATCTTAATTCGGATGACGAGTATATGGAGCTTGAGGTTGGTCGAATAAACATGCTCGGCACTCTCGACAGTTCTCGAAAAACGGCCCTACGGATAGCCATATTTGCCCTGCCACTCATAGCCACCGGTCTCGTATTCGAGGATCAACTAGTCACAAATATCGGATGGGCTGTATCTTCATTTGCCCTTCTTATGTGGATCGTTTTGATCATCAGTTATAGGCTGATGAGTCAGCGGATCCCTTACGAATTCATCGAAGGTGACGAGTAGTAGTTTTTAGACGACAGCAATGTGTGGAAGAGCTTCGCAAAGACATGTCAGCCGATACGAGAAGTATATCGCGTATTGGGAGATGCCCGACGAAACGATCGAGCGGAATAACCTGCGCCCAACCGAACCGGCGTGGATCGTCGCCCGCCGTGGAGATGGCTTGATCAGGACCTTGGAAGGTCGCTGGTGGTGTCAGTGGGATGGGGCTCGCCAGTTCGAAACAAAGTTCCCGACGTTTAACGCCCGTGTCGAAACGATGCACCAAAAGAAGCTTTGGTCCGACTTGCTTAAGAAAGGGCAGCGTTGTCTTTTTCCTATCGACAGTTTTTATGAATGGCCGATAAAAGGGAGAGGAGTGTCGCCAGTTGAGATCTTTGTCCAAGGTCGAGAGCCGTTTGCCCTTGCTGGCCTCTGGAGCCGCTATTTTGAGAATGGGCAGACAAGATATTCGTTTACGACATTTACGACCGAGCCGAATGAATTCATGCGCCCGATCCATGAAAAGGCGATGCCAGTTATCTTAAACAGCACTGACCAGCAAAGACTCTGGTTGGAAGCCGGGGATGAAGACTTACTGAGACCTTACGACGGCGAGATGGAGGCGGAACAGCTCTCAGACACTCTCGAAAAAATGCATCCTGACGAAAATAGAAAGTATTAAACTCTAGCAGGTGGGGCGAATCCGAGAAAACGTTTTGTCGGAAAAACGAATTCGTCTTTGAAAAACTATGTTTCCTGATATACTTAAGCCTGAAATTGCAACTTTGCCGGATACTGTATCGTAGAGAATTTGGCTGTTGTTTGTGGTAGCACATTTTTGAGGAGCGAGTGAGAAAAAATGGGATTGTGGGCAAGAATAAGCAGAGTATTTCGAGCTAGTACGGGTGCGGCTCTCGACAAGATCGAAAATCCGGAATTGGTGCTGCAGCAAACGATCCGCGATATGCGCGATCGAGTTCCTGAACTGAATAATTCCGTCGCTCAAGTCATGGCGACGGAACGTTTGCTGCTCAAACAGAAAGAGAACCTCTCGACACAGGTCGTCGATCTTGATTCCAAGATCAAAGCGTCCGTCAAAATGGGCCGTGATGATATCGCGACCGCTTATATCGGCCAGCTACAGCAGGCTCAGATGGATCTCGAAAGAACGTCCGCCCAGGCCGACCACGCTCAGTTAGCATCAAAACAGGCTCTAAAGGCCCGCGACAACTACGTCCTTAACATGAAAAAGCGTAGTGCCGAGGCGATGCAGCTGATCAGTGCCGCAAAGCAGGCAAAGCTTCAGGAGCAGCTCGCTCAGACGATGGACACCTTTAATATTGGTGACGATTCGTCTACTTTCGCCGAAATGCGTGAGAAGATCGACCGTCGCGTTGCCGCCGCTGAAGCCAAATTGCAGCTAGGTTCAAGTTCGGTCGATTCCCAGATGCAGGACATTGAACGCGAAGCGATGGATATTCAGCTTCAGGATAAGTTGCTCGAGTATAAATCTCAGATGGGTATGCTCGGAGCGGGGTCTTCTCCTGCTAGCAAGCAAATCGCTGCGAATTCCGATGTTCAAGAGGCCGAGGTACTAAACAGTTCTATCCTTGATGAAGTCAATGAGAAGAGCCATTCGAACTGATCGAATAGTTGATTCGAACGCCAAAGCGGCAAATTGCATCTGTTAGTTTGATATGGCTGATCTCGCAAAATACCGGAACGACCTCACAAAGTTTGACCAGAGTTATGCCAAAGCCGCTCTAAAAGAGCCGGTGAACTTCTGGGGATTGGCTGGCTTTCTCGTCGCAGCCGCCTACACGGGCAGCGTGATACCGTTGCTCATCGCTCTCGTGTGCGAGGCCATTTACATGGTCGTCGTTCCTAATCTTCCGCAGTATCGCCAGCTTGTCGTTAACCGGGAAAAATACCGCCGCTTGAAAGAACATAATGACGGGAGAGAAAAGCTGATCAAATCGTTTACTCCCCGAGAAAGGGAAGCGGTGGAATACCTGCGATGGTTGAAAGGGAAAATACAGGATAATTACACGAAGTTTACGGGTGCAGGGCAGATCCCTGCCAATCTTCAGGCTCTCGATCAACGTTGGGAAGACTTCGTTGATCTACTCGATGTCTATCGCCGCCGGAAGCAGCATCTGAAATCTATTAATAGACAGGCGGTTCACAACCAGCTTTCGCAGGCTTTTCGTGCGATGGAAGCAGCGGGCGACGAAAAGACAAAGCGTATCCAGCAAACAAATGTTGAAATTCTGAAACGCCGTATCTCGTCCTTCGATGAGATAGAACGAAGCGTAAAACTCGTGGAAGGGCAGCTTCAATCTATAGAAAACTTCTTTAGCTACTTGAACGACGAGATCGTAACTATCACCACGCCAGAGAAATTCTCTCTTCTCGACTTTGAGCAGTTGTCGGATTCGATCGCGATGACCAAGCAAATGCTTGATGCCACTGCGGACGAGGTAGGAGCTTTAGATTCGTACAATCGTGAAATGGGAAATCTAGAGTTGCTGCCCGGAGCCAAGTAACCGCTAGGTTAATATCGCCTTGATCAGAATTGCCGTAACAGCGAATATCGACTAAAATCAAGGGTTTCAGACAATTGTCTGAGATCTTAGATAATAAATATATTCGCAATTATGAAACGAGTCGGAATTTTAGTGGGGCGTGAACAGACATTCCCCGAGTCAATTATTAATAGCATTAACGAGAAAGGCGGCGGTAGAGTCGTGGCCGAGATGGTGACAGTAGGCGGCATCCGCCTCGATGAACCCAAGAAGTACGACGTCATTATCGACCGGATCTCTCATGAGGTCCCGTACTACCGAGCAATGCTCAAGCGCATGGCTCTCGAAGGCACCTACGTGATCAACAATCCATTTTGGTGGTCCGCCGATGATAAGTTTTTCAATTTTAGCCTTGCCGCAAAGATAGGTGTTGCCATTCCAAAGACAGTGCTCCTGCCGCAACACAGCTACATTAAGGATATCAACAGCGACTCGCTCCGTAACCTCGAGTTTCCGATCGACTGGCAGGGAGTCATTGATTACGTCGGTTTTCCGGCTTTTCTAAAACCGCATGACGGCGGAGGCTGGAAGAATGTTTCGAAGATCCACTCGCTAGAAGAGCTTTTCATTGAGTTCAACGAGTCCGGCACGCTCTGCATGACGCTGCAGGAGGGCATTGAATATGACCAGTTCGTCCGCTGTTACTGTGTTGGCAAGGAAAAGGTCCTGATCATGCCATATGACCCGTCGAAGCCTTATCTTTCGGGGATGCAGTATGTCGATGTTGATGACTATCTCACTCCGGAACTCCACGCCCGCGTCGAGAAGGATGTCATTACGATCTGCACGGCACTTGGCTATGACCTAAATACGGTCGAGTTCGCTATCAAGGACGGCATTCCATACGCTATCGACTTTATGAATCCTGCGCCGGACGCCGAGCTCGCTTCGGTGGGAGAAAAAAATCACCGATGGATCGTCGACAATATGACAGAGTTCATTCTGCGTAAACTGGAAGTAGGATTTGATACTCCGGACTACCGATGGTCGGCAATGCTCAATCCTCCGGCGAAGGCGAAGGCGAGCGAAAGCACAAAGCAGACTGGAGCTGCCAAAGTCGCACGGACCACGAAACCCACTGCGGCCGCAAACGCCAAGAAAGCCGCTCCGACGGTAGCATCAAAGAAAAGTGCCGCAAAAAAGAAGGTGTCTGAATAGATATTGCGGCAAAACAGGGAAAACAAAAGGCTCGGCATTTCTGCCGGGCCTTTTGCTAAAGCGAATTCTTGGGTCAATTAAGTTCCGGTCTCCCAGCTCGACATATACTCGAGCATCTCCGGTGTCAGAGTGTCAATGTTGACTCCCATCGCACGCAGTTTAAGCGAAGCGATCTCCTGATCTACTTCGGCCGGAAGGACGTGGACGCCAGCAGGAAGGATGCCCTTGTTCTTTACAAGGTACTCGGCAGACAGGGCCTGATTCGCGAATGACATATCCATAACCGAAGCCGGATGGCCTTCAGCAGCAGCTAGATTGATCAGGCGGCCTTCGCCGAGGACGATCACGCTCTTTCCACCATTGACGCCGATGTATTCCTCGACGAAAGGACGGCGTTTGACTGCTTCTGCCGACATTTCGCGAAGAGCATCGAGGTTGAGTTCGAGATCGAAGTGACCACTGTTGCACACGATCGCTCCGTCCTTCATAACTTCGAAATGCTCTTTGTCGATCACGTGGCGGTTGCCGGTGACGGTAACAAAGAAATCACCAACTTTCGCCGCTTCCTTCATAGGAAGCACTCGGAAGCCATCCATGACCGCTTCGATCGCCTTGATTGGGTCGATCTCGGTAACAACAACATTGGCCCCGAGCCCGCGGGCACGCATCGCAACGCCCTTGCCGCACCATCCGTAACCTACTGTAACCAAGGTCTTTCCAGCTAGAAGGACGTTTGTAGCACGAATAATTCCGTCGAGCGTCGACTGGCCGGTTCCATAGCGATTATCAAAGAAATGCTTTGTCTGAGCATCATTGACCGCGATAGAAGGGAAGGTGAGCACGCCCGCCGCAACCATCGCCTTCAAGCGAACGATACCGGTGGTGGTTTCTTCCGTTGTTCCGATCAGATTTGGGATCAACTCAGGCTTTTCCTTGATCATCGTCGCGACCACGTCGGATCCGTCGTCGATGATAAGGTTGGGATTTGTATCAAGTGCTGCCTTAACGTGGCGGACGTAAGTGTCTGTAGATTCACCCTTTATCGCCATAACCGGGATGCCCCAGTCAGCGACGAGTGAAGCAGCGACGTCGTCCTGGGTCGAAAGAGGATTGGACGCGATCAACAAAGCTTCGGCTCCGCCGGCCTGGAAGGTGCGGGCCAAATTCGCCGTTTCGGTCGTGATGTGGGCACAGGCGACCATTTTAACGCCTGTAAGTGGCTTCTCAGCCTCAAAGCGCTCTCGGATGAGCCGGAGAACCGGCATCTCGCGGTCTGCCCACTCGATGCGCTGTTTACCTTCCGGGGCAAGGTTGATGTCTTTGATGTCGTAATGCATTGATGTTCCTGGATTTGCCATAGTCTCTCACTAAAAGTTTCTTGTGATGCATCGGCAAAAAAAGACGCGATGCATTATTTGTCAGCTATGCGTTCGTAGCTACTTTGTGTTCTTCGCCTGCCGAACGCAGAGCCTCTGCACGGTCGGTCTTTTCCCACGAGAATTCATCGTTTGTACGGCCAAAGTGACCGAAACGAGCCGTGGCTTTATAGATCGGACGTCGCAGGTCGAGCGTTTCGATGATCGCTTTCGGGGTTAACGTGAAATTCTCACGTACGATGTCAGCAATTCGCTCATCATCGATCGTTCCGGTACCGTGTGAATCGATCAAAACCGAAACGGGCTCCGCAACTCCGATAGCATAAGCGAGTTGAACAGTACATCTGTCCGCCAGACCTGCTGCAACCACGTTCTTCGCAATGTAGCGCGTCATGTAGGCAGCCGAGCGGTCGACCTTTGTCGGATCTTTGCCAGAGAAAGCTCCGCCGCCGTGTGGGGCGTAACCGCCGTAGGTGTCGACGATGATCTTTCTTCCGGTCAAGCCGGCATCGCCCATCGGGCCGCCGATAACGAATTTACCGGTCGGGTTGATGTGATATTTTGTGTTCTCGTCGAGAAGATTCGCTGGAATTACCGGCTTGATCACGTGTTCCATGATGTCGGCACGGATCTGCTCGATCGGCAGGTCTGCGGTTTGCGACGAGATAACGACCGCTTCGACGCGAAACGGCTGGCCGTCGCGATACTCGATCGAAACCTGCGATTTCCCGTCCGGGCGAAGGTAGGGAACTGTGCCGTCACGGCGAACCTCGCTGAGCCGTCTGGTCAGATTGTGCGCCATCTGGATCGGCATCGGCATAAGTTCAGGGGTTTCGTTACAGGCGTAGCCGAACATTAATCCCTGATCACCTGCTCCACCTGTGTCAACGCCCTGAGCAATGTCAGGAGACTGGGTTCCGATAGCGTCGATCACTGAGCACGTGTTCGAATCGTATCCGTACTCCGCGTCGTGATAACCGATCTCTTCGATGGTTTCGCGAATGATCTGTTTGTAGTTGACTTGTGCGGTGGTCGTGATCTCACCTGCGATGACCGCGAGACCCGTAGTTACGAGAGTTTCGCAAGCTACGCGCGCTGTCGGATCCTGAGCAAGAATTGCGTCAAGGATCGCATCGCTAATGTTATCCGCGATCTTATCCGGATGTCCTTCGGTTACAGACTCCGATGTAAATAAAAAATTTCCGTTACTCAATTGTTTACTCTAGCTCCTTTCGAAAGGCGATAATTAGGACGTTTGACTTATAACAAAACTCTAATGATAGCTTTATACCATATCGCTGTCAAAACCAGGGTACTAAGACGCGTGTACCACGTCCGTTTTCCCACGCATCAGGTTTAGCAGAACTACCATACCGAGCGATACTCCCGTGACCAATATGAGCCCAAGAAATGCACGTGAATAGTCGCCACCATCGGCATCGGCAAGCCTTCCCGTGATGATAGTGCCGGCGGCACCGCCCATAGTCTCGATCACGGTCACGGCACCGAGGATCTTGCCGTATTCCTTAAGGCCAAAATACTCAGCGACAAGCAATTGAAGCAAAACAAAGGTTCCGCCGTAATTTAACCCGAACAGCACGGCAAAAATATAGACCGTCGTGCTATCAAAATAAAGAAATGCTAGCGTCGACAGAAACATCGTGCTTGCAGAAAACAGCATTACCCTGGCCGTTGAAAATTTATCGGCGAGATAGCCATAAAAGAACTTTCCAAAAACACTAAGCCCAAAGAGCAGTGACTGCACACCGGCCGCCTGCTGCGGTGAAAATCCTATCTTGGGCCCTTGAAGGTATAGATTAAGCTGCTGGCTAACGACAAAGATCGCATAAAAGATTAGTGCCGCACAGGTGGTGAAGATCCAAAAAAGCGGAGCTCGCAGTGCTTCCCCAAGAGTCATTCCCGTGGGCACCGGAGCGGGGGTTTCTGGAGCGAGCCTTGCGGTAGGATCTCCGTCGGGCACATCGCCGACATCGGAGGGCCTATTCTTTACGAGAAAAATAGCGGCTGGCAGCAAGATCAGCCAGATGATCAGACTAACGCCGATCATTGCGGTCCGCCAGCCGTATGTCTGAATCAGCGGCGTAGCTATTTGCGGAACCAGAACCCCGCCAAAACTAGTGCCAGTAAGGACGATGCCGAATGCCGTGCCGCGGCGCTTAGTGAACCAGTTTGAAACCAACACTGAGCAGACGAGAACCCCGACGAATCCGAGCGAAGTTCCAAGCAAGATATGTGCGAGATAGACCATCGTGGCAGTCGTCGCTTGGGAATAGACGAGAAGGCCGGCACCAAGTATGAAGCAGCCGATCACCATCATTGCCCGGGCCTTTAGCCATTGAAGCAAATATCCTGCTACCGGAGCCAGAAATCCCGCGAACAAGAATGTAAGTGCTGGAGCGAGGCCGTAAACTGACTGTATCTCGCTCTGCGGAACAGCACCTGAGGCGACAAGGTCGCCCTGAACAAATTTATAAAAGACTGGAATCCCGCCGATCGACAGCCCGTTGCTTATCAGCAGTGCCAGAGTCGAGATCCCGACGATCACCCACCCGTAAAAGAACTTGTTCTGCTTCGATTCGGTCATAAACTCAGATTGCAAAGCCTCAGATGATAGCCGCTGCAGTAAGATCGTCGTATTCACGTTTCGACATCTTGAGTAGGCCCATATATATCTCCTCGTTGTGCTCGCCCAATTTCGGCCCGATCCAATCGGTACCACCAGGCGTTTCGGTAAGTTTCGGGAGTACTGACGGGATCTTTACTCTATCGCCCGGCTCGATCTCGACCGATTCGAAGATCCCGCGAGCATTATATTGCGGGTCTTTGACAATGTCCGCGATGGAATAGACCGGGCCGCAGGGCACTTCTGCGGCGAGAACCTCAGCATACGCCGCTTCAAAGGTTTTCGTAGATGTCCAAGCTGATATCGCCTGGTCGATCGCAGCTTCATGGTTGACTCGGCCGGCGTTGTCCTGCATTTCAGCGTGTTTGGCGAGCTCGGGTCGGCCAATAGTGTTCATCAGACGTCTGAAGATCGAATCGCCGTTTGCACCGATGATAATGAATTTTCCGTCACTGGTCGGGTAGGTCGATGTTGGAACGATGCCCTCGAGTTTAGCTCCGAGTCGTTCACGGATGACGCCAAGCTTGTCATACTCAGCAAGCGTTGACTCCATCATATTAAATACGGACTCGTAGATCGCGACATCTACGACCTGGCCTGTGCCGCCGTTAACATCGCGATTGTAAACCGCCGTCAAAGCTCCAAATGCAGCATGCATACCGGCGAGCGTGTCGCCGAGCGACGTGCCGGTGCGAACCGGCGGGCGGTCAGGGTCGCCGGTCGTATAGCGGATGCCGCCGATGCCTTCGGCAACGTTGGCAAAGCCTGGCCGCGAGGCATATGGCCCGGTCTGGCCCCATCCGGACACTCGGACCATGATCAGACCGGGATTCGTTTTCCGGAGGTCCTCAAATCCCATACCCCACTTTTCCATCGTTCCGGGTTTGAAATTTTCGATCAGGATATCAACCTTATCCGCCAAACGTCTTGCGATCGCTTGTCCTTCCGGTTTTGTTAGATCGAGCGTTATGCTTTTCTTATTCCGGGCCATCGAGAGCCACCAAAGGGAAGTGCCCTTGTAGAGTTTTCGCCAAACGCGTAGCGGATCGCCTGTTTTGGGTTTCTCGATCTTGATCACGTCCGCGCCAAATCCGGCCAGCATAGCACCGCAAAACGGCCCGGCGATGACCTGGCCCATCTCTAGAACTTTTAGGCCTTTTAGTGGTTTATCCGGCATCTGAATCTGAGATATTTACCGCAAAAACGAAATTAATAAAATCGTTCTTGCCGTCATTAAAAACTGTAGTACCGGCTTTTTCCATTCCAAGCCGCTCGTAAAATCGCTGGGCGGGAATGTTCTTGTCCCATACGCCGAGCCATAGCTGCTTGTATCCACGTGCACGGCCAATGTCGATGCCTTTCTGTAGCAGCGCCTTTCCGACGCCGGCTCGCTTTACACGTTCAAGCACGTAGATTCGCTGGAGTTCGATCGCATTCTCGCCATCGACGCACTCAACAGGTTTATTTTCTCTGAGTTTGGCGAATCCAACCGCACGGTCATTTATCTCGGCGATCAGGTATGTCGAGTCAGTGTCCTCGAATTCTGACCGAACATTCTCGGGGCTATAAACGCGGGCACAGTAATCCGCAAGATCCTGAGAAGGGTCTAACTCAAAATATGCCTCGTAACATGTAGTGGTGCCGAGCGCCGCAAGAATATTGATATCGTCAGCAGCAGCGAGGCGGATGGATGGTTCCATTGGAGATATGGTATCGCGTTACAGGTGGAAGAATCCAAAACGAATGGAAGAGAAGGGGCAGATATGCTCCGGGATCAACATAGCGCTGATGCGTCCCAAGATATATCTTGCGTCTGATAATAGAGATTATGTATTTTTTACGTTAGGCTAGAGGAGGTATATAAGATGCGTCCCAGGATCGTTTCGCTCGTGCTTGGCTCGTATCTCTTATGTTCGAAACAAGTTTTGCGTCCCAAGGTTTGGAGTGCACCTTCAGGTAGTGCGAGTCCGCTCGGATCATAAGCTGAAGCTGAACCTCCGGACCTTATGCGTCCCAAAATATTTTTTCGATCGTGCTTAGCACGAACCTCAGAATGTGCGTCCCAGGATCTTTGAGTCTCGTTTCGAACCCATGCGACTATCTTGCGTCCCAAACGAAAATCAGTTCGGAAGGTTCTTTCCTGATCGAGCAAGACGATGCGCCCCTCAACCTTACGTCCGGGTAGATCAACTGTCACAAAATACTGCCCGAACGATGCTACCTTCAGATGATAGTCACCGCCTAGCGTCGTCTCGGTCGTCACCGCGATACTCTCGTTAAAGATGCTGCGGGCCGTTACATTGGCGGACGACACGGGTTTTGATCTTGAATCCAGTATCCTGCCTCGAAGATGGATGTCAGGCGAGGACTTAACAAACCCGCCTCGAGTCCGGCAACAAACACCAGTTTCTCACCGGGATTCAAATATAGCGACTTTCGAACTTTCTTGAAGCCGGCAGATTCAATATGTATCTCACCGCCTCCTGACGGTACTTCGGAAAGCGTAAATTTGCCGTTGGCTCGTGACTCGGAGTATGCGACAGTCGCCGAATCGACCAGAATTTTGACCCTCGCTCCGTTGATCGGCCTACCGAGGAGATCCACGACAGTTCCTCGTATCTGCGAAGAAGGCGTGTCTTCTGCTGTATTCTGACCAAAAATTACAGAGGCCCCGGCTCCGTAAAGCATTGAGAATACAAGAAAAAGTAACATGACAATCCTCACAGTGAAAAAAAGTATCACGAATGAAACGATTTGTCAAGCAAAAAATGAAGAATTAATGAAAGAATTTTTAACCAATTAGTTCTGGCCATTCATCGACCGGGGTATCACTATCATCGAGACCGGTATCTACGGGATTCGATGCAGCTGAAAGGTCGATGACCTTTTGTTCGACGAATATCGGGCAATCGAGCCGAAGCGCGATGGCGATCGCGTCGGACGGGCGGGCGTCGATCATTACCGGATCCCCGTTTCGGTCTTTCAGTTCGATTCGGGCGTAAAACGTGTTTTCTACGAGGTCGGTGATGACGATGCAGTTTGCGAGCAGGTTGCATTCGAGGATGAGATTTCTCAGAAGGTCGTGCGTCATCGGCCGCTGCGGCACAACTTTTTCGATCTCGAGAGCGATGGCGTTTGCCTCAAAGGCGCCGACCCAGATCGGCAGGACGGTCTCCGATTCGGTTCCTTTGAGCACGACGATCGGCGTGTTTGTGTTAGGGTCCATTATCAGGGCCCCGATCTTTACTTCGACAAGTGTTTCGTCTGATTTCATTGCTTTGCGGTTTGCTCTGCGTTCTTTGCCGTTAAAAGATCGTTATCAACGCATCGATCGCAAAGAACAACCAAATTCTATTGCTTGAGAACGCCGAAAAGTGAATTCGACTTTACCTCGTTTACCTCGACCTCAACGATCTCGCCGAGCATTTCTTTGTTGCCGACGAAATTTACAACTTTATGGCATGTTGAGTGCCCCGTGAGGCTGTCGTTGCGAGCAGACGAGCCTTCAACCAATACTTTAACAGTCTTACCGAGATAACGCTTAAGGCGCTCATTCTGCACTCGCCGCTGGACACGTTCGAGTTCGAGAAATCGAATTGTCTTTTCGGCCGGCGAGACATCGTCTTCCATCTCAAACGCCGGCGTTCCAGGCCGCGGCGAATATTTAAAGATATAGGCCATGTCGTAACCGCAATATTCGACAAGCTCAACCGTGTCGCGAAAGTCCTCTTCGGTTTCGCCTGGAAATCCGACGATGATATCGGTAGTGATCGAGATATCTCGCGGCGAAGAGCGAAGGCGATCAATGATCTTGAAATACTTGTCGATCGTGTGACCGCGTTTCATACCGCGAAGCACGCGATCGCTGCCGGACTGGACCGGAAGATGGACCCAGTTGCAGAGATTTTCGTGATCTTCGATCGCGTCAACAATGTCGGAACGAAAATCGCGGGGAAATGATGTCGTAAATTTTATCCGGTCGATCCCGGTCGCAGCCGTAGCACGCAGCAGTTTTGTAAACGCCGACTTCCCTTCCAATCTCTCTAGTCCTTCGTCGGATTCCGGCTTGTAACTGTTTACGTTCTGCCCTATCAAGTGGACTTCCCTGACACCTTTTAACCGCAGATCGGCGACCTGACTGACGATGTTTTTTGCTGAAAAGCTGATCTCGCGGCCTCGCGAGAAAGGCACGATACAATACGTGCAGAATTTATTACAGCCCTCGATGATCGGCACGAATGCGACGTAGGGCGAGTGCCGATGCGTGTCCGCGACAGTCCAATCGTAGTCATCATCACGTTCACCTACGTCAACGATCTTGCCGTTACCGCTCAGCGAGGCATCTACTGCCGCAGATACGCGGCCTACGGCTCGCGTGCCCAGGACAAAATCAACGCCCTGGATCTTTTTGAATAATGTTTCGCCCTCGAGTTGGGCAACGCACCCCATGATCCCAACGACGGGTTTTCGTCCGGAATGCCGAACGTGCCCGACACGCGTAAACAGCTTGTGCTCGGCCTTTTCGCGAACCGAACACGTGTTAAAGATCACAACGTCCGCAACCGTTTCGTCTGCCGTCATCTCAAAACCATCTTTGGCAAGCGTCGTCGAGATACGCTCTGAGTCAGAGACGTTCATTTGACAGCCGAAAGTTTCGAGATACACTTTTTTCATATATGCCGCAAAAAGTGCCTCGCCCTATCTTCGGAAAGAAAGACTTCGTTCACCTGCATTTGCACACCGATTATAGCCTGTTGCAGAGCACAATCCAACTAAAGCCTTTAGCTAAAAGGCTTGGTGAGCTTGAGCAGAAAGCTTGTGCTATCACCGACTACGGCAACATGTATGGTGCCGTCGCCTTTTACAATGCGATGTCCGGGAACGGTATCCTGCCGATCATCGGCTATGAGGCTTTTTTGCGGTACGGCAGCCGTTTTGACCGCATTTCATCGGTTGAATCGGGCGAGAGAGGATATTACAACTTGATCCTTCTCGCAAAAGACCTAGAGGGCTATCACAATCTTGCATTCCTCTCTTCAAAAGCATTTACCGAAGGTTTTCATTACAAGCCGCGGATCGATATGGAGTTGCTTCGCGAGCGGTCGGCGGGGCTAATAGCAATTTCAGCTTGCGTGGAGGGCCCGGTCGGCCATCATTTGGCTTCGGGAGATACGGAAAAGGCCGCCGAACGGGCGAAAGAGCTGGCATCGCACTTTGAGGCAGGCTGTTTCTTTCTCGAGATCAAAGAACTCGCAGACGGTGATCGATCTTTAATGAAGAAAACGGCTGAACTTGGAAGATCACTCCAGTTGCCGCTGGTTGCGACGAACGATGTTCATTATCTAAAGGCGGACGATGCACGGGCACAGAAGGTTTTGATCGCGATCGGCGACGGACGGACGATCGGGCCGGAGAGTGAGGGCGACGGCATTCAGTACCTTCGTTCTGCCGAGGAAATGTGGGAGCTATTCGGCTCAGATTTTCCTGAAGCACTTGAGAATACGGTGCGGATCGCCGAAATGTGCGAGCTTGAGATACCGCAGGGCGACGACGTTCGGCAGCTTCCTAACTTTCCGATCCCGCCGGACGCCGGCGACATTGGTACCGATGAGTATTTCGAAAAAGTACTATGGGATGGCTTTGAGGATCGGAAACGAACTGAATGGCAGCCGATGTTAGAACTTGGGCTGTTAAAACACAGCCTCGACGAATACGAAGAACGCCTGAAGATCGAGATAGCAACGATCAAGAAGATGGGCTTTCCCGGATACTTTTTGATCGTCTGGGACTTCATTGATTACGCTCGAAATAAAGGCATTCCGGTCGGGCCCGGACGTGGGTCAGCTGCTGGTTCGTTGGCTGCATACTGCATGCGCATCACGGACGTCGACCCGATACAACACGACCTGCTCTTCGAGCGATTCCTTAACCCCGAACGCATCTCGATGCCCGACATCGATATCGATTTCTGCATTCGCGGGCGCGGCGACGTGATCAGTCACGTTACTGAGTTTTACGGGAAAGAGTCAGTTTGCCAGATCATAACGTTTGGAACGCTGGCATCGAGGGCTGCGATCAAGGACGTTGGGCGTGCCCTGAACATGCCATACGGCGACGTAGAAAAGATCGCAAAACTCATTCCGCCGCCTGTCCGCGGACGTAATGTAAGCATTTCGCAGGCGCTGGAAACCGTTCCTGAACTTAAAGCAGCGGCTAAAGATCCGAAGGTCAAAGAGCTGGTAGATCTGGCTTTACGTATCGAAGGATGTTCGCGACACACGTCCGTCCACGCGGCTGGCGTCGTCATCAGCCCCAAACCGCTGCACGAACTCGTTCCGGTCGCATTATCCGGGAAGGACGAACTTACGAGCCAATATCCGATGGGCGATCTCGAGAAAGTCGGGATGCTGAAGATGGATTTTCTCGGGCTGACAACCCTAACCGTAATAGCCGATTGTCTGGCCTCTATGAAGGAAAAGCTCGGCGTGACGATCGACTGGGCAAAGATACCAACGGACGACGAAAAGACAATGGCTTTGTTCGGTGAAGGGCGGACCGAGGCGATCTTCCAGTTTGAATCATCTGGAATGGCTGATATGTGCCGCCGTCTGCGACCAAAGGAACTCGAAGATCTGTCCGCTCTGAACGCACTTTATCGACCGGGCCCGCTTGATGGAGGTATGATCGACGACTTCATCGACCGGCATCGCGGCCTGAAGCCCGTAGAATATGTACTTCCAGAGATGGAAGCGATCCTTGGCAATACGTTTGGGGTTCTCGTTTATCAGGAGCAGATCATGCAGCTTGCCCAGAAGCTCGCCGGATACAGCCTCGGCCAGGCCGATCTGATGCGTCGGGCGATGGGTAAGAAGAAGATCGAGGAAATGGCCGTTCACGAGCAGACGTTTGTCGATGGAGCGGTCGCAAATAAGATCCCGAAGAAAACAGCGAAAGAGATCTTTGACCTGATGGCAAAATTTGCCGATTACGGGTTTAACCGAAGCCACTCAATGGCATACGCCGTTCTTGCGTTTCAGACCGCCTATCTCAAGGCTCATTTCCCTGCTTATTTTTATGCGTCCGTGCTTTCGCATGAAGCCCAGGATAGTGCAAAAGTTTATAAATACTCTACTGAGCTTAAGTCTATGGGGCTCAGTCTTTTACCGCCTGACGTTAACGAAAGCGGTGAAGGATTTACGCCAATTGACGATACCGTTCGATACGGCCTGACGGCGATCAAGGGTATTGGCACATCCAGTGTGCAGGCTATTGTTCAGGCGAGGCTGTCCGGTAAGTTCACGTCGATCTTCGATTTTTGCAACCGTATTGAGCCGGGAGCAGTAAACCGCCGGGCGATGGAAAGCCTGATCGGTGCGGGGGCCTTCGATTCGTTGAAACCCGTCGAATTCGACATTGCGTCGTGGCGTTCGAGAATGAACGCCTCGATCGACGCTGCCCTGCAGCAGGGCGCCCGAGCGGCAGATGACCGGCTTCGCGGGCAGAGCGGCCTTTTTGGCGCCACGGAGACCTCAGATGCAGCTGAACAAACACTCGTCGACGCTGAGCCCTGGAGCCAGACCGATCTCGCGAGTCGTGAAAAGGCGGCAGTTGGCTTTTATCTTTCTACGCATCCGCTCGACAATTATAAACAGCTGCTCGATGGCATGAGTCTTCGGCAGATCGCGGATATTGCGGAGTCTCAATCTGGAGATCTCGTTAGGCTCGCAGGAATGATCAGCGGGCTGCAGATCCGAACGAGCAAGAAAGGAAATCGGTTCGCGATGTTTCGTTTCGAAGACCGATCGGCGGGCATGAAAGCCGTCGTCCTGGGTGAGAACTTTACCAAACTCAGCATGATGCTCGCTGACGATCAGATGTTCATTGCTGATGGCAAGATCGAATCTTCAGATGGCCAGGAGCCGACGCTGATGATCAATGAACTGAGATCGCTCGACGAGGCAGTCGCCTCTACCGCCCGAGCGATAAATATCGTGATAAACGAGCGAGAGCTTAATGAGGACTATTTCGAATCGCTCTATAAATTGCTTGAAAAGGAGCGCGGCGGCTGCGGTGTCGTTCTCTCGATAAGAGCTGGTGACACCAAAGTTCGAGTCGAATCCGGGTCGTTGAGTATCACAGGAAGTCGCAATATTCAACGCGAGCTCGAGGCAAAAGGCTGCGAGGTCAGCTGGCTTCGCTAACTGTTTACGTCCGAATCAGCTATCATCTTGGTTATGTCGAAAACCGCCTTCGAACGCGTACAAATGGCTCGCCATCCTGAGCGGCCGTATGCGATGGACCTATTTAAGACAATTTTTACCGACTTTGTCGAAGTTCACGGCGACCGCCGATTTTCCGACGATCCGGCAATGATCACGGGTTTTGCTCGCATAGACGGCCTTGAGGTTTGTGTCATAGGACAGCAAAAGGGCCGTGATATCAACGAACGTCGCCATCGAAACTTTGCGATGTCGAAACCAGAAGGTTATCGCAAGGCCCTACGCCTGATGAATATGGCGGAAAAGTTTGGCCGTCCTATCATCACGATAATCGATACGCCCGGCGCCTATCCTGGGATCGATGCCGAGGAACGAGGACAGGCTGAGGCCATCGCATTTAATTTACGCGAAATGGCAGGGTTGAAGGTGCCGATCATTGTTGTAGTTCTCGGCGAGGGCGGCAGCGGCGGAGCTTTGGCGATAGGCATCGGCGACCGGGTTTTGATGATGGAGAATGCTGTTTACAGCGTTATCACCCCCGAAGGATGTGCGGCTATCCTCTGGAAATCTGCTGAAAAAGCCCCGGACGCCGCCGAGGGCTTAAAACTTACGGCAAGCAATTTGAAGCAGTTCGACATTATCGATGAGATCATCGCCGAGGCCGAACCGTGGACGATGCCCGAGGTGGATGACAAAAAGGCTGAGGCGAGGTTTGATAAGATCGCAGCTGATCTAAAGCGCAGCATTTTGAAGGAACTCAAGACGCTAACGGCTCTGGATCAAAAGACTTTACTAGATAACAGGTACAAGAAGTTTCGAAAAATGGGCGAGTGGGTTTAACCCGAAACTAAAAGTCCTCGGCATTAGATAAAATCTAACGCACGAGGACATTAAAGAACAAAACGTTTGCTCACAGCAGCTTAAAACGGTATATCGTCATCAGAGCCCGCCGGCTGCGATATCGGTGAAGGGGCAGATGAGCCTCCGCCGCTTGAAGACGCCCCTGCTGAAGAACTCGAAGGTGAAGGACCGCCGCTGTACGTTGGTTCATCATCGTGATCGGGGCTAGCGTAGTTTCCAGCGTCATCACGGCCCGCGCTTATGAACTGCATATCGGTTGCCTGTACATCCAGCGTATAACGGTTGTTATTGTCCCGATCTGTCCACTCATCGATCCTTAGACGGCCCTCGATATAAACGGGTCGGCCCTTCGAAAGGTACTTCGAGGCATTTTCTGCTTGATTTCCCCACAGTGTGACTTTGAACCAGGTGGTCACATCCTGCAGCTCGCCAGCCTTGTCACGGCGTTTTTCGTTGGTGGCCATCGAAAAACTGCAAACAGCCTTGCCCTGAGGGGTGTAACGAAGTTCCGGATCCTTTCCAAGGTTTCCGACTAGAATGATCTTGTTGAATGACATGTGTGATTTCCTCTTGAGTGTGAATTTTATCTAAACCAATTGTATGTTTATCGCATCAATATAACACGACCAGTGGGCTGTGATAAAATTTGCCGTGTCGCCTGTCTCTCTTATCTCTGTCTTGTGATGAACCTCATCTTTTTCCGCAGAATTCTAGCAGCTTTTCTTTTATTAGCGGGTTCACTTTCCGTATTTTCACAAGGGGCAAAAACTTCTGATGCGGAACTCGTTGTTTCTAGATGTTGGAGCTTTGTCACCGAAGAACCGGCGTCGCGACTGCTCGCGACCGATTCAGGAATATTTATCGGCTCTGAAAATGCTCGCGTCGATGCGCTCATGCTGGACGGCTCGCGTCTTTGGTCCAGCGAACTCGGCGGCTCAATAGTTTCCAATATGATCGCGACGGACAACCGAATACTGGTTGTCACAACCGCATCGTCGGCTGAGGCTGGTCGTTCGGACAGTCTTCTTCGCGGACTTAGCACGGAAACCGGCATCACGAATTTGAGCATCCCGGTGCCAAACTCCGACCGCTATTTTCTGGCGGCTGATAATGGCATGATCATACTCGTATCCCGCAACGGAAAGGTTATCGGGTTGGATCGAACCGGGGCCATCAAATGGAAGCGTGAGGTTGCCGAGGGCTTCGTCGCTGAGCCATTTTTTTCTCCTGGAAAGGTAATGATCGCGACCACCGCGAAGCAGATCTTTACGATCGACCTGGCGAACGGCGAGATCGAGTCGATGCGACGTTCTGCGAGTGAGATAACCGCTGTTGCAAAGACCCCAACCGGTGAAGCCATCGCAGGAGACGGCCGGGGAAATCTCACTGTACTCAACGGGGCAGAAAAACCTTTCTGGAAGTTCAAAAGCGGGGGCGAGATATCGAGAATCTTTGTCAATGGCTCGCAGGTAATCGCGGCGTCTCATGATAATTTTGTCTACCAGCTACGGATGCGAAATGGAGATGTGGAATGGAAAAAACGGCTGGGCGGGCGAGTTCAGCAGATGGCGATCATTAATGGCAAATATGTGTTGACGGCAAGTTTTGACGAAAAGTCAGCCATTTTAACAGACATTCTGACCGGCAAGGTTGTGGGACAAATACCCTTTGCAGAAAATGAGACTATCTCGGCACCACCCTCCTATGCCCAGGGATCGCTCACCATCCTGACCGACCGGGCAGTGCACCAACATTCGATCTCAGGCTGCCCGGGCACAAAAGAAAGCGGCCGGGCGTCAATTCCCTAAACCGCTTCCCAAAAATAACTTCAGCAGCCAAATCCAATTTCTAGTGTGAAACGGAATGCTGCTGCAACATCGAGTAAATTTCGTCTTTTATCAGTAACTTCTTTTTCTTGAGGGTGACCTCCTCTAACTGTTCGTCGTCGCTGGGATAGGTTAAATGGGCGAGTTCGCTAAGGCGATTCTCAAAGTTTTGATGCTGATGAACCAGATCGCGGAAAGCAGGGTTGGTTTTCAGCAGTTCGTCTCTCACCGGATCGTTCGTTGACAAATCCATATGGCAATTTTCCTCACTTTGTCAAAATTCCCAGTTACCCTAATTAACTACTTTGTAACCGAGTAAGTTTCATATTAGACCTAAGCCGATAAAGAATCAAGCCAGATCCGTGCCTCGATCAGGACTTCTCAACGTCAAGTAAAAGCCGCATCAGCAATGCGTGCTCGCGAGGATTTTCGTAAAAATGATTTCGCGTTTGGATCTTTTGAAAGCCATTCTTTTTGTAAAATGCGATGGCCCTCTCGTTCGATTCTCGAACCTCGAGCCATATGGCGACGCCCTTATTCTTTTTAACGAGCTCAATAAAATGATCAAGCAACATTTGCCCGAAGCCGCGATCTTGAGCTGATTCGATGACCGCGATATTGTAGATCTCCGCTTCCACCGTTGCTTCGACGGCACCACCTTCGATGATTCGGCCTACCACCATTCCTACGGTTTCATTTTCGTCGTCCGCAAGGCGATACATTAAAGACGCCGGGTGTTTCAGCTCGTCCAGGTAGCTCTCGGCAGACCATGGGCTAAGATTCGCATTTTCACCAATGCGGATCAGGTCAGCAATATTTGATGTTTCGACCTTTTTGATACGCATTAAAAATTCTTGCTGATAAACAAGGGCGGCGTGATGGCACCCGGCCGTTGACGGCATATGCGGGCAATATAACCGGCGATGTTCGTGCCGCAGTCAATGAACTGCTTATTCGTTACACGCTCAAAAAGGGCATTGTGTACCAGAATATTCACGTCGTGAAACTCAGCGGTAAAAAACTCATCCTCTCCAATAGTGTGGGGATCGTCGATCTCGGAGATCGCTGAGCCGGCAACCATAAAAGTCTGCATGCATACCGTATTACGTCCAGACGGAACTGCAGCAACGACCGGGCCGTCCAAATCAGCCCCGTAAACCATCGCTTTCAGGGCCGATTCGCTCGACATTGGAATACCAAGTCCGGTTTTTAGGCCCAGAGCGGTCGCCAGGCCGATACGTATGCCGGTAAAGCTTCCAGGCCCTGCGGAGACTGCTACCATCTCTAGCTCGTGTTTGGAAACGCCGTGCTCGCGAAGAAGCACATCAATGTTAAAAAGCAGATCTTCTGCCTTCGAGACAGCGGCGGGGCCAGTCCATCCTGCGATCTCGCGTTCGCCTCGTAGTAGTGAGATGCTGCCGCCCGCAATGGCGGCTTCGATAGCGAGAATATAGCTATTTTGAGTTAGAGCCATCTATCTTTCGAGAGAGCGGAAGTTTCTTCCGAGTGACGGGAGCAGGCGTTGAAAGAAATTGCCGGTTCGATAGAAAAAACGCGTCGAGGCGTCAATATCACCCTCCATTTCGATCGTTGCCCTTACAGGATTCGGGAGAAGTCGAGAACGGAGTTGCGTCAGAAACTCGGTCGGCTGCTTAGTCAACAGCCAGAGCGGTACCTCGCGTGGCGGCACGTTCCACGAGTTTTCAATAGATCGGGTGAGCCACCGTGGAAGCTTGTTGTTTCCGTGCTTAAGCGGCGTTCCCGATAGATCAAGTCCAAGGTATTTTTCGGCCAGCAAGATCGTGCAGATGATCCAACGGCGGCGCTTGTCGCCGACCGAGTCCAAGGCTCGCTGCCATTCAAAATCGGCAGGCCGATTGGCGACAAGATAATAAATATCCCAGAGCTTTTCGCGATTCACGCCCCCGTCGTTCAACCAATGAACGGCAACAACGCGAAGGTGATCCTCCGGTCTCAATACGCGGATCGCAGAACCCTCTACGTTGATGATTTGACTGTTTTCAAAAAGATCGGTCCAAGCGAGCGAGTCAAGATGCCGCAGTTCGCGGTGAAGGTCGATTGCCATACCTTCAGCTGCGGTCGACGCGGCTAGCGCGGAAGCTCGTTCAAAATCATCAGACGAGACGGCAAGGTCAACATCGATCGATGACCTAAACACTTCAGGCGGGTAAAACCGATCGACAGCAAAGCCTTTTATCAGCACCGGTTCGATGTCATTCTCACGAAACAGGCCGAAGATACGGGCGATACGCTGGCCCTGAATCTTTCGCTGCAAAATAGCCCAGCGAGCATGATCATTTATGACGTCAACCGTTTCAACCACGAGGAAGAGGATATCAAACCGTGCGCGGCAGTACGAATGCTCCAATATGCGGTGCCGATGTGTTGAGGCAGGTTTGCAGTGACAGGGTGAGTGCGTCGCGAAGGTTCTCCGGCGTTAATATCGCATCGACGAGACCTCTCGCAGCCGCGTGTTTGGCATCTAGCTCTCGATCATATGTTTCCCGAACCTTCTGCATTTCTGCCTTAAGCGCCTCGTCGGGTTCCCCGCCTGAAGCTTTCAGTTTATCGAGCTGCGTTCCGAACATCGCCTGAACCGCGCTGTCTCCTTCCATGACGCCCATGCGGCCCGTCGGCAGCGAAAAGATGAAATCAGGATCAAATCCCTGCCCTGCCATTGCGTAATACCCGGCACCGCTCGCGTGATTTATCGTCAGGACGATCTTCGGCACCTTTGCCGTTGCCATTGCCTCAACGAAGCGGGCCCCGGCCCTAATGATGCCGCTGTGCTCTGCCTCAGCACCGACCATAAATCCGGAAACATCTTGAACAAAAAGAAGCGGCGTATCATGCCGGTCGCAATTATCGATGAAATAGGCTGTCTTCTCTGCGGATTCAGTGTAGACGATACCGCCAAATCTTGGCGGCGAGCCGGGCTTTCCTTTCGACATTCCTCGGGAATTGGCGATCACGCCGACGAGGATGCCACCAATTCGAGCCGTGCCGCAGATCATTTCCTTGGCAAAATCTGCTTGAAACTCATCTATCCCGCCTTCGTCCAGGAGAGTGTCAAGCACTTCCTTCATGTCATAAGGTGCTCGATGATCTTCCGGCAAGATAGTGTAAAGACGCTCGGGATCGGTCGCATTCTGTCGAGGTTCTGAGACCGACACGCGGCTTACTTCTTTTTCGGGCAAATCAGCAACCAAAGTGCGAATTTTTCCCAGGCATTCTGCGTCGTCCTTGGCCTTGTAATGAGCAACCCCCGAGACAGCATTGTGGGTCACTGCCCCGCCAAGTGTCTCGTTATCGATCGTTTGGCCAGTTGCCCCTTTAACGAGATTCGCTCCGCCAAGTCCCATAAAACTGGTGCCTTCGACCATCAGTATCACGTCCGAAAGAGCAGGAAGATACGCTCCGCCGGCGACACACATTCCCATGACGGCGGCGATCTGCGGAACTTTTAGGTATCGCCGCATGATCGAGTTGTAGTAAAAGATCCGCGCCGCCCCGTACTGGCCCGGAAACACCCCGCCCTGATACGGCAGGTTAACTCCCGCGGAATCAACGAGATACACGATCGGCACTCGATTCCGCATGGCGATCTCCTGAGCACGCAGGATCTTCTTTATCGTTTCCGGATACCACGCACCGGCTTTGATCGTGGCGTCATTCGCCACGACCACGCATTCGCGGCCCGAAACTTTTCCAACGACCGTAACAACGGCCGCAGCGGGTGCCTGGCCATCGTACTCATCGTATGCAACGAGCAAGCCGATCTCTTGCGAATACTCGCCTTTGTCGAGCAACAGGTCTATCCGCTCACGGGCGGTCAACTTGCCCTGCGCGTGGATCTTTGCAACCTTTGCTTCACCGCCGCCCAGCTTGAGCCGGGCTTCAAGGGTGAGATACTCGTCGGTTAAGACACGAAGTCGCGAATTTTCTTTGGAATCAAACATCTAGAATAAAAGTCGGAACCATGCCACCGCCCGACGAAACATTTGCTAACTCAGTAGAAGAAAGCCGCGTAAATGCCGAACCGACCTTACCCATGAATAGAAGCGGATCGAGGTCAACTAGTTGCTCAGTCATCTCCCAGTTCCCTTCGTCGTCGGTGAACATCGGGAAAATCTCTTTCGCCGTCTTCACGCGTTCCTGGATGAGATAGTCGCCATCTTTTAATGCGAGTTCGATGGCGTCGTCCCATTCCGACTCGGTGGCGTTCCAGCCGATGTAAATTCCGTGGCCGCCGTAATCGTCGTTGGGTTTGAGGACCAGTTTGTGCGAATTCGAGCGGGTCCATTCGACGAGATCGATCTTTTCACCCTTATTCTCAGTCGTTTCTGCGCGAAATGTTCGTGTCCAGGGGATGTGCTTCGCTATCGCGGAGAGTTCTTCGTCGTTGAAGAGATGTTTGTACCGCTCGTTGGTTAGCACGGCGAAGATCGCCTTTTTGTGCACCAGCTTCCCTCGAAAGCTGTTGACCATACAGACCGCTCCGGCCCGGTAAGCGTTGAGCAGATCGGGCTGGTCTTCCATGATCGGCAAGTATTCGTTGACGAGCAGCCGTTTGTAAACGATGTCGATCGGCGTTCCGTTGCATGAAAGGCTTTCGTTCTTGAATTCGAGTTGGCTCGGTGAACAGATTATCGCCGGATAACCATTTGCCTCGAAATATTCCTTGAAAAGCTCAAATTCCTTGATCGTCGGCAGATCATCGAGATCGACGACCGCAATTGTCGGAGCACGCTCGGGTTTGACGCCGCCGAGAAACTCCTCATAGCAATCGAGCAGGACGTTGAGCAACTTCGAGCTACCCTCGAGGCCTGTGACTGAGTATCGTTCCGAGAACTTCTTCATTACCGGGAGAGATTCGAATATCTTGGTCGCGGAATCGGCAAAGGCTATACCGGCCGGGCTTTCGCCGTTGAGTTCGACATAACTGTACGCGTCGTCGGTCAGGAAAGAGTCCAGGCGAGAGGTCGGCGACACGTGAGAATAGCCGGGATCGATCTTGATCAGGCCACGTTCGATCTCGGTAACGCCAAGTTCATCGAGGATCGCATCATCGGCGATCGCCGCATCCTTAACCTTTTGCAAAGCGCCGAAGACTGTTTCACAGGTCGACTTGATCATCGTCCAGTCGCTCTCCATCACAAAATGCGGACGCAAATACGGCGACAGGCGTCGGCCGCCGAAGATGAGCTTTGAACTCTCAAGCCCTTCGTCGAGGAGCTTTTGCGACGAGGTGGCAAGTTCGCTGTCGCTGAGAAGCTCGTTGTAGTAATTTACGGCGTCTTTGAGCATAGGACTGTGGAGCGAGCATCCGCTCGCCATGGTCTACTTTATGAACCAGTACGGGCGAGCAAGATGCTCGCCCTCCAGTTATTTCGACATGCTGAGAATTTCTTCGTATTCGTCTTTGGTCAGCGGCATCACGGAAAATCGCGGCTGGCGAACAAGATAAATGTTTGCAAGAGCCGCATTTTCCTTGATCGCGGCAAGCGTAACCGGCTTCTTCAACGGCTTCTCCGGCGTGATCTCGACCGCATGCCACGCGGTGTCGGTCGGGTCAGGAAAGGCCTCCTTAGTGACCTTTGCAATGCCGACGATCTCCTTTCCAACGACCGAGTGATAAAAATAGACCTTGTCGCCCACCTTCATCTCCTTCAGAAAGTTCCGGGCTTTGAAGTTTCTCACGCCCGTCCAGTCGGTTTTGCCCTCTTTTACAAAATCGTCCCACGAATAAGCGGTGGGCTCCTGCTTCACCATCCAATAATTGGCCATAATTTATTTTTTTGCGTCTGCTGCTTTTTTATTCAGCCATTTAGCCCAGCGTTCAAGGATCGGGCGGAAGGGTTTAAATATTTTGGCCCTGACGCTCTTCTCGTTCTGTTTCTCACTCCACGAGCGCAAGTTCTTTTCGGCATACTGCCGGATCTGCGGTTCGAGTGCGGTGCGCTTTACCGAATGTTTCTGGGTCAAAAAGTAATGCTGCCCGACTAGCGAAAAGATAAGCCCCGCGAGATTGCCCTTGAAAGAACTCTTCGCCATAAACTTCTTCATGAAGCCCTCGGTCGGCTGGAGCAAAGCGCCCATCGACACCTCAAACCACGGCTGCCGACTTCCCTCACGCGGGTGATAGAGTCCGGGCAGATCGCCCTTCAAAGGCACGTCGAGGTTCTTGAGTCTCGGATCATTGATAAAATCAACGAGTTTTATTTTCTCAACACCGCGATATTGCTCGATAGGAAGATAATCGAGGATCTTCGCGATCGTGCCATCGACATCTTTTGGTAACGTGAGTGTCGAGGCGTTCTCGACCCGTACTTTTGTGATCTTCGCGGCCTTCTGGCCAGCGGTTTCAATTGCCATATCTCGATAAATTGTAATTCGTTGGACGGTAATAGTAAATTCCGCCACACGTGTGTTGCGTTGGAGCGACAGAATGATCTATTGAGCTCTATTTTGCGAAACCTGCTTGGACTCAGATATATTAGGCGGCTCTGATATTTCTAGGGGAATTCTGCGTGATCAACTCATTGCGTTGATTCTGCTTCGACACGCGATCAGCGGCACGGGGCTTGCCATGTATTTGAGCAATGAATCAGACAACGCTAAAAAAAGCGATCGATGTATCCGGCGTCGGGCTTCATACCGGGGTTGAGGTTAACATGACCCTTCGTCCGGCTCCCGAGAATACTGGATACATATTTGTTCGAACAGATCTTGACAACTTTGAGATTCCGGCTTCGGTCGAGTACATCTCGCACTGCTCGTACGCAACGACCCTGATGCGGCGCGGCGTCGTGCTTTCTACTTGCGAACACCTGCTCTCTGCTCTCCGAGGCTGCGGCGTGGATAATTGCTTCATCGACCTCGACAATATCGAGATCCCGATCCTGGACGGTTCAAGCGAGAATTTTGTTGAACTGATCGAAAACGCCGGCATCATCGAGCAAAACTCGCCTAGGAGAACGCTTCTGATCAAGGAACGTGTCGAGATCGATAGCCAGGGCCGAAAAATGACCGTCGAGCCCGCGGAAAACTTCGAGATCGATTGCGTCATCGACTTTCCGCACCCGTTTATTAACCGCCAAACATTTAATTTCGTCTTGGATAATGGTTCGTTTAGTCGCGAGATCGCTTCCGCCCGTACTTTCGGCTTCACTCATGAGATAGAAATGCTCAGAAAAGCAAATCTGGCTCTCGGGGGCTCGCTCGATAATGCCATTGTCCTTACCGAAAGCGGCATGCTTAACGAAACACCGCTTCGTTTCAACGACGAGTTCGTTCGGCACAAGATACTGGACATCATAGGCGACCTCGCCCTGCTCGGAATGCCCGTAAAAGGCAAATTTACCGCCGAAAAGAGCGGGCACGCGATACACGCCCAACTAATGAGCAAATTGCTCAAGTCCGAAGATTCCTGGGAGATCGTTTAAGTTACCCATTTCATACTTCCCAGTCCGGCGTATGAAAGATCCCTTCCTTATCTATTCGCTGATAGGTATGGACACCGAAATAGTCACGTTGAGCCTGTATAAGGTTTGCCGGTAGCCGTTCGGTCCGAAATGCATCGAAATACGAAAGTGCCGATGAAAAACACGCTGCTGGCGTACCACTCTCGTTATAGGCTACGACGGCTTTTCGCAATGCTGCGGATCTGGTTTTCAAAATATTGGCGAAAGCACTGTTGTGCATCAGATTTTCGAGGTTTGGATCTGCAGAATATGCCTGACGGATCGTTTCGAGCAGCTTTGAACGGATGATGCAGCCGCCTCGCCAGATACGGGCGATCTCTGCGAGGTCGAGACCATAATTCTTTTCGATCGAAGCCGCCTGCAGCATTGCCATACCCTGAGCATAGGTGAGGATGAACGCACATAGCAGAGCATCCTTGAGTTCGCTCACTGAAGTCCTCGACCGGCTGGCATCGGACGATGTCCGCATTCCCTGATAGTCAGTCGCCAGCACAGTCCTTAATGCTTTTCTCGCAGATATCTGTCGCATGGTGACGGCAATATCTATTGTCGGGATCGGCACGCCAAAATCCATCGCCGCCTGCGATGTCCACTTCCCGGTTCCTTTCTGTCCGGCGGTATCCAGGATCATTGAGACGAGCGGCTTTCCTGTTTCGGCGTCGGTTTTGCGAAGGACCTCCGCCGTTATTTCCACGAGAAATGAGCCGAGCTCACCGCTGTTCCACTCGGAAAATGTTCGGTGCATCTCCGTGGACTCCATTCGCAACGAATGCTGCATGAAATCGTAAGTCTCGGCAAGGAGCTGCATCATACCGTATTCAATGCCGTTGTGGACCATTTTCACGAAATGGCCGGCGGAACTCGCCCCCATATATGCTACGCACGGCTCACCACCGACTTTGGCTGAAACTGCTTGAAGTGTTTTCTCGATCCGGTCGTAATGCTTTCGCTGACCGCCAGGCATTATTGATGCTCCGTGACGAGCGCCTTCTTCACCACCGCTGACGCCAATGCCCATGAAGCCGATACCCTTGGCTGAAAGTTCCGCCTCGCGGCGTTCGGTGTCAGTAAAGTGGGAATTTCCGCCGTCGATTATCAGATCGTCATCATCGAGAAGCGGTACGAGTTCCGTGATCACGCTGTCAACTATTGGCCCGGCAGGCACGAGCAGCATAATGTTTCGCGGGGATTCGAGCTTCGAGAGAAAGTCGGCCAGAGTTTCACCCACATCAACCGGCATTCCGGCGCCTTCCTGTAGAAGCAACGAACGCTTCCCGGCGTCCAGGTCGTAACCGACACCGCTAATTCCCTGCTCGCCGACGTTTAGGAGAAAATTACGCCCCATCGTACCAAGGCCGATCATTCCAAAGTGTGCTTTTGACATGTTTCTAGTGTCCAAGATGCCTTAAATAGGCGCTTTTCAGGTTCTTCTCGATCTGGTTATGGAGCTCGGTTTGCGTGTTTGGATTCGTTTCGGCCTCGCGAAAAATGTACCTTGCACACTTCCCGCAAAGCAGGTATGCGATAAGAACCCCGTGTACTCTGAAGATAAAAGCGTTGAGCGATAGAGCGTTCTTTTTCTTAAACTTCATTATCGAGATCTTTCCGCCGCAGCCCGGACACCCGTCGCCGTCGTGAAACCAACGCGATCTGACCGCACTTCCAAATTTCATCTGAGACAGGCGAAAAAGCTGCTCAAGCTGTTCGTGAACTTCTCTATCTTTTATAGACATGATAATTCAATGTGTACCCTATGATAGTCCTAAACTTGCTACCGTCAACCCCGAATTATAGACTGCATTTATTCACTTATGTTATCACTACGCGATGCTATTCGCCCGACAACTTTCGTTAGGTCTTCAAAACTCTGCGATCATCTCGAGTTGGACCTAACCCTTGCGACGGAGACGTTCCAGCATACGGGCAGTTTTAAATTTCGAGCCGCCTATAACGTTGCTTCGAGTGTGGAGCAGACAGAGATAATTGCAGCATCGTCCGGCAATTTCGGCCAAGCCCTTGCTTATGCCTGCAAGTTGCTCGGCAAAAAATGTACGGTTGTCATGCCGGAAACATCGGCTCAGGTGAAGATCGACGCGGTTCGCGGCTTCGGAGCAACCGCCGATCTGATCGATGTAAAGAAAGTCGGCCGTGCCGACCGCGTGAGGCAGCTTGCCGCTGAAATGCCGAACGCGTATGTTGCCAGTGCCTATGACGATGAGTTCGTGATCGAAGGAAACTCGACTCTCGGTGATGAGCTATGTGGAAAGGGCTTTGACGCCGTGATCACCGCGGTCGGCGGAGGCGGGCTGATCTCCGGAATGATCAAGTCCTTTTGCCGAAATGGCGACCTATGTGAGGTGTGGGGAGCGGAACCGCAACCCGGAAACGACGCCTCGCGTTCGCTGCAGGCAGGCTATATCGTCGCAAATGAAGTCGAACCGCTGACGATCGCCGATGGGGCCCGAACCGTTTCATTGGGTAAGCTAAACTGGGAGATCATCAAAGATGGTGTGGCCGGCATCATTGAGGTGCCTGATGAAACGACGATCGAAGCCCTCAGGATGTTGTATTCACTTGCGAACCTAAAAACGGAACCGACCGGAGCGTTGAGTCTCGGAGCTTTGCTTCAAGATCGCGACCGTTTTCACGGTAAAAAGGTCTGTCTTGTGATTAGCGGCGGAAACGTTGATGCTTCAGTTTATGCGAAGCTCATTTCGGCTTAGCGGCTTTTGAGGCTGTCTTCCGATAAATGCCCGAAAAGGAAACGTTCATTCCGCCGCAGTTGCCATTATCGGCGACCATGAGGTACTTCTCCGTGATGAGCCGCATGCTCGCCTTGCAGTCGTATTCGCTGTCTCCATCCGAATATTTGAGTGAGCCGTTTTGGTGACTTGCTCGTCCGTCGAGTTCGCCAATGTGAACATTGTCACCCAATCCCTGCCAGTATGAATCACCCTTTACATTAAGGATGTCTTTGGCACCCGATAAACTGAAATTGATCGTGCTGGTCGCATATTTCCATTCCCCAGTCCAAGTTTTTTCGCTCGCGTCATAAACGCTGGCCGGGAATTCAAGGTCGGCGGTCCTTAGCCAGCCAACCTTAACGCCGCCCTTCGCCGACGTAAACCATCCGCACGTGTAACTGCCGAACGCCCTGTTCGCTACAACGGTATCCCCCGCAACAACATAGGCAGATGTTTTGCAAGACGCTGAATTCGGGCAATCAGCTTTATCGTCCGAGTAAAATTTTGCCCTTTTCGACTTCACGACCGCGACCTTAAAATCCTCGGACTCGCGCGTGAACAGGCCTTCCCGGCACCAATTTTCGGGGCTTCCAGCGAGCTGGCCAAAAGCCGAGGTAACGAAGTACAAAGTGAATGCGAAAGAGAAAATTAGAGATTTCATTCTAAATAGAACGCGGTTCTTCCCAGACCTTGCCAATAAAGTTAAAACTAAGCTTTGCCGATCTCTTCGACGAAAGTGACCCGGTTGATCTCATGCAGAGTCGTCAGGCCGAGAAATACCTTCTTAATAGCAGACTCGCGCAAAGATTTCAGTCCCTCCTTCTCGGCTTGACGGCGGATCTCAGAACCCGGGCGACGTTCGACGATCATTTCGCGGATCGGATCTGACATATCGAGCAGTTCGTGGATGGCAGTTCGGCCGCGGTAGCCCGTATGATTACACGCGTCGCACCCTACACTTCGATAGAAGATCTGTCCCGCCGGCAGACGGCTTCGTACCATCCCTGACTCAAAAAGTTCTTCGTCCGTCGGATCATAAGCCCGTTTACAAACCGGACACAACATTCTGACCAGACGTTGGGCTAGCACGCAGTTCAGGGCGGACACGAAGTTGTACGGCTCGACGCCCATGTTTATGAAGCGGCCGATGACATCGATCACGTTATTGGCGTGAACCGTAGTAAAAACAAGGTGGCCTGTAAGTGCCGACTGGATAGCGATCTGCGCAGTCTCTTCGTCGCGGATCTCACCGACCATGACCTTATCCGGGTCGTGGCGGAGGATCGAGCGAAGGCCTCGAGCAAAGGTCAGTCCTTTCTTTTCGTTCACAGGGATCTGCATGATTCCCTGCAGCTGATACTCGACCGGGTCCTCGATCGTGATGATCTTGTCTTCCTCGGCACGGATCTCGTTTAATGCTCCATAGAGCGTTGTCGTCTTACCCGAACCAGTCGGCCCTGTTACGAGGACCATCCCGTATGGTTCTTTAATATAAAGGCGGAACCGGGCAACGTCGTCAGGGTCAAATCCGACGACATCCAGACTCAGGTTCTTAAATTCTTCTGATATCTGTTCCTTGTCGAGAATACGAATAACGCAGTTCTCACCGTAAGCAGACGGCAGGATCGAGACACGAAAATCTACCGTACGCCCTTTATACCGGACCCGAAAACGGCCGTCCTGCGGGATGCGGCGTTCTGCGATGTCGAGCTCGGACATGACCTTGATACGTGAGATCAGCGTCTGGTGAAACGACATGTCTATCGGATCGACCTTTTGATACAAAGCGCCATCGATACGAAACTTTACACGGACATCACGGTCGCCGGCTTCGATATGTATATCTGACGAACGCGATTCCATCGCATTGTACAGGATCGTGTCGACGAGTTTGATGATCGGCGACATCTCGGTGTCAGAAGCCAAACGGTCGAGATCCAGAACCTCGTCGCCGTTCTCGGTTTCCTTCAGTAGCGACATCTTGAAACCAGAGGCTGCTTCCTGCAAAACACGCTGCGTCGAATCGCCTTTCCGCAAAACAACATCTATCGCTCCGGCGGTTGCGACGTGAGGTACGATGCGGACGTTGAGGACATTCTCGAGTTCATCGAGCCGTTCCAAATTGGTCGGATCGGCCATGGCGACGTGCAGATTATTCCCGTCACGCCGGAGCGGAACGAACTGGTTGCGAAGCATCAGGTCGACCGGGAGCCGCGTTACTTCGTGAACGTCTACCGGCGAATCCCCTTCGGGCGGAAGCAGATCGATATACGGAAGCCTGTACCGCATCGCGAGGGCCCGGGCCTCCTTCACCTCCGGCGGGTCCTTGTCGAGAAAATCGGCGACGGCAATGGTAGAGGCGCTGACAGTTTTTTCTGTGTTGACTTGTTCGTTCATTAGGGTTTAGTTCTTGCCGCCCGGTCCTGCCGAGATCATTTGGATGATGGGTAGATAAATTGCGAGTAGGATCGTTATGACGATCGCTGCCATTACCATGAGAATCATCGGCTCGAGAAGCGTCGTAAATTGTTCAAGCCGCACTTCTGCTTCAGCATCGTAAAAGGTCGCAACCTCATCGAGCATCTCACGCAAACTTCCTGACTTTTCACCGATGCCGATCATATCGAGGGCCAGTTCGGGCAGCCAATTCGCCTGTTCCAGAGCTTCAGTAAAACCGCGCCCTTCACGGATAAGCGCTGAAACTCCCTGGCTGCGGCGGCGCAGTTCAAGATTATTTATCGACTGCGACGCGATCTCCCACGATTCGGGAACCGTAATACCACCCGAGATAAGCGTCGAAAGCGACCGCGTAAGTTGGGCCGTCGTCATGTTTCGGATCAATTGTCCGGCTACAGGTATCTTCAGCAAAAATCTATGCAAAAGAAGCTTCCCTGAGTTTGTTCGTAGCCAGATGAAAAGACCGAGCCCGCCGATGACCGTCAGAGGAAGCAGCCAATAGGCGTTGCCGATCACGGTGTTTGAGAACCAAAGTACGGCAAGCGTAACACTGGGCAAGGTCTTGTTCGCCGCGAGGCTCTTGAACAAGTCCGACATTCGCGGAACGATGTAGAGCGTGAGGAACGCAACCATGATCACAGCCGCTAAAAGCAGAAAGGCTGGATAGGCGAGAGCACCCCTGAGCTTGCGGGAAACCCCGACACTTCTCTTTAGATAAGTAACAAATCTGGAGAGAACGTCGTCAAGGGCTCCGCTTTTTTCACCTGCCAGAATGGACGCGGTATATATCTTCGGAAACAGGCCCTGAGCCTCAAAGGCTTCTGATAGAGGGATGCCGCTCTTGATCTTTTCCTCAACATCGGCAAGGACAGCACGAAGATTTGCGGAACCGGAGCGCGTTTTCAGCAGCCCTATCGCCTGCAAAACAGGGATGCCGGCACGAAGAAGGGCGGAAAACTGTTGATTAAACAGCAGGAAATCGGCTTGTTTTACCTTTCCTTTACTACTGCCGCCGAGCGATAGTACCGAAGAAAGCCCCTCGGACGAACTCGAAACGGCGAAAACCTTGAACCCCTCGCTTTCGAGACGCATTCGCGCGTCGGCCGCACCCGCGGCTTCGACGATCTTTGTTACGATCTCGCCCGATGGCGTCCCTAATCGGCAAATAAACTCGGTCATAAATAACAGATCAGGGCAAACGAATACCCAAAGCGGAAGAAACTTTTCCGAATTATAACACGCTGAATTAAGGCTTTGGTTCCATCCATTTACACCCTCATTTTTTTTGCCGACAGAAACAACCGTTCCTACACAATTCAACATCCAACAATTATCTTGCGGAAGTTGTATTCTTTCCATAGAATAGCGTTACATTTGAGGGGAATAATGGGTGTTTTACGATCAATGCGTCTCGGTACTTTACCAGTACTGATGCGCTCCGGTTTGTTGGTTCTGCTTTCTCTTTTTGCCATACCGATCGCGTTCGCACAGCAAGCCTCTCCCCCCGTCCCAGTTCCGTCCCCGACGGTCGACCCTGACGATGGCCCTATACGAGTTAAAACGGATCTTGTCACCCTTACATTGACCGTTACCGACCCTTATGGCCGTTATGTCTCCGGGCTAACAAAATCGGCTTTTCAGATAACCGACAATAACCAGCCTCAGGAAATTACGTACTTTAGCGATGCTGACGCTCCAATTTCCATAGGTATTCTGTTCGATGTTTCCGGCTCAATGAGCAGCGAAAAGATCAAGAGGGCAAAAAAAGCTCTTGAAAGGTTTATTGCGACAAGCCATCCCTCAGATGAGTATTTCCTGATCGCCTTTAATAATCGAGCTCAACTATTAATGGATAGGACTCGCGATGGCGAGGGATTGCTCCGGCAGCTTACACTTGTTCAGCCCAAGAACAACACGGCATTGTATGATGCGGTCTATCTTGGGGTAGAAAGGGTTACTCGCGGGACGCACAACAAAAGAGCGATCCTCATCATCAGTGATGGTCAGGACAATTCGTCGCGGTATAATTTTGGCGAAGTTCGTCGATTGATGAAGGAGTCGGATGTCGTAACCTACTCGGTGGGGATCATGGACCGCGGTGACGCGTCGAGTTCTTATGGGATGCAGGGACAAGCGTTTCTGGATGAGATAAGTTCGGTTACGGGTGGTAAATCGTTTTACCCGGGAACGGATATCGAAATGGACGAGATCTTTGAACGGATCGCTCTCGAGCTCAGAAATCAATATTCTATCGGCTATACCCCGAAGGATTTTCAGCCGGATGGGAAATGGCGAAAGGTTAAAACTAAGATAAAACCTCCAAGAGGTTTACCGCGTCTAACGGTGCGTGCTCGGGAGGGCTATTATGCCACTCCGACATCGATCATCCGCTAATGCTCGAAGGTTTGGAAAAAATGAACAGAATTTTATTAGCTGCCGCCGCAGCGTCTTTGCTGGTCGGCGGCTTTTCCTTGCGATCAAGTGATCTTAATGTAAGCGCTCAGTCGACGATGCCGTCGCCAAGGGTTTCCGCCACCCCGACTCCGACGCCCGCCCCGCCAAAGCTTGCTTCGGAGACTCCGACGCCGAACCCAATAGCGGCAATTACTGATCCGAACGAAGTGATCAAAGTCGAGACCGAACTTGTCAATTTGAATGTTCGCGTACTCGACCGTAATGGACGCCCGATCAATAGCCTGCAGCAACGGGAATTTAAGATCCTCGAGGACGGAGTTCCGCAGCAGATCGAATTTTTTGAAAAGGCGGAGGTCCCAACGAATTACGGTATCGTTATCGACAATTCAGGTTCGATGCGGCAGCTGTTAGAGAAGGTGGTCGAGGCGGGTAAGGTTTTGATCAATACAAACAAACCCGCTGATGAGTCGATGATCATCCGCTTCGTCGGACGTGACAAGATCGAGATCGAACAGCCGTTTACTACAAGTAAAACTGACCTGATCGACGCGTTAGACAATCTTTATATTGAAGGTGGACAGACCGCAATTATCGATGCGGTTTACCTTGCAGTCGAGAATATCGACGAGTACGAAAAAAACAAAAAGGACGGAGCCCCTAAACGGCGTGCTTTGATCCTCGTTTCGGATGGCGAGGACCGCAACAGCTATTACAACGAAAAGCAGCTTTTCGAACTGCTTCGTGAATCGGAAGTACAGATATATGTCATCGGTTTCGTCGACGAGCTAAGCAAAGAGGGAGGCTTTATCAGCAAAAGTCCACGTGACAAGGCTAAGTCATTCCTCGAACGGCTTGCAACTGAGTCGGGCGGTAAAGCATACTTTCCAGCTAATGCCGCCGTCCTTCCGGATCTGGCCCGAGAGATCTCAAACGAACTTCGGACGCAGTACTCGATTGGGTACATCCCGTCTAACGATAAAAAGGACGGAACGTTTCGAAATATCAAGGTCCAGATCGACGATGGTCCAAACAAAGAAAAACGTATTGCTGTAACGCGGGCTGGCCGAATCGCCGAGGGTGCACCGGCAACCACGTCGATAAAGAAATAACAGTGGAACCTTATGTCAAAAAAGCCGCTCGACGACGAGCGGCTTTTTTAATTTAGAACCTAGATAATCTCTGTCTATCGATCATTCCGGAACTGAACCCGAGATCTTCTTTCTGGTAGTCTCGCCCGTTCTAAGGACCGGAATACCCTCATCAACTTCATCATGGGGTCGCGGTATCACGTGTGTGGCGGTAACGGTTCCGATCCGCCTCGCCGCGGCTGCACCGGCATCGACGGCTGCCTTCACGGCTCCTACTTCACCGCGAACGATAGCAGTGACCAGGCCGGCATCGATCCGCTCATAGCCGACGAGCGTGACGTTCGCGGCTTTGACCATCGCATCGGCTGCCTCGATCATCGCGACCAGGCCAAAACACTCAACCATTCCAAGAGCTTGCATAAAACCGTCCTAATTCTAACGCCGATTCTTTAGTTTCGCCAGCAAGAATATCACTAGAGCCAGCACCCCAACGCCGACGAAAACTGCCAGAAAGAATATACCTATCGCAGACACCATAACGGGCTATTTCCAGATCACGGTAAACTGAACAATGAGCGCCGCCAATATTGCGATCAGAAGAGTGGCCAACAGCAAGCTTATGCCGGGCGATTCGTCAGCACTTTCCCAAGTGAATTCTCTCGAGGTTTTTCGCTGGCTGACACGAGCTTTCCGCCTCTCTGCGGCGGCTTTGGCCAATTTCTTGTCCTCTTCCTCGTCAAATTTCAACTTCTCGGCCAGGTCGTCAAGTGCTGCTTTCGTTTTGGCATCGACATCCAGTCCTTCTACGGCTGGCACTTCGTCAAGACGGGGCTCAACTTCCTCGCTTTTCAGCTCGCTGACCGGTACGCCGCAATTGTAGCAAAAGGCCGTTCCTTCACGAACATCGACTCCGCAGTTCTCACAAATGTCCTTTTCTAAGACGGCTTCAGTCATATTCACAGAACAGCGAAAACTTC
This sequence comes from Acidobacteria bacterium Ga0077534, assembly GCA_001464455.1. GTDB lineage: Bacteria > Acidobacteriota > Blastocatellia > Pyrinomonadales > Pyrinomonadaceae > OLB17. The sequence goes on from LNEI01000004.1 coordinate 104,038, forward strand.
TTTTTCATCCCCTAGATCGCGTGCCGAGGGGGTTATTATCGTTTTCTTAGAGACGTAGATTTTCTCGCCCGCATTGACCGCTCGCCGAACGTCGTCCTCGCTGACGAAATCGACAGTTGCGATCGGCACCGGTTTCTGTACCGCATTTTCAGGAGTTATCTCATGAACGACCGCCGTGACATCGGATACGGCATCAACCTGCGGCTTTGCCGGGGCTTGAGGTACCTCCGCTATCTTTTTACTAAGAAAACTGTCAACGATGGCCGCAATATCTTCACGTCGCGGCAGGCTCTTCTTCGAGGCCGTCGGCGGCGACTCGAGCTTACGGTCAGCGACGACCCCGGCATTGATCGGCTTCGACTCGAATGCGACACGTTTTATATCCATCAAATGCATCGGCGTTATGTTATCCGAAGTAACATTGCCGCCCCACGAACCACAACCGAGCGTCATCGATGGGGCAAGATCGGTCGTCAGTCCGATCGCACCGTGTGTGGTTGGTGAATTGATGATAACGCGAGCCGCAGGCATCTGCTCGCCATATCGAATCGCGGCTGATCGATCCTGCGTGTGCATACCCGCAGTATGGCCCATTCCGCCATATTGCAGGATCTCAACACAGCGAGATGCCCCTTGCTCAACTCCGTCTACGACGAAGAAGGCGAGCGTTGGCGACAGTTTTTCGACTGACCACGGATGATCGCGTCCAACACCTGCGCAGTCTGCGATCAAACATCGAGTACTTTCAGGGATCGGCACCCCGGCAAGATTCGCAATGTAGGCGGCTGATTTTCCGACGATCCCTGCATTTAAAGTACGCTGGGGAGTCAGCAGTATTTTAGCTACTTTCTCGGCTTCAGAAGGATCAAGGAAATAAGCTCCCTGCTTGCGAAACTGTTCCCGAACTTCAGCTTCGACAGGAGCGTCGACCACGACCGATTGTTCCGAAGCACAGATCGTACCGTTATCAAAACACGTTCCAGTCAGAATATCAGCGACGGCTTTTGCGACGTTTGCAGAGCGTTCGATGAAGACCGGTACATTTCCGGGGCCGACGCCAAACGCGGGTTTTCCCGACGAATAAGCCGCTCGTACGAGTCCGGTTCCGCCCGTCGCTAGAATAACCGCTGTTTTGCGGTGCTTCATCAGCGTTTCAGTACCCTCGATCGTTGAATTCGTGAGACAGATGATGGCATTCGCGGGAAGTCCCGCCTTCATGCCCGCTTCCTTCATTATGCGAGCGGTCTCCGCGATACAGCCAGCGGCCGAAGGATGCGGCGAAAGGACGATAGTATTCCGCGATTTTATAGCGATAATTATCTTGTATATCGCCGTCGATGTTGGGTTTGTTGACGGAATGATCGCCGCAACCACGCCACGCGGACTTGCGATCTCGACGATATTGCCGTTGTCTCTGACAACACCAACGGTTTTGAGGCTGCGAAAATGATTCCAAACGTCTTCAGCGGCAAACCGATTCTTTTCCTTCTTGTCGTCTGCTTTGCCAAATCCGGTTTCCTCGTTCGCGAGCCTCCCGAGACGTTCAGCATTTGATAGGGCGACGGCGGACATTGCGTCGCAGATCGAGTCGATGGCCGCTTGATCAAATCTACTGACAGACTGAACGGCAAACGACGCGGCCTCAACCGCGTCGCGAGCTTCCTGCTGAGCTATCAGGTCTTTATCAGTCATCGATCAGCGATAAGTCACCTTTCAGTGATCAGCGTGTTTTGGATCTTGTGCCAGAGGCCGTTTCGCTACCGGTGGTCGCTCCACCTTCTCCAAGCTGTTTCGATCCGCCCTGAAGTGTCTTTTCGTCCGGGCTTAATCCGACTGCACCGCCTTTCGGTAAAACACGCTCAACCTCGGAATGCGGCCGCGGAATAACATGTACGCTGATCAGCTCGCCCACGCGGCGTGCAGCGGCTGCACCGGCATCGGTCGCCGCCTTAACCGCCCCGACGTCCCCGCGAACAAAGATCGTTACGTAACCGGCTCCGATATACTCTTTGCCGACAAGCTTGACATTCGCGGCTTTGACCATAGCATCGGCAGCCTCGACAGCACCGATGAAGCCCTTGGTCTCTACCATTCCTAAAGCCTCTAAACTCATTAATTTAGTCCTCTCTAATTGAATTACCTCTCAGATATTATAATAAGTCGTACCCGATACCAAAGCGCTCCCGTAAATCCAAGGGAATCAATTGACACGACGCCGATGGGAACGATATATTTCAACCATACGGTTGGCATTTTGGGGAGCGTAGATCCGCAGGTCGAGACAGTACAAGCATGTCCTTAACTTTAGGCGAAAAATTGCGGCAGGCCCGTGAGGAGCGGGGGTTTACCCTCGGCGATGTGGCTGAACAGACTCGCATTTCATCGCTTTACCTTGAATCGATCGAAAATGACGATTACCGCATTCTTCCAGGTGGCATCTTTAATAAGGGCTTTGTGAAGTCCTACGCCAAGTTCGTTGGTATAAACGAGGCTGAGGCTCTGAGCGATTATTCGGCCCTTATCTCCTCTAATTCAAAAGGTGAGGACGAAGATTCGGTTAAGGTTTATCGTCCTGAGGTACTGACGGACGATCGTTCTTCGTCGATGCTTCCGACGATCATTTTAGCGGCGGTTATTCTTGGCTTAATGACGGCGGGGATCCTGTTTTTGGTAAATTACATCAGGCAGCCCCAGGAGCAACCAACCGTTGCCGCGAATACTGTTCCCGCCGCCAACACTTCCGGCGAAACTTCGCCCGAGCCGAGTTCATCGCCTGGCGAAACTCCGACGATGGAGTCGGTAAAGGTTGAATTCAAAGCGCTTACCGAAGCGGTTTCTCTAACAGCTACAAATGACGGTAAGACTAGCAGTAATCTCGTCGCGGCGGGTACAAGCGCGAGTTTTGAACCGAAAGAGAGCCTCAAGCTTAGCTACTCGAAATCGCTTGCAAATGTTGTTTCGCTGACCATTAACGGTAAGGAGATCACCCTTCCTGCTCAGCCGCTGGTGCCAAGGCGGAATTCGATCGAATTCGAAATAAATAAGGATAATCTCGGTCAGATCTGGACGAATGGTGCGATCTCGGCTGAGGTGCCTGCGGCGTCTCCGGTTCCGGCTGCAAACATTGCGGTTCCGGCCGATGTTGCATCGACACCTACACCGGGTCCAACTGCATCTACTCCGGCTGCAACTCCGGTTCGAACGCCTTCACCTCGTCCAACGGCGAGTGCAAACGCGGCGACGAACTCCGCTCCGAGGCCAACGCCCGAACGCAGGCCGGCAGGAACCCCCGCCGCTCAGCCCAGGCCGCCTGCGAGTAATCAGCCATGATTAGATTGCCAGGGCTTTTGAAAGTATAATGTAGTGTCCGCAAGGGAAACCCAGCGGACATTTTTGTTTAATAGAACCAAAGAAATGGACATCACAGAGATCATAGAAGGCCTAACATTTGACGACGTTCTGCTTATACCCGCTTTTTCGGAAGTGCTGCCGGGCGAGGTGGACACGCGGACAAAGTTTTCGCGAAACATTTCGCTTAATATCCCGCTTTGCTCCTCAGCCATGGACACGGTGACTGAGGCGTCTCTAGCGATCGCACTCGCGCAGCAGGGCGGGATCGGCGTCATACACAAGAATTTCTCGATCGCCGAGCAGGCCGAGGAGGTCGATAAGGTAAAACGCAGTGAATCTGGCATGATCGTCGACCCCGTGACGATCGGCCATCGTAGGCTCGTTTCCGATGCTCTCGCGATCATGGAGCGGTACAAGATCAGCGGCGTTCCCGTCGTCGATGACGAAGGCTTGCTCGTCGGCATCATTACAAACCGCGATCTGCGTTTTGAGACACGCTTTGACATTCCGGTTTCCGATGTGATGACACCGCAACCGCTGGTGACGGTTCCGGTGGGCACGACGCTCGACGAAGCTAAGGTAAAGCTGCAGAAACACCGTATCGAAAAGTTGCTCGTTACCGACGAAAACGGCCATCTAAAGGGCCTTATCACCGTCAAAGACATCCAAAAGGCGATCAACTTCCCTCTTGCCGCGAAGGACGAACTCGGGCGTTTGCGATGTGCGGCGGCGATCGGGGCGACGGGTGATTTTCTTGAACGCGCGACCGCCCTTGTAGAGGCTCGCGCCGATGCGATCGTCATCGATACGGCCCACGGACACAGCTCGCGAGTGATCTCGGCGGTCGAGAAAGTAAAATCGACCTTCCCTCACATCGAGGTCATCGCCGGAAATGTCGCAACCGCCGAAGCTACTAAGGCTCTGATCGGGGCGGGCGTTGATGCTGTAAAGATCGGTATCGGACCTGGGTCTATCTGTACGACCCGCGTCGTGACTGGGGCAGGCGTACCGCAGATCACGGCTATCAACGAATGCGTCGCTGCTGCACACGGCTCGGGCGTTCCGATCATCGCCGATGGTGGCATCAAGTTTTCAGGGGATGTCGCAAAAGCGATCGCTTCCGGTGCCGATTCGGTCATGATCGGCTCGCTTTTCGCCGGTACCGAAGAAGCTCCCGGCGAGGTGATCCTATTCCAGGGCCGCAGTTTCAAGAGCTATCGCGGAATGGGTTCGATCGGGGCGATGAAAAAGGGCTCGAGTGACCGATATGCCCAGGAAGGCACCGTTTCCGACGCCAAATACGTACCTGAAGGCATCGAGGGCCGCGTCGCCTACAAAGGCACGATAGCCGAGATGGTCACGCAACTAGTCGGCGGCCTCCGCTCCGGCATGGGCTATACCGGCTGCCGCAACATCGAAGAACTCCAGACAAAAGCCAGATTCGTAAGGATCACATCAGCCGGCCTCCGCGAATCGCATGTCCACGACGTGATCATTACGAAGGAAGCTCCAAATTATCGACTGGAATCATAGCGCAGCGATTCTAGATGGGAAAACAAGGGAGCGAAGTTTACTCGACCCCAATTTAGTTCGTTCGTATCCGGCCGCCGCGTTCGAGCATTCTTATCGAGCGGTCTAGCTGAGGCAGCATTCGATTTATAAAATTCCTTTGATCCCTTACAGTTGGGTCGCTCGCGAAACGTTTTACAAACTCCTGGCCAGCCTCGAATGCTGTCCTTCGACTCTGAAGGTCGGTTCTCGAGAAATTCGAGATGAAAGTCGTATAGAGATCGCGCTTTTCCCTGACTTCGAGTATTGCGGTTCGTTGAGCCTCGGGAAGAGCTTCGCGTATCGCTTCCAGAAGTTCTTCCGATGCCTCGAGAAGCGTGAAAGCCCACTCTTCCTCCTTAGAAAGCGCAAAATCTACACCTCGTCGTTCTATTTCAGCTATTAGGTGACGGTTTGCTTCAGCACTAAGTTCGGCGCTTTCCTGGGTAAGCGTGAGCCAACGCCTGACTTCGCGTCTTGTTAGCGGCCGTTGCTGCTGAGCATCGTCGAAAGACTGCGACAAAGCCATCGGAGAAATGGTCAGGATCGCTAGACAGATGAGGAGCAAGGGGCGCATCGAATTATCTTCAATTGTAGAGATTCGATAATTGGCGGTGGAGTTGTTTGTGGTGAGGAACAAAAATACGTTTCGGCATCCGCACTTTCTTAATGGTAGCGATACTTATTTTACCTTCGCGATCAAAACGTGCCGATGGCCCGAACTCGCTACCTGAGCGATAACGTGTTCCAGCATACAAACAAACGACCCCAAGACTGATACTGTACAGGCTATGAATAATCTATTGCGTGGCGGTTTGGCTGGTTTGGCGGCGTGGAAGTTGGGTGGTGGTTTGGTTTCGACGATATTGATCTTCCTGCTGGTCTTCTGGGTGCTTGGCAAGTGCTAGTTTTAGCGAAATAGCCAAAGAAATGCTGAAAAAGCAGAATATCGGAGTTCACGAAATTCTGCTTTTTCTATATTTGCCGGCGTTTTTTCGCGGCCAAGGGCCTTGGCCCTATTTGCTTTCGCCGAGCGATATTCCGAAGATCTTGGGATCGTTGATAAATTCGGCAAGTTTTTCGGGGCTAAATGTGGCGCGGATAACCGCGGCATTTTCTTTATCTACTGTAACCAGTGCGATCTTTATGTTGTTGCCGTCTTCGCGCATGTACATGTAAACCTGTTCGCCTTTCTGCGAGCGAACTCGCAGGATCGAACTCCATTCAGGGCCGAACGAATCTCTCATCGCTCTTTGCATTTCGAGATCGAGATTTTCGCGAGAGAATTGCAGGTCCTTGTAGAGCGTAAGGTTAAAACTCTTGACGCCCGCCGGTTTGATCACCTTCACGGCTGCCCTCGCGAGCCACATAAAGCCAAAACTTATCTTTTTTGCTTTGTAGTTTGTCTTTAAATGTTTTGCGATGCGTTCGAATTCATTCGGCTTTGCGTTCGCCGGCAGTGCCGAAAAAACGAGGATCGATAGGAGAAAGAAAGGGGCGACGATAAGACTTTTTCGCTTGAACATCTCGGTATCACTCCTCTTCATTTTTCGGCTTTTCGTCACGAGTAATGTCGATCTTCGGAATATTTAGCCGGCCGCTCAGTTCGACGAGCGTTTCGATATCGACCATCCCGATCACGTTTACCACCGCGATCGTTTTGGTTTCGGACAGAACGACTGCCAATCCGTCCATTTTGTCGCCCGTAAACATCGTATATACATCGACTTTTTGATTATTCTTCTTACTCCGAACGTTGGCGAGTTTCTCCCAACCTGGCGAATTTAGCTGCGCACGAACTTCGTCGACATCACTTACCTCGTACTCGTTTTCTTTCTCGAAATTGTAAACGCGAACGTAAATGCCACGCAGGCCATTGATGGCAAGTGCGACCTTCTTGGCGTCGTCATCTTTGACCTTTGCGGTAACGCGTTTTGCGAGGTCCAGCAGTTTGCCGTCGATATTTACTTCGACGACGTCGCGAGCTTTTGTCTCAAGACGCGTCAGCTTGTCGAACTGCAGCCGCGCCGCCTCCTGTGCATTCGCCGCGATCCCCGTGAGGATCAGAACGAGGACAGCGAAAAGGGGTCGTGTCATATATTTTTGTAGTTTCATCTCGTTGTTTTTCTTTGCGGCTTCCTTGGCGTTCCTTGCGAACTTTGCATTAAGAAATGTTTTTCAACGCAAAGGCCGCGAAGATCTCAAAGAAAGCCTGTAACCTTTTAATCTTCAGTCCGGTTGACCGTGTCGGACACAACTTTCAGTTTCGAGCCCGTGATCGAGAGAGCCAGTTTTAGCTGGTCATAGGCGAATCTTTCTTCGCTGGTCAAGGTTTCAAACTGCTGCTTCGGTTTTCGATGACCTGTGCGAACCGCTCGCGGTGCGACTGGCTTTCGCCCGGGCGCAAAGATCGTCTTTATAGGCTTTAGAGGCTCCGTTACGGGTTGATCGGGTTCAGTAACTTTTGTTTCTCTCTCATTCTTTGCCGACGGTTCATTGCGGATAATGTTCGGTGTCGATCGTTGCTCATCGCCCGGAATTGCGGCCCGCGACTCTCTTCCAGGCCTTAGAAACCAGAACGAGATCGAGACTACGAACAGCAAACACGCAGGAACCGCGAAAGCGAGCGAAAACTTCCACCATGGAAAACGCGTCGGCTCGCTGATCACCACGGCCGCGGGAAGGCTCGGCGGTGCTATCGGCTCGTATTTGAAGCCCGAGAGCAGGCTTTCCAGCCCTTCGATCTCGGCATCGCCGCCTTTTTTGTCCCAGAGATAATCGTTTTCCATCATTTTGCTCCGGAGATGCCGAGCGTTTTTCTCAGTAAGTTCATCCCGCGATGCAGATTCACTCTTACAGAATCTGGCGAAAGCCCCGTCTTTTCTGCGATCTCGTTTCCGGTCATGCCTTCGACAAGCCTTAATATCAATGTCTCGCGATAGGCATTTGGCAATGATCTGATCGCGTCCAGAACCTCTGCTGCCTCGGCCCTTCGATCACTGCTGCCTTCGATATCGTCCTGCAATTCCTCGGAAGGCTTCTTCGACCGGTAATGATCGACCACGTGGTTTCGGGCGATCCTTGCAACCCAACCGCCGATAGCGTTCTCATCTCGCAGGCTGCCAATATGGCGGTACGCTGCGAGAAAGACTTCCTGGACAGCATCCTGAACTTCGTCGCGCGGTAGACGTGCCAGCAAAATACCGTGTACGAGAGGGGCAAATTCTTTATAAAACTGCCCAAATGCCTCGTTGTCACCCGCTTTGATCGCCGCGATCATTTTCGAACGGGTCGAATTACGCTCCGAGGCCATCGCCGCCGCCGGCGTTGCGAAAAAGAACGAATTTCCCGCGATCTCTCTATCACGCATCACAGATTTCCAGCTTACTTATCGGAGAGAGCCGCGTTATTAAAACGATCTCACCGATAAAGACGACGACGGCCAAAAAGTGTTAACCGCCGGATCGGGAAAATTATTGCATATTTCAGACTTTTCGCCGTTCTGCGGCGTCTTACATCTCGGAGAATGCGAGTTTCGATCAGGAACATACGCTGTTTTGATATAGAATTCTCTTTGTCTGGAGTGATGCTGGCACTTGCTGATGATAGATCTGACGGATGAGCAACTGGTCGAAAAGGCGGTCGGCGGTAACGCGGACGCCTTCGGTGAGATCGTCAGGCGGTGGGAGCGAAAGATCTTTGCACTTTGCTTCGGTATGATGGGCCGCGAGGACGATGCCCGCGACGCCGCGCAAGAAGCCTTTATTGCAGCGTACCGCAATATAAAGAATTTTCGCGGGGACGCAAAGGTTTCGTCATGGCTGCACCGGATCGCAGTTAACCAGTGTTTGACAATAAAGCGACGCCAGAAGACGCGAGCCGAAGATTTTCTCGACGACGAGAATGGCGAGGAAGATCGGACATTTGTCGCTTCCCCGCTGCTTTCACCGGCGAGAAAAACGGAGCAGGCTGAAAGGCTGACGTTGGTAAGACAAGCCGTCGGCTCTTTGCCTACGGATCTGCGGCAGGTGATCGTAATGAAGGAATTTGAGGAAATGACGTTTCAGGAGATATCAGAGACGCTCGAACTGCCGCTCAGTACCGTGAAAAGTCGATTGTATACGGCCCTCAAGCAGTTAAAGATGAAACTCGAACGAACGCCCGTCGAGGTCGTTTAATAGGAAAGAAAATGAAGATCGATAGAGACAACTGCGGATTTGACGAACTGATGGTCGCGTACATCTATGATGAAGCGTCGTCGATCGAGCGTCGCCGTTTTGAGGGGCATTTATTGGACTGCGTGCGATGTACGGATGAATTCGCTTTGCTCTCAAACGCCAGGCTGTCGGTTTTTGAGTGGCAGAAGGAAGATTTCGCCGATCTGGCAACCCCGCATTTCGAGATCCCGTATGAAAGAACTAACACCGTAATTGAAAACGATGCTACCGGTTGGCTCGCGAAACTTCAGGGCGTGTTCTCAGGGCTTGGTTTTCCGGTCGCAGCCGCCGCAGGGGTTTTAGTTGTTTTAGGGCTAGGTTTTGCCGCAGTTATGCTCCTTAATGCTCCTCAACCGGAAATAGCGGCAAATATTGAAGTAGAGCGTCCGGTAGTTGAGAAACAGCCGATAGAGGCTCCAAGCGTTATAACCGCTCCCGTTCCAACGGCTGCTCCCGTGAATTTGGAGAGCGAATATGAGGTCGAAAGTGAACCGGTTCCGGCCAAAGCGGTAAAGGTAAAAAGGCCAAAAGCCTCCCGTCCCGCGGTAACGCAAACAGCGGAACGCAGCGTCAGTCCGACTAGGACACCGAAGGCTCCGGCGTTAAATGACTTCGAGGATCTGGATGACAGATCGCTGAGACTTACCGACCTCTTTGAGGGCGAGATCGGAGGCGTCTATTAATATGAGACTTCTTAAATATTTTCCGCTTATCCTTTTAGTTTCGGTCGCATTTTGTACCGTGTCACTGGCTCAGGAAACTGACGAACAGCCCGCAAATACTGTAAATCAGAATGATTTCCGTGCAACAGCCTTGCGTCAGCTCGGCTTGACGCGGCAGCAACTTCAGCAGATCCGAAGGCTAAATCAGGAACGCAAACCACGCGTCGACGCTGCTCAGATGCGTTTTCGAAGAGCCAACCGGGCTCTCGACGAAGCCATATATTCCGATACGGCGACCGATGCCGAGATAGAAGAAAGACTAAAAGAGTTTCAATTAGCTCAGGCGGATCTTGCAAAATTGCGTTTCATGGGCGAGCTTGGAGTTCGCAGAGTTCTGACGCCCGAACAGTTGACGCGTTTTCGCAATCTGAGGCAAAGATTCGAACAGGCAAGGACGAATGCGGCGAATAAAACGGACGCTCGCCCTGCCGGCGTTAGGCCAAATGCGAGCGGAACCCCTGATGCTCGGTTTGTCACCGCCCCGCCCAGAAAACCTTAGCCGTAACCAACTTTTTACAACTGATAAACCGGCCCGAAACTATGGCCGGTTTTCTTTTGCTTTGCGCTTCGTCAAGGTTGGTATATCCTTCTATGTAAATAATTTGCCATCTCTTTTTGCCGGATGAATCTGATCACACAATTTCTATTCGAATTGCAGGCGATCACGAATCTTTTGTGGCGCTCGATCAAGGGACTGGCCAAGAAACCGCGTTATTTTAGCGACATCATAGTCCAAATGGACCAGATCGGCGTAGGCTCGCTCGGCATCGTTGTCCTGACCGGATTTTTCACCGGCGGCGTTTTGATCCTGCAGGCATATCCGACCCTCGCCTACTACGGAGCTCAGAGCAATGCCGGTCAAGGTGTGGCGACAGCCTTGATACGCGAGTTAGGTCCGGTCTTGTCTGCTTTGATGGTGGCAGGCCGCGTTGGATCGGCTATCGCAGCAGAACTTGGATCGATGGTCGTATCTCAGCAGATCGCCGCTATGCGAGCTCTCGGCACTTCGCCAGTCAGAAAACTCGTAACCCCGAGACTGATCGCGATGCTTATCTGCCTGCCGCTGCTCACGATAGCGGCTGACCTGTTCGGACTGATCGGAGGCGGCATTGTCGCAAATCAGCTTTATGGTCTCGATACAAATACTTACGTCGCTTCGGTCCGAACCGGTACCGATATCAATGCCCTGCTGACCGGTATCATCAAGCCGATATTTTTCGGCCTATTGATCGCTCTTATCTCTTGCGAAAAGGGACTGACGACCACCGGCGGAACAGCCGGCGTCGGTGTATCTACGACTCAGGCGGTCGTACTTTCGTCGATATGCGTGATCATATCGGATTTTTTCCTGTCGAAGCTTTTGCAGAGCGCTCTCGAGAGCACTCTTTTCTGAGAATGTGATGGTTTTTGATGAACTAAGAAATGGTGAGGTACGCGACGTTGAAGATTTTTCGCGCGAACACGCTTCGGTCATCAAGGAGCTTCGCCAACTTCCGGCGATCGAATTTCGCGATGTCGAACTGGCTTTCGATGATCAGATAATCCTGGATAAGGTCAGCTTTACGGTTAAACGCGGCGAGACCAAATTTGTCCTCGGCGGCTCCGGTACGGGCAAATCAACGATAATTAACCTGATCCTTGGGCTTCTAAAACCTGACGCGGGCCATATCTTGATCGAGGGCGAGGATATTACCCATTTTGACGACGTCGAGCTAATGCGGATCCGACAGAATATCGGAATGGTATTCCAGGAAGGGGCTCTTTTTGATTCATTATCCGTTTACGACAACGTCGCTTACCGGCTCCACGAATCAAAGACGCCGGAAGATGAAGTAGAACATGAGGTGCGGCGAATGCTCCGTTTCGTCGATCTAGAAGCGGCGATAGACAAGATGCCGAGCGAGCTCTCCGGCGGTATGCGGCGGCGGGTTGGCATCGCCCGGGCCCTGGTCGGCAATCCCAGCATAGTGCTTTTTGACGAGCCAACGGCCGGACTTGACCCGCCGACGGCTAGGACGATCTGCGAACTTGCGATTAAACTAAGGGACATCGAAGATGTCTCATCAATTTTTGTTACTCATGAAATGAATAATCTTGAGTACATCTCGACCGAATATGCCATTCTGGACCGAGAAGGCGGTGTCCATTTCGAGCTTGAAGGTAAAACGCGTTGTCAGGTAAATACCGAGGTTATAATGCTGCGACAAGGGCAGATCGTTTTTAGCGGGCGTGATGAACCGCTGCGAGCGTCGCCTGACCCATATATTCAGAGATTCTTGAACGGGAAATAACCGAATATGCCGAGAAGCAATCAAAAACTGAGATTTAGCGAGCTTCGCGTCGGGATATTTATGCTCGCGGCGCTCGTCGTAACGGGTTTTCTTATTTTGAACTCGAGCGGAAGCTTTAACCCGTTTGAGAAGAAGATGAAATTGAAGATCCGCTTCGAGAGCGCGGACGGGCTGAATCCGGGAGCCGACGTTCAGCTCGCCGGGGTCTCAATCGGCAAGGTCGAAGGCGTGGCATTTCTTCCACCGGACTCGAAGCCCGGCGAACGGATCGAGGCTACGCTGAGCGTGGTACAGATCCTTGATAAAAAGCCGATCAGCGAACTAATTCGAACCGACTCAAAGGCTCAGCTCGTAGCCACGTCGATCCTTGGTAATGACAAGATGGTCAATATCATCCCGGGAACATCGAATGGCAACCCGGTGGATGAAGGCGCAATACTTCAGTCGAGCTCAGCGATCGGCCTCAATCAATTGACCGCTACCGGCAACGACCTTCTCGCCCAGATAAACCGGCTGGCAGTCCCCGCGAACGAGATCCTGAACAAGGCAAACCAGGGCGAGGGAACGCTCGGCCGCGTGATCAACGATGAGCAGCTCTACGACAGTCTCGACGGTGCGGTATCAGAAACCAAGCTGACTATGACCAAGCTGCAGTCGACTATCGACAAGATCAACCGCGGTGAAGGAACCGCCGGACAGCTGATCAATGACCCCGAGCTCTATCGCAGCCTCAATGCTACCGTAAAACAGCTCGAAACGATCTCGGCAGACATTCAGGCCGGACGCGGCTCGGCCGGTAAGTTTCTGAAGGACGAAGCTTTTTACAATGAAACTCGCGAAACCGTCGCCGAGCTACGCAAGTCTGCTGATAAGATCGCGTCGATCGCGGACGACGTAAAGCTAATAACCACCGACGTCCGTGACGGTAAAGGCACAGTCGGAAAGATATTCCGCGATGAGCAGATGTATGACGAGGCGAAAGCCGCCGTTGCTCGCTTCAATGTGACGATCGAACGAATTGACAAGATACTAGCGGATGCCCAGAGCGGCAAAGGCACCGTCGGCAAACTCCTGAACGACGAAACCCTCTACAACAGCGTCAATCAAACTGCCAACAACGTCGCCACCTTTACCGGCGAAGGCACAAAGCTGCTCGACGATTTCCGCAAGAATCCGAAGAAATATCTCCGAATAAAACTCGCAATTTTTTAGGGCAAAATACGCAGAACCTGCGGTAAACGGCGTTTTAAGCATTTTGCGTCATTCTGTGCGTTTTGTGCCATTTCACGCGGTTTAGCATTCCAATTCCATTTTGTTTCATGTACGGTATTCGTGTGAATACTCGCAACGCACACTATCGATCTTTCATCTCGCGTCTTTTGTCCCGGGCCCTCCCAGTCGAGGTCTACGTGTTTGAGCCGCTCTCGTGTTTAAGAATTCTTCGGACAAGCTCTAGATCCTTTACTGTCCCATTCCAGTCACCTGCGTTCCGATCAACGACGCCTTCCTGGGCACGCTTCAGGCCGTCATTGTGTTCAGATTTGGGACGCACATGTCTAGACACTCCGTTTCTGAAGTCTGGCCAGAGACGCGCCGGAACAAGCAAACCCTCGGGAGCGATTACCTCCCTCGCGGGCTCACAAATCTTGGGACGCAACTTGTTTTTCGGCAACCAAGAATGTATATTATGCAACTAAGCGTATATTATGCAGCTTTATTGCATAATCGATTTGATACTATGCACAAGAAAGATCGACACGATACGATCCTCGAAATGATCTCGGCGGCACCGGTCAAGAGCCAGGCCGAGCTTGCGTCGGAGCTGTGCAAGCGGGGTTTTAGTGTTACGCAGGCCAGCGTTTCGAGAGATCTTGACGAACTTGGTGTGACGAAGATCGGCGGGCGGTACGTCAGGAGCATTCCGACCACAGATGGCGGGATCGCAGCTCGGGCGAGTTTCGAAACAGCGGGACCGTACATGATCGTTGGCAAATGTGCGTCGGGGCTTGCGTCGGCGATTACCGTAAGGATCGATAGCCTGCAGTTCCCGGAGATCGTCGGAACCATCGCCGGCGACGACACGATCATGATCGCGGTCAAGTCCGAAGAGGCTCAATCTGCCGCTCTAGCAAGGCTGACCAAAATATTTGGGTGATAGAAATGAATTACGTTGATATAGAAAAAATGGGTTCTGCGGTGTCGAATATGATGCTGTCGCGACGGGTTGCGACGATAGATGCCTCCGATTCGCCCCGCGTCGGAGATGTTATCGTCGTCCGTGCCCTTACGGAAAGTTCGACTTACGGCAATCTCGAACTTCCCTCCGGCCGCCTTGCCAAGATCAATGTCGGCGACACTCTGCTTGGCGTGCTCGGTAAGCGAAAAGCTCTAAAAGGTTTTGTCGGAGACGTGCCTGAAACGATCAAGGCCAGCGACCGGCTTCATCTGCTAAACATGGGTGGCGTGATCGGGCTTTGCCGCGGGCATCATTCTTCGTTCTCCGACGCGATCGAGGTCGAGGTGATCGGGCTTGCCTGCGACGCGGGCGAAAAGGTCCTCAACATTGCAGATTCCGCCTTGAAGCCCGTGGACAAACTAGCGGCGTCGGCGCCCATCGTGATCGTGGCGGGAACCTGCATGAACAGCGGAAAAACCGTTGCGGCAACAGAGATCATCAAGCAAGCCGCAAGCAAAGGTATCCGCGTCGCAGGTGCAAAGCTCTCGGGCATTGCCTGTCTTCGCGATACGCTACACATGCAGGACCACGGAGCGATCGCAACGGCAAGCTTTCTCGACTGCGGACTTCCCTCGACGGTCGATTACGGCGATCTCGCCCCGGTCGCAAAGGCGATCCTCAACCATCTAAACGATCTCAAGCCGGAGTTGATCGTAGTTGAACTCGGCGACGGCATCGTCGGTGGCTACAGCGTCGATTCGGTCCTGCGTGATGAGGAGATCCGCACGGCGATATCGTCATTTGTATTTTGCGCGTCGGACTATGTCGGCGTGATCGGCGGCATGTCGGTGCTCGACGGAATGGGCATCGACGTTGACGTGGTTGCTGGTTCTGTCACCGACGCACAGATGGGTGAGGACTTTCTGGTCGAAAAATTCGCCGTCCGGGCTGGAAACGCCCGGCGTGATGGTAAGCGACTCTTCGATCTGGTCATGGAAAACGTCGAAAGCCACCGGCCTGACGCCCACGAGAACCTGCATCAACTACCACTAGCGGCATGAGTAAAATAAAGATCGCAATTTTTGGCGGCTCTGGTTACGGAGGCAGCGAACTGCTTCGGATCCTGCTCGCGCACCCAAATGCCGAGATCGTTTTTGTTACGGCTAACGAACATGCCGGGAAAACGGTTACAAGCGTTCACAAAAACCTTCGGGGCTTCACCGACCTGGCTTTCCAGAAAGCCCCCGAAGACCTGTCGGATATCGGCGATGTCGACGTGGCATTCTTCGCACTGCCTCATGGGCAAGCTCTGCACTTGATCCCGCGGCTTCCCGGGAAAGTAAAAGCCATCGACCTTTCGGGCGATTTTCGGATAGATGATGCTGAGATCTTTAAGAAATACTACGCCCTCGAACACGCCGGCGATATTCAGTCGAAGTTCGTCTATGGCCTCACCGAGACCAATCGCGAAGCGATAAAAACTGCGAAATACATAGCAAATCCGGGCTGTTTCGCCACCGCGTCGCTGCTCGCGGTCGCCCCGATGGTCAAGAGCGGCCTGCTGACCGGCCAGATCGTGGTCGACGCGAAAACCGGTTCAAGTGGTTCGGGCATCAAACCGGCCGCGAACACCCATCATCCGCAGCGTATGACCTCGTTTTACGCGTACAAGCCCTTTTCACACCAGCACGTGCCGGAGATACAGCAGCATCTCGCCCAGGTTGGCAATTTTGATCAAAAACTCGTTTTCATGACCCATAGCCTTCCGGTGGCACGCGGTATTTTTGCTTCATGCTATTTCGAAACCTCGGTCGAACTGACAAATGAGGACCTGGCAAACCTGTACCAGCATTTCTACGAAGACTCGTTTTTCGTTCGCATGGTCGAAGGCTCGCCGGACATTAACTGGGTCAAAACGACCAATTTCTGCGATATTTCCGTGCATTCGTCAGGCCGAAACGTTGTGGTTTTCTCCGCGATCGACAATCTCGTAAAGGGCGCCGCAGGTCAGGCAGTGCAAAACATGAACCTAATGTTCGGCCTCGACGAAACCACCGGACTGAAATTGGTTGGAACAAATCCCTAATCAACGGCCCCGTGTGGTTCTATGCAGAAGCCCGCACGAAGTAAGGGCTCTCTTCGTGCGGGCTTCTGCATCTAGAGCGAATAACAAACGCTTTCGGAACCTGATAAACTTAATCGCATGTTTGTTAAAGCAATAGAAGAGGCTGCGGGCTATACCAAGGCGATCCATGTCTTGACCCGGGTTTGGGGGGCGAGTCGTATCGTTCCGGGCTCGGCGACGCTGTTTTTTGTAAATTCCGAAGGTTGGGCACTGACCTGCGCTCACGTCGCGAAATTTTTTATCGACGCGGGAAAGATCGCGGAAAGATTTGACGCATTTCGTGCTGAACGCGCCGAGATACCGGCCGACCGCAACCAGCGTAACGCTATCAACCAGCTCGAACGCAAATACGGCTATAAACCCGGAGAGATCGTTGAACTTCACACCCGCTTTATCGATTGCGTCGAGGGGAACGTGAACCTGGATATCAAGATACATGGTTCGCTGGATCTAGCCCTTATTAATTTTCGCGATTCATCACGGGTGATCTGCGACAATTTTCCAGTTTTTGGCAAGGATAGCTCGGACCTGAAGCAGGGATTATCGATCTGCCGTCTAGGCTTCCCTTTTCCGGAGTTCTCGAACTACGGATACAACCAGCTTACCGACTCGATCGGCTGGAACAATCAAGGCCAGGAATTTACGCCACGATTCCCGATGGATGGCATGCTGACCCGCCACGTGGCCGACACTGAGGGCAAGATCATCGCTTTTGAATTGAGTACACCCGGAATTCGAGGCCAGAGCGGCGGACCGGCGTTTGGCGTGGATGGCCGCGTTTGGGGTATGCAATCGCTGACGCGGCACCTCGATCTCGATTTTGACATCGACGTCGAGGTTCAACGCGGAACTAAAGTAAAACGGGTCCAGGACAGCGCATTTTTGCACGCTGGCGGCTGCATTCACATTGATCCGATCAAGGAATTTATGCGGGATAACGGTGTTCGTTTTGACGAACGCTAGGTTCGGACCTTCGAAAGCAGGAAAACGCCGATAAAGGCAAAAATTGCCAGCGGCGACCAAACCGCAAGGATCGGCGACAGCATAAAGCTCACGCCGGCTTGTTCAAAAACGGTGGTCGTCCCCGTGAAAAGAAGCCAGAGCAGGATCGCGTAACCCACGGTCGCCGCCTTGCCCTTTCGACTCAGGCTAAGAGCAAAGGGCGCCGTGAACAGGGCCATTACGAGCGGGAGAAACAGCGTTGCATACTTCTTTTCAAGCCCGATCTCGAGCGTGCGTTTCTCAAGATCGGAATCGACAAATTCGATCTGCCGCTTTATCTCACTTGTATCAAGATGATTTGGCTTCAACCGGCGCTCCGCAAACGGATTTATGCGTTCCTCCAACACCGCTCCTGTAATGACCTGCGTCGAGATCTTGCCGCCAACGAGCTCATTTCGCTCAACGGGGCCGATGAAGCGAACATTACCCGCCGACCATTCCGCTAAATTTCCGCGGTACACGGCTCGCAATCTCTCCCCGCTATCGTCAAAATCGTATACGATAACGCTTTTCGCACAGTATGCAGGGCATTCAGACGACGGTTTTTCGTTATCAGACGCAGGGATTAGCGCGGTAAAATTCAGTGTCAGCGGACCGACCATAGCCGGACGAAACTCATGGCCCAAAGCACCAGATGCCTCTCGATTCTTTTCGTTAGCCTGGCTACTGGAGCGTACTTCGCGCTCGGAACCCATCACGCGATCGCCAGGCCTCCCTGAGCGATTTTCGTTATCAGACGCACTTCCCTGTTCCGAGGCACTTGGATCGGCCACCGCCCCAATAATTGGCAAATCGAGCCGTTTTCCGTTATCAGACGCAGCTTCCCGCTCGCCGACAAAATCCGACTTAGCACCTCTTTCGTTATCAGACGCAGAGGCCGTTCTTTCTCGCTCGATCGCAAACCCGGCAGATGTCTTTTCGTTATCAGACGCAGCAATAAAATCAAATGAATAGATCCGCCTGTCGTTTGCCACCCAATACTTGCCCGCCGGAGCGACCGGCACGCCTCGATTGCGGATCAGCGATCTCGTCTCATCCTGAAGCCGGTTGCTCTGCGGCAGCAGCTTTTCCTGGATCAGCCAGTTCCCCCCTCCGATCACGGCCATCAGGAGAAAGCACGGAAACAGCAGCCGATAAACGCTCTGTCCGGCAGAGGTCCAGGTGACTATCTCGTTATTTCGCGACTTGATGACATAGGTTGCAAGCGTCCCGATCATAGCCGCCGACGGAGATATTTGAAGGTAAACAAAAGGCAGCAAATAAAGGAGATAGGTGCCCAGCAGGGCTACACCGCCATCAAACGTGCCGGCAAATTTCCACAGTTCAAATGCGGTAAAGATAAGAAATATCGCCGCAAGAAACAGCAGCGTCAGGAGGAAGTTAAGCAGCAGATTCCATATCAGATCAAAGTCACGGAGACCAGTCGTAAGATCCATGAAGAGATTTCGCCGCTGCACGTTTGGCCGCGAACGGGCAAGCCTCGACATCTGTGCTCTCATCCAGTCGATCCACCCGCGGACAAATTCGACTCGCCGCGACCAGTTAAGCCAGGCAATCGCACCGATACCGCCCAGAATAGGTATCGCACTGCTTGCGACCACGCCGATAGCACCGACCCGAGCGAGTTGTTCGCCAAGGAATGCTAGTAAATAGAAGCCGACCAGAACACCGAGAGCTGTCGCGATCGCAAATCCGCGGCCGCCGCGGTTAAATCGTAGGACGATCACGGTTCCTAGAAGACAGAAGATAAGCGGCGTTATCGAGAGGATTATCCTACGCTGCCACAGAATATTAGCCTCGGTCTGTTCGGGTCCGGTCTTGGTCGAAGCGTAGTCTGAAAGCTCCTGCAACCCGAGTTCCTCCGGCCGCAGCTCGGCGACCTTGAGCTTATCAAGCAGCTCATTTCGCCGGGTCTGTATGGCAAATCTGACCTCGCCGATACTTTCGGTCACGTACTTGCCTGCTCCGGGCTGCAGCGGAAGTGTTGAAACAGTTGCATTTGCGAGCACGAGTTCCGACTGCTCACCTGTCAGATCGATACGCCCGTTGCGTGACGTTATCAGACGCAGGCTGTTATTCGGCTTGTCTTCGCTATAGATAAAGATGTTCTTCCAGGTGTTCGAATCAAAATCGGCACCTTTGACATAGATGGTGTAGCCGTTGACCTGAGTATTGAAAACTCCGGGCTCCAAGGGCGATTCGAGCTTCTTTATCGCCGTTTGAAGAGCAACGCTTCTGACCAGAGCCGCTGCGAGCGGAACGCCCTTCAGATTGACTAGAAACGCAAACCCGGACATCAGGATGCCAAGCAGAAGTATCGGTAAAGCTATTTGAAAATTGCCTACGCCCGAAGCCCGGATCGCGACCAGTTCGCTATCGCCCTGCATTTTCGTCAGGCCGATGATCGTGCCGACGAGCATTGCCATCGGACACGTAAACGCAACCACGCTAGGCAGAAGCGCGATCATTAGCTGCCAGATTAGCTCCGTTGGAATATTGGCGTCGAAGAATGTGTCTGAATAACGACTGGCTTGCTGAACAAATAAGATCACGGTCAGAAGGATCCACGAAAACAGGAAATAGGGGACCACCGACGTGATAAGGTACCGTGAAATTAACCAGCCAACCCGTTTCATCTAAGCTTAAATGCTGATCGCCAGCGACTTTTCGCCAGCTACTTCCCTGCCGATCGATATCGCTATCAGCCGCTTCATCGTTTCAGAAAGAAATCGAAGACTTTCCTTGCGATCAACGGTAAGTTTAGCGAATTCGGCCGGTCCAAATTTGCGAGCATCTACCGCTGTAGCTCGGCACTCGGCCGTGATAACCGTCGCCATCGCCGACCGGCGACAATCGATACACTTTAGATGCATATCCGGCTGTACTACGGCTGTCTCGTGGATCTCAAACACGCGACTGCAACCGTCACATCTGCTCCAATCCGGCAAAAATCCCGAGAGCCGTAGCAGCCATATTTCGAAATAGACGCCGGTCGCAAGCAGAGCGTCAGCGTCGTCGCATCCTACATCAATACAGGCCTTTACCATCCGATAGAGCGTCTCGTTAGGATCGTGCGGCGGCGAAAACGTTATGAGCAGATCGGCCAAATATGAAAATTTTTGAAGAAAATCGGGATTACTTGCGGCCTCGAAACTAGACCTGATAAGGTCGACCTTCTGGATCGAAACCAGCTCGGACGATTCCTTCTCAAAATACTCGACCCGCACGGTCGAGAACGGCTCGAGACCGCTTCCGAACTTGCTCTTAAGCCGTTTCGCCCCCTTCGCGACACCACGAACTACGCCGTGATCCCGAGTCAGCAAGACAACGATCTTGTCGGCTTCGGCAAGGTTATAGGTTTTGATGACGAGGCTCTCGGTTTCAACGAGCGGCATTTAATGCGGTTCCCTTGCGGTGCGTTTACCACGGTATAAAATAAAGGATCCAGGCAAGCACTAAGCTGACGATGACAAACTGGGCAAAAGATTTCACTCCGTAAATAATTCGTTCTTTCGTGGTGCCGTTCGCAAAAACTCCAAACGCCACCGAAACAAAGAGTGCAAAACCAATAAGATAGAGGAAATGGATCATTTCTTCCTCCCGAGCGAAATATCGACCGCATCCATGGCGGCAAGGTAGTTCAAGAGCCCAGCCACCTCAAGAAATCGGCCCCCATATTCAAACGTTGCTGCCGCAGCGACCTGCGGCGACGGAGTTCCGGCCATAATAAAGCTGACGAGGGCACCCAAGCCGTTTCCAAGCTTGGCTATGATATTGAGGAGGTAGAGCAACGAGCCATCCTTGAACTCAAAACCCGGATAATGAGCCCCGCCGCTCGCAATAGCGATAGCAAACATTATCCAAACAACGGCCGCGATCACCGCACCACGGATGGGCCGTTTCTGCAAAATGTGCCCGGCTCCCGGAACAAACCAGGAAATGAGGCCAACTATGAAAGGATTATCCATCGAGTAATTGTCCAAGACTGGACGTTAAAGTATTACTTTATATCAATGTAGTTAAACTACTTCCTACGCACGCTTAGCGTGAAATGCGTGCCAACCAATTGAAAGTTACGATCTGATACGCAGCGACCGTCAATTTAGTTCACTGCCCGCAACACCGCTCAACAAAACTTCGAAATATCGCCTGAGACAGGTTGTCGCGACCAAAGGTGAGCTCCGGATGCCACTGGACACCGAGAACATATCGGTCAGGACGCGTGTCTTCGACACATTCTATGACGCCGTCTGAAGTCCAAGCGGTCGCCTTTAAATTCTCACCTACCCGGTTTAGGGCCTGATGGTGCGAGCTATTCACCCGCACAGTCATCGCGTTCCCTACCGATAACGCTAATCCAGCGAGAAGACTTTCTTGATCTATCTCGATCGAATGCGAATTCCGATCGTAGGGCATTCCCTGATCATGTTTCACAGCATTATCGGTCTGCGAGCCGATATCCTGTATCAAGCTGCCACCCCGCGAAACATTGAGGATCTGCATTCCAAAGCAAATCCCCAACAGTGGCAACCCGCGCTTTTCAACCTCTTCCAAGACTAAACTATCCGTTTGATCTTTAACAGGTATCACCGTGCCCAGTTTCGGATGCGGTTCCTGACCGTAATACGCAGGATCCGTGTCCGTGTTGCTTCCGGGCAGCAAAACCCCGTCAAGACCTGCTACAGCTTCGGCAATGTACGCCGCCTTCGGGATCAACCCGATGTGAACCGGAACACCGCCGCAGGCTTCTACCGCTTCGCAATAATCGCGACCGAGGTAGAAACGGTTGGTGCCGATTTCCAGCCGCATGGTGATGCCGATCCTCGGCCGCCGTTCCATAAACCCTTTTATGTTCAGATATATGGGCGGTTTATGTCAATTTGAGCATTTGAAATTAAACCCTTATGATTGAGTTTTTATGGCGAATAACGAGTTAAGCCCAAAGATCAGGTCAACCACCGTGCTTCTGGTGCGCCGCGATGGACAAACGGCGATGGCAGGCGACGGACAGGTAACGCTGGGCGACACGGTAATAAAAGGCTCTGCCAGAAAGGTGCGTCGTCTCTCGAACGGCAATATCATAGCCGGTTTTGCGGGCTCGACAGCCGATGCTTTCTCACTTTTAGGACGTTTCGAAACAAAGCTCGAACAGTTCCAAGGCCAGCTCGAACGCGCCGCGATCGAGCTTAGTAAGGATTGGCGAACCGATAAATACTTACGAAACCTTGAAGCTCTCCTTATCGTCGCCGACAAGAATGATGCATTTCTGATCTCAGGCAAGGGCGATGTCATTTCGTCGGATGACGGGCTGCTTTCGGTTGGTTCTGGCAGTATGTACGCCCTCGCCGCCGCTCGCGGCCTTTTGCGGCACACAGATCTAACGGCAAGCGAGATCGCCAGCGAATCACTCAAGATCGCCGGAGAGATCTGTATTTACACGAATTCCGACATCGTGATAGAGGAATTGTAGTTGCAAATGGCCATCTACCTGTGTAGTTTGGCGCCTCTCAAAAAGAAACGCGGAAGCAAGTCACAAACGACTCACTTCCGCGATTTTGTTCCTGCTATTTACGTCGACTATTCTAAGCTCGAAAGAGAGGTCAAGAACTGGGTTCGCGCAGATGATAAGGGAAAAGAAAAGATTCAGACTCGAATGTTTAATATTATTCATGGCCCCGCAGCCGCCGAAGGCAGGGGACGGCCGAAGAAACGAACGAAAACTGAAGTCAGGATAATGGACTAGGAGTAAATGCAACGAGTATCTATGAGATATCTACTAACTATGAGATATCTCCTAACAATAGCCTTTGTTCTAATTTACTCCCTAGGCTACGTTTATTTGGCCCTCGAAAATGCCGGAAGCGGTCACGGAACCTTTATTTTTTTTGCACCGTTAATTACGTGGCCTTTTGTTCTTGTAGGCTTATTCTTAGGTCTTGTCCGGTGGGCCTGGAGAAGATTCTTATTCGTTGTTATGCTCGGATTCCACTACTTAGTTTTGCTTGTACTATGTGGTCAAACCGCACTGTCCCCGGATCCCGGCACTCTAATGGCGTTAGAGAACCATCCTTATTATTTCTTTGCGGCGATACTCTGGTATCTTATCGGACAGTTCATTATCTGGGCTATCGTTCTCAAAAGGTGGAAGGGTCTAATTGCATGACTGATGCTATGAAGTTGCTATTCCAACCCCTAGGAATGGGGTCGAGCCTGCGTTATTGCATTCTTTCTTGATAAACCGGTTGTATGTTTAAAATTCCGACTTGATGGCGAGGAAGGCGCGGGTCGAGATCGAGGGTGGGTTGTACCATGTTATTACGCGTGGCAATGACCGTCAGACTATTTTTCATTCTCAAGAGGATCATGCAAAGTTTCTGTCGCTTCTGGCCGGGTTGAAGGAGCGGCTACCGTTCTATTTGTATGCCTTTTGCCTGATGTCGAACCACGTTCATCTGCTGATAGGGCGTGACATTGGCGTTCTCCTGCCGGTTTCGTTTACCATTACCTAATGGCGATTTATCTGGGCGGCGAAACTCCGCCTGCAAAAGCGAATCTTGACGACCTCACGCCGCGCCAGATAGTTGCGGAGTTGGATAAGTATGTCGTCGGGCAGAACGCAGCGAAAAAAGCGGTCGCGGTGGCCCTCCGCAATCGGATCAGGCGGCAAAAGCTGCCCGCGGAGATCGCCGAGGATGTTTTGCCGAAGAATATTCTGATGATCGGTACGACCGGTGTCGGTAAAACCGAGATAGCCCGCCGGCTCGCCCGGTTGGCGAATTCCCCGTTTATCAAGATCGAAGCCTCGAAGTTTACCGAAGTCGGCTATGTCGGCCGCGATGTTGAGAGCATGATCCGCGAACTGACCGATGTCGGCGTGGATATGGTGAAACAAGCGGCATTTGAAGACGTTCGCCCGCGGGCCGAGCAAAATGTCGAGGAAAAGCTTCTCGACATCCTTCTGCCGCCGCCTTCGAACTACGGTTTCTCGCCAGATGACGAAGGAAGCGAAGAAAAGACCCGCTCCCATGAACGAACCCGTGAAAAGCTTCGTGATCAGCTGAAACGTGGTGAGTTGGACGACCGGCTCGTAGATGTGGAAACACAGGATCGTTCGACCGCAACCATCGATTTTATAAGCGGCCAGGGCATGGAGGAAATGGGCGTAAACCTTCGCGATATGATGGGGAATATGTTCCCGTCCAAGACTGTCTCGCGAAAACTCACGATTGCAGAAGCCCGTAAATCCCTGCTTCGCGACGAACAGGAAGGCCTGATCGACATGGAGCAGATAACCCGCCGGGCGATAGAAAAGACTGAGAATTCAGGCATAATCTTCCTCGATGAGATCGACAAGGTTGCCGGCCGAGAAGGAGCGTCGGGACCGGACGTTTCTCGCGAAGGCGTCCAGCGTGACCTGCTTCCGATCGTAGAAGGAACTAACGTCAACACTAAATACGGGATGGTCAGCACCGACCACATCCTGTTCATCGCTGCCGGGGCTTTTCACGTGTCAAAGCCTTCGGATCTGATACCCGAACTCCAGGGGCGGTTTCCGATCCGCGTCGAGCTTGAGGCACTTACCATCGACGATCTAAAACGAATTCTGGTACAGCCAAAAAATTCGTTAATTAAGCAATATCAGGCGCTTCTGGAGACCGAGGGGATCCATCTTACGTTTACTGAGGACGCAATCGATAAGCTTGCCGAAATGACCGAAGAGATCAACAAATCGACCGAGAATATTGGGGCCCGGCGACTTCACACCTTGGTTGAGAAGTTACTTGAAGAGATCAGCTTCCTTGGCAGCGAACTTGAACAAAAACATCAGAAGATAGATGCAAACTATGTAGAAGAACGGCTTACAGTGCTGGTCGAGGATCGCAATCTTCGTCAATATATACTTTAAGTGTGACATATCAAGTTTTGAGCGGATCATTTAGCCATTACCTAACCTATCTTATTAGCGTTGCTCTTCTGCTATCGCTCTCTTTTGGTTCCGCTGCGTGTGGAAAGCGCGGAGCTCCTGTGCCCCCTAGAGAAAGGGTCACCCAGATCGTGGAGATCG
Organism: Acidobacteria bacterium Ga0077534; assembly: GCA_001464455.1. Classification (GTDB taxonomy): domain Bacteria; phylum Acidobacteriota; class Blastocatellia; order Pyrinomonadales; family Pyrinomonadaceae; genus OLB17. Next base: position 129,535 of record LNEI01000004.1, read on the forward strand.
ACGGTTTTCAGCGCGGAAATCAAGTGATCCTGTCATGGCAAATGCCTGCCAGAAACGCATCTAAAGGGAGCACGCTGAACATAAGTAGAGCAGATATTTACCGTCTCGCGGAACCCGCAACTGGCCCTCTTGAAATGTCAGAGGAGGAATTCGCCAACCGCAGTACATTGATCGCTGCGATGCCGATCACGGACGCTGATTTTGCTTTGAAGACCATTACTTACAAAGATCAGCTACAGTTTGCCGGACAGGCCGCTCGCCTAAGGTATGCCGTACGTTTCGTTAATGCTTCGGGCCAGAAAGCCGGGTTCTCGAATTCGCTTATAATCGAACCCACCTCAAAGATCGCAGCAAGCCCAACGGCACTGTCGGCGGAAGCCACGCAGGAAGCAGTAAAGTTGACATGGGAGCCTCCGACAGCCAATGTCGATGGTTCCACGCCAGTAAGCATACTTGGGTATTACGTTTATCGGTCGAATTCCCAGACTGAGCCAGCGAAGCTGCTTAACAGATCTCCGATAACCGGGACTTCATTTGACGATGAATTCTTCGAGTTCGGCAAGGAATATTTCTATTTTGTACGGGCAGTATCGATCGGAACGAAGGCCGAACCCGTCGAAAGTTCCGAATCGAACGTGGTCAAGTTTAGCCCTTTAGACAATTTCCCCCCTTCGGCTCCGACCGCTATAACGGTCGCCGCGTCACCGACGACGATCGCGATATTTTTTGCTGTAAATCCAGAGAAGGATATTGCAGGCTATAAGATATACCGCTCAACTGACAAAGATCTCGACAAACCAAAATGGCAGCTTCTCACGCCTGAACCATTGAAAACAAACACCTTCCAGGATACCCGGGTTGAGTCCGGAAAGACTTATTTCTACTACATCACTGCGATAGACATCAAAGGAAATGTCAGTATTGAGTCTGAAGTTGTTTCGGAGACGGTTCCCTGATCCTCTTTTTATTCCTTCCCCGTAACAGCGAGTGTGCGATTAAGCACATACCGCAAAACCCCTTGTTCGCTAAGGTAGAGGCTTCGAATATTTGGGAACTCTGTCCGAACAGAATAAGGGGATCAATGAAAATGATGGTGCTGGCGGTATTGGTAATAGCTACCGCAAGTCTAGCTGTGTGTCCGCAACAGTTGAAGCCGCTGACGGCAGATCCCGAAAAGGTCCTCTCGACGATCAGCGAAACGCAAGGGGAGCACGTAATGCCGCTTCCGGAGATTCCCGTTTTCAGAGCGAAGAATTACAACGTCAACTTTAGCCTTCGATACGAAACATTGAAGCAAAGCTCCCCAAGGTTTGAACACCTCCCGAGCGCGGTCCCGAAAGAGCTTGAAGTCACAGATCCGCCGGCCGACAGATCATCGGACTCGCCAAACCCGGCCGCGAAGAGTTTCAACTGGAAAGAAGCCATGCAGCAATCTCTTGTCTTCTTGGCGATCCAGCATGGTTATGCAATCGGTGGACAATCAAAAACCAGAGAGTCTCTGAAAGGCCCATTTTTTCGTGACTACTTTAGATCAGTTAAGTCGCTCGGCGGTTGGGGCGATGGCGGTCGGTTTTTCACAAACTATATTGCACACCCGATGGAAGGCTCATTCCTCGGGTTTATCCAGGTACAGAATGACCCGGCGGGCAAGGGGTTGAAGATCAGCAACTTCACACCTTACTGGAAAAGCCGTGCAAAAGCTCTCGCCTGGTCTGCGGCATGGAGCACCCAATTTGAGATCGGTCCAATTAGTCAGGCTTCTATCGGAAATATTGGGCTCAAAGGCAAACAGACCTACGTAGACATCGTAGTCACGCCGACGATTGGGATACTAATGTTGGTGGCTGAGGACGCTCTCGATCAATATCTCATTCGACGGCTGGAAAGCTGGACAAAGAACCGATACGTGCGGATATTTGGCAGGATGCTGCTCAACCCGACCCGGACGATGGCAAATGTAATCCGTTTCGAATTACCATGGCACCGCGACGCCGGGCTACGGTGATCAGCTTTCATTAAGTCTTATGCTTTTCATCCGATGCTCGTGAAGACCGTGACAACCTGATAAGATCTTTCTATATTTCTTCTGTCGAATCTTCGACAAAACGAGCCATCCTATGAAGATCAAGATCGATAAAGATTTCGCACCATCAAAGATCGTGTGCGTTGGACGAAACTACGCCGATCATGCGGCAGAACTCGGAAACGAAGTTCCAAAAGATCCGCTGTTATTCCTCAAAGCTCCGTCGGCTATCATCTTTGACCAAGATGAGATCGTTAAACCATCACTTTCAGATCAGGTTGAACATGAAGGTGAGCTAGCAGTTGTTATCTCAAAGACCTGCAAGGATTTAGTGGACGATGCTAAGGTATCGGATTATATTCTCGGCTACACATGTCTGAACGATATCACCGCTCGTGATCTTCAACGCCGTGACGGCCAGTTCGCAAGAGCTAAATCTTTCGACACCTTCTGCCCGATCGGCCCCTACATCGAGACAGAACTTGACACCGCCGACCTGAAGGTAACCGTTCGCGTCAATGGAGTCGAAAAGCAGTCAGGGCGAACATCGCAGATGGTTTTCCCGGTGGACTTTCTGGTACGATATATCTCAAACATGATGACCCTCAATCCCGGCGACATCATTGCAACCGGCACTCCGTCCGGAGTCTCGAAACTCAACTCAGGCGACGTCTGCGAAGTTGAGATCGAAGGCATAGGAATACTTACGAATCGCGTTAAATAACGCTCATAAAACAATGAAATTCTTTATAGATACAGCCAACTTGGACGAGATAAAAGAGGCGAACGAACTCGGCCTTATCGACGGCGTCACGACTAACCCATCACTCGTCGCCAAAGAAGGTGATGTTGACTTCAAAGAGCACATCGCCAAGATATGCTCGATCGTCAAAGGCGACGTTTCTGCCGAGGTTACATCGCTCGACACCGCCGGTATGCTCAGCGAAGGCCGTGAACTAGCCAAGATCGCCGATAACGTGGTCATTAAGGTACCTCTGACGCTCGACGGGCTTAAGGCTTGCCGCATATTCCGAGCTGAGGGGACGAAGGTAAATGTGACCCTATGTTTCTCAGCGGCTCAGGCCCTTCTGGCAGCAAAAGCCGGAGCTTCCTACATATCCCCCTTCATCGGCCGCCTCGACGACATCGCTCAGGACGGTATGCAGCTTATCCGCGACATCGTTCAGATCTATGACAATTACGCGTTCGAGACCGAGGTTCTTGCGGCGTCGATCCGGCATCCGGTGCATATTGTTGACTGTGCTCTTTCGGGAGCCGACGTGGCAACTATCCCTTTTAAGGTAATTCAACAGCTCGTAAAGCATCCGCTTACTGACAAGGGACTTGAATCATTTCTGGCAGACTGGAAAAAGAGCGGACGGGGCTAAAACACCACCTCATGTAAGTTCCAAAAAGCCGGACATCGATGTTCGGCCTTTTTTTCGTTATCGGACGCTGGGCCTAATTTTCGAGTACCAGCCCCTTGATCTCGGAATGCAAACTCGCCGCTTCCGAGTCGCTCTGGATGGAAAGCTGATACTTTGCGCGGAAATATTCATCGGGCTCGGTCATCATGACCAACTCACGAACCTTCTCTATGTTTGCCGTGAGCATACCCTCTTCAAAACCATCCTTCTGCGCAAACATCTCGTCGATCTCGACGATAAGCATCGAAAATTTCCGCAACCAGGCAAAGTCTTCATCCTCGAGGAGCAGGGAGAGGAATTCCGTCGGCTTAAGCGGGCCGTTAAATGATTCGTAAAGTTCACGCTCGTTATCGAGCATTCTTTTGTGGAGCTTAAGCAGCAGATCCCTAGACGATTTCAGTGTTTCACGCTCATTCATTCGCAATATCTTAGCCTACTTGTTATCAAAAACCTACCGTGCTAAGTTTATATCCTTAGCGTGCTAACCTTAGATAGTTAGCCTGCTATGCTTCTTTTATTAGCGACCTAACTATATAAGATTAGCGCACTAAGCAATACTCTTTAGCCGCCTTTGTTTATTAAGTTTACAGGCTAATTCCCTGCATAAATGTATAATGATTTTAGAGGTGAACCAGGTGCGAGAACCGATCATTTTTGAGGATACGATAACCTATCAGTTGGCCAAGGTTGCAACCGCGTATCGCAATGCACTCGAGCGTCACCTCGGGGCGATCGGCCTGCATAGCGGACAGACGCTGTTGCTCATCGAGCTGTGGCGCGAGGATGGCCTGCGGCCCATCGACCTCGCTCATCGGCTGCACATCAAAGCCCCGACGGTCAGCAACATCCTCAGTGGCCTCGACGAGATCAACCTCATCCGCACAAAAAAAGACGGGAAAGATAAACGCTCGACCCGGGTCTTTTTGACGGAGAAAGGAAAAACGATCCGAAGTGAGGTTGAACAGCGTTGGGTAGACATGGAAGCGGAATGCGTATCGGGACTTCCGGAAACCGAACGATATGTATTTAACGCAGTTCTCAAACGGCTCCGTGCGACCTACACGGGCGAGGCTTTCTCGGACGAAGAATAGGGTTATCGTGGCACATCTCATAACGATAAATTCACGTCGATACGATGGATCCATCCGCCGCTCGTGGCGATGCGAGCTTTTGCATCATCACGGCTCAGAACTTCTTTTCCATGGAATATTTGATCTCGATGTCCGCCACCGCGAGCTCGGCTGGATACACCGCGGTACGGCATCCTACGAATATTACTGGCTGGATCGTTGGTACAATGTTTTTGCATTCTTCGAACCGGACGGCACATTTCGGAATTTTTATTGCAACATTAATTTGCCTCCGACGTTGAAAGACTCGGAACTTGATTATGTTGATCTTGACCTCGACGTCGTTGTTTGGCCAGATGGTTCCATCTTAACCCTCGACCGCGATGAGTATGAGCAAAATGCGGACTTGTACGCCTATCCATCGCATATCCGGCGCCAAGCTGAATCGGCCCTCGAAGAAGTCTTGAGGCTGGCGAACGAACGATTGCTTCCCTTTCCGCATCGAACGTGATGAAGTCCTGACCAAAATCTAACGTCCAATCGGAGATATGTGATGAAAAAGCTATTTCTCATTTGCGTCTTTTCCCTTTTATTTGCGGTTTTCGCTAGTGCTCAGAGCAATCCTGGCTCCGTAAATCCTCCGGCTCCAACCTATTCATACGATCCATTGCAAAACATCTCGATGGAGCTTTCGGCGATCTCCAAATCCGTTCAATTGCTCAATCAGAGCATGAGATCATTTGTCGACAAGTTCGAAAAGGTCGGCGGCACGAACTTTAGCGAGAAGCAGCAGAAGCTCGTGCTCGCGATGGAGTTTCTCGTCCGATCTGAGGAGAGATTGGCAACCCTCCAACGTCACCAGATCGAACTTGTCGAGAAACAGGGCACAACCCGTGCTCGTCTGGCTCAGGTTGAACGCGATCTCTATCCGCAGAGCATTGATCGGAGCGTCGCGCTTGAAGGCACGACAAGGGCGGAAGAGATGCGGGAAAGCCGAAGGTCGACGCTGCAGGGTGAACGATCGAGTTTACAAGCCCTTCTCAGCCAGATCAACGCTAACCTCTCGGACACGACCGAGGCGGTTCGCGACGCGCAACTGCAGGTTCAGCGCTTACGAAAGATGTATCTGCCACAGATCGAGAAAGAGATCTTCGAACCGTAAGCTAATGTGGCTGGATCCGCAGCATATAGCTGCAGATGTTTAGCGGAACGCCGACTTGAACCGCGATGCGTTGGCCGGCGGGCAGTTCATAATTATTGATCGCAGCCGGATTTTTACCCTCGTTAACAGCCCAAAAATTACCCGCTCCGTCGGTCGCAAGCGTTAGGTGCCGCCGACTTATTTCTACATCGCCCAGCAGAGGAATATCTACGGGCTTTGATTTTGATCCGCGCCCTATCGCGATCTCTTTGTTGTAGATCGGTACGACATTCTGCCGAACGCCGCCTCGCCAGATCTCAAGCTTGTATAGTTCGGACATCCGCGATTTGACCTCGGTCATCTGTTCGGCGTCGTCGCCGAGCGGTACGGCTTGCTGGATCGGCTGATCTTTGAAGGTGATCGGCGTTGCGACTCCTGTGGGCGGAATAAAATTAGGACTGGTCGGAACGGCAACGTTTCTGACTGGAGGTTGAAAGTTTACCGGAGCCTTTTGTTCGATGGGTGGAATCCCCTTCGGCCGAACAAGCACGCCGGTCTTATTTCCGGTCGAATCTTCCCAACTGTGCTGGACGCGAATTTCCCCTTTCTCAAGCGTCCCGTCGATCCGAAGTTCGATCACGAACGATCGGGTTTCGAGTTTCTTCTTGCCCGCGATCTCTTTGGCTCGCTCAGCGAGGATGTGGTAAAGCCCTTGTTCCAGGCCTTTACGCTTGGCTCCCTGCCATTCTTTGTCGTCTTCGCTTGAGAGAAAGATGGTGTATTCGCTCGGGATTATCGTGGTTCCTTGCGGCAGCGGAACCATCTCGTTCTGCATTACCGACTCGACGGCACGAGCGATCTTTACTATAAACTCCTCCGCCTTGCTGCGCGGTTTGATCTGGGCGTCGCGGGCAGCCTGTTCCAAAACAAGCTCCGCGGTTTCCCCGTCGATCCAACGTCTAACTTTGTCGAGAATACTCAAACTTTTTATGCCTCACATCAGCTAATTGTTGCTGAGATCCAGATACTTTCCGTTTAGCCAGCCGCGTTTCGCGTTTCCCGGCGAAGGAGCGTTGTCCCTGCCTTGCTGAACGACATCAACTTGATACCAATTATTCTGCGAATTTACAATCTTCACCTTCGAGTTTTTTGTCACCAGGCCGATGGGATCGTTATCAGTATTCGGTGAAGGACGAAGATAAACATCGGTGCTTGCGATACCCGTCGAAATCCTCGCCGACGTCGTCGTGCCAGGCAAGGCCATTCGGCTGCGGACAAACGATGCCGTTCCGTAGAGCAGTCCGGTAAACGCAAGTGTGAGAACCGCAAAACCGGCAAGGCGCCTGATCGCACTGCGCCTTTTCGGCCTTTTCCCGGTGTTTGTAACCGGAGCCTGCTCTAGGTTGTTCGCAGAAGCAACAATCGGCGGAGCCTGGGGCGGAACGTACACGGGCATTGGGCTCATCGTCGACGGCAATTCGGCGACCGCTTCAAAGCTCGGACGATCCGGAGCGATCGGCGTGTAACCTCTCGAAACGTGAGGCTGAGGAGCGGTCATCGCGGAACGAAGGACCGTACTGAACTCACCGTCGGCTGCAAACTGACGCACCGCCGCCAGATCGCCCCAAAACTCGTCTACCGACTGATGTCTCGCCGACGGATCGGCAAGCGTTGCACGCCCCAGAACGCGGACGAGATCAAGTGCCCAATCCTCGCCTTGAAACGCCTCAGGTACAGAATCTATCGATGCGTTGACAAAGCCCCGTGGCGACTCGCCTGTAATGATCGTATAGACAGTTTTGGCCAGCGAGTAAATGTCTGCGGCCGGAGTCAATCTCGCAGCATCGAGTCCGCCCGTCTTGCCAGCCATCAGAGGGCTGTGCTCTGGCGGTGCGTAGATGTTCGTACCGACGCGAGTTATGGGTGAATCGGAAACATTGACGCGGGCGACGCCGAAATCGGCGATCTTAACCGTCGAAAGGTCTGCATTCAGCAGCAGGTTCTGCGGCTTTATATCGCGGTGGATTATCGAGCTCCGATGAGCATGAGCGAGTCCTGCACAGACTTGCTCGATATAGCCGAGTGCACGCTGGATCGGCAGCTTTTCCTTACGGATCAGGCCCTGCATGTCGCCGCCCGACATATATTCAAGGACAAGATAATGAAAAACTGTTCCTCGCAGGTCACGGGCAGTTCCGTGACCGATGCGGCTAATGATGTTTGGGTGTCGAACACGGTCGAGAGCGATCGCTTCGTTTTGAAAGTTCTCGACCAGGGTTCGTTCAAGATCCGCGTCAAGATCATCCTGCAAAAATACGTTTAGAGCCTTAATTACAACGGTGCTGTGGGCAGAATGGGTTGATGCCAAAATATCTCGAGCCAGAAAGATCTCAGCATAACTGCCGCGCCCCAACTGCTCGAGTACGTCGTAACGCTTGTCCAGCCTGCAGCTATTTAACGAAAGCTCTTTCATCGCGAAAAGGACACGCCGGGGCGAGAGGCAACTCTATCCTTAGACAACATTACGATAGCACACCGCCAATGTTCGCAAAACGATTGCGATCCCCGACCGAAAATTGGACAGCCGTCGATATTTCGCGATAATACTCTGACCACTCAAAACAACGGAGAACAATAATGACGCCACCACAACCAGCTCAATTCGGTACTGCGATGCCACCCGAAGCGATGTTTATGCAGCTTTCGATGGGCTTTTTTATATCGCAGGCGATTTACGCCGCCACTGAATTGAATATCGCCGATCACCTTGCCAAGGGCCCGAAGCCGGTCTCTGAACTTGCCATTAGCTCCGGCAGCCACGAACGCTCGCTCTACCGCCTCCTGAGGACGCTCGCCAGTGTCGGAGTCTTCGCCGAACGCGAAGATCGCAGCTTCGAGAATACACCGATGTCCGCAATGCTGATCTCCACGAATCCGAACAACTCGCGGGCTCTCGTCCAGTGGATGGTCGATCCCGAACACTGGAAAGTTTACAGCGGCCTGCTCGACAGCGTTCGCGAAGGGCGGACTGTTTGGGAAGACTATCATCGCGAACCGGTTTTCGATTATCTCTTCAAGACCAACACCCCGCTTGGTGACATCTTTAACCAGGCCATGACGAGCTTTTCGCAGGTTACGATACCTGCTATCTTGTCCAGCTACGACTTTTCGCGTGCTGGCGTAATTGCCGATATTGCAGGTGGTTACGGGCATCTTCTTGGAGCGATACTTAAAGAAAATCCGAACGCCCGCGGCGTCCTTTTCGACCTGCCGCACGTGCTCGAAGGTGCTCCCGCGATGCTCGAATCATACGGCGTGAAAGACCGCACCGAGATCGTCGGCGGCAGTTTTCTGGAGAGAATTCCGGTCTCGGCTGACATTTATGTCTTGAAGCACATCATTCACGACTGGTACGACGATACGAACGAAATAATACTCGGCAATATCCGTTCTTCGATGCCCGACGACGCAAAGATCCTGATCATTGACTCCGTCATTCCTCCGGGCAACGATCCGCATCCGGGCAAGGTGCTCGACCTCGAGATGATGATCGCTCCCGGCGGCGTTGAACGTACCGAAGCCGAATTCGCGACACTGCTCGAAAACTCGGGACTCAAATTATCAAAGATCATTCCGACGCCGTCACCGGTCGCTATCGTCGAGGCAGTAAAAGCCTAGTCGACGATAGCACCATAAATTCCGGCACGGAGCTTTGCGTAATCATCGACACCTCCGGTTGGGAGCAGCTGTGTCATGTAGACGACGACCAACTGCTCCTTCGGGTCGACCCAGTAGGTCGAGTGATATGCTCCGCCCCAGCCGTATTCGCCGATCGACGAAGGTGCTCCGTAGGCACCGACATCCTTAACCACCGAGAACCCGAGCCCGAAGCCCTGGCCTTCGCGGCCGAAATTGATACTGCGCATGTGATCGGTCGTCATCAGCTCGACCGACTTTCGGCTCAAGATCCGCTTGCCATCAAGTTGGCCGCCATTTAACAGCATTTGCAGGAATCGGGCATAATCACTGGCCGTCGAAAGCAGGCCCGCACCGCCGGAAAAGCTCTTTCGCGGGCCGTTCACGTAATGGCCCTGGCTCTGGATCGTACCCTCGTTCGGAGCACGCTCGATCTTGCCGTCTTTTGCAGAATAAACAGTCGCGAGCCGATCTAGCTTGTTCATCGGCAGGTAAAAGCTCGTGTCCTTCATTCCGAGCGGGTCAAATATTTTCTGTTGCAGAAACGCATTGAACGTCATGCCGCTCGCTCGCTCGACCACGCAGCCGAGAATGTCGGTCGAATAGCCATAGATATACCGCTCGCCCGGATGAGCGTCCATCGGTAAACTTGCCATCCGTCTGATGGTCTCGCAGACCGGTTCGTCTTTATCCGAAAAATAGAAGCTGTTGACCTTTGCTTCCTGCCATTTATCGCGGGCCGGGCCGCCGCCGTAACTCGCCCCCGAGGTATGCGTGAGCAAGTCGCGAAGCGTGATCTGTCGCTTTGCTTTGACGATGTCATACCCACCGCCGTCTTTCGGCACCGCGACGGTCGAATTGGCAAATTCGGGTATGAACTTGCTGACCGGGTCCCCGATCGTCAACTTCCCTTCTTCCTGCAGCATCATGATCGCAACGCTCGTCAGGGCTTTGCTCTGGGAAGCTATCCGAAAGATCGCGTCCGGCTTCATCGCCGACTTCGATTCCCTATCGCGTTCGCCAAAAGCATGCAGATAAGCGACCTTCCCACGCCGCAAAACCAGCGCAACGCCGCCCGCGAGCCGCTCGTTCTTCACGTATCCGTCGAGCGTCGCTGAAAGCGTTTGCAACCGCGGGGAAGACATACCGACATCTTCGGGTTTTGCTTTCGGGATCTCCTGTGCGGTTACGGTCAGAGCAAGGGCAAGGACTAAGAGAAGCGGTCGAAGGATCAGGTAAATATGATGGTTTTTCATGGCGTTGTAGTACCAAAGAATAACTTGGAATACGCTAGGGTTCAATTCCGAAGGCCCTGGGCAAGATCTTCGCTAGAGCACGTCGCAAAGAGTTTGAAATCTTTTGCGTATTCTTTGCGATCTTGGCCTCCTTTGCCTTGAAGCCTGTTGTCACAAGTCAGAGTCGCACGAGATAGAAAAAACCTTTCGTCGCACTTGACATTACGTTGCACTGCTGATACACTTCCAAAGGCTGAAACAAGCGCCGCAAATAAGGCTAATAAGTATGTCAACTTTCTCCGGGACGACAGCTACTTTTACAACCGTCTCACTTCTAGGCCCAATTTTTCGTACTGAGACAATTTTTCCCGCTATGTATCATTTTTTACAACAATTAACCCGTCTCACTTTCAGCAATGAAGTGAGACGGTTCTGCGTTCCACCTCGGGTGTTGAGATTTTCACGTGGAACGATATTTCGCCGTAAGATATTGAGTATATTTAACTTAGGCCGTTCCACTTTGAGCATCGAAGTGGAACGCTTTGTCGCCAGGTCAGTTTGTTGCTTCCACGGCCGTGACGCGACTGGGCAGTAATTCGATTTCTATGTTAAGCTTTCTGCGAATTCCAAAAAAACCTTATTTCTATGAAAACAGCGCTACTTCTCTGTTCGATCTTTGCTCTTTCCTTACTCACGCTCGCCCAGCCGCCGAATCGTCCGGGCGGCGGAGGAAATCCGCAGGCAACGCCACTGGCAGCAGGTTCCGGGCAAGCTGCGGCAACGCCGGTTCGTGACGAACCGCCGGTGGTGACCAAACATTCGATAACCGTTGGCGGGCGCAAGCTCGACTACACGGTGACGACCGGCTTTATGCCGCTAAAAAACGCTACGACCGGCGAGACCGAGGCTCGGATGTTTTATATGGCGTATACGCTGGACAATGCTCCGGCGGGGCGTCCGCTGATGTTTTCATTTAACGGCGGACCGGGTTCGGCGTCGGTATGGCTACATCTCGGGGCACTCGGGCCGAGGCGGATCAAGATGCTCGACGACGGAATGATGCCGCCGCCTCCGTATGAGATGGAGGACAATCAGCAGACGTGGTTCACTGAGACCGACCTCGTCTTCATCGACCCGATCGGTACCGGCTTCTCGCGTGCCGTCAGGCCGGAGCTCGCCGCACGATACTTTAGCGTACAGGGCGACATCGAATCAGTCGGCGACTTTATCCGTATGTACCTGAGCCGCAACGAACGCTGGATGTCGCCGCTCTACGTTGTCGGTGAAAGCTACGGAACGACCCGTGCGGCGGGGCTTTCAGATCATCTATTCGGGCGCGGAATCGCTCTGAATGGAATTCTGCTTGTTTCGGCGGTCTTGAATTTTCAGACGATCCGCTTCGCGAACAACAACGACATGCCGCTGATGTTCATCCTGCCAAGCTACACGGCGACGGCTTGGTATCACAAAAAGCTTTCAAATTCGATGCAAAGCAAAACGCTCGAGCAGGTGACGCAAGAGGCGAGGCAGTTCGTGGCGAATGAATATGGGCCCGCTTTGTTGCGGATCGATTCGCTGACGGACCGTGAACGCGATGCCCTTGCGATCAAATTCAGCACGCTCACGGGTTTGAGCAAGACATTTATTGAAAATAACAACTTCCGCGTCGAGCTCGGCGAATTTAATAAGGAACTTCTCCGAAGCGAGCGCCGAAGCACCGGCCGCCTCGACAGTCGTTTCAAAGGCATCGACCGCGACGCCGGCGGCAGCAACACGGATAGCGATCCGAGCATGAACGCCATTCGCCCACCGTACACAGCGGCGTTCAATCAGTACGTTCGAAACGAACTGGGCTTCAAAACCGACACCGAATACTATATCCTTGGCGGCGGCATCACGGCCCCTTGGAACTACAACGTCACCAATCAGTACGCTGACACCAGCGTCTCGATGAAAGACGCGATGGCGAAAAATCCGTACATGAAGGTCTGGCTAGCCCAAGGCTATTACGACATGGCAACGCCATTCTACGCCGCCGAATACACGATCTCGGCCTTAAACCTCGATCCGACGCTCAAGAAAAACATCTCGTGGACGTACTACGAGTCCGGCCATATGATGTACATCGAAACGCGTTCGCTGAAAAAGCTTAAGGACGACCTGGTCGTATTCATGGCTGGGTCGCGGAAGAGGTGATCAGGTGCAACTAGCTTTTAGCTAACGTACGAGTACAAGCTAATCAAGGCTTTAGCCGAACGTCAGTTTCGGCTAAAGCCTTTATTCTTTAAGACTACATCCACCACTAGCTGAAGCTAGTGGCAACTCAATTTAGAATTAATCGCACTTTACGCGAACCATCGGAAAATCCATCGCTGTTTCTTTGCCATTCATCGGCCCTTCGATCCTTGCGGCGAGTTTATCGGGAGCGGTCTGTTTGTACATGATCCGCTGCGGAAAATCGTGTTTCAGATTTTCAAAAACGACCTCATTCGCGGTTACAGTTTTCGCAGCGAATGTCGTGGGTTCTTTTGCGTTTGAAGGCTGAGCGACGTAGTTCAGCCCTTGACCGTTATTTACTATTCGGAGATATTCGAATGCCACGCTGCGTGTTCCGCGCACGGTTTGAGATGTACCGAGGAGTAAGTTTTCTGAAGCTTTACCCCATCGTTCCGTCGTGATGCGGCCGTTGTCGTTGAGTTCCCAGCAGCCTGAGATCCAGCTCAGGTCAGTTACTTTGGTCTTTGTAATATCCTGCGCACCAACAGCTAATGCAAAAAGAGCCAGGGCCAATATTGATCGTGAGATCGTCTTCATAGGTTTTCCTTCCAGTTTATTTGATGTGACGGCGTACCCGCGTCAATGCCTCAAGCCTAGCGTGACTGAAGCTCGCCGTATTGGAAAAAACCGACAATATCATTCGCCCGGAAGAAAGATGTCGGTCATCTGCCGCGATCTTTCCATAAAAGCCGAGGGGCTGGAACCGGAATATTGGTTGAAATCGTTGATCAAATGCGACTGGTCATAGTAGCCAAAGGCAAGGGCCGTATCGAGGATATCAGGCGAATCGATGCCTTCGATCTCGCGCAGAACTCGTTGAAACCGGACGATGCGGGAATATGCCTTGGGAGTCGTTCCGACGTAACGGTTGAAAAGCCGCTCAAGGCTTCTCTCGCTGATCCCGACCTCTCTTGTGATGTCGCGGATCGAGATTTTTCCCTGAGTAGAAGAAATGATAGCCAGCGCATGATCGATGTATGGGCTTGAGTTAATCGAAACGGATCGCATCAGCCCGGCTAGATAGCTCTCGGCGATCGCGACGCGGCCGTGGAAATCGGTCTGGTGCAGTAGATGCTCTTCGATCAGCCTGACCGAGCTCCCAAGCACCGACTCGAGCGGATCGATCCGGCCGGCAATATCCTTCATGTCGAACCGCATAAAGCGAACCGCTCCGGCGGGATGAAATCTGATCCCGAAAAGATCGACATTTCCCGAAGGCCCGATCAACACGCTCGAATGCATCTGACCCGCGAGCAGGCTCGACGCCTGCGTTTCAACATCTCCATTCGAGTGGAAACGCCGAAAACGGTCGGAAAGGTTAAAGATGATCTCGACACACCCGTCCGGGATCACTGGTTCGGGCTCTACTGGCTGAGCGTTCGGATACTCCAGTGTCCAGAAACACTTGACGTACGCCGCGAGCGGCCCTGAAGGTGGTTTTTCGAAATAGTTCACCGCGGCTAAGTTAATTCAACGCTGTCCTCGTACCCCGGAACCATAACGTTCCAGCCAAAACGCTCGCGAATGTGTCCGGCCATTGCGGCGGCGGCTTCGGGTTCGCCGTGTGTGGTGAAAACAGTTTTCGGTGCCTGCCGCAGCGAACTTAGCCAACGTAGGACGGCTTTCCAATCGGCATGGGCCGAAAAACCCTCGACCTTTTCGACGTGGCAGCGAACCGGGACCCAATTTTTCATTATCTTGACCTCGCGTTCGCCGTCCTGAATGCGGCGTCCGGTCGTTCCGGCGGCCTGGAAGCCGACAAAAACGACCGTGGCGTTCTCATCCGGCACGATGCGTATCGCGTGATGAAGCACACGTCCGCCGGTCATCATTCCCGAAGCCGAAATGATGATCCGAGGTCCTCGCATTTCGTTCAATTGTTTAGACTCTTCTCTCGACGAGGCGGTACTCATAGACGCGGTCCTGAGCGGATGGCGTTTTTGGGCGAGGATCGATGCGTACTCGCGATCGTGTTCCTCATGCCACTTGCCATAGACCTGCGTGGCTTGAGCGGCCATTGGAGAATCGACAACCACCGGCAGGACCGGAATGCGTTTCTGCTCCTCGAGTTCGCGGATCATGTAAAGGACTTCCTGCGTACGCCCGACAGCAAAAGCCGGTATAAGTATCGGGCCACCGCGTTTTGCGGCATCGTTAATGATGCGGGCCATTTGCGTTTCGGAATCTACATCGCCGTGAAGCCGATCGCCGTATGTCGATTCGCACATTAGATAATCACAGTCCGGCGGCGGAGCCGGATCCTTCACTATCGGCTGATCATAATGGCCGAGGTCGCCCGAAAACAGGAAGCGGATCGAGCTTCCGTCATCGCGAGCGTTTTCCATCTCAACGAGTACGAGACTCGCACCCATTATGTGGCCCGCGACCAGGAAACTCGCCTTGATTCCCGGACATATCTCGCGCGGCTGACCGTCATTGGGCACCGGGCTCATGAGTTCAAGAGCCGCTTTTGCGTCGCGCTCGTCATAGAGCGGCAGAGCGGGTGTGTGGCTGGTCAAGGCGTGCCGATTACGATAATCTGCTTCTTCTTCCTGAAGCCGTCCCGAATCCGGCAGCAGTATCTTCAAAAGGTCGGCGGTCGCTCGCGATGTCGTAACTCGGCCGTTGAAACCGAGCTTTACAAGCCTTGGAAGCCAACCCGTGTGATCGATGTGAGCGTGTGTGATGATAACGGCATCGATCTCGTGCGGCAAGAACGCCGGGTCCTGCCAGTTTCTCTCCCGAAGGTCTTTCAAACCCTGAAACAGCCCGCAGTCAACCAGGATCTTCTTTCCGTTATGTTCTAGTAGATATTTTGAACCGGTTACCGTTCCAACGCCGCCGTAGAAAGTGATCTTTGCCATTGCCCAAATATACAGGGCGATCGGCCATTCTCAAAACAAATTCGTTTGGTCATCGGAGCGATGAACGCGTTTCCTGAGGAAACCACAGAACGTTGCTCGGGCCCATGGATTTCATCTGTTCCTTTCTGAGTTGCGCGAGGCTCAATAGTTGCCCAGGCGTCTCACCGTCACTTCCGAAAGCGGACCAGCCGACATGCAATTCGACCTCGATCATCTGCGTGTCGTTGATCGCGAGTTTTCGTTCCGTAATACTCGTCTGTATTCGCCCGATTATTTCTTGCCCTTTGTCTTTATCCGCGGTAGGCAAGATAACTAAGAACTCGTCATTAAGTGCTCGAGCGACAAAATCCATTTGCCTAAGGTTATCCTTGATCACCTGAGCGACGAAATTCAGCACACGATCGCCCGCTGCGTGTCCGAAGGTGCAGTTGATCTCATCAAAGCCCCTAATATCCATCGCAAGTATCGTCAGCGGATACTTGGCTCGGTCATTTTGGGCTGCGGCAACCTGATCCTCGAGCACTAAATAGAACGCTCGTTCGTTTGGCAAGTCGGTCTTGACGTCGGTCAGGGCATTTGCCTGCGTTCGTTCGTACGCTATTGAGCCTAGCATTAGCGGCGCGACGCGTGTGCCGATCGATTCGAATAGATCGTTTTGGCTCGGGTCTAACTCGAAGTAGTCGTCAAAAAATAGCTGGATAATACCAAAGACATTTTCACCGTGCCGAAGCGGGATCGCGACCGACGAGCCGAACTCCTGCTCGTCGTCGAGTACCATATAGTTGTCTATCTCGACCTGTCGTGTCGTGTAGGATTGACCGGCCAGCCCTTCGTAAAACTCTTGTTCGAGCCCTTTGTGGCTCGCGGAGCGCTCGCCGTCGGCATGAACGGCGACGAGTTTCGTTCTGGAATCGTTTAGGAGATAAAGAACGATGGTCCGAAAAGGGACAACGTCCCGTACCTTATTAGATACCAGTCGCAGAGCGTCATCGGATCGAAGCGATCCGGAGAAGAATCCTGACGCCTCATCCAACTCTAGCAGCGTTCGATCCACCGCTGTGTCGCTCAAAAGGACACCCTTGTCTCCTTTGTCAGAGCGTCTGCTCTTCCTGCTCTGGCTGAAATACAGCAGTACGCATACTGACAAATAGACGGCAATTATTGCGGAAAAGCCCTGAGTTTTCGCGGCAACGTCAATTTCAGCGGCCGAGAGAAAAAAGGCTCCGCCGATCGCCATTAGCGATAAAAGGACAGTGACAAGCTGATATACCGGGAACATGCGTTTGCCGGCAAGCGGAGACTCGATTGCGTTCTGGTCGATCATTTAAGCGGGTTCGGAAAACCGAAAGCGGGCAAGGAATGGCGGGAAAGCCCTCTTTTAGAGGATAACTTTATGACGAAATATTCGTCAACAAAATAATTATGATGTTGATATTTGCTGGGTATTTGAACAATCGGGTGAAAAACTGGGAAAACTTGAAAAAAATAATATTCAAAAAGGCATTTTTTTTACGTTTTTTAGTTGACTTAATGGCTCTTGGTTTCTATATTATCGTTTGCTTTGAGAAAGAAAGAGCTCAAGGCGAAATGGCTGTGTCACGATCAGCCCGTGCCTGGAAACAGGTATTTATTAATTTGAGTAAGATTTAGGAGTCTTAAATAAAATGAAAAAGGTTATACTTTCGACAGTTCTTGGATTGAGTGCACTTGGAATGGCTTGCGGCGGTGCTGCTAACAACGCTCCGGCTAACAACGCAAACGCGAACAAACCGGCTGCTACCCCGGCTTCGACGCCTGCTTCGACCCCGGCAACCGTTGCTTCGCCTGCTGCTAACGCTACTAACAGCATGTCGAACTCGGCTAACGCTAACGCTGCTAAGCCAGCTAACGCTGCAACCCCTGCTGCTAACGCAAACGCGAACAAGCCAGCTAATAAATAGTTAGACACGTCGAATATTGTTGTTGATTTAGAAAGCACTTCGCTTACTTGCGAGGTGCTTTCTTTTTCTGCTATCCTGCGGAAGTTCGAAAACTTGTGTTTTTTGAATAAAAAGTTGCATATTTTAGTGTTTTGGGGTTGACTTGATAGCCAACGAACACTATATTGTGCAATGTTCCTAAAAATTTAAGAAAGACACGGGACAAGGGTCGACGTATATGCGGTCCTCGATTTAAATAATTTAGATCTAATCTTTGAAGAAGACAGGAGAATCTTTTGTTATGAAAAAAGTAATTGCCCTTTCAGCTGTTCTCGCTATGGGTGCTCTGGGAATGGCGTGTGGCGAAGCTGCTAACACGAACACGGCTGCTAACAAAGCCGCTAATGCTGCTAACACCGCTGCTAACGCAATGGCAAACGCTGCTAACCAAATGGCGACCGCAGCTAACACTGCTGCTAACTCGATGGCTAACGCCGCTAACTCGATGGCAAACGCCGCAAACGCAATGGCAAACAAACCGGCTGCTAACGCACCGGCTTCGAATGCTAATGCCAACGCTAACAAGCCAGCTAACAAATAGTTAGTTTTACAACCTTACTGAAAAGGCCCGCACGCTATAAGCGTTTGGGCCTTTTCATTTACAGCTCCCTCGCAAATTCTAATTGAGCACTTTTTGAAGTTCGTCTAAACTCGTCACCGGCCGCTCACAGACAAAATTCTCGCAAACGTAGACCGTCGTGAGCCCGTCGACCGCTTCGCGCCCATCAAGCAGCGGGATACGAGCAGATCCTGACTGATCGGCTTTTGTTACTACCAGAGCGTCTGGCAAGTAAGTGGAAAATATCTCACGGGCCATCTCGCTTTCGGGCTCGCCTACGATCACGATCTCTTTTGTGGCCGAAAGATGAAACTCCAGGGTCGAGAGAGCCCTGCCAAACCCTTGCGGATGGCGCCGGATCTGCGACGCAGCGAGACGCAGCACCGCTACACCGAACCGCTCATATTTCTCATCGCCGAACAGCTTGGCGAGTCGAAGCAGAACATCTGCCGCGACCGAGTTGCCTGAAGGCGTCGCATTGTCATAAAAATCCTTGTTCCTGACGATCAACTCTTCGTGATCGTTTGAGGTAAAGAAAAAGCCCCCGCGTTCCTGGTCCCAGAATTCGAGTATCATGTCGTCTGCAAGGCGCTTTGCTTCGTCAAGAAACTTGGCGTCGCCGCAGGTCTGGAAAAGAATCAAGAGGCCATCGATGACATTCGCGTAGTCTTCAACGTAGGCGTTGAGTTTCGCAGCACCTTCTTTCCAAGTCCTCAGCAGCCTTCCGTCCCGAGTCATTTCCCGTGCAATGAAATCTGCATTTCTTTTTGCAACCTCAAGATACTCGGAATCCCCGAGAACCGCCGCCGCGTCGGCAAACGCCGCCAACATCAGCCCGTTCCAGGCGGTCAGCACCTTTTCATCGCGTCCCGGCTTTATCCGTTTCTCTCGCTCGGCAAACAACTTCGCACGTTCCGTGTCGTAATCAGCCAGACGGCCGTTAGGGAGTGTTCCTGAGGCATTGAGATTCGGGATATTATGTCCCTCGAAATTTCCCGACGGAGTCACGTCGTATTCGCGACAGAATGAAGGAGCCGCCTCACCCAATACAGACTCCACCTCCTCTGGAGTCCAGACAAAAAACTTACCTTCCTCACCCTCGCTGTCCGCATCCTGCGTAGAATAAAACCCACCTGAGGCGTCGAGCATTTCGCGACGGACGTATTCCAGCGTTTCAACAGCAATGAGCTTGAAAAACTCGTTTCCCGTCACCTGAAACGCGTGCAGATAGACTCGAACGAGTTGAGCATTGTCGTACAACATCTTTTCAAAATGCGGCACGAGCCAGATCGCATCTACGGTGTACCGGTGAAAGCCTCCGCCGAGCTGATCATAGATGCCGCCGCGGGCCATTCTGGTAAGTGTGTGTTCGACGATTGCCAGTGCCCGGTCATCGCCGGTTCGCTTGTGATAACGCAGCAGAAATTCAAGCGACATCGCCGGCGGAAATTTCGGTGCTCCGCCAAATCCGCCATTAACCGAATCAAAATTTCGCGAAAAACTTAAAAAGGCCGCATCAAGCAGGTCGGTATTCAATGCTGCGTCGACCGGTTCGACGACGCTCATTCGCCTGAGTTCGGTTACGATATCCGCTGTCGAACGTTCGATATCGTCCCGACGTTCACGATATGCCTCGGCGATGCTGGCAAGTATCTGCGGCCATGAAGCCATGCCGTAGCGCGGAGCGGGCGGAAAATAGGTGCCGCCGAAGAAAGGCCTTTTATCAGGCATCAAAAAGACATTCATCGGCCAACCGCCTCGGCCGGTCGTGAGTTGGACGAAGTTCATGTAGATCTGATCGACATCGGGCCTCTCTTCCATGTCGACTTTGATATTGATGAAATGCTCGTTCATGATCGCTGCCGTTTTCTCATCCTCAAACGACTCGTGCTCCATTACGTGACACCAGTGACACGCTGAGTAGCCAATGCTGACCAGCACAGGCTTGTCCTCAGCCTTCGCCCGCTCAAACGCCTCTTCGCCCCACGGATACCAATCGACCGGGTTGTGGGCGTGCTGGAGCAAGTACGGGCTTGTTTCGCTTATTAACCGATTTGTGTGTTTTGGTTCTGCCTGCATGACCTTATTGTTTCATCTGATGCGTTATTTTTGAAACCGAAAGCAGGTTCTGATATATTTAGGCAGTTCAATCAAGCTATGACACCGCGCTCGATCTCCAAACTTCGTCCAATGAAGCAGCGTGCGAACCTTTTCGCGGGCGACTAATTTCTCCATTCGAAACGTTTAGCGTCGGGCTCGCCCGACATCGACCGGCGGCCAGGAGAAATTATCATGACACCAACCACCGAACTACAGCGTCCGTCGATAAAAACCGCGCTTCCCGGCCCGAGATCGCTCGAGATCATCAACGCCGACCATCAATACGTAACGCCGAGCTACCCGCGACCGGACTACAAACTCGTCGCCGACCACGCAAAGGGCGTTTGGATCACTGACCCTGACGGGAATGTCTTTCTCGACTGCAACGCCGGCGTAGCCGTCTGCTCGACCGGGCATTGCCATCCGGAAGTCGTCGCGGCGATCCAGCAGCAGGTCAGTGAACTGATCCACCTTTGCGGCACCGATTTTTACTACCGCCACATGCCGGAACTCGGCAAAAAGCTTAACGAGATCGTGCCGATCGATGGCCCAACCAAAACGCACTTTGCAAACAGCGGAGCTGAGGCCATCGAGACCGCCCTCAAGCTCGCGATGTATCACACAAAGCGGCAGAAGTTCATATCGTTCTTCGGCTCATTCCATGGCCGAACGCTTGGAGCTTTGGCACTGACGTCTTCGAAAAAGGCTCAGCGTCTCGGTTTTGCCCGTCAGGTGCTCGATGTCGTCCACGTTCCGTATCCGAACTGCTTCCGGTGTCCGTTTAATCTGGGCAAGTGCGATGACGGCTCGTGCTGTATGGGCACTACGGACTGGATCGCAAAGACTCTCTTCAACACAACGACGCCTCCGGAAGAGGTCGCCGGGATCATTCTGGAAGTCGTTCAAGGCGAAGGCGGTTATGTTCCGGCTCCAACAGAGGTCGTGAAGGAAATCCGACGCCTGTGTGATGAACACGGAATCATGCTGATCGTAGACGAAGTGCAGTCAGGAATGGGCCGCACGGGCAAGATGTTTGCCCTCGACCATCACGAAGGCGTCAAGGCCGACATCGTCTGCATGGCAAAAGGCCTCGGTTCCGGAATGCCAATCGGAGCCTGCACCGCCCGTGCCGACATCATGGACTGGCACAAAGGTGCCCACGCTTCAACATTCGGCGGCAACCCAGTAGCTCTAACGGCTGCCCTTAAAACTATCGAACTGCTTCAGGGCGGCCTTGTCGATAACAGCCGTGACGTCGGTGCCTATCTCGAAGCCGGCTTAAATAGGCTAAAAGAAAAATACGACTGCATCGGCGACGTCCGCGGCTTCGGAATGATGCTCGGCGTCGAATTTGTCCAGCCTTCAGTAAATGATTCGGTCGGAGCCCCCGATCCCGAACTCCGCGACCGTATCGAAATGGCCTGCTTCAACAAGGGACTCATCATCCTAGGCTGCGGAGCCAACTCCATCCGCTGGTCCCCACCGCTCATCCTCGCCAAAGAGAACGTTGATGTAGCGTTAGAGATATTCGATGAAGCAATCGCTGATTCAATATAGCTGGTTCGAAACGGGAGCGTTGCTCCCGTTTCGTCATTTTGTACGAAAATGAGCTATTATTTCCTCGGAGGTAGATGATGAAATATTTGATCCTTTTCGTGTTTTCGCTTTTCGTCGCAATGCCGTGTTCGGGCCAGGACGTTCCAAGCCGTGAGGCTTTGAACCTACTCGCCAAAGGTGACTTGCGTGCAGCCATTAGGGTTCTGGACCTGGAAGTAAAGGATAGTAGGAATCTCTTCGAAAATTTAAGGCTACGTGCTGATGTCAAGAGGATGACCGGCGATTTTCAAGGTGCGTTCGAAGACGTCACTAAGGCGTTGTCCTTCAAGACTACTGGCGAACTATATCGAAGCCGCGCCGAGCTTGCTTCGATCTTGCGTCACGATCCCGCGTCGATACTTCGCGACCTTGATTCCGCAATTTCGGCTGGCATGAAGCATGAACGCGTCTACAGTAGCCGGGGAACCATAAAGATGCACAGCGGCGATATGACAGGAGCGATAGAGGATTTAAAGATTGCGGTCGGAATGAATCCGGATTTTGCTCAAGCCTATATTGGTCTGTCGTCCGCTTATCGGATGAACAAAGACAAGCAAAAGTCCATCGAAGTGCTCGAAGGCTATCTTCGACGATACGAAGAGGGTTTGCAAAAAGTCGACTCCGTTAAAGGCAAATCAAAAGTGGTTTCCTCAATCGAGTTACCGGTTCAACCGTCAAAAGGGGTGGTCGTCGGCCAGGAAACTACCGTCATTATGAGCGGACGCATGGCTGGGCCTCCCTCACCAGAAGAGATAGCTCAAATGAACGAACGATTTGAAAGGTCCAAGAATACTTCACTAGCATACGCGAACCTCGCTCAAATGTACGAAGAATCAGAGCTTTATGAACAAGCTCTCGCGACTGTCGAGAAGGCAATGGCGATAGATTCGACCGACTTCTTTGCTTACTCCGCTCGGGCAAATGCAAGAATCGGCCTCAGGGACTACGAAGGAGCTTTGGCTGACATCAATCTGGCGATCAAAAAGAATCCTAGCGTTCCAATTTTCTATCGCACCCGAGGACTCGCAAACTTGATGTTAAACCGAACCAGTGAAGCCGACACGGACTTTTCAACATTCCTCGAAAAGTTCCCGAATGGCAAGGAAGAGCTTGAACGACGTAAAGCTCTTGCCCTTAAGATTAGGGATACAAAATAACTTTTAGAATTGCGCACGCGGTCGAATACCGCGTGCTATTTTATGCATTACTATTTGCGTCTTGACTTAATTAAGCAATAACTTTATTATCAAATCATGGACACATTCACCGCCCTTGCAGAACCGACCAGGCGAATCATTCTTGAGCGGCTATCAGCTAATGGGAAAATGTCCGCGACGGATATCTATCGCGGTTTCAAGGCGAGTCCGCCGGCGATATCTCAGCATTTGAAGGTGCTGCGTGAGGCTAAGCTGGTCCGAGTTGAAAAGCGGGCCCAGCAGCGGATCTACTATATAAATCCGGAACCTATGAAAAAGCTTGAGAAATGGCTCAAACAATTCTCGGCGGTTAAGGAGCAGGAGTTTCAGCGTCTCGACAAATTGCTGGAGACTTTGAAAAAAGAACAGAACGCACCGATGCTGCCGTTTGCTGAGGAATAGACTAAGCCCCAAGGGGGCGAAATGTTTATAGAAATAGCGAACCGCTCCGACAATAAGCTCCATCGGAGCGGTACCCGTGAATCATCAACACGACCTATGCCGCCCATATTGGGCATAGATCGTCTTAAAGACTTTCAAGGCTATAAACATTTCGCTCCTACGGAGCTGATGAGTTAACAACCAGAGGACCAACCTATGCCAAACAAAACGACAGTCACCGCCGAACCCGGCAAGCAGGAACTTTTTATCATCCGCGAATTCAACGCGCCCCGCGAGCTGGTATTCAAAGCCTACACCGACCCCGATCTTTACGTTCAATGGGCAGGTCCCAATGATCTGACAATGACGATCGACAAATGGGACTGCCGCGAAGGCGGTTCGTACCGTTTTACGCATGAGCGGGACGGGCACAAATATGCTTTTTTCGGCGTCAATCACGAGGTTCTCGCCCCGGAACGCCTTATTGGCACATTCGAGTTCGATGGATTGCCGGAACGCGGTCACGTTATTCTCGGCACCACCAAATTCGAAGACCTCGGCGGAGGCCGGAGCCGTCTGGTGCATCAATCTGTCTTTCAGTCGGTTGCGGATCGCGACGGCATGGTGCAGTCGGGCATGGAACGCGGCGTAACGGAGGGATACGAAAAACTCGACTCGTTGCTCGAGTCGTTGAACTCAAATTCGCAAACTGCATAAGATGAGAGAAAAAGTCGAGAACGTCGATGCCTATATTGCCGACTTCCCGCCGGAGGTTCGGGAAAAGCTTATTGAGATGCGGACAGCGATCAAAAACGCTGAGCCGATGGCCGCCGAGACAATTAGCTACGCTATTCCTGCTTATAAATTTAACGGTCCGCTGGTTTACTTCGCCGGAGATGCAAAACACATCGGCCTCTATCCCGGCGCCGGGGCGATCGAGACGTTTGCGGACGAACTGGTCGATTACAAAATCTCGAAGGGCACCGTCCAGTTCCCTCTCGACCGTCCGCTGCCGCTCGATCTGGTAACAAAGATCGTGGGATATCGCGTAAAGCAAAATTTGGAGAAAACTAAGAAATGAGCCAGAAAATAACCACATTCCTAATGTTTAACGACCAAGCCGGAGAGGCTATGGAATTTTATATATCGATCTTCGAGAATTCACGTATCACCTCGACGTTTCCTGCATCTGATGGCAAGGTCGCGGGCGGAACATTCGAACTCGACGGTCAGAAATACCATTGCTACAGCGCGGGTCCGCACCCCAATTTCATTTTCTCACAGGGCATTTCGCTGATGATCTCGGCGGAAACGCAGGACGAGATCGATCATTTTTACGATAAATTGAGCGAAGGCGGCGAACAGTTGCCCTGCGGCTGGCTGACCGATAAATTCGGTGTCTCGTGGCAGGTAACTCCGACGATCCTGATGAATATGCTCAGCGACCCCGACCGCGAAAAGGCCGGACGAGTAACCGAAGCGATGTTCAAGATGTCAAAGATCATCATCGCCGACCTCGAAGCCGCGGGCGCAGGTTGATCAACGGAAGTTTAGACCACAGATGGACACCGTCCTTGATCGTCGCGATCCGTTTTTGTCTGTGTCCACCTTGTCAATTTCTCTCGAATCCAAACGTCTGACTATCAATATGCCCTTGAAACGCAACGGCCCCGAACAGGTGGCTGCCTTCTTCGACGAACTCGATCATCCTCTAAAAGAGGCGATGCTCAGCGTCCGTGCCATAATTCTCGCCTCGGACGATTCGATTACCGAGCACGTCAAATGGAAAGCCCCGAGTTTCATGCACGGCGGCGACGACCGTATCACATTTAATCTGCATCGCGACGGACGTATTCTCTTGATCTTTCATCGCGGTGCGAAAGTTAAGGATTCAAACGGCACCGGTCGGTTGTTCGACGATACTACCGGAATGCTCGACTGGTTGGCGGATGACCGGGCGTCGGTAGCATTTGGCAGTGTTGAGGAAGTCCTCGCAAAACAGGATGACCTGCGAAAGATCGTAAAGATGTGGATCACAGCCGCCCGATAGACGTCTGGTTTATACTCTTTTGGTGAAAGAGATTTTTGCAGCAATTGCGGCTGTGCTGGCGATAGTCGGCAACGTTCCCTATATCCTCGATATTTTCCGCGGTAGGGTTCAGCCGCACGCTTACACGTGGTTCGTTTGGACGGTTGTGACGGCGATCGTTTTCTTTGGACAGGTCGCCAAAGGTGCGGGAGTCGGGGCGATACCGACGGCGGCTTCGGGATTTTTCACACTGCTGATCTTTCTACTGTCGTTGAGAAACGGCTTTAAGAACATCGCCCGCATCGATACTATTTTTCTAATTTTCGCGTTGGCGGGGATCGTGCCGTGGATACTTACCAGCGACCCAACGATCTCAGTGGTCATCGCTGTCAGTATCGACCTGATTGCTTTCATGCCTACGCTACGGAAGACGTGGCGCCAACCATCTACTGAAACGCCGCTGCTTTACGGTATGAACGTCTTGAGACACATACTTGCACTTCTTTCAATGCAGACGTACAACATCGCAACGACCTTGCACTCGATCGCGATGCTCGTCACCAATTCGGCGATGACCGGACTTTTATTGATCCCCAGAAAACAGCAGGAGAGCGACGAATAGAATGGCAGACCTCACCGCAGCCGCCGTCGAAGCAAGGTTATTCGCCTTGCAGTCTGACGAAGAGCTCAGAAAGCATCGCCGTTATTTCAAGTTTGATATTGATGATCAGCCCGACGACAACTACTTCATCGGCGTTCGGATAGGTGAGATATTTAAGCTCGGCAAAGAGTATTCGCAGATGCCTGTCGGTGAGATCGAGAAGCTCATGGAAAGCCCGATCCACGAGGTGCGCGTCGCGGCAATGAGCATCATGGGCCAGTGCGCAAAGGGCAACAAATGTACGCCCGAGCGCCTCGCCGAGCTTTACGAGCTATACATCCGCCGCCACGATCGCATAAATAACTGGGACCTCGTCGACCTCGCCGCCTACTACGTCGTCGGCCAATATCTGGCGGACAAACCTCGCGATATTCTCTACAAACTCGCCCGCTCAGAAAACATGTGTGAACGCCGCACCGCGATTGTCGCGACCGCTCATTTCATCCTCAAGCTCAAGCAAACCGACGACACCTTCAAGATCGCCGAAATGCTGCTAAACGATCCCGAAGATCTTGTCCACAAAGGGACCGGCTGGATGCTGCGAGCCGCAGGCGATGTTGATAGAGAGAAATTACTGGATTTTCTCAACAAACATTCGCCGCAAATGCCAAGAGTCTTACTGCGTTACTCGATAGAAAAGCTCGCGCCGGACGAAAGAAAACACTTCCTCTCTCGCTAGCCGAACAACGTTTGGAATGTTCGGTCAAAGTTCTTAATCTCCAGCCACGGAATGATCATTCCTTTCCGCAGAATTAGGATTTCTCCCCGCAGAATGAACATTTCTGTGAGCAAAACGAGCATTTCTCCGAGCAGAATGGGCATTTCTCTCAGCAGAATGGGCATTTCTGTCAGCAGAATGAGGATTTCTCGCAGCAGAATGCGCATTTCTCTCAGCAAAATGCTCATTCCTCTCAGCAAAATGGACGTTTCTCTCAGCAAAATGGCCATTTCTCCGGGCAAAATAACCACTTCGCTGCGCAAAATGACCATTTTGCTCCGCAGGATCGCCATCGTTTTTAGCAGAATCGGCGTTTTTGCTGGCGATCAGGCGATCTCTGGCTTTTGCGGGGCTGAAAACCAGCATCGAGTGCATATCCACAGCCGTTCTTTTCGGGTGATCTTCGCCGACAGCCGCTCAAAGATGTCCTTTTCTCGATCGTCGAGCTCGCTCCACGGCCTAAAACCGGCGGAATCGCATCGCGGGCAGATTTTTTCTGATCGATGAATCATTTGCTATACTTTTTGCGTACCAATTACAGTCCAAATTTTACCAAAATCCTTAAATTCTGATGAGAACAAGATTCTTGACCGTCGCTTTTTGCCTTCTTTGCACTGCATTTTCGTCCTTTGCTCAGCAGCAGCTCGAACCGAAGTTCGATTTCTACGCTCGTGGCCCCTATAACGAACGAGTGCCTAGGCCGCAATCGATACTGCGGTACGATGTCGGCGATCATCACACGACATACGGCCAGATGGAGCAGGTAATAGAAGCAATCGCGAAAGCGGCTCCCGACCGCGTCAAGATATTTGAGATCGGCACGACCAACGAACATCGAATGCAGCGTATCGTTGCGATCTCGTCGCCCGAGAATATGGCTCGGCTTGATGAGATCAAGGCTCAGAACGCCCGGCTCGTCGATCCTCGCAGGACTTCCGCAGCCGATGCAAACACGATCGCGCAGAACAACCCGTCGATCGCCTGGATGGCGTACACGATCCACGGGAATGAATCGTCATCGTTCGAGACGTTCATGCAGGTTATCTATCAGCTTGCCGCCTCGAGCGAACCGGCAACGCTCGATATACTGAAGAACAACGTCGTTCTCGTCGTCACCGGCGAAAATCCTGATGGACACGAGCGATTTGCGACTTGGTACAACTCGGTTGCCGTCGGCAGCCCCGACCGCAACGCGATCGAAAAACGCGAACCATGGGCGATCTGGGGCCGCGTCAATCATTACCGCTTCAATCTGAACCGTGACACGCTGGCTTTCACGCAAAAGGAATCTCGCAACATGCAAAAGGCCTTTCGCGAATGGAATCCGCAGCTCGCGGTCGATCACCACGGCCAGACCCCGCAGTATTTCTTCCCGCCCGCCAGCCTGCCCGTAAACCCAAACCTGCCGCAGCCCGTTACCGGCAAGTGGGAAGACCGTTACGGCCGGGCCAACGCCGCTGCTTTCGACGCGAACAAGTGGGACTACTATGTGAGGGATGTTTTTGATGCGTTCTATCCTGGATATTGGGACATGTATCCGAGCCTAAATGGTGCGACCGGAATGACCTATGAAACAGACGGCGGCGGGCCCCTGGGACTCAATTGGACCCGCGATGATGGGACGATCGTAACGTTTCGTTCGTCGATAGCGAAACATTACGTTGCGTCGCTGACGACGCTCGCGACCAACGCGAAGAACAAGGTCGAGCGGATAAAGGATTTTTATGATTTTCGGGCCAAGGGCATGGCGGAACATACTCGGGCAAAGATGAAGCGCGTCGTGATCGACCCGACGAGCGACCGCGTCAAGGCCGCAGAGATGGTCGAGGTGCTGAGGCTTTCGAATATCGAGGTAAAGGTCGCTTCGTCGCCGTTCACCTCGCCGACCGCGCATACTTATATGGAGAAGAATTCGCGTGCCGTCTCCAAAACCTTCCCTGCCGGCTCCTACATCGTCGATCTCGACCAGCCGCAACGCATTTATATCAAAGCAATCCTCGAACAGGACACGCCGCAGACCAAAGCCTTTATCGACGACAACATGGCGCGGTTCAAACGCAACCAAATGCGTGGAAAAGGCCAGCCGAAGGAGCAGTACGGATTTTACGATATCACGGCATGGTCGATGCCGCTCTCGTTTGGCGTCGACGCGTGGTGGACCGAAGAATCGACAAACGTCCCGGGCACGATGGTCGACGCTGAATACCTCGAAAATGCAAAACGAGGCAGCGTCACGGGCCGGGCGTCGATCTCGTACATCATCCCGTACGAGAACGATGCAACGAGCGCGATGGTAATGCGGCTTCTGCAGGGTGGCTTCAAAGTCGCGGTCGCCACGCGACAGCTAAACGCCGGCGGCCGCAACTGGAAACCCGGCACATTCGTCGTCCGCGTTTCGCGAAATCCCGACACGATCCACGACACTATCGCCCGATTCTCACGCGAAATGGGCGTAAACGTCACCGCGATCGGCTCCGGTTACGCTGACGAAGGCGACACCGGCGTCGGCGGCGAAAACGTCATCAGCCTGCGTGCTCCGAAGATCGTCGTCGTCGCGGACGAAGGCGTGCGGCAGGAATCGTACGGGTCGATCTGGTGGACCTTCGACAAATACGGCATCAAATTCACCCCAATGCCATTTTCGGCCATCCGAGCTAGCGTCCTCAAAGATTACAACGTCCTGATCCTGCCCGACGGTGCGGCCGGAAGGTACATGGGGCAGTTTGGAGCAGGTGGAGTTTCGGCTCTGAAGCAGTTCGCGTCCGGCGGCGGCAACATCGTCACCATCGGCGGCGGTTCGGTTTTCGCCGCCCTAAAAGACGTCGGCCTGACCTCGGCCAAGCTGGTAGGAAGTGACGATTCAGAGCCCACTGCGTCAGCGGGCAAGCAGCCGGGGCCGAGCCCAACACCGGGGCAAACCTCACCAGCCGCGACGCCCACGGGGGATCAGCCGACCGACCAAACCGAGACGACAATGGTTCCGCTGCCGCCGATCGCCTCGCCTTCGGCCGACGCAAACAAGGTGCCCGAAGCCCTGCCCGGCTCGTTCATGCGAGCCACGGTCGACCGTACAACGTACCTGAACTACGGCGTCGAAAAAAATGAGATCCCAGTCCTGCTGACCGGCGGATCGTTCTTCCGCTATTCAAAAGAAGGCACGAACGCCCTGGTTTTCGACGCGAATCCCAGATCGCCGCTCACCATCTCCGGCTTCGTCTGGCCCGGCAACACCGAACGCCTCCTCAGCGGAACATCGTACCTAATAGACGAATCCCAAGGCTCCGGCCGCGTCATCCTCTTCGCCGAAGACCCATTCTTCCGCGGCATGACAAGAGGGGTGACGAGACAGTTCTTTAACTCGATCGCGTTTAATGGAATCTTTTGAAGTTGGGGAAGTTAAGGAGGTTTAGGAAGTTTAGGAAGTATGGAAGATGAGTACGTTTAAGCGATTCGAGGACATCCAGGCCTGGCAGAAAGCTCGTGTTTTGGTCAGGGATATCTATTTGCTTAGTGGCGCCGGCGGGTTCGGGCGGGACTTTGATCTTCGAAGTCAGCTAAGGCGTTCCTCGATTTCGATAATGGCAAATATCGCTGAAGGCCAAGGTCGTCGCACGAACAAAGATTTTGCGAATTTTCTAAACATCAGCCTCGGATCAATAGCCGAAACCAAGTCGCATCTCTTTTTGGCCTTAGACATTGGTTACGTATCACAAGCAAAATTCGACGAAGTGTACGAAAAGCTGGACGAGGTCGGCAGAATGGTCTTCTCCCTAAGCCAACACCTCCGAAGCTCTTCCTAACCTTCCCGAACTTCCTAAACTTCCTAAACTTCCTAAACTAAAACGATGTTCACCGTAAAAGCCTCTATCCAAGACCATTTCGAGTTCGCCGCTCCGCTTGAAGCGGTTCGGGACTTCTTCGCCGATATCGCCAACTTCGCTGAGCTGATGCCCGGTGTGAAGCAGGCTCATACGGACGCTAAGGGCGTGGCGCGTCTTACTATCGAGGCTGATATTCCGGTTGTTGGCACGATGACGCAGACCTTCGCTGTCGAGCTGACCGACGACTCCGAAGACCACATCGAATGGACGCCCGCTCGCGGCGAGACGCAGAATTTCTTACGCTACACCGCCGATTTCCTCGAAAAACCCGATGGTTCAACACAGGTCCAGTTCTCCCAAACCGCCGAACTCCGCCGCGAAAAAGCCCGCGACTTCCACTTCCTGGCCGGAATGGCCGGCGAATCCCTCATCAGCACCGAAATGACAAAAAGATTCGCCGAAAGGGTAAAGGTCTTCATAGAACGAGCGAAAGATCGGCTAGCAACATAAAAAGGCCAGTCGTCCCGCGTGCTATCGGGGGCGGTCTGGAAAGTCAATTTCTTATGCGGCGGAGCCGCCAAAAGAAACTAGCCAGAGGTGAAACCTCTGGACAAGTTTTGCCCGCATGTCGCCCTGAAGGGGCGAAGGACCGGCGTTCACCGGCGGTCTGCCGCACCTCCAGTGCGGACGATTCTAGCTTTCTTTTCCAGACGTTTCACGTCTGGCTAGATTCTTAAGGCCGCTCCACGGCCAAGAGCCGAGTTTCAAACGGTCTCATTGAAGGTTCGCACGACAGCCGCTAGGGGCCTTATCGAAATCCCTAACCGTCGGCTAAAGCCAACGGCAATACAAATGCTCAATATTTAAGCCGATCTTGCCGAGATCGCAATAATGCGGTGTGTCAAAACCGCCAAAACGGCCATTTTCTGTGTCATTCTGACATTTTCCGACCGCATCTTTACTAGGCCTCTGCATCTTTTACGCGTCCGATTTGTTTTAGGCGATGAGCCGGCCCCGCGTTTCATCGGGTAGCGAAGTATGTTTCGTTTCCATCGCGTAGCGATGCCATGAATGTAGCCGTGGGTGACAACCCACGGAAAGAATCAACAAATGATCGTTGTCGCGTCAGCGACAATTGAAAAACACGCCGCTCCGGTCAATCGTCGCTATGCGACGGGTATCTTTTTCCCGACATACCGTGGGTTTTCACCCACGGCTACGATCAGCCGTCGCTCTGCGACAAAGAAGGCGGGCCAGAAGAATGGAACCACGAAAAGGCACGAAACAGCACAAATAAGATCGTTCTATTTAGTGCATTTTCGTGCTAGTTAGTGGTTACTTCCCTCGCCCGGGGCAGAAGCGTGTCCCCAAAGGGGACAAACATTAAAGCCTGGGGTGCAGCGAGTCTTCGAGCGAAACCCTAGGTTACGCGGTAGTGTCAAATCCGTCCCTGTAGGGGACGGATAATGATGTCGCATCCTGATATTGCTCACCTTCAGCGAGCGAACGTGGGGCAATTGTAACCTAGGGTTCCGCCAAAAAACGGCTGAGATGTCGCCGTGCCGCCCCTCCTTTTTAGGCTGCTCATTTGTAACAAAATACTTCTTGAAATTAGGGAGACAGCTTTGCGATGATTAAGAAGCGTTCGCGGTTCCGTTCCGCTCGTCCCGCCTTATGAAATGTCCAAAATGCTCTTACATTCGCTCGGACACAGATAGCATGGTTCCAGAATGGCAATGCCCAAGGTGTGGCATTGTATACGCGAAGTATAGAAACCCAAGCGACCTAGCCGTATCAGTATCCTTGTCGTCGGGCCAAAGTTTCGACTTCACCGAACTCAAACTTTACGACTCAAACAAACTAGCCCGATTATCACAGTTGTATTCAGCAATCGATAGGAATTATCGCGGCTTTTCAACGGGGATCGGATTTATTGGTGACATTGAAGATGTCGCTGCGGGATCCATCGTTAAAGGTGTCGTGGAAGGAGCCGTGTCGGGAGCCATGGCGAATACGGCTGCAAAGCAGGCTGAAGAGGCTGAAAAACTTTATCGGAATATTAGAAGTACTGGGTTCGTGGTACCAGTAGCAATCGTCGAAAACATCGACTTACCTCAACCTGAACTTTGGAAAGTTCCCCATTTCAAATCGGATGCGAAAGTAGAGCTATCTCATATTCCCGGCAAGTTTATTACAATCCGCAAAGATGGCAGAGACCTAGCGATATTCTGGGATAAAGTCGAGTCATATAGCCTATCTTCTGGGTAGCCTCCGAACGCGAAACCGGTTTTGAATTCGCTGGTGCGGCCCCCACACTTTTGATTTACAGAAATTCTAGCGGCTCCGCCGCCATTCTTCCCTTTAGAATCGCGACCTTACAAGACTTCCTGGACTTTTCAAGAATCAACCTCGTGAATCCTCATCTCGTCTAATAGTTCATTCCTTAGATCGTTGGCTAATCGAGCTAAGTATTTTAGGTCATTGCGATCTTTTGCAGCTTCCAAGAATAGTTCGAAATGGTGTAGGGCCTCAGGAAGATTTCCATTTTTTCGATGTTGCATTATTGCCACGATGAAAAGTGACGGAATAAACCCTTTTTCGGCTTGGCGGAGGTTGAAATCAATTACCTGTTGGACTGTTTCTTCCTCACCGGGATAGGTCTTCGAAAAGATCGTCCCGTAGGTTTTCCATGCCGATTTATGGGTACCTGCGTGCATTTCAAGAAATGCAATGTTGTATCTCCAAATACCGACGTTCCCGGCTACCGGCTTAAGTCGATGGGTCGTCTTTAACGCGGCAGCTGAGTCATTATCGTGTTCAAACTGTATGCGCGCAAGAATGACAAGTGAATCATGATCATTTGGTCGGACAGTTTGAGCTCGATCAAGGTACGACTTTGCGAGGACGGCATCGTTCTGTCCGAAATAAGCAACTTGAGCAAGAGTCGTACATTCTGCTGCTATCATTCGTCGTACATGTTTCTGAATGGCTGCTCGGGGTGGGGTACTCGGTAACTTGACGATGTGTCCGAGAAGTTTGTTATGGAGTTCGAGGGCAATTTGGACATTCCCGACCATCGCGGCTGCGGTGCCAATAACTAGGTCTGACGCCAGGACAAGTTCATCTGCAGAGAACTGTAGTCCTTGATATTCAGCGTTCTTATCAATCTTTATTTCTTTAAGCCAGCGGAATTGTTCAGCCAATTGCTTTCTTCTGAACGGAGCAATCTCCGAATGCAATACCATAGCATCCGATTTCAGAATAAGGACGCGATTGCCTCCGAACTCGGCGTCTTGCCGTTCTGAGAGAGTTCCCCAGATGAAAAAATGGCAGTTTGTTCGCTTTTGAAAGCTTCTAAACCGTCTTAAGTCGGCTTTTGATTGTGGGGGTATTGAGTCTAGGTGGCTCATATGCTTGGTCAGTAGCGGTTTGAATTTTACTGCCTGCTGGTTGGTGGCCAGCACGATCTCGAAAGCATGTTTGAGACCCAAAATCTCAATGGTCTCAGTCATTCGAACAAACAAATCATTCTCAACGCGTGAGCGCCCCTCGTCGGTCTCGGTCGTAATGAAAACGCCAATACCAAACTTTCCAGTGCGATTTCTAGGAGGGGGATTTCGAAATGAATGCCAAAAAAAAGTCCAACCGGCTCCGATGACTAGAATCAAGCAAATCGCTAGTATCCAGTTGGGCTGACCGAAGATTTCGGCAATTGCTCCACCCCCGGTAACAATAGCTAAATAGCCACCGATCAATGTCGCGACACTTTGGACCCATTCTGGTGCCTCTTTCATCATCCTCACACAAAAAGGCTTCGCCCGTTGCCGGACGAAGCCTCTCAATTCACATGCAATAAACGGGTTTGCAAGCGAGTTGGGATTGCTCGCCCTAGTTGTTAGGAAGCGGCAAGCAGAGATGCCTGACGCTCCAATCTTCTATTCCAATATCCATACCGCCAATCCCGAGGTTGCCGCCTTTTTTTCTTGGACGTCTCCAATCGCGGCTTAAATTACTGTATCGGAATATTAGCATTAGTCTCTCAAATTTCGAAAAGTATCTTCGGGTCTTTTTTTGCGATCGACAGGAGTTTTAGGCTGGCACCGCTGGGTTTGCCGAGACCTTGTTCCCAGGATTGGACTGTGCGGGGGGAGATGTTGAGATAACGTGCGAAGACGGCGGGCGTGGTCACGAGTGAGAGAACCACCCCGTCACCGAAGCGGTGCCACCCCTTCTTCGTAAGGAGGGGAGTCTTTTGGCGGCTCCACCGCACGAATATTTGTCCACAACCGACCAGAAGCTCCGCATCTGGCTATTTTCTTATAGCCGCTTCACGGCGTCAGAATTTCAAACTAGAGCTCTGCCACAAGCGTTTCATGCTTGACACGTGTTCCTATCTACTATATACTGTGCAATCTATGAGAAAAGACAAACCGTGGGATTGGCTTGAGTTTCGGCAGCCGGGGTTTCGGCGGGATGGGGATGAGTTTTTTATTCGGTTGGCTCCGACGCATGGGGAGATCTACATGAACCTGCGGACTTGGGAGAAGATCGGGTCGCCGGAGGGGTTTGTTTTGTTTTGGAATCCGAAGACAGAGACGATCGGGCTGCTGCCGGCTTCGCGTGAGGTGGAGAACGCGGTGATCGTGCGGGATATGGCGGACAAGAGTTACAAGGTGATCCGCATCCGGCCGTTTTTGCACGAGCACAAGATATATTTTGACCGCACGCTGCAGTTTCCAAAGGCACACGTCAACGAAGACGGCTTGATCTGCCTGGGCATGCGAGACCGCGTCGCCGTGAGCCGGCCGGTGAGGAAGCCATTTATGGGAGTTCCGCCGACGCGGGCAGGAAGGTGATCGTAGGATCAGGAATTTTTAACGCAAAGACGCGGAGGCCGCAAAGTTTTTCTAGATCTTTGAATTTACGATGGCGAGGATCTCGGCTTCGAGGCGGATGGCTTCGGTTTGGATCTGCTCGCCTTCGGCGATCATTTTGGCGGCGAAGTCTTTGTCTTTTAGGCCAGCGGCGTTGATCTTGACGTTTAGGAAGGCTCCCATGACGGCCGATCGTGCACAGAGGGCGCCGACTCCGGCGTCGGTGACGGAATTCGGGTTGCCCTGCTCGGCCATCGCCCGGATGACCGCAAACGACTGAAGAGCACACTCCATCGTGCGAAACGGCACCTCGGTCGCGTAACGCGTTGCATCCTGTATCGCCGCCGTGCGAGCGGCCTTTTCCTCATCGCTCCCTTTCGGCAGGCCGAAGGCGTCCATTACCCTGTTAAACGAATTCGTATCCTCGTCGACGAGGAAAAGCATCTCGTTTTTCAGCTCCTGAGCTTTGATCGCGTGCTCTGAAAACTCTTCCCAGCGGTCGTCCCAACCGGCTTTGTGGGCAGAGAGATTTGCGACCATCGCCGCGAGCGAGGCCCCGAGCGCCCCGATGTACGCCGCGATCGAGCCGCCGCCGGGAGCGGGAGATTCGGACGCCGTTTCCTCGGCAAAACCGAAGACCGTGCGGTCGATCAGGCGGTTTGTGACATTTTCCTTTTCCAAGACGTATTCGATGATCTTTTCGTTGGGAACAAAGGGTTTAAGGTCGTCGAGGCCCATCGATTTGATGGCGATCTTCACGATCTCTTCCTCCGCGACGCCCAGCGAACGGCCCTGTTTTGCGAGGTAATGCTTCCCTGCCGCGATGATCGACGCCTTTGGCACCAGGCCGACGATCTCGAGCCCCGTCACGCGAACTCCACGCTGCCATGCCTTTTCACTCACCTCATCAAAAGCCACGTGCAGCGGCGTCTGCGACAGGTTCGTGATATTCATCGAGACCTGCGCGATGCCGTATTCGTCGATAAACCAGCCAATCGCTTTGGTACCTTTGAGCGTCCCGGGGATCATCACCGGCTCGCCGTTCTCGTCAAAAACCGGTTTCCCGACGATAGGGTTTCCCTCTCGTTTTTGTCGCCCTTTTTCACGAACGTCAAATGCTATCGCGTTCGCCCGGCGGGTCGAAGTAGTATTGAGATTGAAGTTGACAGCGATCAGGAAATCGCGTGCCCCGACTGCTACCGCACCTGAGCGAGCGACGCTTTCGTTGAATTCCGTGGGGCCGAAATCGGGCTTCCATTCTTCGCTTGCGATCTTGTCTTTCA
Source organism: Acidobacteria bacterium Ga0077534 (assembly GCA_001464455.1). Taxonomy (GTDB): domain Bacteria; phylum Acidobacteriota; class Blastocatellia; order Pyrinomonadales; family Pyrinomonadaceae; genus OLB17. The sequence continues at coordinate 166,465 of LNEI01000004.1, forward strand.
GGCCTTCGTATTCACCTTCGCGGCAATTGGCCAGATTTCGCCGCTTTTCCTCCGAAGCGGCGTTCTCGTAAAGATAAACCGGGATGCCAAGCTCTTCGCCGATGCGTTGGCCGAGTTGGCGAGCAAAGTCCGCAGCCTCTTCCATAGTCACGCCCGCGACGGGCACGAGCGGGCAAACGTCAGTTGCTCCGAAGCGCGGATGATCGCCTTTGTGGTGCCGCATGTCGATCGTTTCCTGGGCTTTTTTTACGGCTTGAAACGCCGCTTCGACTACTGCTTCAGGTTCGCCAACAAAGGTCACGACCGTCCGATTAGTCGTCACACCGGGATCGACGTCGAGCAGTTTAACACCCTCAACGCGCTCGACCGCATCCGTGATCTGCTTGATCACGGACATATCACGCCCTTCGCTAAAGTTTGGGACGCATTCGATAAGCCTATTCATCTGAGTTGCTTATGGGCCTTATATTAAGGTAGAACTTGAATCCTAGGTGATAGCTCCGCCATCGACAATTACGACTTCGCCGCTCATAAAGCTGTTGCGGTCTGAGCACATAAACGCTGCGAACTCGGCTAGCTCACTCGGCTGCCCTTGGCGGCCTTTGGCTACCCAGTGATCGTGAATGGCGAGCAGGCGTTCGGGCAGGGTTGCCCCTAGGTCGGTGTCAAAAATCCCGGCGGCGATCGCATTGACCGAAACGCCGAAGCTCGCGGCTTCTCGTGACAGGCATTTGGTAAAGCCGATCATTGCTGCTTTCGAGGTCGCGTAGTGAACCGATGTTGGCAGGCTGCGAATGGCCCCGACTGAGGTTATATTGACGATCGAACCCTGACGCTCGCGGATCATTTGCTTGTAGAATGGCTTCGTTACCGCAAACAGGCTTCCAACGTTGGTATCGACGACCCAATCCCAGCTTTTGTCCGTCGTAGTGGCAAAATTATCGCCTTTGTTGACGGCTGCATTATTGACCAAAACGTTAACAGGCCCCCACGCGTCCTTGATCTCGCGGGCGATGTGCTTCATTCCATAGCGGTCGGTGACTGAGACCTTGTAGCTAAGAGCACGGCGGCCATGGGCCTCGATCTTTGCGCGGACCGCATCCGCCAGATCGTCGCTGGAATGATAGTTGAACGCCACATCGGCGCCCTCGCGAGCGAAGACCTCGCAAATCGCAGCGCCGATCCCACGGGTTCCGCCCGATACAAAAGCGCGTTTTCCTTCAAGTAAAAGGCTCAATGGACTATCTCTCCGTTGCTAAAGAATACAATTGAAAAGGTTAATGAAATCGACGGAAAGTAACAAGCGCGGAAACGTAAAACCGATGGTCAAGTGCTCACGCGGCGGCTTTTTCCTGGGTGAATGGATACGGAAGCATGGCGTTTATCTCGCGAATGATCTGCTCGGTAGAATCAGGCATCGTCATTCCGCCGGTTGCCGCACGCATGCGCGAATAACGAGCTCTATCATCGAGCAGGCCACGGATGGTCGGCACGATGTCGGACGAGTTTTTGAGCAGGATCCCAGCACCTTTTCGCTCGATCAGCTCGACGGTTCCGGCTTCCTGCGGCATCGGGGGCGTTGTAGCGTCGGCGATGATGGGAAGACGGCAGGCGAGAGCTTCGAACGTGGTCAGGCCGCCGAGCTTTGAGACCATCACGTTGGCCGAATGCATCAGCTTTTCGATCTCTTCCGAGTAGCCGATGACCTTGACCGGAAATTTCGCGTGCTTCGCGATCTCTTCAGCTTCGAGCCGAAGCTCCTCGTTCTTACCCGCTAGAAAGATGGCCTGGACATCCAGTTCTCCGCGCACGAGTTCCTTAAATATTTGTGGAATATTCCCGCCGCCGATCCATCCTGCATTTACAAAAACCGTGAATTTATCCGGGTCGAGGCCGTAGAATCGCCGGGCATCCTGGGCGTCTTTCTCGTTCGCTTCACGAAATTTTGGATTTACCGGCATACCAGAGATCTTTATCTTCTCGGGAGAGACGCCGTAATCGATGAGTTGGTCTCTCGCGTCTTCGTTAGCCACGAGATAAAGCGAAACATCATCACATGCCCACCCCTTCCAAAAGCCGTAACATGGATCAGTGACAACAGTTACAAGCGGAACCTGATCCGTTAGATTAAGTTCGCGAAGAATGCGTCCAAAGATGTGCTGTGTGAGCGGATGAACACTGACGACGACGTGCGGGCACCATTTCTCGAACTGATCGCGACAAAAACCGATGCAGCGTCTCATGAAAAACTCGCGAGTCTCAGGCCTGATCTTGTTAACGGCCCAATAGAGATATTTCATCCAATGCTGCTTGTTTCGGAGGGTCCAATTGTAAAGATTTACAAGCTTATCAGTCACATGATGCGACTCTTCGACCCCCTTGATCGTCTTAACCACCGCCGATTCGCTTTTCCAAAACCGCTCAAACCCATCCGAGATCGCCTGCGCAGCAGAACGATGCCCGCCGCCGGTATCGGACGAGATGATCAGTATCTTTGGTGTGGTTTGTGACATTTACGGAAGTGGTATCTCGAGCTGACGGCATATCTTGATTGCCGTGTATTCCACAATCTCATTGTGGCGAGGTACTGAAGTTCGCTTCTTCGTATCTACCTTTTCCCAAATCGTATGGCTTGCACATTCTCTCAGCAATCGGCAATTATTCGCCTCAAGATGCCGAATTAGATCACGCCGCTTCATACACTAGCTTTGGCACAACCTTGACCCGCGACGATGCATTTAGGATCAAATGGATCGGCTCGTCAATATCGGATTCGTGGTCCGAAAGCACCCCGTTAGGAACCGGAAGCGACTCGCCAAGGAGCAAGTTCGTTTCGGCCATATCAACGAGAGCCTCTGCTAGTAGCGACCGAGCCTCGTCGAGGTTTTTGCCGCAGGTTAAAACCCCGGGGAAATCAATGACTTCCCCGTGAACCCCGTCGTCCAGATATTTGTAGACGGCCTTGTACGTCAACATACTATGCCTTCAACGCAACCTCTCTCGCGGTCGCAAAACCAGCCGATTTTGCGGCTTTTTTCATCTGTTTCTCAAGCTTCTTGATCTTGATGAGATGACTGGCGTTGAATGGCAGCGATGGGTAGAAACAGTTTGATTCGTGCGTGCAATAGCAGCCGGCCCCGGCCTCTTTGCGACGTTCGTCCATCATGTCGGTTCGCCATGCAGATTGAAAATTCCAGTCGTAATCGCGAAGATTCAGCACGTCAGCCTTATTTTCACATGAAGAAAGAGCCCCGTTGTCGTAGATCACCGCACCGGCACTGCCGGCATAACATTTTAGCTGGGCCTTCTCTTCTTCTTTGGTCTTAGCAATAACATCGTGCATGTAGATGTCGACCGCGGCTTTGAAGAAACCACCGTCGCCGCCATAGTTGTTCTTCAGCGCCGCGCTTTTGGTGTCATCAAGGATCATCTGCGAGAGCTGCTGATAGCGGCGGTGATCGAACTCAAGCTCGATCGGGTCAGCCGACGGAGGTCTAATATAGTTGATATTTACCTTGTCCGGCTTCAGGTCATGCTTTAAGAAATCATACCAGTCAAAAATCGTGTCCTCGTTCGAATGCATCACACACGTGCAGGTCTGAATATCGAGCTTAGGGTACTGCTCTTTCTTCATCTGCTGGAGTGTTCGCGCGGTATGGATAGCCTTATCCCAACTTCCCTCTTTGCGGCGGATCTTCTCGTGGGCGTCCTTCATTCCGTCAATGCCGAGAGCGACCGAAACGTTCAGGTTCGGGCATTCGTCCATAATGCGAGCGACATCGGGGAATATCCGCGGGTGTATCTGGCCGTTCGACATCAGGTAAACACTGTCGAGCTTGTTATTTTCGTAAAAGGCACGTACGATCTCCGGCAGGTCTTTACGGGTGAACGGTTCGCCGCCTGCGAGCACCAAAACGCCGAGGTTTCCGCCAAGGGTTTCAGAGATGCGGGCGATCTCGTCCGTTTTCATCTGCAGCTTTTTGCGCGGGCGATCGTCGAGCTCCTCCGTAAAGAAGCAGTGCGTACATCGCATGTCGCAAACGCTTGTTACCAGAATATTTAAAAATACCGGCGATATCGGCTTACCAACCAATATGCTTGCCCAGCGTTTAAAGATCTCTTTTGTCGCAAAATCCATTATCTTCACCTTCTCTGCCAATCGGCACCCAACTTAGATGCGGCCATACCTCTCCAAGTTACAATTTACTTTATTTACAGGCGTTTGGGAAACGTCTATGCCTTAGAACTCGCAGTATTTTGATTCAAAAGAAATGCTCCACGACGACTATTTTTTCGCGTTCCGCAGCGGCAATAGATTTGTACCGCGTGCGACATTTTAGTTTCGGATGTTTAGATGTATATTTACCGTGCTGGATCGATCAGCTTTCAAACCTCAAAATATGTCCAAAATAAACCGCCGCGATCTGCTCAAGACGCTTTCTTTATCGCTTGCATCAGGGCTTGCAGTGCCAGGCACCCTGCTTTCTGAACGTAGCCTGACGGAAGAGACCGAGCAGTTCTTTCGCTCGGACCTTCAGCTCGACAAACCTGTCACGGCGATAACGCTCGGTGCCGGGGCGAGGGGCAATGTCTATGGGAACTATGCGGTAAGTTATCCCAAGAATCTAGATATTGTCGGTGTTGCCGAACCAATCAAGGTGCGCAACGAAAGATATACGCAGAAGCACGATATCGCCGAAGCAAATCGATTTGATACCTGGGAAAGGGTCTTTGAGCGGCCAAAGTTTGCCGACGCGATCATTATCTCGACTCCCGACAACCTTCATTACGCTCCTTGTATGAAAGCCCTCGAGATGGGTTACGACATTCTTCTTGAAAAGCCGATATCACCGAGCGAGAAAGAGTGCCGCGACATCCTGAAGCTCGCGAAGAAGAAAGGCCGCATCGTCGCGGTTTGCCATGTGCTGCGTTACGCCCCGTATTTCATCAAATTGCGTGAGCTGATCCAGAGCGGCGTGATGGGAAAAGTCGTTTCAATTCAACATTTTGAGCCGATCGGACATATTCACATGAGCCACTCGTATGTTCGCGGAAACTGGCACAATAGCAAGGCAACTACGCCGATCATTCTGGCAAAGTCGTGCCACGACCTCGACATTCTCCGCTGGATGCTCGGGAAACCATGCAAGAGTATTCAGGCATTCGGAGAACTGAGTTGGTTTAGAAAAGAAAATGCCCCTGAGGGGAGTACCGCGAGATGCACCGACGGCTGCAAGGTAGAGAGTTCGTGTCCATATTCGGCATTAAAGACATATTACCGGAACCGAGGCTGGACTTACGTATTCGACCTTCCCGAAAATAAGGAAGAACAGGGCGACTACATTCTAAACAAATTAAAAACAACCAATTACGGCCGATGCGTCTATAGGATGGAGAACGATCAACCCGACCACTACACGACCAATATCCTCTTCGAGGACAACGTCACCGCGTCTTTCTCGATGGAGGCCTTCACCTCCTACAGCGGCCGGCGAACACGCGTCATGGGAACGCTCGGCGACGTTGTTGGCGATATGACATCGATGGTCCACACTGATTTCCTGACAGGCAAAAAGACCGAATGGAAACAGCAGTCCGACGGCCACGGCGGCGGCGACTGGCGTCTCGTTAACGATTGGCTCCTCGCCATCTCGAAAAAAGACCCGTCGCTCCTGACCTCCACGATCGATCAATCCATCGAAAGCCACATCATGGGCTTCATGGCAGAAAAAAGCCGCAAGAACAAACAGGTTATCGATGTGAGGATGTGATAATGGGCCGCCGCCGAACCGACGATCGTCTGGTGCGATCGTCAAGAACCAATTCTTAGGAAAGTTCTGCAAGAGACCCTCCGATCACTTAAAACAACCAAATCACAGACGTTGCCGATACCATCTCGATCGGAGTCGTCTTGGTTTGGGTTTGGATCGCTCGCCTCTTGTGTGCCCCTCCAGATCTTTAGGAAATTTAGTGGGTCCTGCCAGATTTGCTTCAGCGATTTTTTTGCGGGGCGATGATGGCTTTTCAGACTTTTTGACGCATTCATTGACGGCCGCCGAAAAACGGCCGAATTCTGAAGGAGAAAAGTAATGAAGAACATTTTCACAGCATTAATTTTGGGGCTCGTTATTACGGGAGTTTCATTGGCACAGGCTCCGGCGAGATATCAAGGGGTAAAGACCGCAGTTGTCGAATTCACTCCGGGTGCAAACGCTTCTGCGATGAATGACATGGCTAAACGTCAGTTGCAGACCACCCTCTCGGCGTCGCTCAACCACACCCGCAAGTTTGACGTCTACGACACCCGCCATACACGAAACGCAACGCAGGCAAATCTGACGAACATCAACAGCAGCAGTTCGACAGCCGCCGCAGTTAAAGTCGGCAAGCAACTGGGAGTTGCATATGTGGTGACGGGCAATGTACGGGAATATATTCCAAAGGCAACTGACGGACACGGCAGCGCGGCGGTCACCGTTAGGATGGTCGAGGTAGCAACCGGCAAGGTCAAATATTCGGGTGAGGTCACAGTGCGAAGTGGAAAGCCTATGCGTACCGGCGGCGTTCCCGAAATGCACGCAGAAGTTATGCGGCACGTAGTCGACCAATTCACCGATCTACTCGCCGGCCGCCTTTAACTCAAGTAGACGCTCTGTAAACAAAAAATGACGGAAGGAACTTCGAATCCTTCCGTCATGCCTGAAACTTCGATCAGGGATACACTAGACTGGTCGGCGGCCCGTAATTAGCTGCACGAGCAGCACTACGACCGCTACCACCAGCAGTACGTGGATAAGGTTACCAACGGCCGCACCCGCAAACCCGAATCCTAATGCCCAAAGTACTAAAAGTATTAAAATGATTGTCCAAAGCATATTCTCTCCTCCCAAAAAAATGAATAATACCCTTTGATTATCGATGATCGACCGAGCCTCTGCCCATCGGGATTATCCGTAAAAAGGCTAGGGATTTTCCCTTATCCGGGTTTCCCCGTCCTCGATCTCGCCGAGCGAGTCAGGTTTTGGGTTCCCAATGTTCCTGCTTTTGGATCCTGCACCTTCTGAGGAGTTACTCTCGCTAGAGCAGTCGGAGACTTTGTTTTGAAGTCGCGCCGCATCGTGATCATTATGAGCTTTTAAGACAGCATTAATCAGTGTTTTGGCTTCATCGTGCATGTCTAAATGCTAATAGCCGTAACCAATAAGTTCAGCATTGAAGCAGACATTCGATGCAAAATACCGAGAATCAGGTCGATGTTCGCGAGTTTTGACTAATCGCTTCTACGCTCCGGAAGTGGAGATCGGTGGCCAGGAAAGCTATGGAGCACGTGGGCTACTTATCCGGAAGGTTTGGAGTTGCGTAATACCCTTCTCTGGAGCGGACCGAGAGGCGAGGCATGCCGCGAGGTGGGGCGACTTTGACTTTTAGACGACGCCATTTCCCGTCGGGTTGAAAGTTCTGCGGGACGTAACCGATCGAATACTGATGGCGGAGTTCAAGCGCGATACGCTCAAAGATCTCATCGAGGTGGCCATCCTTTGCCAGATACGCTTTGCCGCCGGTGGCCTCTGCGAGTTGCTTTAGCGTCGGGTGTCCTTCGAATTCATTGGCATAGATGCCGACACCGTAGATGATTACGTCCGACTCCTTTAGGAGACGCTTCATTTCATTGAAGTTGTAACGGGAACTGTTGTCCATGCCATCGCTCATTATGAGCAAGGCCTTTTTCTTGTGTGCTCCCCGCATAACTCGGTCGATGCCCAGATAAACCCCGTCATACAGAGCCGTGTTGCCGCCGGCCTTCGCCATCGAAAGGCTATTCAAAACTACCTGAGGATCGCGTGTCCGGTCGGCAAGCAGCCGCACTTTATCATTGAAAGCAATAACCGAATAGTCATCCGACGGGTGGCTGGTTGCCATAAACCGCTGTAAAGCTCTCCAGGACATTTGCATCTGTCCTGACCCCATCGAACCGGATACGTCGTAGACAATACCCACCGAAGCCGGTGAATCGATGTCGGAGAAGAAAACGATCTCCTGCTCAACATTGTCCTCAAAGACAGAGAAATGCTTCTTCGAGAGATTTGTTACAAAACGGTTCCATTTATCGTGCACCGTCACGCTCAGCGTCACTAGATCCGTTTGTATTTTCAGCGGTCCGTCGTCATTTGGGTCTACAAAAATGGATGGCGTCGGGGTAGGCGTGGGCGTGGGTAAGATCTTTTCCTGTGCCCGCGTTGGATGAGCGGTGAAGACAAGGAAAATGGCAATCGTCGTAAGGAAACAAACGGCCAGCGGAAAATGCCGTAAAGAGGAAACCAATTCGAATTTGCCCCGCAGTTCCATGTGGCAAAAGTAGATCATCGAACGACGTCAAACGTGACGAAAGGATACCATATCTCGGATTTGTTTTGAGCATCAATATCATCGAGGGACCCTGCCTTAGGCTTTCGTACCCCAATTTCTGCCTAAAAACCGTTCATTTATGCCTCGTGACTATTTGTTCGTGCCCAATAACTATTTATTTGCTTGATAAACATTTTTTATCGTGATATAACTCACAGCGTTAAAATTCCTTTTCAAAATGACAGGCAAGGTTCCATCCGGTCGTTTTCGGATTTTGGCAAACTAGTTTAAACATCAAAACAAGAGGAGTAAGCGTATGAAGATCAAGGTTCTACTATCGCTGTCAGTTGTTCTATTGCTGGCCGCAGCGGGGTTTGGGGTTTTCTATAGCACGGGTTCGGTCGAGGCCCAGTCATCGAAGGGAGACGATATACAGTCGATCCAGAAGGACGACCAACCGTTCATTTTTAACGGCCACGCGTTCGCGAGCAAGGACGATTTCCTGGAAAACGCGCGATGCCTGACCGAGAAACTTAGCGAGTTTCAGGTCGCCGAGATCGAACGTGAGGTCGATGTCGCCCGTACCAACCGCAGGGCAGCGAGCGGCGGTTTTGAAATGAATGCGACTGGCGGCGTCATACCGGTCTACTGGCATGTCATCAATCGCGGTACGGGCATCGCGAACGGTGACATTCCTTCGTCACAGATCACTGCGCAGATGAATGTACTTAATAACGCATTTGCGAGCACGGGCTGGTCGTTCAATCTGGTCGCGACGACCCGTACGACCAACGCCACTTGGTATACAGCCGGCCCGGGAACCAGCGCTGAAGCACAGATGAAGAATGCTCTCCGACAGGGCAGCGCCGACGACCTTAATATCTATTCGAGTAACCCGGGTGGCGGGCTCCTCGGATGGGCGACCTTCCCGTCAAGCTATGCCAGCCGACCGAAGGATGATGGCGTCGTGATCCTATACTCGTCAGTGCCGGGCGGCGCGGCGGCACCTTACAATCTCGGTGACACCGGAACGCATGAAGTTGGCCACTGGATGGGCCTATATCACACTTTCCAGGGTGGCTGCGCCAGGCAGTCAAGCGGCGGCGACGGTGTAGGTGACACGCCTGCAGAGAAATCACCTGCTTACGGATGCCCCGTCGGGCGTGACAGCTGCCGCAATATCGCAGGCCTCGACCCGATTACGAACTTCATGGACTACAGCGACGACTCTTGTATGGACAGATTCTCAGCGGGGCAGGACACCCGTATGGACTCGCTCTTTACGACTTATCGATTCGGCAAGTAGCCGTGCAGACATGGATCTAAGGCGACGGGCTGCTTCGGCGGCCCGTTTCTAATTTCACGTTTCTCAGATCGTGAGACGATAGTGGATAATTAAAGGACGATATGCAACGTGTTTATCTCGATAACAGTGCCACTACACCCGTCGCTCCCGAGGTGATCGAGGCGATGATGCCTTATTTGACCGGAAAGTTCGGCAATCCGTCGAGCATTCACTTCTTTGGACAGGAGGCACGCGGGGCGGTCGATAAGGCACGGCATCAGGTGGCGGCTTTGATAAACGCCCGGCCGAACGAGATCGTTTTCACTTCGGGCGGTACCGAGGCGAATAATCTGGCGATCCGAGGGCTTTGCGAGGCGAATAATAAGCACGGGCGGCATATCATCACCTCGGCGATCGAGCATTCGGCTGTGAAGAATGTTTGCGAGGATCTTGAAAAACAGGATTACTGGGTCACGTACTTACCGGTTTACGAGGACGGTATCGTGCGGATCGAGGATGTTGAGGCGGCGATGACGGCGGAGACCATTCTCATTTCTGTGATGACCGCCAATAACGAGATCGGCACGATCCAGCCGGTTAGTGAGATCGGGCGTATGGTTCGCGGCCTGCGTGAAAAAGGGCGCAAGATCTGGTTTCACACCGACGCGGTTCAGGCAGTTGGCAAAATACCGGTCGATGTCGAGGAGATCGGCTGCGACCTGCTTTCGATCTCGGCGCACAAGATCTACGCACCGAAAGGCGTCGGTGCCCTTTACACACGTCGCGGGGTTCGCCTTCACCCGCAGAACATCGGCGGTCATCAGGAACGCGAACGACGCGGCGGCACCGAATCGGTACCAAACATCGTCGCCTTCGGCAGAGCTTGCGAACTCGCCGCAGAGGAGATGACGATCTCGGCCGATTATCTCCGCTCGCTCCGCGACAAACTCGAAAACAAGATCGGTGAAACGATCCCGGACGTAACCTTTAACGGCCACCGCGAGAACCGCCTGCCAAACATCTCAAACATCTCCTTCAGCCGCATCGAAGGCGAAGCTCTCCTCATCAACCTAGACATGCAAGGCATCGCCGTCTCTACCGGCTCCGCCTGCTCCAGCGGCACCCTCGAACCATCTCCTGTTATACGAGCCTTGGCAGTGCCGCCTGCGTCAGCGGGCGGCCAGTCCGAGGAGGACAGATCTCGCGGAGCGATACGTTTCAGCTTTGGGCGGTTCAATGAAAAAGAAGATATCGACAAAACCATAGACGCCCTGCCGAAAGCTGTTGAAAATCTCCGTCGATTGTCCGCGAACGGCTAACGGCGGGTGTGATCGAATTTCAACAGTGGCAACTATTTTGAAGGCCAAGGCACCATGAAGACGAAGGTGACGTCCGCTACGTTCATTGAGTAGACGACGAACTCGGCGATGTCGACGCGGCGAAAATAGACCAGGCCTTTGACACTGTCACCGGCTCGAACGTATTTTGCAGTAAGGGCGTTATCTCGCAGGTCTCTTTGCTCGCGTCCGCTGATCTCTGTCCGGTTTTTGCCGACCCTTTCTTCGGTAACGGCGGCATTTTTGTCGGGTACGATCACGGTGGTCCTGTACTTCGTGCCGTCAGAGCGGCGTATTTCCCGGGTTTCGCCTTCGACATGCATATCGCTCATAAAATCCCCGAGCGAATTCTCAAGCCTTGTGCCCGATGCCATTCTTCTAACAAGGTCGCGGCTCGGGATAGAGGTCTCGGCGAGCAGCGGCTTTTCGCGTTTTGCAAAATTCTCTCGCGATGCAAAATGTGCGGCTCCCCAGCGATCAGAATCAAACCCTATAACCCCATCTGTATCGTTTTTGATATGTACTCCGGCTACGAAACGGTCTTCCTCCTTTAGAAACGCCGCCGCAAGGGTGACTCCGTCGTAGGTGATAATGCTTACCGGCCCGCGATCGGTGGGGATCGTACCGCAGCGAATGGTATCCAGCTTATCAAGAGACCTTGATTTGAAGCCGCATCCGGGATCGCCGCTCCAAACGATCGCTCTTCTAGCTCCCTGCGCCAAAGCTGCAGCCGAACCTAGTACGATGATCAACCCCGAAAGGAATATTCTCATGGCTGAAAACGCGAGAAATACCGTCTTTATACGCCGAAACCGAAATGGAAATCAACACTGGTCGCAGCCGCTAACGGATCTTCGTCGACCACACCTGACCGTTTCCCTCATGAATAAAGACGAAAAAGCGGCCATGCCGGTTGCCCGACATGACCGCTTTCGTTTCCCCCCGGTTGGAAATTGGTTATGTCAGGAGCTAGTCGCTGACGATGATTCCGGTGCGGTCGCCGATGATGATGCCTTCACGGTCGCCAATGATGATGCCTTCTTTGTCGACACAGGGAGCTTCCTCTTTCGAGTCACCGATGATGATACCCGTGATCGCTTCGAAGACATCGCCTACGAGGCTTCGATCACCGATGATAATGCCGTAGGTTTCCTTAGCGTCGCAGCTCTTGTCTGCTCGGTCGCCGATGATGATCCCGTCTGCCATTGCGATGGTCGTACTGAAACTAAGAACCAGTGCGAGTGTCAATGCTTTGATCGTGTTTTTCATTTTGCTTTTCTCCAATAAATTAAAATTCAGTTTGATGAACCCTTCAGTTCCCTTTTCTGCACTTCCGTATCTCAATAGTCGTGCCAAAGGGGCCCATTAACGCGGCTAACTCTGTAAGATATTGAACAGCTTATGTTTAGCGGGTCCCTCGTGATGGCTGATAAGTTTTCCGCGAAATGATCATATTTGGATACTGTGTATTCACTCGCCCCGTTCAGAGCGGCTAAATGCAGTAAATAGAACACTTGTGGCTTTGTATACTTTTTATACAATTCCGTGCTGTATAATTTGTATACACCCCTGTATAAGGTGTCGATTTTTACTAGCTTTTACGCGTTAAACGTGTTAAACTAGCCATGTTTCGATTGGGGTTTGCCCCTTCGCGACTTTTTACCGTACAGATCCTGTTCGCAAAAAACGCCTCCCAGCCTTATGAACAGAGAAACCCTTTCTAACATCGTTAAAGGGATAGTTATCTTCGCTGCGGCTGTATGTTTCGGGCTCGCCATCGCCGAACTGCCCAAGACAAGCTTCAGTCCGGGATTCCTCGCCATCCTAGCCTTCGCGACCATTGTGGCACCGCGGACGAGCCTTGCTCTGCCTCGATCGAGGTTCGCGATAAGTTTTTCAGATGCTGCGGTATTTCTGACATTCTTGCTGTACGGCGGACCTGCTGCCATCGTCGTCGCCGCTCTTGAATCAGCGTCAAATTGCTTCTACCTGCGCAAAAAGGGATTTTACTTCGGGAAATGGATGATCCCGACCAATGTATCTATAAACACCGTATCGATAGCGGTCACGTATTTGGTCTGGCTTCGCGTTGCTCCTCTTATAGGCGAGGCGAACACGAGTACTCAATACATAGTCGCGGCGGTCGGGACAATAGCCGGCGTCCAATTTCTGGTCTCGTCGGTACTCGTGGTAATTCTCGCGTGGGCCAGAAAAGGCTCGCCGCCATTTCAAACATGGAAGCAGGACTGCTTTGCGAGTTCGATGACCCAGATCGTGGGTGCCGGGCTGGCGGGCTTGGCTCTGAAGATCGTGAATTACGACGTCGTCACGATCATAATAGCCTCGGTCGCGATCGTGATCGCCTATTTAAGCTATCGCCAATCTATAAGTGAAGTAAACGATGCGATGCTCACGGCCGAAGCGGCAGAACGGGCGAAGGCCGAGATCGAACGCGAACGCCGACGCGAAGCTGAGAAACACGCTGAACAGTTGACCGCAACGCTTCAGAAGGAAGAACTGGCGAACGAGGCTCTGAGAAAGAGCGAAAAGGACCTGCAGCACTCTGCTCTGCACGATTCGCTAACAAATCTGCCGAACAGAAAGCACTTTCACGAGCGGCTTCGTCAAATGATCGACGCGTACAAGGCCGACCCGCGAAAGACTTTTCACGTGTTATTCCTCGATCTGCGCAAGTTCAAGAACATAAACGACAGTCTCGGCCACGCTCTCGGCGATAAAGTGTTGATGATCGCAGCTAAGCGATTTGTGCGGATGCTGAATGCTACCGACATGGTGGCCAGGATCGGCGGGGATGAGTTTGCGGTTATCTTAAATGATGTAAACGGCGTAGGAAAGGCTCAGAAGATCGCTCGACGGCTGCTAGACAACATCTCGCATCCATTCTCGCTCAGCGGAAACAACGTTTCTATAAGCGTCAACATCGGTATCGCTCCGTGCGACACGGAATACAACACGCCCGAGGAAGTTCTGCGCGATGCCGATATCGCGATGCACTACGCCAAGGAATGGAACAGCGGTGTGGCCGTATTTACAAAAGAACTGAGAGAGCGTTTCCTTGAGCGCATCCGCTATGAGAACGACTTGAGAAATGCCATAGCTCGTAACGAGCTGTCGATGAGTTATCAGCCCTTGATCGATATTCAAGATGGTACATTGCTCGGCTTCGAGGCACTTCTTCGTTGGAATCATAGCGAGATAGGCAACATTCCGCCCAACAAATTTATCCCCATCGCCGAGGAATCGGGGCTGATCATTCCTATTACGGTGTGGATACTCGAGCAGACGACAACCCAGCTAGCGTCGTGGCAGAAGATCAGCCCTGAATATCGCGACCTGATCGTAAGCGTAAATATCTCGGGCAAGCACCTGTCGAACGACGATCTGATCACCGATGTCCAAAATGCTCTTGCTATATCGAAGATCGATCCGCGATCGCTAAAACTCGAGATCACAGAAAGCACCGCGATGGAAGATGCGGAGCACACCATCGACATGCTCAACCGGCTGAAACTGCTCGGCATTCAGCTCAGCATCGATGATTTCGGAACGGGATATTCGAGCCTCAGCTGTCTGCACCGTCTACCATTTGACACGCTCAAGATCGACCGCTCGTTCGTTTACAGCGTCGGCGAGAACGGCGAGAATTCCGAGATCCTCCAGACCATAATTTCACTCGCCAAGAACCTCAAGAAAAAGGTCATCGCCGAAGGCATCGAGACCGAATCTCAGCTCCACCTGCTCCAAAACCTCGGTTGCGATTACGGTCAGGGCTACCTCCTGGCTCGCCCGCAGACGCGAGAAAAAGCCGAACAGTCCCTGTACGAACGAAAATCCTGGCTGCCGGAGAAGGTCGTCGAGATAGAAGATAGCGTAGAAGAAACCGTTAACATCGACGAATCGCTACCGGTTTTCTAGTCCAAACGCCCCAGCCGACCACTACACAATTGTTTTCCGCATTACAGCGTTCTATACTTACTGAAATTCTTTAGATCAGGAGTATTGAACGCATTATGTTTAGAAGATCGATCGCAGTTTTGGTCGTCGCGGCGTTTTTGGGCGCGAGTGTGCCTGCGCAGAAGAAGTTTGACTACCCGAAGGCCCGCAAAGCCGATCAGGTGGATACGTTTCACGGTGTGGCTGTCGCCGACCCTTATCGCTGGATGGAGGACACAAAATCTGACGAAATGCGGACGTGGATAGACGAGCAGAATAGGCTTACAGACAGCTATCTAGCGACGATCCCTCAGCGGGAGAGCATAAAAAATCGTTTGACCGAGATCTGGAACTACGAACGCCTCTCGGCTCCGTCGAAGGTCACGGATAACTTCTATATCTATTCAAAAAACGACGGGTTGCAAAATCAGAGCGTACTTTACAAAACGACGTCGATAAATGATCCGGGCACAGTTTTCTTCGATCCGAACAAACTCTCGACCGACGGAACGGCGGCTCTTGGCGGCTCATCATTTACGAATGACGGTAAGCTTTGGGCTTACAGCGTTTCGATCGCTGGCAGCGACCGGTCTGAGTGGCGTGTCATGGATGTCGCGACCGGTAAAATGCTTCCGGACACTCTTGCCCCGAACCGATACGGCAGCTTTTCGTGGATGAAGGATAACTCAGGCTTTTTCTATAGCGGCTACGAGCCGGTTCAGAAGGGCGAAGAACTAAAGGCGAACACGTTTTTCCAAAAGCTCTATTTCCACAAACTTGGCACGCCGCAGTCGGAAGATTACGTCGTTTACGAGCGTCCTGATAACAAAGAGTACTTCGTCGGCGGCAATGTCTCCGAAGATGGAAACTGGCTGCTCATCAGCGTCGGCAAAGGAACCGAGAGGATGAACATGGTCTATTTCAAAAACTTGACCATGGAAAAATCTCCGATCTTGCCGATCATCGATAATCTGCAGAATAGCTGGAGTTTTATCGGCAACGATGGCTCGACCTTCTATTTCCGTACGGATAAGGACGCTGCTCGCGGTCGCGTTGTAAAGATAGACGCACTCGCGCAGAACAAGGGATGGACCGAGGTCATTCCGGAATCAGCGGATACGCTGAACGGCGTTCAGTTCATCAACAACCAGTTCGTGCTGAACTACATGAACGATGCATCGACCAAGATCAAGATCTACGAAACGACCGGAAAATGGGTTCGTGATGTCGAACTTCCGGGTATCGGTTCGGCCGGCGGATTTGGCGGTCGTCGTAACTACACTGAGACCTTTTACAGCTACTCAAGCTACAACGCTCCTCCGACGATCTATCGTTACGACATGAAAACGGGTAAGAGCACTATGTACCGGCAGTCGAAGGTCAAATTCGACCCGAACGACTTCGAAGTAAAGCGTGTTTTTTACACCAGCAAGGACGGCACGCGCGTCCCGATGTTCATTACTCACAAAAAAGGCCTCAAGCTCGACGGCACAAACCCCACTATCCTTTACGGTTACGGCGGATTTAATATCGCTTCGACGCCGGGATTTTCGATCTCACGCATCGGCTGGATGGAAATGGGCGGCGTATATGCGGTCGCATGTATTCGCGGCGGCAGCGAGTACGGAAAAGATTGGTGGAAAGGTGGTTCGCGTCTTCAGAAACAGAACACGTTCGACGATTTCGCGTGGGCCGGTAAATGGCTGATCGAGAACAAATACACCTCGACACCAAAGCTGGCCATTCAGGGCGGCTCGAACGGCGGTTTACTCGTCGGAGCCGTACTTAATCAGAATCCCGGCCTTTTCGGTGCGGCTCTGCCTGCTGTCGGCGTGATGGACATGATCAGGTTCGACAAATTTACTATCGGCTGGGCATGGAGAAGCGATTACGGTGATCCGACGAACGCTGACGATTTCAAGGTAATGTACGCATATTCGCCGTATCACAATGCGAAAGCGGGCACAAAATACCCTGCCACACTCGTCACGACTGCCGACCATGACGACCGCGTGTTCCCTGCTCACAGCTTCAAGTATACGGCTGCGATGCAGGCTGCTCAGGCTGGCGACGCCCCTGTTTTGATCCGCATCGAGACAAAAGCTGGCCATGGTGCGGGAAAGCCGACCAGCAAACAGATCGAGGAAACCGCAGATATCTATGGCTTCCTGGTCAAGAGTTTGGGGATGAAATAAGCCCTAAGCGTCAGAAGGCTTTTCGGGCCAGTCGGCATCCGGTCTTTCCGGTTCCGGCTGGCTCGAAGTCATGTTGGCGGTCGATATTCTGGCGAAGATAAATTCTCAGGAGCGACTGGTCGACTATGCAGTCGACGGAGCATCGCTAATTGTCCGGCATGCGTCATCGCATCGGCAAACGGCCCGTGGAGCATCTGTTCCTCTGTAATTCCGGTTAGTCCTTCGTTCCCGGCTAGCCGCTGATTCAGATCGTCGAGCATTTCGTGAAACGCCTCGATGTCGTCCTGATAATCAGTCGGCACGGGCCGATCGTAAACTCCACCTATAATGAATGTGCGGGCATAGCCCACCACGCTCCGCATGTGGCAGATAAGTTCGTGGGGCGTTCGCACGCCGTGGCCCGCGTCAAACGTGCCAAAATCCGCCGGAGCTCCACGCAAAGCTTTTTGCGTTCGATACGCTAAAGCCGCGAGGAAATGTCGGAGCATCTCGCGTTTAATTCTCGATTCCATGCAAAGTCAGTTAGCGTATCTCGTCTGTCGATAGCAGCCCAAAATATGTAACTCTCTCATCAGTGTGTCGATGGAGTATTTCGGCGGCGGTTGCTTTTTGTTCTTTGTTCGCGACCTTCACCGAGATGATGCAGTCGCCGTCCTGCAGGTGCTTCTCGTAGCGTTCTAGATAAGTTCGAGACGGGCCGACATGGCTTGCGGCGTGAATAAAATTGTCCCAAATGCCGTGTGTGGTGTCAGGATAGGTCTTCTCACCCGCACCCTGCCAACCGCAGTAGGCTTCGATATCATCGCTCGCAAAACCGCTCGCCCGCAACTCATCGATCGCCGGAATGACTTCCATCTTTTCCGTAAAGACACTCACCACCTTGTAGAGCGGATATTTCAAAAAATCATCCGCCGCTTCGGCGATACCGTCCGTGATGCCTAGTTCTGTGCTCATATTTTTTCCCCTTTTAGTTCATGTCTAATTCCTAATGATACAACTTCGGCCGGTGAATATTCCGCTATCACACCAATTTTGTCACATCAGATTCACCGGATCGATCTCTACAAATATCGTTTTCAGGTCGCAGCCGTGATGCTCGGCGTCAGCGAGAGCGATGTCGATCGTCTCGCGCAGAGCCCGGCGGTTTATACCTTTTAGAATTATCTGGAGGCGATATTCATTCTTTAGACGCGCGATCGATGCCGGTGCCGGGCCGAGGACGCGAACGTTTTTGGCCGGATTCGCGGCGTCAAGCGAGCGTCGAAGGAGATTTGCCATCTTCGCGGCTTGTTGGCGGTCGCGGTGCTTTATCAGGATCGAAGCAAGTACGAAGAACGGCGGATAGTTTAGTCTCTGGCGGTATTTGATCTCCTCGGCGTAAAATCCTGCGTAATTTTGGTCTTTGGCAAACCGAAGCGCATAGTGATCAGGATAATACGTCTGGATCAGCACGCGGCCAGCTTTTTTGCCACGTCCGGCGCGGCCCGCGACCTGAGTTATTAGCTGAAATGTCCGTTCGGCCGAACGCAGATCCGGCAGACCGAGACCGATATCGACCGAGATAACGCCGACCAGCGTGACGTTCGGGAAATCGTGTCCTTTCGCGATCATCTGCGTACCTACGAGCATATCAAGACCGCCGGCGGCGAACTTGAGCAGGACCTCGTCGATCTCTCCTTTCGTAGACATCGTGTCGCGGTCGACGCGGGCGATCCGCATATCCGGAAATCTTTTGGCGAGCGTCGCGGCGATATTCTCAGTCCCTTCGCCAACAAAATAGAGATATTCGCTCTCGCATTTTGGACACACTTTTGGAACACTCTCACGATAATTGCAATAGTGACAAAGCAGCCTGTTGTCGCCGCGATGGAAGGTCAGCGTGATATCGCAATTCTTGCATTTCATCGTCTCTCCGCAGCTTCGACACAGAACGAACTGCGAAAAACCGCGTCGATTGAGAAGAATTATCACCTGTTCGCCGCGTTTGTGCGTCTCGACTATCGCATCAAGTAATTCGGGCGAAAGCGGCACATCCTTGCCAAATCGCTTGAAAACATCGCGCATATCGACGAGTTCGGCCGTCGCGAGACCACGTCCGCCGATGCGTTCGGGAAGTTTAAGATATTCATACTTCCCTGTCTGGGCGTTGTAAAAGGACTCCATCGCCGGCGTTGCAGAGCCGAGGACAGCGACCGCTCCGATCATGTGGGCACGCATTACGGCGACATCGCGGGCGTTGTAAAAGGGCGACTCGTGCTGGCGATACGACGGGTCATGTTCTTCGTCAACGATGACCAATCCAAGATTTTCGAGCGGCGCAAAGACCGCAGAACGCGTTCCGATCGCAATGCGTGCGTCGCCGCGACGTATTCGCCGCCATTCATCAAAACGCTCGCCCTGTGAGAGATTCGAATGCAGGATCGCTACCTCCGATCCGAATACAGCCCGCAAACGTCGCGAAAAAACCGGCGTCAAGGCGATCTCGGGTACCAGCATAAGAGCCGAGCGGCCGGTTTCGAGCGTGTGCTTCATCGCCCGGATGTAGACCTCGGTCTTCCCGCTCCCGGTCACGCCATGAAGCAGAAACGACCTGAATTGCGACGTCGAAACCGCTTCATCAATAGACGCGAGGGCCGCCGACTGCTCTTCGGTAAGCGTAAAATCGTCTTTGGCCGGAATGATCGCGTTGCGAAGCGGGTCGCGATCGACCTCTTTGACAAAAACTTCGACAAAACCACGCTTCGCTAGGGTATTCAGCGGAGACGGCGTGATCCCCGGCTGTTCGAGCAGTTCGGTGAACAGCATTTCACCGCCGTTTCCCGACAATATTTCAAGGATCTCGAGCTGGGTCTCAGTCAAGGCTTTCCCTTCGTTCGCATCGGCCCCGGCGATCAGCCGAACTGATTTTCGCCGTCTCGGCCTTACCTTTTCAGAGTTTATTCCTGCGGGAAGCGAGGCCTTGAGCATCTCGCCCCAGAATGACGCGTAATAGTCGGCCGTCCACTGCGTCAGCTTTAATATCTCGGGCGTGATGAGCGGCTCATCGTCGGAAAGTTCGATGACATCGCGTATTTTCGACTCGTCAACCTCAACATCGGCGGGCAGTTCTGTGTGAAGTTCGACCGCGTAGCCCGTCATGCTCCGCCGACCAAAGGGCAGCTTTAACCTCGCCCCGATCTGTATCGAACCGCTAATTTCCGCCGGAACTCGATAGGTAAATACACGCCGCAGCGGCACCGGAAGTGCGGCCTCAACGTATTTCGGCGGATTTTCTGATAAGTCCGTGGTGGTCATTGACTGTATTAATGATAACTCGATTCGGTTGCGACCACGAGGGAGTCTGAAGAGAACGTTTCAACGCAAGGATACGCAGGGGCACGGACGCGAAACGCGTCTGACCGAAGAGTGATGGGTCGTACGTTTCCGTACCTTTGCCTCTTTGCCCCCTCGCGTCTTTGCGTTAAAATCCCACGACGGTGGACTCAACGTGCCAGGAATCGCCCAAGTGAGTTAAAATGCCGTAATGGAAGATTTTCTCAGGCCGGAGAAGAAACGCGGCGTTAACAAGGTATTTCTGGTAGGGATTCTGGTCGGCATTCTCGCCCTCGGTGCAGCGATCGGTGTGCTTTTGATGCGTCCTTCGATGGAAGAACAGACGTCTGCGATCCTCGCTGAATCGCTACGTGAGGGCTCACCCGGTTTCGACGAACTCAACAAAGACATCATAATCTCGACGGGCGAAAACACGGTTCAGTCGCCGACCGGCCTCGGCACGATATCGATGTTCATCAACGGCAGGATCCGCAACAAAGGTACAAAGACCATCACGGCTCTAGAGGTTAATGTGGCGGTCGTCACCCAGTTCAACGTGGTCCTTAAAGAACGACGCATCCTCGTCGTCCCTGTCCAGCAAACATCGCTCGGCCCCGACCAAACCATCCCGATCACACTCACCCTCGACGGCTTCACGCGCGAAGACGACCGTGCGAATATTCGCTGGAAAGTGACAGCGATAAAGTCGGCTGATTAGTCAAAAGGCACTTTTGTTCCAAGATCCGGGTTGAAAAAACGCTGTTTCGAATCCGTCCTTTTCGCTCTCAACAGCGAAGGAGATCGAGTCACCTCTCGCTTATCCGGTGGATAGCCGATCAGATCGAGCACAGTCGGAAAGATATTGCCATGCGATGCACGATAACTCGTATCCACCGACGTTTCGAGCTCACCGATGATGAGTAGAGGAACCGACGCCTCGGCCTTTGTATTCCCGCCGTGAGAGGAGCGTCCATTGGCGAAGAGTGTCTGTCCGTGATCGCCCGTGTAGATGACAACTGTTTTGTTTGGGATCGCGGAGTAGTCGGTGATCAAGTTCTGAAAGAACGAGTTAACGTTGTGCCTGATCGAGTTGTCGTAGGCGTTAACAACGGCCGGGAGTTGGTCGCCTGAAGGAATGTCGAACTTCCCTCCACTTTCGTAGCTCGGAGTCCATACCTGCTGATCGGGCGGGTAATTTATGTGATACGGGATGTGAGAACCGTGTTTGAAGACGAAAATAAAATTCCCTGTTGACGATTCGATCACGGAACGAACCCGTTTAGCCAGAAGATCGTCGACTTCCCACGTCTGGAAACCCATCCCCGCTGTTATATCCAGGATTCCCTGCCACGAATCGATATAGTTCAAGTCATCCGGATTTGCACCCCAATAGCCATTCATCTGCCCGTCGAAAAAGTAGGTCTTATGCCCCATTGCCTTTGCATACTGAAAAACCATCGGAAAAGTATCGACCTTGATCTCGGAACGGTCCGGGAAATCGTCAGGGCCGAGGCCTGTGATCAGGGCATTGTAAGTAAAACGGCTACCTGTCGAGGCGGCGGCAGCGATCCCCCAGTTGTGCAAGACACCGTCCGCCTCGAGTTTGTCGAGAAATGACGTGGTCTTTCGGGCGTAGCCGTTTAGGCTGAAATGGCTTCCCATTGTCGATTCGTCGATGACGATAACGATATTGCGATCCGGACGATGATCGGGCGGAAGGTCGGCTTTCGGAACTGCTCTACGCGGCGGTTTTGCCCTTGCGAGGCCGCCTGAAATATTGCCGGTCGTCATCGGGCCATAGATAAAGAGATCGCTGGTTGTGCGAAAGAATGCGGCCGTCGCGAAAGTAGGAAACTTTTGATCTACCACGATGGGAAAAGCGGTAAAGCCAACAAAGAAAGACATCACAGCGACAACAAAATGCAGCGAACCCTTCGGCTTCTCGCTGCGGATGGCGATCTGCGCGACGAGCAGCACGGCGGCCGGTATAGCCGCCGACGCGCTTAGATACATCATTATCGAAGCGATCTGCTGGTCAGGCGTAGCAGCGATAGCGGTTTCAACATCGATCTTGTCGGTAAAACGTCCAAGCGCTTTTTGGTACCCGTACTCGACCGTCACGGAGATCGCAAATATAAGAAAACATAGGACCTTGTACGGCCATGTCGCTGACAATGCGATAAATGCAAAACGGAAAACGAAGACAAACGAAAGCAGGATCGCGGCTAACGCGATCGCAATGAAAACTGCCGACTCCTCGTCGAGCAGATAAAGATAGTAGTTCGCATGATCGACCCCGACGACGTATACCTCGAACGCGAAGAGCAACATCGACAGGGCAAACGCCAGCCATTTTATCGAATGGTCACTGAGTGTCAGGGTCTTGAACATTCAGGTCAGGAAGTGCGAACAAACAGGTCTTCGAGAGATTGTTTGACGGGGTGGACCGAGGCTAGGTGGCCGCCGGCTTTGCGGGTGATCTGCAGGACCGCGTCGATGTCGGCCTCATCGGCAACCTGAATGGTCGCACCATTTGGCTTTGCCATTATCTCAGCACCGGCAATGAAGTCGATCTCGTCACGGATAGCGTCCGCCGCGACCCCCTCGACGTTGATCTCCAGCGATCGTACGCCTTCTGAAGCTGACAAAAGCTCGCTAAGATTGCCCGACGCGGTCAATTTACCGCCGCGCAGGATCGCAACCTCGTCGCAGAGAGCTTCGATATCGGAAAGAATGTGGGTCGACATAAAGACAGTCACGCCTTTTTCACGCAGTCCGGCGATCAGTTCGCGGATCTCACGACGCCCAACCGGGTCGAGGCCGCTCATTGGCTCGTCGAGAAATACAACTTCCGGATCGTTTATCAGCGATTGGGCAAGGCCGACGCGCTGAAGCATTCCCTTTGAATACTTTCGAAGCTGCTTTTTCCAGTCCTTTTCATCAAGCCCGACAGCAGTCAGCAGTTCTTCGGTCTTTCGCTGCGTCGTCGCCCGGTCATAGCCAAAAAGCTCACCGAAATAGCTCATCACCTCGCGGGCGGTCAGGTAATCGTAAAAATATGGATTCTCAGGACAGTAGCCGATGCGGCGATGCATTTTGACATCCGAGATATCGCTGCCGAGGATCCGAGCAGAACCTGCCGTCGGGAATTGCAGCCGCATGAGCGTTTTTATGGTCGTCGTTTTTCCCGCACCATTACCGCCCAAAAATCCGAAGATCTGCTCCGGACGGACGTTCAGTGTCAGGTCGTCCAGCGCCCGTACGCGTTTTTTCCTGAGGAATCCGGTTTCGTACTCCTTTGACAGGTTATTTATCTCAACTGCGTATTCCATCTTATTCCTCTGCCGGCAGCCCGGTCTTTTCAAGATCGAGAGTTACGACGCACTTTTCTTTGTCCAGCAAATACGGCGTGTTTGTCGGGTCTGCCAAGCGGCGTGACGCGTCGACACGAAAGCGTCGCCCCTCGGGCAGATCGACCTGAAGTATTTGCTGGGCAACCTCGCCAAATGTGCTCGCACAGCGGCCGTTCTTTTCCTTAAAGTCAGTCAGCACACCGTTTATCGCATCTCGCTCGTCAAACCAGTCAAGCTGCCTCAGCCGCCGTTCTGCTGTGATCCGCACGGGTTCGTCGGGGCTTTCTTCGAGCATCTGGCGATATATTGACCGCGCCGTCGCCCGGCTGCCGCCTTCGGACTGCATCGCCGCGGCCATCAGCTTCATGAATGGCGAAGAGCCAGCTATTTGAGCCCCTTTCTGGTAAGTCTCGGCTGCCTTGTCAAACTGCTCGAGACGCCAGTAAATGTAACCCAGATGCTGATAAAGCCGCCATTCGTTGGGGTTATTGGCGATCCCTTTTGACGCAAACTCGACGGCCCGCTCTTTGTCGATCGCGGGCAGGACGATCGCCCCATAGGAATATGCCCCGATAAAATTAGGATCAAGGTCCGTCGCGTTTTCAAGCAAAGGAAACAGGAGCCGCGGGTTGATCGAGGTCAGGTCCTCGTAGTCGATCTTTTTGTCCTTGTTTTTGATCACCTTATCGCCCAGATATTGTAGTGAACGAACCCAGTACCAGTCAGCGATGAGCCCTTCCATCCCAAGCGCAAAACCTTTCAGCCGCGAACCGTTCATGCTCAGGTCGGTGTCCGTGTAGGACTCAGGCAAAACGGGCCGCCGCTGGCTCACGAACTCGCCCAAAAAGATCACGCCCGCAAAGCCGACCGCGATAAGCAGCAACGGGGCGATAAACTGATTTACTACAGTGTTGGCCATCGTTCAGAGAATGCAGAAGCCCGCACGAAGTAAGGGCTCCCGCAGAGCATTTGGGTTATGAGTGAAGTGTGATCGTCGCATTGTAAAAATTGAGACGCCATAACGTGAGAGAGCCCTTACTTCGTGCGGGCTTCTGCAATGATCTCAACTACTTAAAGTTCCTTCTGCTAAAGATCAAAACCGTTATCGTCAGCAGAACGATGTCATAACATACCGCGTACGCGGCGGCTCCGGCGATCATTGAGCCGGGGGGCAGCATTCCGTTCGCGGTTTCGGTGATAAAGCTGAACAGCGACAGATTTGGCAGCAGATAATAGACGACGGTGAAGAATGCGACCGCCGAATTTGAGCCAACTGTGCTCGCCAGATCCAGCAGCGATGCGCTGAAATGCCCGATAAGAAAGACAAAAAACGTCAGCAAAGCCGACAATGCCGGCGTCGAGAACGACGAGAACATGATCGCTACGCCGGTGATGATCGTCAGCTCAAAAAATATCAGCAAAGCGGCCGCCCAGACGCCGCCTATCAAACCTGATCCGCCGACGTATAACAATGCCAGCGTCACGCCGAGAGCCATTACTGTCAGGTTCACCCCGAGCGTCGCGCAAAGGCCGAGATATTTGCCGACGATAAATTCACCGCGGCCGACGGCCTTTGAGAATATCGAGTAGACCGTCTTTTTCTCGATCTCTTTCCAAACCAGACTGACGCCGACAAATATCGAGATGAATGCCCCAAAGATAAGCGTCGCGCTCAATCCGAGATTGACGATCACGCGGGATTCCTGTCCGGCGGTCAATTCACCCAGAAAGATCGCGCTTACAGTGATCAGCAGGACGAAAACGATCAGGTTGTATAGGATACGGTCGCGCACCGCCTCGCGAAACGCGTTGCGAGCGATGGCAAGGATCCGGGGCAGAAATCCACTTCCGTCGTTTGGCATAGGTCGTTTGTTGAACTCTTGAGCGAGGCGAGAGAACCTCCCTCGACAAGTAAGATTTTATCACGAGATGAAAAATTATGTTGAACAAAAAAAGAAAAGGTGCGTCCCTTTTTCGAGGAACGCACCTTTCACAGAACCGCCCTAGAGCGGAGATCAGTTACTAGTTAGCAAGTGCACCAGCGGCCGTACAAGCAGCAGCGGTGGCCAGAGCAGCCGCACCGGTCTTCAGCACACCGTCAGTCTCGATACAGAAGTATCGTGAGCCGGTCGCCGTTACGCC
>LNEI01000005.1 GCA_001464455.1 Acidobacteria bacterium Ga0077534
GCGGCAAGCAAGTTCGGGATAGCGATAGCAGCGATGATGCCGATGATAACAACGACGATCAACAATTCGATAAGCGAGAAACCTTTCTGATTTTTCATTTGTAATTCACAATCTCCTAAGTTTTGAATCGAGTTGAACCTTTCCAGGGCCACTTGAGTTAATACAATCGACGTGCCACGCGCCATCAGACGCTTTCTTACCCCCCTATCCTCTTTATTTACAGGGATTTATGCGTTGGACGCTGATCGAGTTCACCTGAGAAATGATTCTCCTGACGCTCCGAATCACAGTATTTGGCAATTTCTATTTGACAAAAAATGTCAGACTCCGTTGTAAGACATAAAAAAGGAGGCACTGTGGGAAGTGCCTCCTTCGATCAGCGAGTTTCTCGCTGAGGTCAGATCTATGCGTTAGTTGGCGAGAGCACCAGCAGCCGTACAAGCAGCAGCGGTGGCCAGAGCAGCCGCACCGGTCTTCAGCACACCGTCAGTCTCGATACAGAAGTATCGTGAGCCGGTCGCCGTTACGCC
>LNEI01000006.1 GCA_001464455.1 Acidobacteria bacterium Ga0077534
GATCGCCCCGATCGCAATGGAAAAAGGACTCCGCTTCGCGATCCGCGAAGGCGGCAGAACAGTTGGAGCCGGAACGGTTTCAGAAGTAGTTTTGTAAGGAATAGTTCGTGGTTCGTTGTTCGTGGTTGGTTGTTAAGAACTACCACGAACAACCAACAACGAGCGACGAACAAGATTTATGTTAAACGAAAAGATACGCATCAAGCTTAAGGCCTACGATCACAGAGTTTTGGATCAGTCCACCTCGGAGATCGTTGACACGGCCAAGAGGACGGGGGCAAGAATTGCTGGTCCTATTCCTCTACCGACGGTCAAGAATAAATGGACCGTTCTCAGATCGCCGCACGTTGATAAAAAGTCGCGTGAGCAGTTTGAGATCAGAACGCACAAGCGTTTGATGGACATTCTCGACCCGACGGCCGAAACGGTCGATGCTTTGATGAAACTTGATCTGCCGGCGGGTGTCGATGTTGAGATCAAGGCGTTTGGTAAGAACTAGTTGCGAAGTTGTGGGAGTTGCGAAGTTGCGAAGTTAAGTCTTCGAAACTTCGAGAACTTCATAACTTGGGGAACTTTATGATAAGTGGAATCATTGGTAGAAAAGTTGGCATGACGCAGTTGTTTGCGGAAGATGGAACGGTAACTCCGGTTACGGTCATCAAAGCAGGACCTTGCGTTGTCGTCCAAACAAAGAGTGCGGCGGGCAGCGATGGTTACAACGCTGTGCAGCTCGGACTCGTCGAAGACAAGCCGATCCGTCTTAAAAACGTCTCGAAGCCGCTTCGCGGTCACTTTGAAAAGACAGGCGGCGGACTTCCGCCGACCCGCGTGCTCAAGGAGATCCGCCTTACTGCGGAACCGGATGCTTCGATCGGCGATCAGATCAAAGTTGACGTCTTTGCCGACGGAGAGATCGTTGACGTGGTAGGAAAATCGAAAGGACGCGGCTTTGCCGGTACGATCAAACGTCATAAGTTTGCACGCGGCCCGGAGTCGCACGGTTCGATGAACGTCCGTGCTCCTGGTTCGATCGGGCAATCGGCTTACCCTTCGCGTGTTATTAAGGGTACGCGTTCGTCGGGCCACATGGGTGACGCTCGGGTGACGGTTCAAAATCTCACGGTTGCGAAGGTTGATGTTGAGAATAATCTGTTGATGGTTCGCGGAGCTGTTCCGGGGCCGAATGGCGGGTTGCTTATTGTTAAAAAAGCTTAGTGACGCGTCACGGGTGACAGGAAAACATCCTGCGCCGTTCACTGTTCACTGTTAACGAGGAAAAGATTATGCCTACCGTAAAGGTTCGCAATTTGAAGAATAAAGAGGTCGGAGACGTGGAGCTCAATGATGCCGTATTTGGTGTCGAGCTAAACGAAGCGTTGATCCATTCGGCCGTGATGAATTACCAGGCCAATGGGCGCCAGGGCACTTCGGCGACGAAGACCCGCGGCAATGTCTCGGGTTCGGGTAAGAAGCTTTGGAAGCAGAAGGGCACGGGCCGTGCGCGTATCGCATCGCTTCGTTCGCCGCTCTGGAAGGGCGGTGGTAATGTCCACGGGCCGCAGCCACGGGACTGGTCGTACCAGATGCCGAAGAAAATGCGCCGCGGAGCACTTCGTTCGGCTCTGTCTGAAAGGCTTCGCGAGGGAAATCTGATCATAATCGATGAGTTTTCGTTCTCGAATCCGAAGACGAAAGAGTTCGTCAATACGATCGCGTCGCTCAAGCTTTCGGAGAGCACGAAGCCGGTGAAGACTCTGATCATCGATTCGCTTGATAATGCGAATTTGGTGCTGTCGTCGCGAAACGTTGAGAAAACCAAGGTTACCAATAGCTTCGGACTCAACATTTACGACATCATCTACCACGAGAAGCTTTTGATATCGAAAGCGGCGGTTGAGGAATTGACCAGCCTGCTCGACCCGAAACGCGAAAGTGCTAAGGCTGCTGATCAGGCGGTAGAGGTGGTAGAGGAAAAGCCGAAGACCAAGAAGGAAACAAAGCCAAAAGCGGAGAAAGCTCCGAAAGCTGAGGTTGCTCCGGTCGAAGAAGCGGTTGAGGAAGTCGAAGCGGCAGACGCTCCGGTAGTTGATTCGGCTGAAGCGGCCGACGAGACCACGGTCGAAGCGACAAGCGAGGAGGCGGCGAAAGATGAGTAAATTAGCAGTTTGGGACATTTTGAAATCGCCGGTCGTTACCGAGAAGAGCGTCATCCTCAAAGAGGAATCGACTGACGAGAACAGCGATCGTAACAACGGACAGGTTTTAACCTTTAAGGTTGACAAGAAAGCGACCAAGATCGATATCAAGGGAGCGGTCGAAGAGATCTTTAATGTAAAGGTTGCCGCGGTCCGAACGATCCAGTACGACGGCAAAATGAAACGCAGGGGCCGAATCGAAGGTCGCCGTGCAAGCTGGAAGAAGGCCTACGTGACGCTCCGTAAGGGCGAACCGATGGTTGATTACGCAGAAGCTATTTAATGGTGAACGGTGAACGGTAACCGGTGACAGGAAAGAGTCACCTGTAATGCTTCACTAGCCACCCGTCACTAGATATATGGGAATCAAGAGATTAAAACCGACATCGCCGGCACGCAGGTATCAGACCTATCTGACCCGTGACGAGCTGACGAAAGGTGCAGTACCCGAGAAATCACTGCTTGAGCCGAAGAAGAAAATCTCCGGCCACAATAACGACGGGCGAATCACGGTTCGTCGCCGTGGCGGAGGCCACAAGCGCCACTATCGCATCATCGATTTCAAACGCGACAAGACCGGCATACCGGGCAAGGTCGCTCAACTCGAATACGATCCGAACCGCTCGGCTCACATCGCTTTGATCAACTATCTCGATGGCGAGAAGCGATACATCATTGCCCCTCTCGGATTGACGGTTGGAACGATGATCGTTAGCGGCGAGGATGCCGACATTTTGCCGGGAAATGCTTTGCCGATCACCAATATTCCGCTGGGAACGCAGGTGCACAACATCGAGATGCGGCCTGGTAAGGGCGGTCAGATGGTTCGCTCGGCGGGTGGTTTTGCACAGATCGTTGCTAAAGAAGGCGACTACGCACAGCTTAGAATGCCTTCGGGGGAAGTTCGTAAAGTTCCAGTGGTTTGCATGGCAACTGTCGGACAGGTTGGCAACACCGAGCACGAGAACGTTTCGCTTGGTAAAGCAGGTCGCTCACGCTGGATGGGCAAACGCCCGAAAGTCCGCGGTGTAGCCATGAACCCAGTCGATCACCCGCACGGTGGTGGTGAAGGTAAAACGTCAGGCGGCCGTAACCCGGTAACGCCATGGGGACAACCGACACGCGGTTACAAGACGCGACGCAACAAACGCACGACGAATATGATCGTGAAAGACAGGAGAAGAAAGTAAGCAGTGACAAAGTGACAAGTGAGGAGTCAAGAAACTTATCACTGACCACGAGCCACTGACAACTGTAAGGATATGCCACGTTCATTGAAAAAAGGACCGTTCATCGATCTCAGTGTCCAAAAGGTGCTGCGAAAGATCATGGAAGGCGGAGCGAAACCGCAGGCGATCAAGACCTGGTCGCGTCGATCGACGATCACGCCCGACATGGTTGGTTTGACCTTCGGCGTACACAACGGCAAGCGCCACATTCCGGTATTTGTTACCGAGAACATGGTTGGACACAAACTTGGAGAGTTTTCACCGACCCGGCTCTTTAAGGGACATCCGGGAACGAAAGCGGAGAAGATGGCGAAGAGGAAGTAGTGAACAACTAATGGTGAACAAAGGACAGTGAAAAGCTTAAAGACTGGTCACTATTTACTATTCACTATTCACTAAATGTATGGAAGCTGTAGCAAAAACAAAATATCTTAAGGGCAGCCCGAGAAAGGCGCGGCTTGTGATCGATCTGATTCGCGGTGTGAATGTTTCGCGTGCTCTCTCGATCCTGCGCTTTACCGACAAACGTGCCGCTGACCCAATCGCGAAATGCCTCAACTCGGCAATCGCCAACGCGACCTACAAGGCGGAGCAGCAGAATATCGCTATCGATCCCGACGATCTCTGGATCAATCTGTGCTATATCGACATGGGCCCGACCAAAGGCCGCAAGCGTATGCGTCCGGCTCCGCAGGGGCGTGCGTATCGTGAGCAGCGACACTATTGCCACATCACGATCCAGGTCACGAGCGAAGAGAAGGCGAAATCGGAAGAGCAGAAGAGGCTAGATGCCCTGCGTGATGAGCGGATCGCTGCTCGAAAGGCAGCCAAAGCAGCTGATAAGGCAAAAGCTCCGGCCGTGAAGGAAAGCAAAGCGACCAAGGTCGAGGAAGCGCCAGTCGAGCCGGTGGTGGAGGAAATCGTTGAGACTCCGGTGGAGACGGTCGAGGATACTCCTGTTGAAACCATTGTCGAAGAGGTTGTTGAAACCGAGACCCACGCTGAGGCGGTCGAAGAGAACAAGGCCGAGATTGACGCTGAGGTTTCTGCGGCCCACGAAACATCGACCCATACAACGGCGGAAGAGAATGCCGAAAAGCCGGTCGATGATGTAATGGAAAGGACGAATAAGGAACTCGAAAGGCAGTAGGCTGACGCCGAAGAGGCCGCCTGAGGGCGGAACTCCAAACGAATTATGGGACAGAAGGTACATCCATACGGCTTTAGGGTCGGATACAACAAAGATTGGCACTCGCACTGGTTTGCGAAACAGGACTTTGCAAAATTCCTTGCTGAAGATCTGAAATTGAAGCGTGATCTGAAGAAGAAATTCGCAGGCGGCGGCGTTTCGCACATCGATATTGAACGTGCGGCGACTCGCCTGAAGATCATCATCTACACCTCGCGTCCGGGCATCATCATCGGCCGCAAGGGTTCTGAGATCGAGTCACTCCGGGAAGAGCTTTCGAGAAAGACCGGTAAGGAAGTCTTGGTTTCGATCCAGGAGATCCGTCACCCAGAGCTGAATGCTCAGCTTCAGGCGGAGAAGATCGCTCAGCAGCTTGAGAAACGCATAATGTTCCGCCGTGCAATGAAGAAGACGATCGAAGAGTCGCTTCGTTTCGGGGCACAGGGAATCAAGGTCATGATCGCCGGCCGTTTGAACGGAGCTGAGATCGCACGTACTGAATGGTCGCTGCAGGGCCGCTTGCCGCTGCACACGCTTAGAGCGGATATCGATTTTGGATTCGCTGAAGCGTTGACGACTTTCGGGATCATCGGTATCAAAGTTTGGATATACAGAGGAGAGATCCTCGACCCGAACGCATCGATGGCACGCGGAACAACGACCGACCCGATCAATGAGGTCAAGGTTGATCGTAACGCACGCAGAAATGATCGCGGGCCGCGTCGGGACGATAGGAGATAGTGGTCAGTTGTCGGTGGTCATTGATCAGTTAAAGACACACGCCGACGATTGAAAGGTGAAACAAAGATTACGGGTGGCGGTTTATGAGTGGTGATTTTTCTGACCACTGACCACTGAACCCCGACCACTGGAGAAGTTATGTTACAGCCAAAGAAGGTCAAACGCCGAAGAGTAATGAAAGGCCGCATGCGCGGGAACGCGACGCGTGGCGAGAAGCTCAGTTTTGGCGATTTCGGCCTGAAAACACTGGAAGCGGCGTGGATCACTGACCGCCAGATCGAGGCGGCTCGTATTGCGATGACGCGTCACGTAAAGCGTGGCGGAAAGATCTGGATCAGAATATTTCCGGATAAGCCGATCACTCGTAAAGCTGCGGAAACCCGAATGGGTTCTGGAAAAGGTGCTCCGGATCACTGGGTCGCAGTTGTAAAGCCCGGGCGTGTTCTTTATGAGATCCAGGGCGTTGAGGAATCGCTTGCACGCGAAGCAATGGCACTCGCGGCACAGAAGCTGCCGATCAAGGTCAAATTTGTGACCCGTGCCGACCTCGAAGGAGGCATTGTTTAGAGATGAAAAGGAAAGAACAGATCGATCAGCTCAGCGATATGACCGCTGACGAATTGAAAGAACAGGCCGATGCGTTAAAAGAATCGCTCTTTCGGCTTAAATTTCGCAAAACGCTGGGAATGGGCGAGGTCCTTAAGGATATTCGCCGCGAGAAGAAAACACTCGCTCGCGTTTACACGTTGTTGAATAAGAAGGAAGAAGTAAAGGCTTAGTTCGGAACTCGGCCATTGTCCGAGAACCATAGGGAGTAAGTCAGCTAGATCTGCAACTCCAAACATTGAAGAAAATGCCAAAGAAGAAGAACGAAGAAATCGAAGGAGCAGTAGCGGGAGAAACGGTGGAGACGCCGGTAGAAGAAGCCGCTATAGAAGCTGCCGCGGACGAAACTGCGGCTGTTGAAGAAGCTCCGGTTGAAGCTGCCCCGGAAGCCGAAGCCGCTACTGCAGAGGAAGCTCCAACTGAGCTGGAGGCTGCTCCGGCTGAGGAAGCTCCGGTCGCCGAGGCCAAGCCGAAAAAAGCCGCTCCGAAAGAAAAGGCTCCGAAGGCAGCTGCTAAGGTTGAGCAGAATGAATCTGCTGAGGTTAAGAAGGTTCACAAACGTGCTGAGCGGATCGGCATCGTCGCTTCGGATAAGATGACGAAGACTGTCACGGTTCGAGTTGACCGACTCGTCAAGCACCCGGTCTACCGCAAGTATGTCAAGAAGCGCAAAAAATTCATGGCTCACGACGAACTTGGTGCGAAGACTGGCGACAAGGTAAGAATTCAGGAAACCCGTCCGTTGTCAGCAAGAAAGCGATGGCGTGTAGTGGAGATCCTTCATAGGGCAGAACTATAGTCTTGATAGTCGAGGAAGTTTAGGAAGTCTTTCAGTATTCACATGGCTCCATGGGCTTCAGAGACTAAAGCGGAGAAAAAGTTATGATTCAGATGCAGACCTCGTTAGCGGTCGCAGATAATTCAGGGGCAAAGCGGGTCGAAATGATCATGCCGGTCGGCGGTTCGACATCGAAGATCGCTCGTCTCGGCGACACGATCAAGGTGACGGTCAAAGAAGCCGCTCCTGATGGCACCGCTAAAAAGGGAAAAGTTTACAACGCGGTTATCGTGCGAACCCGTAAAGAAGTTCGTCGGAAGGATGGAACGTACATCCGCTTTGATGAAAATGCTGCGGTTTTGATCAAGGATGACGGAACACCGATCGGGACCCGCGTTTTTGGCCCCGTAGCCCGCGAGCTTCGTGAGCGGAACTTTATGAAGATCGTGAGTCTCGCGCCGGAAGTTATATAGGACTTATAGGACCTATAGGACATACATGTCCTATTTGATTTGGAAATGAAAGCAACAGCGAAGACAGGAACAGTCAAGAGCAAGATCAAACGCGGTGACACCGTCGTTTTCATTGCGGGGAAAGAGTACAACCGCTTTGACAGCAATGAGAAGCGGCAGCCGTATCGCGGTCGCGTGATCGCCGTCGATGCCAGGAACGGGAAGGTCAAGGTCGAGGGTGCAATGCTGGTAAAGCGTCACCGGAAACCGGTCCCGCAGATGAATCGTGAAGGCGGCATCTTCGAACAGGAAGCATGGGTGAGCGTTTCGAACGTAGCATTGATCGATCCTGAAACGGGCAAACCGACCCGCGTTAAGTACGAGGTCCGTGACGGTGCCAAGGTACGTGTGGCAAAGAGTGGTGCGGTTCTCGCCGAGTCGGGCGTATATAAACGCGAGACGAAAAAAGCGGACGAGGAAGCGACTGAAGACGAAAGCTAGTTTCTCAGTCTGGAAACGGAGTGATCTGGCCTTACGTGTGAGGTGCTAGATCTGAAATTATTGCCGAATCCCAGGCTACTAAGGAAAGTAAACAAATGGCCAGGTTAAAGGAAAAATATAAGAAAGAGATCGCTCCGGCACTTGCTAAGGAGTTTGATATCAAGAATCCGATGGCGATCCCACGGATCGAAAAGGTCGTCGTAAATATGGGCCTTGGCGAAGCGAGTGCGAATGCCAAGATCCTCGACGTCGCAACGGAAGAGCTTAAGACGGTAACGGGCCAAAAGCCTGTTATTACGAAGGCGAAGAAGTCGATCGCAGCGTTCAAACTGCGTCAGGGAATGGCGATCGGTACGATGGTCACGCTTCGCGGCGACCGGATGTACGAATTTCTCGACCGCTTGATCTCTGTTGCTCTGCCCCGTGTTCGCGACTTTCGCGGCATTTCGGGTAAGGCCTTCGACGGACGCGGAAATTACACGCTCGGTATTCGCGAGCAGTTGATCTTCCCGGAAGTTGATTTCAACAAAGTTGATAAGACCCGTGGGATGAATATCTCGATCGTTACGACCGCAAAGAACGACGAACAGGCAAGATCGCTTCTGAAAGCGTTGGGAATGCCTTTCAGGGCATAGCTTGAAACTAATAACGTAAAGATAATGGCAAAGATCAGCAAAGTAGTAAAAAACGAGATGCGTCGCGAGACGGTCAAGCTTTATGCCGACCGTCGTGCGGCAGCCAAAAAGATCATCAATAATCCGAAATCGACTCCCGAAGAAGTCGATGCGGCGGTGATAAAGCTTCAGAAAATGCCGCGGAATGCCAGTCCGGCACGGGTCCGCAACCGCTGTTCGCAGTCGGGACGGCCTCGCGGGTTTCTGAGAAAGTTTGGTATTTCTCGCGTCGCGTTAAGAAGTCTGGCACTTGAAGGGCAGATCCCGGGTGTCGTGAAGTCAAGTTGGTAGGGTATTTATAGGACCCATTAGGACCTATAGGACGAATTCGTCCTAATACCTAATAATTGAAGAGGTTTTTAGAAGATGACAGATCCAATAGCCGATATGCTTACGCGGATCCGCAACGCGATCGCTGCGAATCACACACGCGTTGATATCCCGGGCTCAAAGCTGAAAATGGAAGTTGCCCGCATCCTCAAGGAAGAGGGCTACATCAATAATTATTCGACCAAGGGCGAAGGTATTAAGTACGTTATTCGCGTATTCCTTCGATATGATGCGAAGGGAACTTCGTCGATCACGCATTTATCGCGTGTATCAACACCAGGGCGTCGAGTCTATGTTGGTTCCGCCGATATTCCAAAGGTTCTCGGCGGTTACGGTATTAATATCGTTTCCACGTCGAAGGGCTTGATGAGCGGAAAGCGTGCAAAGGCCGAAAAGGTCGGCGGCGAGATATTGGCGCAGGTTTATTAAGCGGTGAAAAGTAGCAGTGATGAGTGACGAGTTGTCTCTTCACCCGTTGCCTGTCACTTGTAGCTAGTTACAAAAGATTATGTCAAGAGTAGGAAAAAAACCGATAACGATCCCGTCAGGGGTGACCGTCACGATCAATGAATCGGAAATGGAAGTGAAGGGGCCGAAAGGTACTTTAACTACACCGATCCCAGCTGGCGTTAGCTTCAAGCAGGAAGACGGTACATTGACCGCTGAGCGGGCAAGTGATGATCAAGCGGCCTTTCACGGTCTCGCAAGAGCACTTGCGAACAATGCGGTCGTCGGCGTGACGGAAGGCTTTAAGCGCGAAATGGATATCGTTGGCGTTGGTTACAAGGCGGATGTGCAGGGTCAGAAGATAATGTTTTCGCTCGGCTACTCGCACCCGATCGAATTTGTGCTCCCCGACGGTGTCGAAGCAAAAGCGGAACGCATTAATACGAAGACATCCATCACGCAGTATCAGACGACGATAACACTGAGCGGCATCGATAAGCAAAAGCTCGGTCAGGTTGCGGCAGAGCTCAACCGGCTTCGAAAGCCGGACGCTTATAAAGGTAAGGGCGTGCGTTATGCTGATAAACTGTATAGATTGAAGCCGGGTAAAACAGGTAAATAGTTGGGGTTACGGGGTTACAGGGTTGGAAAGATCATTCTCATCAACTATCTGGACTTTGGAGCACTTAAACTCTGGAAAGTAAGATTATGGCACAGAAAAGCAGAGCAGATATTCGACAGGGCGTTCATAGCCGGATCCGTAAGAAAGTCAAGGGAACTGGTGAACGGCCTCGTCTGGCAGTTTTCAGAAGCTTGAACCACATCTACGCTCAGGTCATCGACGACAAGTCGGGCAAAACACTGGCGACGGCGTCCACGACCGAGAAAGCTCTCGGACTCAAGACGGGCGGCAATCTCGAAGCTGCAAAGTCGGTGGGCAAAGCGATCGCTGAAAGAGCTCAAAAGGCGGGCATTTCGACGGTGGTCTTTGATCGCGGTGGCTATGTCTATCATGGCCGGGTCAAGGCTTTGATCGACGCGACCCGCGAAGCGGGCCTGAATAAGCACGAAGTACAGGAGACGCCTGCAGCAGCGGCGGAATAAAGGATTTAACACGCGGGCGTTAAAAGCTCTGCGAATTGATTATGCTTAAGTCAAAACAGAAAGTTGCACCGGGCGGTTTGTTGCTCAAGGATCAGCTGATCTCGATCAATCGCGTTACCAAGGTCGTAAAGGGCGGTAAAAACATGTCGTTTGCGGCACTGGTCGTCGTGGGTGACGAAGCCGGCCACGTCGGATTCGGTACCGGTAAGGCGAAGGAAGTGCCGAACGCTATCAAGAAAGCGGTTGAGTCGGCAAAGAACAACCTGATTCGCGTTCCCCTCATCGATGGCACATTGCCGCACGAGATGATCGGCGAATACGGTGCAGGACGCGTGCTCCTCAAGCCGGCCGCAGAAGGAACAGGCGTTATCGCCGGTGGAGCTGTGCGTGCGATCCTTCAATCGCTGGGCGTTCACAACGTTCGTACTAAGATTCTCGGATCGAATAACGCTCACAACGTCATCCGTGCGACCTTCAACGGGCTACTCCGCATGAAGGATCCGATCGAGGTAGCTCGTCTGCGCGGTAAGCAGGTCGAAGATCTAGTTTAGAAATTTGCGACGTTGCGAATCTACGAAGTTCAGATCTTCGAGATGCTTCGTAGGGTTGCAGGCTTCGTAACTTTATAACTTAAGAAAATGGCAAAGAAAGCAGAAATTAAAGAAGGCGGCGAGATCAAGATCCAGTATTACCGGAGCATGATCGGTTACGCTCAGAAGCAGAAGGACATCGTCAAGTCGTTGGGCATAACGAAGCTCAACCAGACGGTGACTCGGCCGGATTCGGCTGCGAGTCGCGGTGTTGTGGCTAAGGTCCCGCATCTGCTGAGGATCGTTGAATAGATGATCTTTGATCTTTGATTTTTGACCGTCGATTTGTGTCAAACTTCAAAGATCGAATATCAAAGGTCAAAATAGTTATGGCTTTATCACTAAACAATTTACATCCGGCACCGGGTTCGACGCACAAAAAGAAGCGCATCGGCCGGGGTCCGGGTTCAGGTACGGGTAAAACTGCTGGTAAGGGGCACAAGGGGCAGAAGTCCCGTTCGGGTTACAGCAGCAAGCGTGGATTTGAAGGCGGCCAGATGCCGCTCCAGCGTCGCTTGCCGAAGCGCGGGTTTACTAACATCTTCAAAAAAGAGTGGCTTGAGATCAGCCTTGCGAAGATCGAGGAAAGCTTCAACGCAGGCGACACTGTTACTCCGGAAATTTTGCATGAGCGGGGCCTGATCAAAAAAGCGAAGCACGACCTCGTCATCCTTGGAACCGGAGACATCTCAAAATCGTTAAGCATTTCTGCTCATCGTTTTACTAAAACCGCGAAGGATAAGATCGAGAAAGCGGGCGGTTCGGCTACGGTTATCGAGAAAGCGAAAGCAGCGGAAGCGGAATAGTGGGCAGTATTCGGGGTCAGTGGTCAGTCGATGACCTTGATTCACCGAACACGCTGACCGCCGGCCACTGAACACTGGCCACTGAATTATATGGAGAAGTTTTTTAACGCGGTACAGAACATGTTCAAAGTCCCCGAGCTGCGGACGAGGATCCTCTTCACGCTCGGGCTACTGGCCGTGTATCGTTTTGGCGCTCATGTTCAGGCCCCCGGGATCAACGGTGCCCAACTCGAGAGGGTTTGGGGCGAAGTTGCAGGTACACTGCTCGGTGTTCTCGATCTGTTTTCGGGCGGTAACTTTCGGACCATTTCGGTATTTGCTCTGGGAGTGACGCCGTATATCACGGCTTCCATCATCATGCAGCTTCTGCCGGTACTCTCTCCTGCCGTC
The DNA here is from genome assembly GCA_001464455.1 of Acidobacteria bacterium Ga0077534. Classification (GTDB taxonomy): domain Bacteria; phylum Acidobacteriota; class Blastocatellia; order Pyrinomonadales; family Pyrinomonadaceae; genus OLB17. The sequence goes on from LNEI01000006.1 coordinate 12,033, forward strand.
AAGAAAATTCAGGAAGAAGGCGAGGTCGGGCGCCAGAAAATGAACCAATGGACGAGGTACGGTACCGTCGCCCTCTGTATGGTTCAGACCTTTTTCGTCGCAACCTGGCTGTCCCGGAACCAGATCATTCCCGAAACATGGACAGCGACGGCGATGATCGTCATTACGTTGACGACCGGCACTGTTTTCGTGATGTGGCTCGGCGAGCAGATAACGGAACGCGGGGTAGGAAACGGTATCTCTCTTCTCATCTTCGCTGGTATCGTCATCGGGCTTCCGTCCGGCATACAGCAGATTTTTGGCCGTGTAAGTGCGGGCGACCCGATGCAGACGCTCGGAGTTATTTTCCTCATCGTGGTGCTGGTAGCCTTGATCGCCTTGATCGTTTACGTCGAATCAGCACGAAGGCATATATCAATAAGTTACGCCAGTAGGCGGGTCGGTACTCAGACGTTCCGGGGCCAGGAAACCAGTCTTCCATTGAAGATCAATATGGGCGGCGTTATTCCTGTGATCTTTGCCTCATCGGTGCTTGCGATGCCGCAGACGTTGTTCTCGGCGTTCCCGCCTGATCCAAACAATCCGACCTCTACATGGTCGCAGGTATCGGCATTCTTCCAGCAGTTCTTTGGCGGTGATCCGTACTATGAACTTATATTCCTGTCGTTGATCGTCATTTTCACATTTTTCTACATTACGATCATCTTCAATACAGATGAGGTCGCGGATAACCTGCGAAAGCACGGCGGCTTTATTGCGGGGATTCGTCCGGGGGCTCCGACTGCGGAATATCTCAACGGCATTTTGACGCGACTGACGACTGTCGGTGCACTCTATCTAGCATTTGTGGCGTTTGTGCCTCAGCTTTTGTTGAGCGGGTTCAAGGTTGCAAGGCTGCCGTTCATCGGGACCTCGGTTGACAACTTCTTGATGAGTACGCCTGGACTCAGTTGGATACCGACCGGGCTTGGCTACCAATTCTTCCTCGGTGGAACAAGTTTGCTTATTTTGGTCGGTGTGGCAATGGATACGGTATCTCAGATAGAAGCTCAACTCGTGATGAAAAATTACGAAGGCTTTCTTGGGTCTGGTTCGAGGCTGCGTGGGCGTCGCGCTTAGTTTGGTTTTTACCACAGAGGGCACAGAGAACGCGGAGAGATCTGTTTTTGATCTTCTGTGAACTCTGTGTTCTCTGTGGTTAGGTCTTTATGGATAAGATCATCGTACTTATAGGTGCTCCGGGAGCGGGAAAGGGAACGCAGGCCCGTCTTTTGGACGAGCGCCGCGGCATCCCGCAGATATCGACGGGAGATATGTTTCGGGAGATGAAAACTCTCGATACGCCGCTTGCGAAGGAAGTTCAGGAGATCATGGCCTCGGGCAAGCTGATATCAGACGAATTGACATATCAGATCGTTCGCGAGCGAACATCAAAGCCGGATACGGCAGGAACTTATGTTCTCGATGGTTATCCGCGAACCGCTGTCCAGGCGTCACAACTCGAGGAGCTTGCTAAGGAACAGGGTAAAGAGATCTTGGCGATCGAGGTAGACGTCGAGCGTGATGAACTCATGAAACGCCTGACCGGCCGCCGAAGCTGTCCGGTGTGCGGTGAAATCTATAATGTTTATTCGAAGCCCCCCGCAATCGAGGGCTTCTGTGATGAGCATCCAGATGTGGCACTTACACATCGTGCAGACGATTCTGAAGAAAAGGTTACGGTTCGGCTCGAGACCTACGACGAATTGACAAAACCTCTTTTGGAATATTACGCAAGCAGCGGGCGCCTCGAAAAGGTCGACGGAACCGGCGAGATCGAAGATATTTATGGTGAGATCGAAGGACTCGTTTAGAGCCTTTGTTCGGTGAGGCTTTTCTGATGGGCAGATTTTCGGCAGCATCGATAGCCAGTTTGTTTTCATCCGTATTTCTTGGAAAGAAAATGATCATTGCGAAGTCACAAAAAGACCTAGACAAGATGAGAGCCGTAGGCGAGCTTATTGCTGAGGTTCGCGAGGCTCTGCGTCTAATGGTGAAACCGGGCGTTTCGACGATGGATCTGAACCGTGCAGGGGAAAAGATGATTCGCGAGGCCGGGGCGATACCGACGTTTATCGGCTATCACGGCTTTCCGTTTGCGATCTGTGCCTCAGTCAATGACGAGGTTGTACACGGATTTTCCAAAGAGACTCCGCTTAAGGATGGCGATATCGTATCGCTTGATATGGCTGCTACATTTAACGGATTTGTAGGCGACACAGCGATGACGTGTCCGGTGGGCGAGATCTCAGATGAGTTAAAGCAGCTTATTCGTGTAACCGAAGAATGCCTCGAGCTCGGGATCGAGGCATCGCGAATAAATGGAAGGGTTGGCGATATCGGTGCTGTAATTCAGCAGCATGCCGAGAAATATAACTACGGCATCGTTCGCGATTACACTGGCCACGGGATCGGGCGTTCGATGCATGAAGCTCCGCAGATCGCGAATTACGGGCGACAGGGAACGAAGGAGAAGATCCGGGCAGGGTATTGCTTTGCTATTGAGCCGATGCTCAATCTTGGAACCCATGAGACAAAGACGTTGAGCGATAAATGGACGGTTGTCACGCTTGACGGTAAGCCATCCGCTCACGCCGAGCATTCGATCGCCGTGACCGCTGACGGTCCGGAGATTCTCACGCTCACGAAAGAGCAGAAAAAGCAGCGGGAGAAAGGAAAGCCAATTATGGCTGCCGCGTGACTTGAAAAAATGAGGGAAAGCGTATAACATTATTGGTTTGCTCAACTAATCAGCCGGTTGGCTTTTGAGTATGTCGAAGGAAGAAGCGATAGAAGTAATGGCGACAGTGCTGGAAACACTGCCGAACGCAATGTTTAAGGTCGCCGTTGACGAGAACGCCCACGAGGTTTTAGCCCATATTTCGGGCAAAATGCGAAAGAATTTTATTCGCATTCTTCCGGGCGACAAGGTTTTAGTTGAGCTTTCGCCATACGATCTAAAACGCGGAAGAATCACTTATCGCTATAAATAGTGAATGGTTAGCGGGTGATCAGTAGACAGTTAAGGTTCACGGGAGTTTAGAAATGAAAGTCAGGCCGTCAGTAAAAAAGATGTGTGACAAGTGCAAGGTGATCCACCGAAAGGGGATCGTGCGCGTGATCTGCGAAAACCCGAAGCACAAACAGAGACAAGGATAAACTGATTTTGGGTTTTAGATTTGGGGGCGTAGTTTAATCCCGGAATCTAAAATCAAAGATCCAAAATAACATTATGGCTCGTATTGCAGGAGTTGATTTACCGCCCAACAAGAGGGCACAGATCGGGATGACCTACATCTATGGTGTAGGCAAGTCACGTGCTACCGAGATCCTCGGTCAGGCCGGTATCGGTATCGATTCGAAGATCAAGGATCTGAGCGAAGACGAACTGAACAAGATCCGCACGATCCTCGACACTGAGGGAGATGTGGAAGGCGATCTCAGGAAGCGGGTTCAGATGGATATCAAGCGTTTGATGGATATCGGTTGTTACCGTGGCCTCCGTCATCGCCGCAGTCTGCCTGTTCGCGGACAGCGAACCAGCACGAATGCACGCACCAGAAAAGGCCCCCGCAAAGCGGCTGTGGCTAAGAAGAAGGCACCGGGCAAGAAGTAGGCGGTTGGCCGGGCTGGCAGACGTTTTGTTTTGCTGACCACGGGCCACTGACCACTGACCACTGAAAGAAAATGGCAAAAGCAGCAGCAACTAAGAAAAAGACTTTCAAAAAGAAAGAGCGGAAAAATATTCCGGTTGGTATCGTCCACATTGCGGCATCGTTTAACAATACGCTGATCTCAATAACCGATACTCAGGGGAATCTTCTTGCTCAATCATCGTCGGGTGCACGCGGTTTTCGCGGAAGCCGAAAGGGTACTCCGTTCGCCGCTCAGCAGGCCGCTTCGGAAGTCGCCCGTAAGGCTCTCGACGCTGGAATGCGTGAGGTAGAAGTTCGGGTCAAAGGACCCGGCGGCGGTCGTGAGTCGGCGATCCGTGCGGTGGCTCAGGCCGGTATCCGCGTGACTTCGATCCGCGACACCACGCCGATCCCACATAACGGATGCAGGCCGCCAAAACGCAGGCGCGTTTGATTGCGGATTTTGGATTGCGGATGCGGATTTTTCGCAGCCGCGTTGAAAGTTTGGTTTTATCGAAAGGATGAAGGACGGGTAGCGTCTGTAAACTTTTCCGAATTATTAGAGTCGGTCTTGGACGGGATCGCGAGCGGAGTTAGTTAGAATCCGCAATCCGCAATCCGCAATCCGAAATCGCCTCTCGGAGGCAAATTATGGCTAGATATAGAGATGCGGTGTGCAGGCTTTGCCGCCGCGAAGGTGCAAAGTTATTTCTTAAAGGCGATCGCTGCTTCAAACCGTCGTGTGCGATCGAAAAACGCGGAACCAACCCGCCAGGACAGCATGGAGCGGCTCGCCGCAAAATGCTCGGTGGCTACGGAGAACAGCTTCGCGAGAAGCAGAAGGTTAAGCGTATCTACTTTATCCTCGAAAAACAGTTTCGAAACTACTTCGAAAAAGCCCGCAGCCAGAAAGGTGTTACGGGTGAAAATCTCCTCTTTATGCTTGAGCGTCGTCTCGACAATGTCGTGTATCGCTCGGGCTTCTCGACCTCGCGTCGGCAGTCGCGTCAGCTGGTCAATCACGGCCACGTGACCGTGAATGGAAAAAAGGTCGATATTCCATCATTTCAGGTAAAGGCGGGCGACACTGTGGCGATCAAAGAGAACTCACAGAAGAACGCTTTTGTCGATGCTGCATGGCAGACGGCAGGCGGGCGAGGACGTCCGCAGTGGTTGACCGCTGGCGGTAAAGATCTGACCGTGGTTGTTTCGGGTACGCCGAATCGGCAGGACATCGATGCTAACATAAACGAGCAGTTGATCGTCGAGCTTTACAGTAAATAGTAACTTAGCTGAGTTGGCTGAAGTAGCCGGGCTTGAGAGTTTGTTCTTGCTAGGACGGCCCGGGGACAAAACCAACTCATAGGACTTTTAAAAGAACAAAAATATGACACAGAGCAACCACTGGACAGATTTCCAAATGCCGAGTCGTCTAAATGTCGATACTGAGACATTGACGGAGCGTTACGGCAAATTTTATGCATCTCCATTTGAACGCGGCTTTGGTACGACGGTCGGTAATTCGATCCGACGTGCTCTGCTTTCGTCGATCGAGGGAGCGGCAATAACGGCGATCAAGATCGAGGGCGTCGAGCACGAATTTTCCTCGATCAAAGGAGTCGTCGAGGATGCGACTGACGTCATCCTGAACCTAAAGCAGGTGCCTTTCACGCTCCACGCTGCAGGCCCGAAGACGCTGTCGATCAGCAAAAAGGGTGCGGGCATCGTAACTAGCGGTGACATTGAAACTGATGGTGATGTCGAGGTGCTCGACAAAGACATCCACATCGCTACGATCAGCCAGGGCGGTTCGCTTAGCATTGAAATGCGGCTCAAGCAGGGCCGTGGCTACGTCTCTGCCGAATTCAATAATGACGAAGACCTTTCAGTCGGCTACATCCCTATCGATTCTGTTCACACCCCGATCAAGAAAGTAAACTACAACGTCGAACAAACCCGTCAGGGATCAAACACCGAGTTTGACAAGTTGACCCTCGAAGTTTGGACCAACGGTTCGGTCAAGCCTGAAGATTCGATCGGCCTCGCGGCAAAATTGGTCAAGGACCATATGTCTATCTTCGTCAACTTCGAGGAAGAGGAAGAGGAATACAAATACGAGGACATTGCCCGTCCGCCGCTAATGCGGAATGACCTTCTCGACAAATCGGTGGACGAGCTCGAGCTTTCGGTTCGCTCGTACAACTGTTTGAAGAATGCCGATATTCGCTCGATTCGCGACCTGATACGACGTAGCGAAAAGGACATGCTTCATACTAAGAACTTCGGTAAGAAGTCGTTGACTGAGATCAAAGATATGCTCCACGGAATGGGCCTCGATTTCGGTATGGACTTCGACGAGCAAGGCAATCCGATCCCCGGATCGGGCGGACGCGATTTAGACTAAGTCGGGGAAGTCGAGGAGGTCTTGGAAGTCTAGAAAGACTGCCTGGACTTCCTCGACTTGCTAGACTTTCCAGACTTTTATGAGACATCTTAAAGCACATCGTAAACTAGGGCGGACTACGGAACATCGTATGTCATTGCTTCGCAATCTGGCCACCTCGCTCATCAATGCTGAGAAAGAGCACATCGTCACGACTGTTCCAAAGGCTAAGGAGCTTCGACCGTTTGTAGAAAAAGCGATCACATTGGCACGGAAAGCTGAGAATTTGACCGGTGAAGACAAAGTGCTTCGCGGGGTTCATCTTCGGCGTCAGGCTGCCGCATACTTTCACGCGGGTAACAGCACCTTCAAGGCTCAGCAGAGCCGTTTTCGTGGCAAAAAGGGCGAAGAGAAAGAACCGATCGAACGTACCGCCGGTGTCAAAGCAGTTCAGAGGCTTTTCAATGAGCTTGGAGCGCGCTATAAAGATCGTAACGGCGGATACACGCGAATCATTAAGCTCGGTCGCCGTCAAGGCGACAATGCTGAGATGGCTGTGATCGAATTGGTCGATAACCCACGCGAGTTGGCCGCTAAAGGCTAGTTCTTCGCGGAGGTGCGAATCATGAGCGAAACTTCGGCTACGGCAAAAAGCGACGATCAAGTGCACGAAAAGAAACACGACAAGAAGCACGGTGAAGAACCTTCGTTCAACATGGAGGAACTTCAGGCCCTCGCGGCGCTTGTTAACGAGCACGGATTTACTGATTTCGAGTTCGAGAACGAGAACATTCGGGTTCGGCTTAGCAAGGCTGTGACCGTTGCGGCGGCACCTGTTTCCGCTCCGGCGCCGGTTGCCGCTGCGCCTGCTCCTGTTGCTGACGTTGCCCCTGCTACTGAACCGGTTGACGAGGATGCGGGGCTGTTCAAGATCACCTCGCCCATTGTTGGCACGTTTTATCGCTCCCCCGGTCCGGATAAACCGCCGTACGTAAGTGAAGGCAGCAATGTGTCGGCCGACACCACGGTTTGCATTGTCGAGGCGATGAAATTGATGAACGAGATCCAGGCTGAGGTCTCGGGTGAGATCGTTAAGATCTATGTTCAAAACGGTGAGCCGGTCGAATACGGGCAGCCATTGTTCGGGGTCAAAAAATAAGTTGTTGAAATTCGATCTTTGATCTTCGGCCTTTGATCTTTGAGTATTTCCAAGGTCAAAGGCCGAAGGACAAAGGTCATTTTCTTTATGCGTGAGATCAAGAAAATCCTGATCGCCAACCGCGGCGAGATCGCGAACCGCATTATCTGGACGTGCATGGAAATGGGCATCCGGACGGTTGCGGTGCATTCGGAGGCTGACCGTGACGCTCTCCACGTCCGATTCGCTGACGAGGCGATCTGTATCGGTCCGGCCCCCTCGTCGGAAAGCTACCTCAACATCCCTGCAATTATCAGCGCGGCTGAGATAACTAATGTCGATGCAATTCATCCGGGCTATGGTTTTCTGGCTGAATCGGCGACTTTCGCGACCATCTGCGAGGACTGCAACATCAAGTTTATCGGCCCAAAGCCCAGCGTCATCGCCATGATGGGTGACAAGGTCGAGGCCCGCCGAACGATGACAGCCGCCGGAGTGCCTATTTTGCCCGGAAGCCCTGACCCGATCGAGTCCACCGAAGAAGCCAAAAAGCTCGCCCTTGAGATCGGATTTCCGCTTATCATCAAGGCTGCGGCCGGCGGCGGCGGACGAGGGATGAGGATCGTCCGCGAAGAGAGCGAACTCGAGATAAGCCTCGAACTCGCTCAGAACGAAGCTCTGAATGCCTTTAAGAACGGTTCGGTTTATATCGAGCGTTACATTGAGCGTCCGCGGCATATCGAGATCCAGGTACTTGCCGACGAACACGGTAACGTCATCCACCTTGGGGAACGCGAATGTACGATCCAGCGGCGGCATCAGAAACTGCTTGAGGAAGCTCCATCGCCAGCCATTTCTCAGGAACTGCGCGAGCAGATGGGGGCAGTAGCGGTCAAGGCGTGTCAGGAGATCGGATATTCGAGTGCGGGAACTTTCGAATTTTTGCTCGACGAGGATGATAGTTTCTATTTCATGGAAATGAACACCCGCATTCAGGTCGAGCATCCGGTGACCGAGATGGTCACGCTTGCCGACATCGTGCGAAATCAGATCCGCATCGCTACCGGCGAGGACCTTGTCTATACGCAGGACGAAGTGCAGATCGTCGGCCACTCGATCGAGTGCCGCATAAATGCCGAGGATCCGGTCAAGTTTACGCCTAGCCCCGGCAGGATCACGGCGTTCAATATTCCCGGCGGTCCTGGAGTTCGGGTCGATACGGCGGTTTATCCGGGTTATGTTGTGCCGCCTTATTATGATTCGATGATCGCGAAACTCATCGTCCACGCCCGCAACCGCGAGCTCGCCATCGCCCGAATGCAGCGGGCCCTCAACATGATGGTTGTCGAGGGCATCAAGACAACGATCCCGCTTCATCAAAAGATCATGGCGGACGAAAACTTCAGAAAGGGGAACTTTTCGACGAAGTTCATGGAGGAGTTTAAGTACGAGATCTAGCGATCGGAATGGCACGACCTTCAAGCTCGACTCTCGATTGCCCTTACCGTTTGAATATGTTAGTTTGATAGCAACAATTAGCAATAGTTGTTCGATATTATTTGTGGTTACCGCGCTTGTACGCGGAGTTACTGCAAGCAACAGGAGAGGCTGATAAAAGCAAGTAAATAAATGGCTACAGTTAAAGAAGTAAAAGAACAAATCGTTACGGACTATAAAACGCACGGCTCGGATACGGGATCGTCGCAGGTTCAGATCGCGTTGCTGTCGCAGCGTATTACCGAGCTCACTGCTCATTTCAAGATCCACAAGAAAGACAACAATTCGCGCAGAGGCTTGCTTCAATTGGTCTCGCGTCGAAGGAAGCTGCTTGACTATCTCAAGCGTCGAAACATCGAAGAGTATCACGAGATAATCAAGAAACTCGGCCTCCGCCGTTAACATCACCGGCTTCTTCGGGCCGTAACTAAATCGATCTTTGCGAAGAATTTGTCCGCGGCTGCTGAACGTGACAGCATAAGATGCCGGTGGGCGAAGGAAGGTCGGCATAACAATTAATCGTTGTATCAAAGACGAAAGAGCTTCACGGCACGCTCTTTCGTCTTTGTTTTTTAGAGGATAATCATGCCAAAAAAATATTTGAATGAATCGATCAAGCTCGGGAATCAAGAGCTGATCGTGGAAACCGGAAAGGTTGCCAAACAGGCCGACGGTTCGGTCGTAATTAGATACGGAGATACGATGCTGCTCGTTGCGGCTGTTTCCGCTCGTACCGCCCGCGAAGGGCTCGACTTTTTTCCGCTCACGGTCGAATACCGTGAAAACAGCTTTGCCGCCGGACGTATTCCCGGCAACTACTTCCGCCGCGAAGGCCGGCCTTCGGAAAAGGAGATTCTTACCTGCCGTTTGATCGACCGCCCCGTGCGGCCGCTTTTTGCTGACGGTTACCGGTTTGAGACTCAGATCGTTGCTTCGGTGATTTCGGCCGATATGGATAACGATCCGGATGTCATAGCCCTGACCGGAGCATCGTGTGCACTTTATCTTTCGGACATTCCGTTTGATAACCCGATTGCCGGTGTCCGAATCGGTTTGATCGATGGCAAATACATTATCAATCCGACCTACGACGAACGCCGCGAATCCGCGCTGAATCTGATCGTTGCCGGTACCGAAGAAGCCATCTGCATGGTCGAATGCGAGGCGAATGAGGTCGACGAAAAGATCATGGTCGAGGCTCTGATGCTTGCCCATCGCGAGATCAAGCGGCTTTGCCTTTGGCAGAAAGAACTTGGAAAGGCTCTCAACATTAAAAAGCGTGAATTCGTCGTTCCTGAACTCGATAAGGGCATCGTTGCCGATGTCGAGAAGACCTGGACGGACAAGCTTCGAGCCGCTCTTGATTCGACCGGGCGTGAAAAGATCGAGGTCTATGCCGGGCTTGATGCTCTGAAAAAAGAGGTCGTCGAGAGCTATCCGGAAGACGATCCCGGTGCACGTGCTACGGCAGGCAAGGCTTTTGGCCTGCTCAAGGAAAAGATCTTCCGCGAAGACATGCTTCTTAATAAGCGTCGTCCGGATGGCCGCCGGTTCTCTGAGATCCGTCCGATCTCGTGCGAGGTTGGTTGGCTTCCTCGTGTTCACGGCTCGGCACTGTTCACTCGCGGCGAAACGCAGGCGATCGTTACCACAACGCTCGGTACAAAGGTAGACGGGCAGTTCATGGATGACCTTGAAAAGGGAACTATCGATCGCCGGTTTATGCTGCATTATAATTTCCCGCCATATTCGGTTGGCGAAACGGGCCGTTTTGGTTCGACATCGCGGCGCGAAACGGGCCACGGTAATCTTGCCCGTCGCGCGATCCAATCGGTTCTGCCGGACGATGCGGATTTTCCATATACCATCCGCATCGTCTCGGATATCACCGAATCGAACGGTTCGTCGTCGATGGCATCGGTTTGCGGCGGTATTTTGAGCCTCATGGATGCCGGTGTGCCTATCAAGAAGCCAGTCGCCGGAGTGGCGATGGGCCTGGTGATGGAAGGCAATCGTTACGCGATCCTCTCTGACATTGCCGGAGCTGAAGATCATTACGGCGACATGGATTTCAAGGTGACCGGTACCGAAGACGGTATTACCGCTCTCCAGATGGACATCAAGGTCGGCGGCATCAATGCCATGATCCTGCAGGAAGCTCTTGAACAGGCGAAGAAGGGCCGCATGCATATCCTCGAGATCATGTCGAAAGCCCTCGCCGAGCCGCGTGAGGAACTGTCGGAATTTGCTCCGCGCATTATCACGATCCAGATCCATCCGGATAAGATCCGTGACGTTATCGGTAAAGGCGGCAGTGTTATTCGTTCGATCACCGAGGAAACGGGTGCCAAGATCGATATCGACGACAGCGGCACGATCATGATCGCGACCAACGACGGCGAAGCGGCCCAGGCAGCGATCGCCCGGATCCGAGCGATCACGGCTGAGGCTGAGATCGGTGAGACGTATCTCGGCACGGTTTCGCGGATCGTCGATTTCGGTGCCTTTGTTGAGATCATGCCGGGCCTCGACGGTTTGCTCCACATCTCTGAGATCTCGGATCGCCGCGTTAAAGACGTTCGAGACGAACTGAAGGAAGGCCAGCAAATACTCGTCAAGTGCATCGGCAAAGAAGGCAACAAGGTAAAGCTCTCTAGAAAGGCGATCCTTGCTGAAGAAAAAGCCAAAGGCGCGGGCGACGGAGAATAGAGATCTTTGATCGACTTGCGCTGACTCCGAAGAAACTTTCGGAAATACGTACCGGTTACCACTATTTTGTGGTAGCCGGTATTTCTTTTGTCCGGCGGGATAAAAAATATTTGAAAAAATCCCATAAATTCTGGAGAGAAGGGCGGATTAACCATTTCTTCCCCTTGAATTTAGATAGAAACGGCCGAATTTGAGGTCATATATTGTCGAAATGCTTGCAAATGCGTGATTTTGCCGTCCGAATTTGCTATAGTTTCGACTCAGCCCCAAATAATCCCAAATTCGTCAGCGAGTGCCAACTAAGCTGTGAAAACGTTTTTTCGTTTTTGCCGTAGATCACTGTTTAGTCAGGTAAAGGACATGAACATCAATAAATATAAAGGATTACTCGCAGCCATCTGCATCGCATCGATCCTCTCGTGTTTTTCACGTGTCGATGCCGGGCCGATCCGATTTGATCAGGTCGTAACGATCGTCAATCCGGCTCCGGGCAGTGCGAACTCCACATCTTTCTCTCGAATTCGCACCGTCGACGACCTGGTTTTCGTGATGGGGGATGATGAGGACGATAAGAGGAAAAAGGCTCCGCTGCCGCAGGACGGACGTGTGATCACGGAAACAAAGACCGAGATCGTCACAGACGATGTCTGCGATTGCGAAGAAGAGGTCGTGACGAGGCGTAGCTTCCCGAAATGGGCACTGCTCGGCCTCGCCGCTATTCCGATCGCCTTTATCCTGATCAAGCGTAAGAAGGACACGCCGACGCCGACGCAAACCGTGCCGGGTGAAACGCCGACGCCGACTCCGCCGACTACGCCGACCCCGACCCCGACCCCGACGACGACGCCTACGCCGCCGCCCCCCACGCCGACACCTCCGCCACCTGAGCCGGTTCCTGAGCCGATGACCATCCTGCTGTTTGGCACGGGCCTGGCATCGATCGGACTCGCTGCTCGCCGCAAGTATGGCAAGAAGGGCGAAAAGAGCGAGGAAAAAGAAGAAGAATAGGCTAGAATGACCGTGGGCGCCGCTGGGCGGCGTCCACGTGTCTCGCCACATATTTTGTGCCGCCGAGCGGCTGACAGAGGAATTAAAATGCGAGTAAACAGGTACAACTTTTTATTTGTGATCGGGCTCGTCCTGACGCTCGGGATCGCGACGACTTTTGCAAACGATACGACCAAGAAGCGTCCCAAGGGAATGGGCACGCTCAACGTGAAAACGACGGAAACGTCGTACCCGGTAAAGGTTGACGGCAAATACGTCGGTGAAAGTGGTGTCGGAACGGGTGCGGATTTCTATCTTGCTCCGGGCATCTACACCGTCGAAGTTGGTGGTCCGGACGGCAAGGTTTGGCGCGACCGGGTTGAAATTGTCAAAGATCGAAAGAACTGCATCTGTCTGAAGATCGTTCGCGAGACGATCTCAACGCCATGCCCGTATCGATTTACTCTGGACGGCCCTGATCGCATCTCCGAAGGCGATTTTGTCACCTTTGCCGCCATCAATCAGGGAACTGCCCCGATCCCGCTGCGATACGCGTGGAAGGTTTCGAATGGCCGTGTTACCAACGGGCTCGGAACGCCGTCTATAACGGTCGATTCGACCGGACTCGGCGGCAAGACGATCAACGCTGAACTTGACGTCAATGACGACGTCTATGACAGCCGCTGCCGTCAGGTCATTTCGGTTCCGACCGAAGTAACGCCGATCCCTGTTGTCGAACAGCCGAAGCCATTCCGCTGCGACGAGTTCGAAGCAAAGGCTCCGGATGATGACAAAGCCCGCTTTGACAACTGTGTGATCCAGGCTCAGAACACGCCTGACGCTCAGCTCTACATCATCATCTATCCGGGTACCGACCGACAGAGCACGCGAGTAAACACATACGACCGCCTGTCGAAACGAGCACTCGATTACATGGTTCAGACGCGAGGCTTTGACCCGAGACGAATACAGATCGTTCGCGGAAGCCAGCGGCTCAAGACGACCTACGAGATCTGGATCGTCCCGCCGGGAGCGTCCCTGCCCGTCGTAAACTAAACCAAGCTCGCCCCCTAATAAGGACGAACAAAGGAAGGCTGTCAGAGAGCGATCTCCGGCAGCCTTCTTTCCGTTGTGTCCTACAAACTCCGACGCGCTTTTCGCCTTTCAAAAGCTGAAAGTCCGGGCTTGTCCAATTCGGCGGATCCACTGTATCGAGTTGTCCGGACGTTCTGTGGGCTGCCGAGTTAACCGGTGCTATCTAGAATTTTTACCTCCGACGCGCTTATGCTTTTGTGCTGAACCCGAGGTCTGAGAGTTGAACCCGGAACCGAAGTTGGTACCGGCGTTTCGGGCTCCGACGCGCTTCTCGCTACATCGGTTCCTTCTACATGTGGTTGTATTGAAGGAACGCGGCTCCGAACTTCCTTCATGACCGAAGCATCAGCCAACAAAACTGTTGAGCTTAAGGGAGGATTTGAATTTTGATTGGAGGATGTCTGGAATGTCTCCTTTATTGGCCGTGGAGCGGCTAAAGATCGTAGCCAGACGTGGAACGTCTGGAAATTTCGCGTCGACACATGTCGCCCTGAAAGGGCGAAAGAGCTAGTGTTTACGGGCGCGTCTGCCGCACCTTCAGTGCGGGAATCGCAGCACCAACTTTCCAGACGTTTCACGTCTGGCTAGATTCTCTGGCGGTTTCACCGCCCAAAATCGACTTTTCAGACATCTTCTTGAGGAGATTTAACCCGCAGCTCGGAACAGGTTCGTTCCGCGTCACAAATTTTCAAAGATCAAGTCAAAAGGTAAAAAAGGTTAGAGAGCGGCGGCAAGTGTTCTCGGTGAGCCGCGGGCGGCGGCTGCGACGCGGACCACGGGCAGGAATTGCTCGATGCCGTGCCTCGCAACAAAGTCAGTCGCGATCTGGCTTATCAGCGCATCCGGCAGGTAGTCGTATGCGTAGGAGGGGAAAATACCGAACGGCGTTTTTTCGTAGAAAGTACAATCGTCCGGACGTGGATCGGGGCTCATGTTGACGAGCAATTCGTATTCGCGGTCAGGCCCAAACCGGCTCTCGATCAGCAGCCCCCACACACGCTCGACAAACGCTAGCTTTTTGTCAGGCGCGAAGGCGGGAAGCTTAACCGAAAGATTCGAACTGCATTTACACACGGCACAACGTTCCATATTCGGCATACTAACCGAACCGAACTAAAAATGGAATGCTATTCCGCACGGAATGTACAAAAACGCACAAAATGACGCAAAATGCGTAGATTGCAGAGCGGCTATTTTATGGTTGCTTGCTTCGACGAACGGATTTTGACAGTGTCGGCGGCGGTTGTTATGATGTGTATGAAATGGCGAGGTTATACACATCATGCGTACGAATATTGAGATCAACGACGAATTGATGAAGGAAACCTTGAAGATCACGGGTCTGAAGACCAAGCGTGAGGTGGTTGATGAGGCTCTTCGGACACTGCTGCGGCTGAAAAAGCAGGAAGGTCTAAGAAAGCTTCGGGGGAAGGTTCAGTGGGAAGGCGATCTCGAGGCGATGAGGCTTGATTAATGATCCTGGTCGATTCAGCGAGGTTTACTATGCGAACTAATATAGAAATAAATGACAAATTGATGAATGAAACATTAAAGATCACTGGGCTAAAGACCAAGAAGGAGGTTGTCGAGTTGGCCCTCGAAGAGTTGCTTCGTCTGCGGCGGCAGGGAGAATTGCGAAAATTGAAAGGCAAGTTCCAGTGGGAAGGTGATCTTGAGGAAATGAGGCTCGATAAATGATATTTGTCGATTCGAGCGTCTGGATCGATTACATTCGCGAGCTTGAGACTCCGCATACCTTGAAGCTCGATGAAATCCTCGGCGTGAAGCGAGTTGTTATTGGCGATCTGGTGCTTGCCGAGGTTTTGCAAGGCTGTAATGATCCAAAGGTTTTTGACGAAACCGTTCAATTATTCGCCCGGCTCGATTTTACGGTCATAGGTGGTTACCGTATAGCGTTGGGCGCTGCGAAAAACTATATCGAGCTTCGTAAGAAAGGAATAACAATTAGAAAGACCATCGATACGCTAATCGCGACGTGTTGTATCATCCACAACTACGAGTTGTTACACAACGATCGCGATTTTCTTCCTTTCGAGCAATATTTCGGGTTGAAATGCGTTTTACCCGAAGGTATCTAAGAAATTTATGACTGCACCGAATATTGAAACCATTGTGTCGCTGGCTAAGCGGCGGGGGTTTGTTTTTCCGGCTTCGGATATTTATGGCGGGCTGGGGTCGTCGTGGGATTATGGGCCGTTGGGCGTGGAGCTGGCGAACAATATCAAGAAGGCCTGGTGGGACTGGGTCGTTTATGAGCGAGACGATATCGAGGGACTTGATTCTTCGATAATCCAGAACCGTTTGGTGTGGAAATATTCGGGGCACGAGACGACGTTTAGCGATCCGCTGGCGGACTGTCGCGACTGCAAGACGCGTCTGCGTGAGGACAAATTGGACCGAAATGCGGACGGGAAACTCGTTTGTTCGAACTGCGGTTCGACGAACCTGACCGAATCACGGCCGTTTAACCTGATGTTTCGTACGACGATCGGTGCGGTTTCGGGCGATGACGATCCGATGGCGTTGGCATATCTGCGGCCGGAGACGGCGCAGGGGATCTTTATTAATTTTAAGAATGTTCTCGACACTTCGCGGCGAAAATTGCCGTTTGGTATCGCACAGGTCGGGAAGGCGTTCAGGAACGAGGTGACGCCTGGGAATTTTATCTTTCGCACGCGTGAATTCGAGCAGATGGAGGTCGAGTATTTTTGCCGGCCTGAGGATGCTCCGCGGATCCATCAGGAGTGGATCGACGCGTATGATGCGTGGCTCGGAACGCTTGGGATATCGAGCGAAAACGTCGTTCATTACGAGCAGTCGAAAGAGGAACTCGCACACTATTCAGACCGGACGGTAGATTTTCTGTATAGATTTTTCCCTGACCGCGAGGACGAAGACAAGCAGTTCGATGAACTGCTTGGCATCGCGAACCGTACGGATTATGACCTGCGCGTCCATTCGAAAAAGCCCGAGGGCGAGGACGGGAAGCGTATCAATTCCGATACGACCGAGGACCTTTCGTACTTTGATCCGCAGACCAACGAGAGGTTTTATCCTTACTGTATCGAACCATCGATCGGCGTCAACCGCACGTTGCTGGCCGTCTTGATGGAAGCGTACGAAGAGCGAACGAATGACAAAGGCGAGGTCCGAGTCATCCTCAAACTCAAGCCTTCACTCGCCCCCATCAAGGTTGCAGTCCTGCCGCTCGCCAAGAACAACGAAGGCATCGTCACACTAGCCAAAAAGCTAAGACGCGACCTCCAACCCTCGATGCGAGCCGTCTACGACGATACCGGCGGCATCGGCAAACTATACGCCCGCCAGGACGAGATCGGCACGCCGTTCTGCGTCACGGTCGATCATGAATCATTGGAAGACAATGCCGTTACCGTGCGTGATCGCGACACATGGGAGCAGGAGCGAGTGGCGATCGAAGGACTAAAAGCTTATCTGCAAGAAAGACTGAGCTAGTCGATCACCTCAAAAGTTATCATGTTGGATACTAGGGGCTGTGAGGCTCCGCTGACGCAGAGTTTCATTTTGAATCGGTATTCGCCTATGGGAAGCGGGTCGTAATGGTCCATCAGGGCAATCGGGCCACCAGATTGGGCAGTTCCAGGACGCGGTGCACTGATGGCATACATTCCCGGACAGTTTTCTACATTCGGAATCTTCTGACCTCTGTTGTTAAGAGTGCCGCGGTACGGGATCACGCGTCCCGAGCTGTGTGTCAGTTCGTATTCGAGAGGGGAAATCCAAATTGTCTTATCGGATGATCTATCGATGTTTTTTGTCGTTTGATAAATTGTCAGCTCCTGTTGGCGGCCTTTGGGTTGATTCACGGCGATGCCTATAGCCATTCCGCCCTCTTTTCTGCCCCAGCCGTTTACGAGGTCTGTCTTCTGCGGCAGTGAAGCATTCATCGCGACGACCTTTTTTCCGTCTGAACTGAAATGTAAAGTGCCTGTCTTTGTGGTTTGCCGTTCGCGAATGCCGCGGTGATTTCTATAGATCGTTTGCTCGGGGATCGCCGTCCCGAATACGCATTTCCTTTCGATAGTCGATGCGAGCCGACCGGGAGGCTCGCTTCTCTCCTCCCGGACCACACAGCTGAATTCGTCGTAAAAATTCACGACGACCGACCGAGCCTGGAGATCCTTCTCAAAATAAGGACCCGTAGGGCTACCGGTGTGTTGCGGAGCGGCATAGTAGATCGTCTTATAGACACGACGCTGCCCATCAAGGAACTCACGCTTCGCAACTATGCCAACTTGCGTCATCATCCCGTAAATCGTGAGTTTCCCGCCCGCGTCTGCCGATTGAGCCGTAGAGCGATCGGTGACGAGAGCGATAAATGCAAAGGTGAGTAGAATTAGCTTACAAAACGACCTTGGCATGAATTTTCACTTTACGATCTTCAACACCGGTGACTCCGCGTCTTTCAGGCGTTTCCAGAGGATGGTCATGTTTCCGGCGGGGTCTTTTTCGACGACGCGGAAGGCGACGATCGTATCGCGGCGGCGGTCGAATTCTAGTTCGTCGTAGTCGACGCCTTCGACAGAGCGCATGTATTTGCCGCGGTAGGCGATGGAGCGAAGGACGTAGGTCGTGTTCTCCTTAGCAAGCTGGCCTTTGCGGTAGAAAAAGCCGTCTTTCTTGATCCCGCTAACGATCTCCTGCTCAAATTTCGTGAATTCGTTGCTGTCGCTTACCGGTTTTAGGTCTGTCAGAAACTTAAGTCCGTTGGTGCCGAGCGTTACAGCCTCAAGCGGTAGGTCTCCCAGATCCGCCATTATCACCTGCTGAAAGGCCCCGCCTGTTTTGAAAATGCCGTCGTGCAGTATCAGGTCGGCGAGACGCGGCAGGCGGTAGCTTTCGGTCCTGAAAGAATAGGCGATCCCTGCTCCCGGCATTTTGAACGGGATGCACTTTTCGGTAGCGACGACGACGTCAACGTCTGACACGCAAGACGAATCGGCGTTGAGCTTTACGATGCCCGCGTTCTTATCTCTCAGCAGCTCGGCGTGCTTTACTAGCAGCGGTTCCGCGACGGCGAGCGAAGCTGTCTCTTCTTTAGAAGGGCGGCGATAGATGCCTTTTTTGGGGTCGAGCATCGGGTGGGCGATGGGCGAGTTTCTGTTCGTTATCATCTCGATCGAGCGCATGCGATCAAAACTGTCGTTATCGGCAACGATGGGGTGAACATTTGCCTGCCGCGAACCAGGCCTTGGCGTTGGCGTTGGCGACGGGATCGCGATCTGAGCGATGGTCGTAACGCTGAAAAATAAGACCAAGGGACAAAGAATGACTAGATGCCGCATGACCACCTGCCTCCGAAGATTTATTCCATAGAATACCACCGGAATATTCCGGATAGCATGTTAAATCTTTATAGTGCTTTGCGAAGAGTAGTTAGAGCGGCGATTTAGGCATAGAATCATTGAATATGCGGGTTGACGACCTGGTGACTTCCAGATCATTGCGTTTTGCATTTTCGCTAGGGGCGATCGGGCTGACGGCTGCCGCTCTCTTCGCGCTTCGGGATGCGGTCAATGCTACGACGGTCGCGATGATCTTTCTGGTGATCGTGCTGTCTTCCGCTACTTTTTTTGGTCGAAATCCGGCTTTGGTCGCCTCGTTTGCGGCGATGCTCATCTTCAATTACTTCTTTTTGCCGCCGTATGGCACCTGGCATATAGCCGATCCGCAGAATCTGATCGCGTGGGCCGCATTTACGATAACGGCGATCGTGGCCGGAGAGCTTTCCGCAAATGTGCGTCGCCGAGCGGTAGAGGCAGAACAGCTTTATGCTGAGCTTCAGGCGGCGTTTGAGAAAGCGACCGAGGCAGAGGCCCTAAAGCAGAGCGAAAAGCTGAAATCGGCCGTTCTCGACGCCGTAACGCACGATCTGCGCACGCCGCTGACCTCGATCAAGGCTGCGGTCACAACTTTGCTCGACAGCGAAGGCGGGCATCGAACCATCGAACTGGATAGTTCCGGCAGGACCGATTTTCTTGATGTCATCAACGAGGAAACTGACCGTTTGAACGGATTTATCGAGAGCATGGTACAGCTCGCGAGGGTGGAAGCCGGTTCGGCCGAGGCCAGTCGGTCAGACACAAATGTCGAGGAAATAATCTCGATCGCCCTCGAGCGGGCCGAGAAAGTTCTCGCCGGACATCATCTGGGCATCAATATTCAAAAAGATCTTCCGCCCATCCATGCCGACGGCCGTGCGGTTGCCGAGGTGATCTATAATCTCGTGCAGAATGCCGCAAACTATTCGCCCGCAGGTTCAACGATAACGATAACCGCGAGTGCAGATCAAAGCGGTCATTGCATAGAGATCTCAGACCAGGGAAGAGGCATTGCTCCTGAGCTGCGAGACAGGGTTTTCGAGAAGTTTGTTCGGATCGAAGGCGATCGTTCCGAAGGCCTAGGCCTCGGCCTCGCCATTTCAAAGGGGATCGTTGAATCGCAGGGCGGGTCGATCACCATCGCGGACGGCCCTGATGGTCTGGGGACGACATTTGTGATCAAGTTTCCAGGGAAAGCAGAGAATGAGTGAATTTCAAAAAGTCTTGGTGGTTGATGACGAATCGCAGATAACCCGTGTCCTGCGACACAGCCTGACCGCGCACAAATATGACGTTAGAACGGCGGCTGACGGGATATCAGCTCTCGACACATTTCGAGATTGGCATCCTGATCTGATCATTACAGACTTGCAGATGCCTGAACTGAACGGGATCGAATTTTGCCGTGAGGTGCGAAAAGTGTCCGACCTCCCGATCATAGTGCTTTCGGTCAAGGGCGAAGAGCAGACGAAGGTCGAAGCGCTCGACGCTGGAGCGGACGACTATATCACTAAACCGTTTGGGATCGATGAGCTGCTCGCCCGTGTCAGGGCTGCATTGCGACGGTCACCGGAATCGAAGGCGGCGGACGACCTGGAACGTCTGGCCGACGGAGATTTCGTTATCGATATGGCGACCCATGAGATAACGGTCGCAGGTGCTGCGGTTCATCTGACGCCAAAGGAGTTTGACATGCTCGTTTTCCTGTTTCGAAACCGCGGCAAGGTTGTCACGCACCGCACGCTGCTTTCCGCGATCTGGGGCGGCAACTCTACGGAACAGACGGAATATCTGCGTGTTTTTGTTGGCCAGATAAGAAAAAAGATCGAGAAAGACCCCTCAAAACCGCGTTACATCCGCACCGAGCCGTGGATCGGCTATCGCTTTTTTTGTGAGCCGGAATAGTCTTTATAAAATCTTTATATAAGATTTACCCCCAAATTATATACAGCCAGCTAGTCTTGGACTCGTATGGCTGCGATCCTATCAACACACGCCGCGAAAGACAGGCAACGTAACGATAAGCGAGAAAAGCTGAGCGATCGCGTTCTGGTTGTCTCGCAAGTGTTGCTGTTCGCCTGCGGCGTGGCAGCTCCGGTCGCCGGACTTTTGCTTGCGGCTATCCACGCGGCTTTTCCGGCGATTCCCGAAATAGACGTCGCGGCGACCATTCTTTGTATCTTAACCATTCCTTTATTACTTCTGGGATCTCACCTGATGGATGTCATCGACCGCCGGCGTATGCGTCGGCGTGAGACACCGTCTATCGAGAAGCCTCAACTATATGACAACAACTGAAACTGTCGAAGACATACATTCAACGTATGCCGACGTAGAAAAACCAAAAGAGAGTCCGAGCGGCAAGTATCTAGCATTTTTATCGCTCGCCGCCCTCGGCGTGGTGTATGGCGATATCGGCACTTCTCCGCTTTATGCTCTGCGTGAATGCTTTCATGGCCCGCATGCTATCGCGGTGACGCCCGGAAACATCCTGGGCGTTCTATCGCTGATCTTCTGGTCGCTTATCATCGTCGTTTCGATAAAGTATCTGGTTTTCGTTCTGCGAGCCGACAATCACGGCGAAGGCGGGATCCTGTCCTTGGCCGCTTTGGCGACGCCGATCAAGCCCTCGGGCAAAACAGAGAAGCGGGTCCTGATCGCTTTGGGCATCTTCGGTGCGGCTTTGCTTTACGGTGACGGTGTTCTAACTCCAGCGATCTCGATCCTCGGTGCGGTCGAGGGATTGACCGTCGCGACACCGGCGATGACACCGTTCGTTGTTCCGGTTACCATAGCGATCCTTGTTGGATTATTTATGTTTCAGAGCCGGGGAACGGCTCGTGTGGGACGGGTGTTCGGACCGGTAACGCTGATCTGGTTCACTGTGCTGGCAGTGCTCGGTATCGCACAGATCGTTCAGTCCCCGTCCGTGCTATCGGCGGCCAATCCGCTGTACGGTGTAAATTTCTTTATTGAGAACGGCTGGCACGGGTTCGTGATCCTTGGTTCCGTGTTTCTGGTGGTAACAGGCGGAGAGGCACTCTATGCGGATATGGGACATTTTGGAAAAAAACCGATCCGTTTGGCGTGGTTTTTCGTGGCCCTTCCGGGACTTCTCCTCAATTATTTTGGCCAGGGGGCACTGCTGCTTGAGAACCCGGCGATGGCCGAGAATCCATTCTACCGCCTTGCCCCGTCGTGGGCCTTGTATCCGATGATCGTGCTCGCGACATCTGCGGCCGTCATTGCTTCACAAGCTCTGATCTCAGGTGCATTTTCGCTGACGATGCAGGCGGTTCAGCTTGGATTCCTGCCGCGCGTGAAGATCCAGCACACTTCGAGCCGCGAATTTGGACAGATATATCTTCCCGGCGTGAATTGGGCGATCATGGTGGGCTGTATCGCGATCGTCATCGGCTTTGGCAGCTCAAGCAGGCTTGCGTCGGCATACGGTATCGCGGTGACATCGACGATGGTCATCACGACGATCTTGTTCTACTTTGTCGCACGGGAACGCTGGAACTGGGGATTCTTGCCAACGGCAGCTCTTTGTGGGGCATTTTTGATCATTGATCTTGCGTTCTTTGGAGCGAACGCTATCAAGATCCTTGACGGTGGTTGGTTTCCGCTCGGACTCGCAGCACTCATTTTCACAGTGATGGTCACTTGGAAGAAGGGCCGGAGTATTCTACAACGCCGCGTGACGGAGGAGACAGAACCGCTCGAGGAATTCTTGGAAAAACTCGAACGCGATAAGCCGATGCGGGTTCCGGGGCTTGCCGTCTTTATGAACGGCAACGCCTCACGGACACCGCCGGCTATGCTTCATAATTTGGAGCACAACAAGGTGCTTCACGAGCAGGTGTTGTTCGTAACGGTCAAAACGCGTCCGATCCCATACGTGCGCGAAGATGAACGCGAAAAGCTCGAACGGCTCGGCAATGGCTTCTGGCGCGTAAAGATCTACTACGGCTATATGGAAGACCCGAACATCCCGCGAGAGCTTGAAAAACTGAGCCGTCCAGGCCTGATACTGCGTCGCTGCGACATTACGTACTTCCTCGGGCGTGAGACGATAATCGCGACGCGCAAATATCCCGGAATGGCACGCTGGCGTGAGCGGCTGTTTGGGCTGCTCACAAAGAACGCGAGGAGTGCGACCGCCTACTTTGGAATTCCGCCGAATCGGGTCGTTGAGTTGGGAGAACAGGTTGAAATATAGCTGGGGTTAGCCGCCGACGTGGACGCTTGGGCGAAATTCGGCGTCGGGCTCGGCTTGACGAAGGATCTCGCGGGTGACCGGAGCCGTATCGCCCTCACCGAAGAGTATGTAACGGATCAGATAGTGGATCGGGTTTCCTTCGCTCCAGCCGAAGTAAACATGCGGGATCTTGTTGGTTTTGTCGCGGAGATACAGCAGCAATCCGGCTATCGCGTTCGGCACGGCCGGGGCTTTGGCTCGCAGGATTCGGTATCCGTCGATGTCGACGCCGGAGACTTCGAGTTTGCCGGCAAACTCAGATGCGTCGCCGATCTCAACCTCGAAAAATATGATCGGATCACTGGCCGGAATGTGGTTATCGACGCGTTTCTCGTGTTCCTTGAAGCGGTATTCGGTCACGTCACCTGTTTCACGACGGTTGGTTACGATACGGATCTCGCCATCGTCGATATCTTCCAGAAACGCCATCGCGGTTTCGTCGAACTCGATCTTATTGATACGAAGCTCGGTTGTTCTGAGGGCTCGTGATACAAATGAGGCAAAAATGATCGCCAGGATAAAGAGTGTCGCGATCTGAAGTCCGCTCGGCTGTTCTACGATATTGACGAGAGTCGTATAAATGAAGATCAGCGTGATCAAAGCGTAGAGTACCCACCGCTTTTCGCCCCGGCGGCGCGACGCGATAGCGACGGCGATCGCCGCGGATGTCATCAGAGCGAGAACGCCGGTAGCATAAGCACCGCCCTGAGCGACGACGCTCGCTCCAAAGGCGATCGTGACGATAAAGCAGATGCCCGTGAACACAAGTACGAGCGGCCGCACTGCACGTGCCCAATTCGGGGCCATGCCGTATCGCGGCAGATAGCGCGGAACGATGTTGAGCAATCCCGCCATCGCCGACGCTCCGGCAAACCACAGGATCATGATCGTCGAGACGTCATAGATAGTTCCGAAAACGCCGCCTAGCATCTTATGGGCAAGATATGAAACGGCACGTCCATAGGCCTGACCACCCGGCTGAAACGCCTCGGCGGGAATTAGCATCGAGGTAACGATACTACTGCCGACGAGCATGAAACTCATGATTATCGCAGCACCACTTAGCAGCTTCTTGCCGTTGCGAATTCGCCCGGGGATCTCGGCTGAGTCATCGATATGTGGGTTTTCGGTATTGGCGATTGGAGGCTGGGAGGATTCTTTCGCCGCCGTTTCTTCATCGCTCTTAATGAGCGGCATAACGACGACGCCAGTCTCAAAGCCGGAAAGGCCGAGGGCGAGTTTTGGAAACACCCAGAGCGATGCAAGTGCCAGCCAAAGCAGGCTGCCCGATACGTCCGGGTGAGCCCAAACCGCATTCTGCCAATTCTGAAAAGCCCCCGCATCAACAAAGATCAGCTCATACAAACCACGCACGATCGTGACGGAGGTCAGCAACAAAAAGATGACCACGATCCCGACCGCTATACCGATCGCCTCGTTAAACCCGCGGAGAAAGACCATGCCAAGTAGCGTGATCAGCACCAGCGTGATCAGCACCGGATGATGCATGAACGGCAGGTAATGCTCGAACAACGGGTTTTCGACGATATGAGCGGTCGCGTCGGCGGCCGACAGAGTGATCGTGATGATGAAGCTGGTAGCTACGAAACCGAGCAGGACGAGGACGAACATCTTGCCCTTCCAGCGAGAGAGCAGATTCTCCAGCATCGAGATCGAGCCGTCGCCGTGCGGGCTGTCTTCAGCCACCCGCTTGTACATAGGCAACGCCCCAAAGAGCGTAAGAATGACGAGCACGAAGGTCGCAAAAGGGGCAAGAGCACCCGCGGCGAGGAAAGCGATACCTGGCTGGTAACCGAGAGTCGAGAAATAATCGACGCCTGTAAGACACATCACCTTCCACCAGGAATGTTTCTGATGCTCGTGTTTCACGGGTTCAGAAGGGTCCGCAGTCGGCTTTGTTCCCTTCATCAACCAGTTTCTGAGGCTGAACTTACTAGATGTCTCGTTTCCCATAATTGAGTGGCGATCCGGCCGCCTCTCATCGCAGAAAAGCAAATCGGCGCTCTCGACCCGGTCGATAACGCCTTTCCGAAGTTCGCTTATTTTTCGATGAAAATCAAATCGCCAGCGGCCTTAGTTACAAAATTGATCGGTTCATATGCAAACCGTTTCTGGTTGCTCGTGGTGAATTGCTATCCTGTTTGACGTGATAACGGTACCGGAAAAGGTTTTGAGCTTTACAAGGGCGGTTGCTGAGGCTGGCGGCAGGGCGATGCTGAACGGCGGATGCGTTCGCGACGAACTGATGGGCGTCGAGCCGAAGGATTGGGACGTTGAGGTCTACGCTGTCGAACCCGAGAGGCTGCGAGAGATCGTGGCGAGATTTGGCGATGTAAATGCGGTCGGCGAGTCGTTTGCGGTTTACAAGATCGGCAACGATCTCGACGTCAGCTTGCCTCGGCGGGAACGGAAATCGGGCGCGGGCCATCGTGGATTCGTCGTTGAAGGCGATCCATCGATGTCTTTCGAAGAGGCGTGCTCGCGGCGTGATTTTACGGTAAACGCGATCCTAAAAGATGCGATAACGGGCGAGGTCGTCGATCCTTTTAACGGCCGCAGCGATATCGACCGGAAGGTGTTGAAATTGGTTTCGCGTGAGACTTTCGGTGAGGATAGTTTGCGCGTGCTGCGGGCGGCCCAGTTTGCCGCGAGGTTCGAGTTCTCAGTTGACACGGAAACGATCGAAGTCTGCAAGAATAGCGACGTCACGGATCTGCCGAAAGAGCGTATTTGGGGTGAGCTCGAAAAGCTTCTGCTTCTCGCACGGCAGCCTTCGATCGGGCTCAAGCTACTTTACGAATTCGGCGTTTTCCGGCAGCTATTTCCTGAGATCGAAGCCCTTGTCGGCGTTCCGCAGGAGCCTGAGTGGCATCCTGAGGGCGATGTCGACGTTCATACGATGATGGTCGTCGACGAGGCGCGGATGCTTATCGACGATCTAGATCATCCGCGAAAGGTCGCCGTCATGCTCGGAGCACTTTGCCACGACCTGGGAAAGCCACCGACTACCGAATTCGTCGACGGGAGAATTCGTTCTCGCGGCCACGATGAGGCCGGAGTCGAGCCGACCATCTCGTTTTTGAATAAGCTGGGGATATTCACGCTCGACGGTTTTGACGTGCGCGAGCAGATCATCCAACTCGTTCGCTATCACCTAAAGCCCGGCGAATACTACAAAACGAAAAACCCCGTTGGCGACGGAGCATTCCGTCGGCTCGCCCGCAAAGTCGAGCCCGACCTGCTCTACCGAGTCGCCAAAGCCGACAGTCTTGGCCGCTATCCGGAGTGGGACAAGAGCAAAGCGATCTTTGGCTCGGAAGCTCAGGAGTGGTTTATCGAGAAGGTGCGCGAGCTGCAGGTCGAGAAAAAGGCGCCCGATCCGATCTTGATGGGTCGTCACCTGATTGAATTAGGAATGACGCCGGGCCGAGAGTTCAAGAAGATCCTCGATGAGATCTATGAGAAACAGTTGGACGGATTAGTTGCGAATCTGGAGGAGGCAAAATTTTTAGCTCATTCGGCTGGGAAAGAAGACTAGCTGTTAGCTGTTAGCGAAGAAGCTTTTAGATCTTCCACTTAAAGTTTTGTTTTAAGAAAGATCTGTTCCGGAACCGACCGTACCACGAACATTATTTGTCGCCATATTCCGAGCGAGTATAACGTGTGCTTTCGTGAGAGATAAGCTTTATAAACCGCTTTGGCGACGCGTTCGGGGCTTGCCGTGAGTGGTTTCGGAAGCTCCATCTCCGCTGTCATTTTTGTCTCGACGAACCCGGGTTTAACGGTTATCACGTTTACTTTCGTTTTTGCGAGGCGATGGCGTAGTCCCGCGAGAAACGTTGTAAAGCCAGCCTTTGCCGAGCCATAGATGTAATTGCTCTGTCGCCCGCGTTCGCCGGCGACGGACGAGATGCCGATGATCGTGCCTTCGTTCCGCGATTCGAGGTCGTTGGCGACAATGGAGACAATCGAGACCGCGCCTGTGTAGTTTGACGAGATGACCTTTTCTGCCTCGGACCAGTTGTTTTCGGAAACCTTCTGATCACCGAGCGAGCCGATCGAATAAAGCACTACGTCAGGTTTGGCCGTAAGAGACGTGTAGAAATCGCAGTGAGCTGCAGTATCTTCGGCATCGAACTCCGCGGCGAATGCCTTTACTCCATGGCGGATCTCAATGTCCTTAACCGATGTTTGAAGCTCCTCCGCCGACCGGGCCGCCAGAATGATGTCAAAGCCTTGAGCCGCGAATTCGTGAGCACACGCCAGCCCGATATCCGAACGACCTCCAAGAAGAAGTAGAGTTTTTGCCATAACTAACAACTATAAACTAACAACTGATAACTGCTTTCTCAGCTAGTGTTTCTGAGCCTTTTTGCCTGTGCTGACGTAAAACGCCCTGAAGGCACGATGTCGTTGTAACCGCGCTGAAAGACGTTGGGCTTCATACGTGCGTCTTTGGCCAGATAGATACGGCCGTTGTTTTTCATCACGATCTCATCAAGTTCGTCTAGCAGTCCGAAAACCTTTTCGTTGACCTTGAAATCGAGAGCGAGCGTGAAGCCTTCCATCGGAAAGCTCATAAACGAGTTTGGGTGCGGCTTGCCAAAAAGCTTCAGGACCGCGAGCGGCGAGCCTTCGCCGGACCGAGATATCTTTTCGAGGATCTCTACGACGCCCTCACTTTTGTCGAGCGGGAGAACGAATTGATACTGGACGAAACCATTCCTGCCGTAAAGCCTGTTCCAGTCGCGAATGCCGTCGAGAGGATAGAAAAAGGGATCGAAATGAACTATCGACGTCTTTCGCTCGGACAGTTGGCGATTGAAATATAGTGTATTAAAGGACTTTATCGTGAGGGGATTTAGTGCGAAGGCCGGTGCGTTGAACGGTATCGACGGACCGCTTTTCGGCGGCAGCCTAAGCGGGTCGGCCGAATATTGTCTCGGAAGATCGGCCAACTTGGTATGTTCGCCAAGCTGAAGTATCGAGCGTCCTAAACTTTTCCCGCGAGCGGTACAGTCGAGCCAGGCAACGGAGTAAGTAGAACTCGAGTTATCGGCAAACTGCTTCATTACCGCATCAATGTTCGCCGATTTTATCGAGTTCTGATCGATAAATGCGGTTTCGATAGGCTGCAAACGAAACCTTGCCCTCAGGATCAGGCCTGTTAAGCCCATTCCTCCGCAGGTTTGCCAGAAAAGAGCGGCGTTCTCGTTCGGGGAACAACGTCGGACTACGCCGGTTTCATCCACTAGATCAAAACTAATAACATGCGACGCGAAACCGCCTTCCTTGTGGTGATTTTTCCCGTGAACGTCGGCACCGATAGCACCGCCAACGGTTATGAATTTGGTTCCCGGCGTCACGGGCAGAAAAAAGCCCCTTGGCACGATGACGTCGAGAATATCTGAGAAAAGTACCCCGCTCTCACATTCGATCTCGCCTTTTTCGAGGTCGAGATCGAGGAACTTGTTGAGGCGAAGTGTCGAAAGAATATTGTCGCCCAGCGAGGCGTCGCCATATGAGCGGCCGTTTCCGCGTATGGTTATTTCGTCAGAACCCCCGATCAATGCGGCGATCTCGCTCTGTCGCGACGTCTCGGTGAAAGCAGCTTCCACGATTGGGTAATTTCCCCAATTTGTTACGGTTCTACGACGCATAGAGAATCACTGCAAATGCGACGAGCCAGAGTCCGATCATTGCCTGGATCATCGTGTCCTTGAGCAGTATCAGCGTCGGTGAGCCGCTTTTTTGCTCGACCATCGCGATCTGCAGGAACCTGAGTAGGCCAATGATGACAAAGATCGACGTTAGATAAACATTGTCGGACCTCAGCCGCGTGACGACGTCCTCTGAGACCGTATACATGATGTAGCAAACGATCGTCGTGCCGGCGAGGACGATCAGGCAGTTGTCGATAAAGGGAAGTGTATAACCTCCGAGAGACGGCCTAAGTGCCGATTTGTCGACATCGAGCAGAAGATCGTCCCGGCGTTTCCCTAATGCGAGACAGCACGCCAGCAAAAACGTCATCAGGATCAGCCATTTCGAAACTGGAACCCCCACCGCGACACCGCCGGCAAGGACCCGCAGCACAAACCCGACCGCGATAACCGAAATGTCTATGATAGAAATATGCTTGAGTATCAGGCAATAGAGGATCTGTACCGCGAAATAACCGCCGATGACCGCCAGAAATTCAAGGTTCACCAAAAAAGCCGAGCTGATCGCCGCCCCACAAAGGAGTAACATTAGAAGGACGGCGGTGCTTCGAGAAACGCTTCCGATCGCGAGCGGCCGATTGCGTTTAACTTCGTGGAGTTTGTCTTTTTCTAGATCGAAGAGGTCATTGAAAACGTAAACCGCACTTGCTGCTAAACAAAACGACGCGAAAGCCACGGCCAGCCGATGATCGGCGACCAGCAATCCGATCTTCCCCGCAAAGAAAGCAGGAATAAAGACAAAGAAATTCTTTATCCACTGATGCGGGCGTAGAAGTTTTATAATGTTGGTCAAAAGGTTGTTTTTTAGCTTTGCGTCTTCTTTGCGACCTTTGCGTTTTAGAAAATGGTTTTAACGCAAAGAACGCAAAGGTCGCCAAGAAACGCAAAGGAAAATCCTAGGTGACTAATTCATGGTTCTGTCCCGAATTTCGAGCCTTGCGGTTCATCTTCATCCAGATCGCGGTCGCTCCGAAAAACAATGTAAAAATACCATATCCTGCCTGCCCAATGTAGAGGTCAAGCTGGCCTTGTTTTACGGAGTAGACAACTGCGGTCAGCAGGAGGACGTAGATCTGCACGATCGCGCAGTTTAGGAAGAACCTAAAAAGATCGGATCTCATCGTTTGTAGCGACAAAACGATCGAGAGCAAAAGCGTCGTTCCTGGAATTAAAACACTTGCATACGGCAGCGTGTCTTCGACGGCTTTTAGTTTATCCGACTGAACGTGAAGAGGGGCAAAAGCGGCAGGATCGTACACCCAAAAGGGGAGCGTAACCGCCAAAAAAACTACGCCAGAGATCGAAAGATACTTGATACCCTGTTTCCAGTCCGCTATCTGAATGAGCAACGATAGAAACAGCGGCATTAACAGAATAAATGTTGACCGCGACGACAGGCCGATGCCGAGAAGGATGGCGGGCAGGATGCGTTTCCATGCCGGAGAATTTGGATCGGCTAGAGAAGGAGCGAGCAGCCACATCGCGACGACGACGTAGATCGTGTTTGCCGTGTAGTCGCCGCCCGTCACAACGTTCTGCATAACCGTTGGGGACATGACTAGAATGACCCAGACCAGTCCCAGAGCCGCGGTGCTGCTTCCTTCGAAACGGCGATAGACCAGATAGAATGCCGCTAACCAAACGACATTCTGCAATTGGATCAGGCCAACGACGACAAACGGCATCGCGAGCAGCACAGCTCCAGGCATCGGCGAGATCAGGTTGCCGAGATATGTGGTCAGCCGATAAGGATATCGACCGTTCAAGAATTCCGTCGCGGCTGTTATCAGTGCGTCGTCAGCATCGGTGCCAACCAGGCCGGGACGGGAGTTTACTATTGGATAAGTGTAAAGAGCGATCGCGGCCAGACCGACGAACGTCGCGATCGCGAAATAGTCAGCGGTGCGAGCCGACACGCTTGATAAAAACAACGGCAAAAGGAAACGGTACCCGATAAAAACAGCAGCAGTTCCTAGAACAAAGTAGGCTAGAACACCTATCGATCCGCCATATTTTAGGGCAGTATCGAAAGACGGTACGAGGAGAAAGATGGAAAGGAGAAGCGGCAGTGCGAATGTTTTTGACATTGGTGATGCCGCCATACTAGAAAAATCAGAACCCCGAAAAACACGAAACAACACGAATTGCCGATGACGGTCTTGGTTCGTGTTGTTTCGTGGACTTTGGTGGTTAAAAGGCTTACTTACCTTCTAAAAATGCCTTCAACCGACGCGAACGCGACGGGTGACGCAGCTTTCTCAGAGCTTTTGCTTCGATCTGACGGATACGTTCACGAGTAACGGCAAAGTGCTGGCCGACCTCTTCGAGGGTGTGTTCCGAGCCCGTGTTGCCGAGGCCGAAACGCATTTTGATGACCTTTTCCTCACGGGGGGTGAGAGTCGCCAAAACTTCATCAGTTATCTCACGTAAGTTAGAGAAAGTAACTGATTCTGCTGGGTTTAGTATCGACTTGTCCTCGATAAAATCCCCCAGATGCGAATCCTCTTCCTCGCCGATCGGTGTTTCGAGAGAGATCGGTTCCTGAGCGATCTTAAGGACCTTGCGGACCTTCGAAACCGGAATGTCCATCCGCTTTGCGATCTCTTCGCTCGTTGGTTCGCGGCCGAGTTCCTGAACAAGCAGACGCGAGGTGCGGATCAGCTTGTTGATCGTCTCGATCATGTGAACCGGGATGCGAATCGTGCGAGCCTGATCGGCGATAGCACGCGTGATCGCCTGTCGGATCCACCACGTTGCGTAGGTCGAGAATTTGTATCCGCGACGCCACTCGAATTTGTCTACGGCCTTCATCAGGCCGATGTTGCCTTCCTGGATCAGATCGAGGAACTGCAAACCGCGGTTGGTGTATTTCTTCGCGATCGAAACGACGAGACGCAGGTTGGCTTCGACCAACTCTCGTTTCGCCTTGTTCGTGTCAAATTCACCGACCGATATCGTCTGGTAAGATCGTTTGATCTCAACCGCCTGCATGTGATAGCGGGCCTCGATCTCGGCGATCGCTGCTTTTGCGTCAGCGATCTTCTGATTCAGCTCTTTCTTTTCAGGAGCTGCAGGTTTGGCATCGAGCCGTTCTTTCCATTTGTTGATATTTCGCTCGTGTTTGCGAATATCCTCGACCACCTTTCGGATCGCTGCGATCAGAACCTGGCGTGAGCGCTCGGTCAGGTTGAGATGCTTGATCTCGGTCGCGATATCAAGCCGAAGCCGTGCGGTCTTGCGCTTCAGCGTCAGGAGTTTCTTGGTCTTCTTACCACCAGATTTTTCTTGCTCAGCCAGCAGGGCGACCCATGACTTGAGCACCGGCTGGAAGTTCTGCCGGATGCTCTCGAGGCCTTCGAGTGTCCAGCGAAGGTACTCTTCTGCCTTATCTTCTTCTATCGAGATCTCGGCCTGTTCGCTGAAAACGACGGTCTCGCGAATGCTCGCCTTTCCGGCGGCAAGGTCGTCGCCGATCTTGAGCAGACGCTCGACCGCGATCGGAGAACGCGATATCGCTTTGTGAGTTTTTATCTGGCCCCGCTCGATGCGCTTTGCGATCGTAACTTCGCCTTCGCGGTTGAGCAGCGGCACGACACCCATTTCGCGCAGGTAAAGCCGTACGGGGTCGTTAGATTTGTCGAGAACACCGGCCGAGAGATCTAGATCCAGATCTTCCTCGTCAGTCTCTTCTTTTTCTTCTTCCTCGTCGTCGAGAGCCAGACTCGACGCACGTTCCAATAACTGGGCGTCAGTTTCGGCAACCGAGATATTTGCACCCTCAAGGCGCTCCAAAACATCCTCGATGTCGTCGGGCGACAACATATTCTCCGGGAGTTCCCGGTGGAGTTGGTCGAGGCTCAACCCCTTCTTTCGCCTGCCGAGAGCCATCAGGCGATCCATTAAGTCTTCTTTTTCGTCGTAATCAGCCATATCGATATAAATGCGTTTTGATTAGATCACAACCTAAATCGTTGTTCGCTATATAGTTAATAACGTTTTAGGCGCCCGTAAGGTTTCAGTCCGGCGGGGCGGATTTAAAAGCGTAAGTATATCACAATTCGACAACACGACGCTGCAAATCGCGGCGAATTTTTTCGAGTTCGAGCTGTTCATAGGTGAGTTGGTTAAAGAGCTCGGCGTCGCCGGTCTGTTCGGCGAGCGAAGCTTCGCGGCTGATCTCGATTATGCGGTTTGAGATCGCCATATTTCGCAACGAAAATACACAATTTTCCGCATCATGAAGCACCTGGTCGAGCACTTCTTCCTTCGCCCGACGCGGAGGTGTGCTAAGTATTTGCTGAGCGAGGTCAAGAGCGTTCTCGTCGTCCCCGACCGTTTCCATTAGGGTTTCGGCGGTTATTTCGCCCCCGCGATTGTGGATCTCGATGAATGCGTGAAATAGTTCGCCGCTCGCTAGATTCTCAAAATCGCTCGGTTCGAGTTGCGGCAGAACGATCTCTCGCAGGTCGGTATCATGCACGAGGAGCTCGAGCAAGCGGCGTTCGGCGAGCGTGATCTTTGCCCTTGCAGCTTTCGAGATCCGCTGAGTGACGTACTCGGTCGTTTCGTGCGAAACGGTTTTCAGCGTCGACCAGAGCTCGCGACGAAGCCCCGCGTCTTCGATATGGTAAAACGCCATCGCCTGATCAAAGCTCTCGCGCCGCTGGATGTTGTTGCGGATCGCCGATATCACCGGAAGAAATTCCTCGATAGCCTCAGCTTTCTGCTTGGCATTATTGAGGTTACGGCCCTCGACCGACGCATCGAGAGCGAAGCGGAGAAACGGCGTCGCCCTTCCGCGACTTTCGTTGTAGGCGGCCAGCCCGTTTTCGCGAATGAAGTCGTCGGGATCCTTGCCGTCAGGCAGGACGAGGACCTTGATGTCGAATTCCTGCGGCAAAAGATGCTCGATCGCACGCCTCGCGGCCTTTTTTCCGGCGGCATCGCCGTCGTAGTTAATGACGACTGCCTTTGCAAAACGCCCGAGCAGCTTCGCCTGCTGGTCAGTAAACGCTGTTCCGAGGCTCGCCGCGACGTTTGTTACACCAAATTGGGCGAGGGCGATGAGGTCGAGATAACCCTCGACAATGATCGCGAATTTTTTGCGACGGATGTCGTCCTTTGCCTGAAACAGGCCGTAAAGATGCTCGCTTTTGACGTATGCGGCGGTTTCGGGTGAGTTAAGATATTTCGGCTGGTCGTCCGGGCTCAAAGCCCTCGCTCCGAAAGCCACGGGTTTCCCGTTCACATCGAGAACAGGGAACATCAGCCGGTTTCTAAATCTGTCGTAAACTCTCTCTTTTTCTTCATTTACCGAAACCAGCCCGCTCTGCTCGATCAGCTTTTCGTCAATCTTTTTTTCGCGGAGCAGATTAAGCAGACCGTCCCATTTGTCAGGCGAATAGCCGATGCGGAACTGTTTTTGGATCTCTTCGGAAATACCGCGTTGCTCCAAATACCTTTTCGCCTCTTTCGCTTTTCCACTTTTCCCCTGTAGTGCTTCCTCCCAAAACTCGACCGCTATCTGATTAAGCTCGACGATCTGCTCGGAGAGCTTTTTTGTTTCCTCGCGTTTCTTCTTGTTCCGCTCGTAATCGACATCATCGACCGGCTCGGGCAGCATCACACCGCTGATCTCGGCCACGCGTTTGACAGCCTCGGGGAAATTCAGCCCTTCCATCTCCATGATGAAATTAAAAGCCGTCCCGCCTTTGCCGCAGCCAAAACACTTATAAAACCCTTTAGAAGGATTGACCGAAAACGAAGGCGATTTCTCCTGATGAAACGGACAACAAGCCATCCAGTTCGCCCCTTTCTTCTTCAGATCCTGAGCATACGGCTGTATTATCCGCACCAAGTCGGCACGGTTCTTCAGGTCGTCGATGAAGTATTGGGGGTAGAGCATGAGTCTCGCACCCATCGCTAAGGTAGAAGCCAAAAATCAACCGAGTTAGTGTCCGAGAATGGATAATCCGACCGCTGCCTAAAAAAACGAATTCGACCTACAGTCGATTTGCTGAACTTCGACTTGAGCTCGCTTACTGCCTTTTGAAATTGCGGCCTGGATTCCCGCGAGAATACGGCGTTAACTCGAAGTCGTGGGTTGGCGTTTGCCAGCTCACCTATATATTTGTACACGGTGCGATAAGAACAGATGCCATCTGCATCCGTGTGAAAAAAGAAGGGTTCCACACCATCAGGAATCGTTAGGTTCCATGTTTTCGATTTGGGAATTGGCCTATCGCGCGGAAACATCAAAAACTTTAGCCTGGCCTCGCCCCTTTCATCCCCGCGAATTAATGGTATCGGCGGTGAACCTGTACCCGGTCTTCCGGTACCGGAAGAGAAGCGAATTTCGAGGTAGAGCTTATTAATTAGGTGATCCTTGGAACCCGACACGATCGCAACGCCATTCTTTGTAGGGTTATTGCGTAAAACAATGTCAAAGTTGTCAATCCGGGCGAGCATTTCATCACATTCGATAACCGAAAAATCATCGATGACTTCGGCGACGGGATCCGCCTGAGCAAGGATATTTGTCGTAAAGAAAAGAATCTGCGCAAGTAAAATGAAAGCTTTCATGAAAACAAAAATCGAATATTCCACTCGTCACGGAGAAATTTTATGAGCTTTGATTGTCCACATAATCCCTCGTAATTTCTCAATCCCCTAATGGGAATAATTCGGGGTTCTTGTAACGCCATACTTACCGAATCGACTCTGGAAATGCCCTGATTGAAATCCCGCGGCAACCGCGGCTTCCTCGGACGACTTTGACTACAGTTTCAGTTCCGCTATTGTAGCACCGTTTCCGCCTTGCGATGAGGGGGCGAATTCGTGGCGTTCGACTAGGTCGCTGGTTTTTAGAAAGTGGTGGACGTAGTTTTTTAGGGCGCCGGTGCCGAAGCCGTGGATGATGCGGACGCGGGGGGTGCGGGCCATGTAGGCTTCGTCGATGAAGCGGTCGAGTTCGTATTCGGCGTCGGCGGTGGTTTTGCCGATGAGGTTGAGTTCGGAGATCTGGTCCAAAGTTTCAAGTCCTAGGTCCCAGGTCGTCTGGGCTATGGGGGCTTTGGACTTTGGACTTTGGACTTCGGGCTCGCCTGCCGGGCGGAGGTCGGCGATCTTTTCTCTTAGCCGCATGCCGCCGACGAGGATCTCTGCGACTTCTTTGTCGAGGCGTTCGATAGTGCCGATGTTTCCGAAGCTAGTGATGACTTTGGAGCCGACGGCAAAGTCAGAACCGCTTGCGTGAGCGGGCGGCGCGTTTGTTTGTCCTGAACGCCCGTAGCTATCACGAGACTTGCCGCCCGCCGACGCAGGCGGTTCTGACCTGCGTAACACCGCCCGGTTCATTTCGGCTTTACGCGAAAGGCGTTCTTTCTCCAGACGGTTTCTTAGGGCCTTGTCTTCGAGCGTTTTGATGAAGGCTTTGGACTGGCGGTCGAAATCGTCGATGGTGGCGGCGAGCTGGCTCTCGAACTCCTTTTGTCGAGCCTTTTCTTTTTTGACGGCTTCGACTTCGAGGCCGGCGTATTTCATGGCGACGGCTTCCCGCTCTTCTTCGAGAGCGATGCGGAGGTCGGTGGCGATCTTGGTCTCGTTTTGGAGTTTTCTGAGGTATTGTTCTGCTTCCTGGGCTGAAACGTCGAGGTTTTCGCGAGCCGCGTCGATTACCTGTTGATCGATGCCAAAACGGCGGGCGATCTCGATGCCGCTGGAAGCTCCCGCAAGGCCGAGGAGCAGTTTGTATGTCGGCTGCAGCGTTTTCTCGTCGAATTCGACCGAGGCGTTGATGATGTTTTCGTCGTTTGCGGCGTATATCTTCAGGCCGCGATAGTGGGTCGAGGCGATGACGTGGGCGCCCTTATTTCGAAAGTGATCGACGATCGCGACGCCGAGGGCCGAGCCTTCTTCGGGGTCGGTGCCGGTTCCGGCTTCGTCGAGCAGCACGAGCGAGGGCGGGCGGCATTCGCGGATCATTGAGGCGATGTTCGACATGTGGGATGAGAATGTCGAGAGATTTGCTGACAGCGATTGATGGTCGCCGATGTCGGCGAGGACGGAGCGGTAGAAGGGAACTTTCGCTTCTTTCGCCGGAACCGGCAAGCCCGAGATCGCCATCAGGCTGAGCAGGCCGGCGGTTTTTAAGACGACGGTCTTACCACCCGCGTTGGCGCCGGAGATGATCATGATCGCGTTCACTCTGGTTAGACTGAAGGATGACGGCACGATGTCAGTACCACCTGCGATAGCGGGTGGGGCCTTTGAACTCGCTGATGTTGCATCCCGCGGGGTGCGGAAATCCCCACCCGCTACCGCAGGTGGTACCGACCCGCGTTTCAGGTTCTCTTCGAGCAAGGGATGCCGTGCGTCGACCAAATCGAGTGTTTCGTTGTCGGCGATTAGTGGCACGACGGCACGGAATTTTCTCGCGAATTCTACTTTCGCTTTGATGAAATCAAGTTCGGCCACCGCATCGACGGCCATTTCGATTGCGGGGAGTTGTTCGCGGAGCGATTCGGTAAGAGAAAACAATATCCTCGCGATCTCGCGTTCTTCTTTGCCTTTGAGATTTTGGAGTTCGTTGTTGGCCTCGATCGCTTCGAGGGGTTCGACGAAGACGGTCGAGCCACTGGATGAGAAGCCGTGGGCGACGCCGGTGACCTTGCCGCGGAAATCGGTTTTGACGGGGATGACGAAACGGTCGTTTCGCATCGTGACGATCTCGTCCTGGATCGCCGTTCCGGCGGCACGCATTGCGGCTTCGAGCGATTTAGTCAGGCGTGAACGCTGGGCGTTGATCTCACGTCGCAGTTTTGCCAGCTCCGGCGAAGCCGAATCGTCGATCTCGCCGCCTGGGAGCAGCTTTTTATTGATCTGGTCGATCGCTCCGAGCAGTGTCGGCGGGATATTCTCAACTATCTGCCACAGCGTCGGTGCCGAATCCTTTTCCGGCTGGATAGCCGAGCGGGCGAATAGGGCCTGCGTACAGGTTCGTGAGATCTCAAGCAGCAAATTCGGTTCGAGCGCCGTGTTTTTGATCCGCAGGATCGCAACCGCTGCGGTCGGGTCTTCAAGCCCGCTGAAAGACCACGTTATCTGTTTCTCTTCGTTTAGGTGGATGGTCTCTGCGATCGCCTTCAGAGCATCGTCCAGCTCGGCCCGAGCCTCGATCGGCCGCAGATCGGCAAACCGCTCGACGCCCATCGGAGTCTGGGCGTGACGGCTGACAAGCTCGAGGAGCTTGGCGTATTCGAGGGTTTCGAGGGAAAAGGCCATAGGAACAAAGGATTAGCAGGATCGGTCGAACGCCTTAGTCATCATCGTATTCGCCCAGTTTTGCTTTTGCGAGGAAGTCGGCAAAAGTCTCGGCCCGGCTTTCCGTTTCACCAGACTCATGTAACCACACAACCACAGGTGTTTCTCCTCCCTCCAGTTCGCGACTGTAATCGAAACAATAACAGTCACCGGTCCCGACTTCGGCGAAAGGAAGCAAATGGTCGAAGTTAAATTCGTCGCCGTAATCTTCAAAATTGGCGATCCATTGGGCCCAGCTTCCTTCTTTGTAATTTCTAACAATCGAATCCCAGGTTTTACGCGGATCACGTTCATCAAAAACCGGGTAAATCGAATCTACACCGTCCACTTGCAAGCCATTGTTTTCAAGCAACCACGCACGAAACGACGGCGGAAAGCGAAAATTGAGCTCCTTTTCGGCTTTCGCGATCGCTTCTTCTGTTGTGCCAATAACTCTCTCTGTTCTTCCACTCATAATTTTCGAGGAGATTCGGGTTACTCCGCAGTTACCTTAACGCCTTTCCAAAACGCTACATATCCTTCGATGTTCTTCGCATCGGGTTTGGTTTCCGGGTAATACCAAGCGGCGTCTTTGTTTGTTTCGCCGTTTACGACGATGCTGTAATAGCTCGCCGTGCCTTTCCAGCCGCAGACTGTGTTGGTCTCGGACGGGGCGAAATATTGTTTGTTGATCGAGTCGGCGGGGAAGTAGTGATTTCCTTCGACGACGACGGTGTCGTTGCTTTCGGCGATCGTTGTATTGTTCCAGATAGCTTTCATAATAGTTTTTGTGCAGAAGCACGCACGAAGTAAGTGCTCTGTTTAGATAAATCTCGACTCTTCGCAATCGGAGCCCTTACTTCGTGCGGGCTTCTGCAATAAATCTTTCTCTCACATCCGGCGTCGGGAGCATGCAGGCGTCCTGGCGGCCGAAGATCTTGTAGCGGTTGGCGGCGAAAAGTTTGTACGCGGCGTCACGAATGAACGCGGGGACGATGATGAATACGTACGCGAGCGACCAGATGCCGCCGAGCCCGCGGGCGATCTTTAGTGCGGCGGTCGAATGCATGTACGCTTCTCCATCCTCGATCAGTACCACGGAGTCAACATCGTCTCCGATCCCAAACTTTTCTTTCTGCTCCGTCCCAACTTCCGACTGCAAAGCCGCGAACTTGAACTTCTTATCAGGATCGTTGCGAATAATGAAGTTGACCGAGCCGTTGCAGAAATTGCAGACTCCGTCAAATAGTACGATCTTTTGCTGTTGAGGTGTGTTCACAGCGATGCGTTTGCTAGTTTCTGTACGTAAGCAAGGACGATCTCTACGAGCGTTCGCGTTTCGCCCTTGCTGACGCGCGGGCTTTTGCAACAAATTTGATCGATCCTGTCCATGGTTAAAATTCTACCGCAAATAACGGATAGAATTGAGCCGTGAGAGGGCGATAAGCTTATTGACGATGGAAACAGAACTTTATTGGCGAGCGGTCACTACGAACGATCAGCGATTTGACGGCGCGTTTGTGCTGGGCGTGAAGACCACGGGCATTTACTGCAAACCGTCGTGCCGAGCACGGCTGCCGAAGCGTGAGAACGTCGATTTTTACGGCTCGCCCGAGATCGCGGAAGGCCGCGGCTTTCGTGCGTGCAAGCGTTGTCGGCCGCGTGAGGTCGATGCGGTCGATCCGCAGACGGCGAAGATCATCCGAGCGTGCGAGATGATCGAAGGCGACGAATTTATCACGCTCGACCGCCTCGCCGAAGGGCTCGGGGTCAGTTCGTTCCATCTGCAGCGAAGTTTTAAGGAAATAATTGGCGTAAGCCCGAAAAAATATGCGGAGGCAAAGAGAATGGAGCGGTTTAAGGAAGAGTTGAGAGGCGGCAGCGAGGTCGTCGATGCAATGTACGACGCGGGTTTTGGTTCGAGCAGCCGTTTGTACGAGAAGGCGGGCGAGAACATGGGAATGACGCCCGCGGTCTATAAGAAAGGCGGTGTCGGAATGAAGATAAATTTCACGATCGCCGATTGCGAGCTCGGAAAACTGCTGGTCGCGAGGACAAAACGCGGTGTTTGCAGCGTGACCTTTGGCGATGATGGCGACGGATTGTTTGAAGGACTGCAAAAAGAATTTCCAAACGCGGAGATCGCCGAGGACGCCAAAGACTTGAAGAACGCGGTCGATGCGATATTGCAGTATCTCGCGGGTAAAAACCGGCGGCTCGTTCTGCCGCTCGATCTCCAGGCGACGGCGTTTCAGCTTCAGGTTTGGGATTTCCTGCGGAAGATCCCGTACGGCGAAACTCGTTCGTACTCCGAAGTCGCCGAGGCCTTAGGCGACAAGAAAAAAGTGCGAGCGGTTGCTCAAGCGTGTGCCAGAAACCGCGTCGCAGTCGTCATTCCTTGCCACCGCGTGGTCGCGAGCGACGGAAAACTCAGCGGTTATCGCTGGGGCGTCGAGCGAAAACGCTCCTTGCTCGCGAAAGAAGGGGCGGTAGAAGCCAAATCAGCGTGAATTGTCGTCAAAACCCCGTGACCTGTGGCCTTAGACCCGCGACCTGAGCACTCTGCCCCGCGACCTGAGCACTCTGCCCCGCGACCTGAGCACTCTGCCCCGCAACCTGAGCACTCTGCCCCGCGACCTGAGCACTCTGCCCTGCGACCTGAGCACTCTGTCCCGCAATCTGAGCACTCTGCCCCGTGACCTGAGCACTCTGCCCCGTGACCTGAGCACTCTGCCCCGCGATATTACTCCTCGAATCTGTGGCTCCAGCACAAACCTCCTCTCCCGGAGGCAAGATCTTCGAACTTAAAGTGCGTCTATCGTGCCCTCTTGGTCATGTGCCTAGCGAATGTAAGCTTTTGTAAAGAAATAGTGATTACCGCCGAACCCATTTTGCCCTTCGAAACTTTTCATATATTCTCTTGCGTATTAGCAATTCCAAAAGCACTACTGTTTGAGCTTCAAAAGTTATGAGATCAAAGCTTCTTATGCTTTCGTTTGCGGCGATTTGTACGTTTTTCAGCGTCGCCGTGTCTGGACAGAGTTACGCGATCACGAACGCTCGGATCGTCACGGTTTCGGGGGCGACCATCGAAAGAGGAACGGTCGTAGTTCGAGACGGGCTGATCCATTCGGTCGGGGCAAACGTCTCGCCGCCTGCGGACGCGACCGTTTTTGATGCGGCCGGCTCGACTATCTACCCCGGATTTATCGACGCTGCCAGTAACCTCGGTGTTCCTGCTCCGGCCGCTGGGCCAGGCGGCGGCGGACCGGGCGGCGGTGGCGGCGGAGGCGGCCAGGCGGCAGCAGCCGCGGCCGCGGCGGCGGCACAATCGGGGTCAAATTCGAACT
This sequence comes from Acidobacteria bacterium Ga0077534, assembly GCA_001464455.1. GTDB lineage: Bacteria > Acidobacteriota > Blastocatellia > Pyrinomonadales > Pyrinomonadaceae > OLB17. The sequence continues at coordinate 53,552 of LNEI01000006.1, forward strand.
ATCCGGCGGGTTTTCGCCCCGAAGTCGACGTTCTGGATCTGATCCGGGCCGGCGACTCGCAATTTGACGCCAACCGGAACGCCGGATTCACGACCGCACTCTCGATGGGCCGTACGGGGATCTTCTCGGGGCAGTCAGCGGTGATCAATCTGGCCGGAAATTCCGTTTCGTCGATGACGGTCAAGGCACCATTCGCCCACCACATCTCGTTTGTGACCATCCCGGGAACCTATCCCGGCTCGCTGCTTGGCACATTCTCGGCACTGCGGCAGATATTTAATGATGCCAAGCGTTTACAGGAAATGCAGCGTGCTTACGCCGCTGATCCGAAAGGGATGCGACGCCCCGAGACCGATAAGTCGCTCGAAGCTCTCTTCCCTGTGATCAACCGCCAGATGCCTGTGGTCTTTAGCGCGAACCGCGAACTCGAGATCAACCGCGCGCTTGACTTCATGAAGGAGTACAACCTGGTCGGCATCATCGCGGGCGGGCAGGAAGCGTGGAAACTGACCGATCGGCTCAAGGCTCAGAACGTTCCCGTATTGCTTTCGCTTAACTTCCCAAGACGCACCGCGGCCGCATCGCCTGATGCAGATCCGGAAACGCTCGACATCTTAAGATTTAGGGCAGAAACGCCTAAAGGACCGGGCCGCCTTGCACAGGCCGGGATCAAGTTTGCGTTCAGCTCCGGCGGGGCGACTTCGATCGCGGACTATTTCTCAGGCGCCGGAAAGGCGGTTGAGGGCGGGCTTTCGCGAGATGCGGCGATCCGGGCAATGACGCTCGGAGCGGCCGAGATCCTCGGCGTCAGCGACCGCGTTGGCTCCATCGAGGCAGGTAAGATCGCGAATCTGGTCGTCGTCAAAGGTGACCTTTTCGGCCGCGACCGTTTTGCTTCGCACGTTTTTGTAGATGGTCGTCTGTTCGAACAGAAAGAGCAGCCGCGACCTGCAGGTCCTGGCGGCCGCGGTCCGGGCGGTGCGGCACCTGCTGCGGCGAATTTCGGCGGTACGTACACCATATCTATCGACGTTCCCGGACAACCGCTTCCCGCGACGCTGAATTTGCAGCAGCAGGGAACCGCGATAACCGGCACGATGGTCTCGCAGCTTGGCACGTCGCCGATCTCGAACGGGAGAGCTACGGGGAACGGCTTTAGTTTCTCGGCAACCGTTCAGTTTGGCGGAGCTTCCATCGACATAACAGTTCAGGGTGCGGTTTCCGGAGCGAATGTCAGCGGCACGGTCGATTCGCCGCAGGGCAATATCCCGTTTACCGGAACCAGGAATCCATAGTCTTTATTGAATTTTAATAGGAAAAAGAAAATGAGGAAGACAACAGTTTTTCTAACTATCGTTTCGCTTCTCATGATCTCGCCGACGTTGCTCGTCGGCCAGTCGAAGGGCGACCTTCTGATCAAGAACGCGACCGTCATGACGGCGACGAAGGGCACTCTCGAGGGAACCGACATACTGGTCCAGAACGGCAAGATCGCCCGGATCGGCAAAGGCTTGACCGCTGGTTCCGGCGTGCGTACGATCGATGCGACCGGGAAATATGTCACACCGGGCATCATCGACGCTCACTCGCACGCGATGGTCTCGGCCATCAACGAAGGCTCGCTAGCAGTGACCTCGATGACGCGGATCGATGACATGCTCAACCCGAGCGACATCTCGATCTATCGAGCATTGGCTGGCGGCGTCACGGGAGCCTTGTTACTTCACGGGTCGGCAAATCCGATCGGAGGGCAGAGCACGACGGTTAAATTCAAATGGGGCCGTCCCGTTAATGAGTTTCCCGTCGCAGGAGCACCGCCGGGGATAAAATTCGCTCTTGGCGAAAACGTAAAAAGATCCAGCTCAACGCCGCAGCCAGGGCAGACGCCCCGATATCCGCGCACCCGAATGGGAACAATGGAAGTCATTCGTGACGCCTTCATTCGAGCACGTGAATACAAGCAGGCTTGGGATGATTTCCGTGCAAAGAAGACCCGCGTCCAGCCCCGCATCGACGAAGAACTGCAGCCTATGGTCGAGATCCTCGAAGGCAAACGTAAGGTTCACTGCCACGGTTACCGCTCGGACGAGCATTTGAACATCCTGCGGATCGCCGAGGAATTCGGATTTAAGATCGGGACGCTTCAGCACGGCCTCGAAGCTTTCAAGATCGCTCCCGAGATCGCCAAGCATGGAGCGGGCGTTTCGATATTCGCGGACAGCTGGAGCTACAAACTCGAGGCGTACGATTCTACCCCTTATACGGGCTACGTCCTGTGGAAGAACGGCGTTAACGTGTCGATCAACTCGGACTCGGCGGAGAGAATTCGCCGCTTGAATCTCGACGCGGCCAAAATGATGAAATACGGCGGCGTGCCGGAACAGGATTCGCTGCGAATGATCACGCTTAATCCCGCGATACAGCTGGGGATCGACAACCGCACTGGTTCGATCGACGTTGGCAAAGACGCCGACATCGCTATCTGGTCGGGACATCCTTTCAGTTCGCTATCGCTGTGTGAAATGACGATCATCGAGGGCGAAGTTTACTTCGACCGGGCGAAAGATAAGACGATGAGGGAGCAGCTTGCGAAAGAGAAGGCTGACCTCGAAAAGCTTGAGATGAATCGAGCACCCGGCTCAGGCGGCACGCAGCCGCGTGTGCCGACCGAACGCGACCGCGGTCATTACAGCCATGGCGACGAAGACGGAGGACACGAACGATGAACCAGATAAAGATAAGTAACGCACTAAAGTTCGCATTCCTCGCGGCAGCGATCCTAGTTTCCGGCATTGCCATCTCGGCTCAGAGCGATGCATCGCAGCAGAACAAGATCGGAAGGGCAGGAACTTTCGCGATAGTCGGAGCCAGGATCGTAACCGTTTCCGGAGCCGTTATTGAAAACGGGACCGTCGTAATACGAGACGGCAAGATCACGGCGGTAGGCGTCGGAGCGGCGATACCATCAGGAGCGGAAAGGATCGACGGCAAAGGGCTTTCGGTGTTTCCAGGCATGATCGACGCATCGACCAACATGGGCCTTGCGGAGATCCCGCAAGGTGCGAACGCGACGATGGACGTGCAGGAAGTCGGCACCATGAACGCCAATGCCAAGGCGATAACCGGCATCAATCCGCATTCGTCACATATTAATGTCACCCGAGTTAACGGCATCACCACGGTGTTGTCCCATCCGACGGGTGGAACTGTCTCGGGCCAGGGGGCCGTAATAAATCTTAACGGTGCCAGGCAGGAAGACATGGCGGTCGTGCCCGTTCACAGCCTTGTCATCAATTTCCCGCGAGTAACGGGCGGCGGTGGCGGTTTTGGCGGCGGTGGATTCGGCGGCGGCCAGCAGGCTAATTTTAACGACCTGATCCGTCGCCGAGATGAAGCGGTTGAGGATCTTAAGAAGACCTTTCGCGAAGTCGAGGCGTATGCCAAGGTCGTCGAAGCGTATCAAAAGGACAAATCACTGCCGACTCCGACGACATCACTTCGTTTAGAAGCGATGATCCCGTACGTGCGTGGGCAGAAACCGATCGTTTTCACAGCCGAACGCGAACGTGACATCAGAGCGATCGCAAAGTTTGTGGCCGACACAAAGGTGAAAGGCATCATCGTCGGCGGGCAGGATGCGTGGAAAGCCGCCGATGAGCTTAAAAAGAACAACATCGCGGTCATTTACACCAACATCTATGGCTTGCCCGTTCAGCAGGATGACCCGTACGATTACTTGTTCGAGGCTCCTTCAAAAATGCTGGCTGCGGGAGTGAAATTCTCAATTTCGACCGGAGACACGGGTGCAGAAGCACGCGATCTGCCTTACCATGCAGGACTCGCCGGTGCCTACGGCCTCGGAAAAGATGAAGCTTTGAAAGCGGTAACGCTTTACCCGGCTCAGATCCTCGGCATCGATGACAGGCTCGGCTCAATTGAGGTTGGCAAGATGGCAAATGTCGTCGTAGCCGACGGAGACCTTCTTGATCCCCGCACAAACATCAAATACGTGTTCATCGGCGGACGACTTATCCCGCTCACGAGCCGTCATACTGAGCTGTTTGACAGCTTTAAGGATAGAAAGTGAAAGAGTGAAATAGGTCAAAAAGTGAAAAAGCTGGTGAGAGACATCATCCAGCTTTTTCACTTTTAAACTCTTTCACTTTTTCTGTGGGATTTCTTCCCCATTTTCAAAAAACTCAAGCGAGGCCGAGTTCAAGCAATATCGCTGTCCGGTCGGCGGTGGGCCGTCGGGGAAGACGTGGCCTTGATGGCCGCCGCATCTTGAGCAGCGGATCTCGATTCGCCGCATGCCGTAGCTGTTGTCTTCGATGTTGGTCAGGTGATCCTTATCGAACGGCCGATAGAATGACGGCCAGCCTGTTCCGGATTCGAATTTGTGGCTCGAACTAAACAGCGGCAAACCGCACAAACGGCATGCATATGTACCGTCCATTTTGTTGTCGAGCAACGTTCCGCAAAACGCTGGCTCGGTGCCGTGGTTGAGCAGAATGCGATATTCCTCTTCGTTTAGATCCTGAGCGAGGCGTTCGATTGCCTCGGCGTCGAGTGGAGTGATGTTGTAGCCGGCATCGGATAATTCTTTTTCCATAATCAATGTATAACCGATCTCGCTGGGATTATTCCCTTCGGCGTTTTTTGCCGCCCGCTTACGCAGGCGGTTCTGACTCGAAAACTCGTTTTTCGAGTTTTCGCAGACGACCGGCAAACTCGCCGAGTTTTCTAAATGCAGCCGTCGAACGCAGCCAGTCGCGGTTTTCGAAGGCGGGAATTCCGGACATTATCTTGCCCGGTTCGACATCATGCGAGGTTGCGGATTTGGCGGTCAATACTGCATCGTCGCCGATCTTTAGGTGGCCGGCGATGCCGACCTGGCCGGTTAGGATCACGCGTTTGCCGATGTGCGAACTGCCCGCGAGGCCGGTTTGAGCACAGATCAGGGCGTCTTCGTCGATGGTGCAGGAATGGCCGATCTGGACTAGGTTATCGATCTTGGCACCGCGTTTGAGGCGGGTTTCGCCGACTGAGGCACAGTCGATCGCTGTGTTGGCACCGATCTCGACATCGTCTTCGAGTACAACGCGGCCGGATTGCGGGATCTTTAGCCAGTGTTTGTTCTCATCTTTTGCGTAGCCGAAGCCGTCCGAGCCTATCGTCGAATTGTTGTGAATGATACAGTTGCGGCCGATCTCGCAGTTTTCGCGGATCGAAACGCCCGAATGGATCGTTGTATTTTCGCCGATCGAAACCCCGTCGTAGATCGTCGCATTCGGCATGATCCGCACACCGCTTGCGATCCTGCAATTCGCCCCGATCACCGCATTTGCATGGATCTCGACATCTTCCGCAACAGTTGCTGACGGATCGATAACCGCTGACGCATGAACAAACTTCCGCAGCTCCGGCTCGGGGAAAAACAGTCGCATCGCGCGGGTGTATGCTACGTACGGGTCTTTCGCACGAAGTATTGCTATGTCATCGCGTTCGATCGAAACATTTTCCGCGAGAAAGATCGCCGATGCTTTCGTTTGAGCGATCTGCGGCGTGTATTTCGGGTTCGCGAGAAAGGTGATATCACCCTCGCCGGCGAGATCGAGCCCGGCGGTCGAGGTGATCTCGATATTGGCAGCGCCGGATTCGATGGTTGAGCCGGTCAAGTCGGCTAGTTTGGCAAGATTCATAAGAAATCCCTTGAAGGAAGTCGTTTCGATATGCAACACTATTTTTACAGAGATTTATCTTCGCGCAAAATCACCATCACTTTTGCTCGTCTCCCAATCCGTCCGCAATTTTACTTAGGAGTATTACCGCACCATGAATTCAACCTCATTCAAGCCATCAACGGCACCCGTAAAAAACATTCAGCCGACTGACGCCCGAGCAGTTTTGAAAAGTGAAATGATCGAAGGGAAGACCTATCCTCGTCCGGCTTCAAACCGCTGGCATAATGTGATCGCCACCAATTTTGTCATCGCCATCGGCGGCCGTATCCAGCGGGGAAATCATGAGTTGTACTCAAACGACATGAGGGTGAAATTCGGCGAGAATTCAGTGTGTTTTCCTGCGGTCGTAGTTGTGACAGGCGAACCGGAGTTCTCGGACCAGAATTCAGAGCTTTTGGTAAATCCTACTGTTCTGATCGAGATATTCTCAGCCAGCACCCGAGCGACAGACAGAACGGAAAAGCTCGAGGGATTTCTCGCGATCCCAAAACTAAAAGAATGTCTGCTCGTTAACGAGCAGGAAATGCGGATAGAACATTGGTCACGCCAGAACCCAAAGCAGTGGATATATCGCATCTACAACGAACGCGATGACGCCATCAGCCTCGAATCGATCGGCTGCAAAATGTCTCTGTCGGAAGCGTATTCGCAGGTAAAGTTCCGTGAATCCGAGTTAAGCTCGCGGGCCGTCAATTAACTGCCCATTAACTGCATGGGATGTCATCAGCCGGGGAAACTATCGGGACAGCCATGGTAGTTTCCCCGTTTTCCGTTACGCGGGCCCTGTAGGAGGCGATCTGATAGATCGGATTCGGGATGTCGGTCCGGGTAACGACTCCGACACGTGCCCAATAAAATCCATCGCACTGATAGAACGAGACATTTGTCACTTCGCGTTTTTCCTTGGTGACGAAATGGTCGCGAAGGGCGAGTTCCGTTTCGGCGTTTACACGAATACTGTCGCCGATTCCCGGACGGTTCAAATACCATACGCCGGCGCCGATCACCGCCACCAATATAGCTACTCCGCCGAGTGCCGCCACGTACTTTCTAGAGCTTCCCTTGGTCTCTTCAACGGTCTGAAAAAGACGGCTTTTTTCTACTTCGATAAGCTTGGGCCGCTCGGGCGAGGGCGTCTGCGGTTGTGGCGAAGGATCTTTAGCAGACCGAGCCTCTTCCGGTCTGGGAGAGTCATCACTGAGGAGTCCTTTTGCAAACTTCATTATAAAATGACGTATATCATCAAAATTAATCGTAGTGCAAGGCCGATTTGCTCCCGGAAGGCTGAGTAGAATGCGCCGTCAAAAGCAAAAGGCCTCGAAGCATAACCTCGAGGCCTTTCAGAATTCTCAGAATTCAAAGTGCTTACCAGCGATTGCCGCCGCCGTAGCCACCGCCACCGCCGCCGCTTCCGCCGCGTGATCCGCCACGACCGCCGCCGCCGCCGTAACCGCCACCACCACCGCCGCCTCTGCTGCCACCGCGGTCGCCCTGCGGTTTAGCTTCGTTGACTTTCAGTGCGCGTCCGTCGACTTCTTTGCCGTTGAGTTCGCTGATAGCAGCTTCGCCTTCTGCCTGTGAAGACATTTCGACGAAGCCAAAACCGCGTGAGCGGCCGGTTTCGCGATCTTCAATGATATTCGACGACTCGACAGTGCCGACTGCGCCAAAAAGAGAGTTGAGGTCCTGGTTTGTCGTATTGAACGACAGATTTCCAACGTATAGTTTCATCTTGTTTTACCTTTCCCGTGTTAGGGATCTAACGAAGCGGCGATGACTCGGTGATCTTTTTGTGGTCAAAAAGGCCGATTCTCGGATACTCGCGATTGAGAGCTTGCTTCTACTTTTACTTAAATGGCCTGCTCTCAAACTTATCCAAAAACCGTTAAAGACGAAGCGCGAAGACTTGAAGTCAACGCGAGAGAAGGAATGACATAAGGAGATTGACACGTAACGCGTGTAAAAACAAGCTTTAAATCGTGAAAGTTGCTCAATTTGCTTCGTTAACAGCATTTTAGTCAGGAATTATGTGCTACTATTCTCTGGAAAAATAATATATACGGGGAAGGTTGAGATGAAGACTCTGGTTATTGGGGTGTTTCTAGCATGTGCGGCGGGCGTTTACGCTCAGGCCGTTGGTGATGAGGTTCGCTATCAGTGCTTCTGCTTCGGCCAGGAATGGGTCAAGGCGACGGTCGAGCGAGTTGATGGAAACAACGTTCGTGTAAGATTTGGGAACATGGATAATCAGGTCGTGACCCTGCCGAAGAACTCGCCGAAACTTCGACTGGGAAATGCGGGCAGAAATCCGCTCGAGAGCGTTCCGCCGGATAACCTTCAGAAAGCCTTCATGGATGAAGCTGCTCCTCGATTTTCATACGCGGTTTCCGCGTTTGCTCCCTACTATGATCCTCAATTCAATAACGCGGGCGGCGGAGTTCCTGATTCGGACATCTGGAGAAGATCCGTTGGCGAACTTGCAGAGCTTGATTCTTTGTGCAAAACGCGATATCGCGGTATTACCGATTATCGTAGTCCCGGCTATATTCGTGCAGGTTCAGTTGATTACCGCTTCGGCGTCTGGTGTGAGATCGCTTCGAATCGAGCTGAGATCGAGAAGAAGGCGCGCGTCGGCGTGGCAAAAACGCTTGTAAACCTTGGCTATACGGACGAGAACCTCAGATTCGGATTTAATGAGCCAGACAACCCGGTACGATGGGAGACCCAGCAACTTATTTGGGACCGTGATAAATGGCGTACGGAAAAGATCGCATGGCTGCGGCCTAAGTTCGCGGCTTACAAGGTCGATGTCCCGTCCGATGCGACCGCCGCCGCGGAGGCGAAAGCGGACGAATTAAAGGAGATCGTTCTCCGCGATGCTCCCGGACGCTCGTACAAACAGCCGCCCTATCGCGATGCTTCGGTAGAGGCAGTGGTCAGGTCTGCGCTTGCAAAGGAATATCCCGGCGCACAAGTTCTGAAAATAGGTCTCGACTACCGAACGTGGGTTCAGAGAAAGAGCCTGGACTACGTCGCGAGCGATGACCTGTTCCGGTATTATAAGGTCAGTTACAACTCCTACAAGCGCGGGACAGTTCTACTCAGAATTCCAAACCGTCCGCTTTGCCAGATGCAGGACTTCGTGGTCGGCCTAAGCGGTAGTAAAGTCGTGCCAGCCGGAGTCGGCGGCAGCGGCGTCTTTATGAAGTGCGAATAACAGCAAACTATGAGCAAAGTTAGGCATTTTGTTACCAGATTGACGGATAGCTGGACCGAGATCCTCGGTTCGTACGTCCTTGTTATCGTCGCCTCTGCCACTCTTTATTCTTATCTCGAAGACAAGCCCGTTTTTGACTCGCTGTGGTGGGCATGCGTCACAGGGCTGACGATCGGCTACGGCGATATGTATCCGGTGACGGTCGGCGGCAAGATCGTAGCCCTCGTTTTGATGCACATCGTGCCGCTTCTTATTATTCCTCTGATCATCGCTCGAATTCTCGGCACCCTGATAGAGGATGCGAACCAATTCAGCCATGACGAGCAAGAGCAGATGAAAAACGATATTCGCGCGATAAAGACGGCAATGGGCCTCGACAAAGTCGAGGCCGCCTCAAAAGATGAAAGCTAGTTATCGCTAACGAACTCAAAACTCTGAAGAGCTTCAATGATGAGCTTGTCCGACTCCGCAACTTTGGCAGAAGCGGCGCCGTGAAGAACGACGCTAAACTTGTCCCAGAGCAAGACGATAAACATATTTTTGTCGCCATCGATCGTCAGGTTAAACACTTTGCCCCGATAATCTCCGATCTTAGCCGGGGCTTCGCCAAGTAGCTTTGCCCCTTCGGCACCGGCCAACGTGCTTTTGTAACCGGCGAGAAACTCATCTATCTGAGCGGCGGTCCTGGCAGCGGCCACTTCACGGATCGTGACGGCGATCATGCCTTCCTTCACATCCCATTGGTAGCGGGTACCGCCGGGAACGTCTTCGATCTTTACCCATTTTTCGGGCAAAGATATCTCAAAACCATCGTCCTCCGATGCGAAGACGTCCTTATCGGTCACGCCCCGAAGCGATTTGACCTGTGCTGAGGCCGCAACTGTGAAGAGCCCTAAACAAAGTAAGAGCGAAAAAAGAACTTTTAGGTTAGTCATAGGTAGTTTAGTTTTGGGGACGGTGCCCACTGCTTGATTTCTAAAAGGCATTCTCGGTAAACAAATGCGGAAAGTAAAGCCCTAGACTGTCCGAAATGTAAATAACTTGATAAATTTCTGAATTTGAATAAATGCGTTATTATTTAGGTTCAAGGAGTTTACATGAGAAAAGTATTTTTGTTCGTTTTTTTGGCCCTTATCGCGGGAGCTATCGCATCCGTTGAAGCCTCGGCTCAGGCTAAAACTGTTGCCGGCGAATGGGACGGGGCGTTTGAGACTCCCGGCGGAGCACGGCCATTTAAGCTCGTTCTCAAGGTTGACGGTGAAAAGCTGTCCGGCGTAGCGAAGCGTTCGAGCGGTGATTCAGCTATCACTGGCACCATAAAGGGGAAGGACATCGTATTTAGCTACACGATCAGCTACAACGGTAACGATCTGACAATGAGCTTTACCGGAAAATTCGACGGCGATGCGATGACCGGAACGGTTTCGTTCGGCGGCAACGCGGAAGAGTCATGGAGTGCTAAACGGGCTCCCGCAGAAAAGCCGAAAGGTAAGTAACTTGACCGCGTCTTTTTCTGACCGCGGCGAATACGCCATTCATTTTTACTAAGCATAAAGACCAGGAGTAAACAAACATGCAGCGCAGAACCGCAGACGAATATCCGCAGGAATTACTTGACCTTTTTCATGAGTGGCAGCACGGCGATCTCGACAGGCGATCGTTTATGAGCAGCATCGCGAAATTCGCGGTTGGCGGCCTGACCGTGGCTGCGATCTTTGATAGCCTCACGCCAAATTACGCTTGGGCGCAGACGATCAAACCAGACGACAAAGACATCAAGGTCGGTTATGAGACCGTTCAGTCGCCCAATGGAAATGGCACGATCAAGGGTTATTTCGCGGTTCCTGCGAAGGGCAAAAAATTCCCAACGGTTCTTGTCATCCACGAAAACCGAGGACTGAATCCGTACATCGAGGATGTTGCCCGCCGGTTCGCCAAGGTGGGGATGATGGCCTTCGCCCCGGATGGCCTGACGTCGGTCGGCGGATACCCGGGCGATGAGCAAAAAGCAGCTGCGGCATTCCGAACTGTTGACGGCAAGAAAATGACCGAAGATTTTGTCGCCGCTTCGATGTGGCTCAAAAAGCATAAGGATGGCAACGGTAAACTCGGTGCTGTCGGCTTCTGTTTTGGTGGCGGCATGGTCAATCAACTCGCCGTTTTGCTCGGTAAAGATCTCAATGCCGGTGTTGCATTCTATGGCCGTCAAGCCGGTATCGCTGACGTGCCGAAGATCCACGCCCCGCTTATGTTTCAGTACGCCGGCGTCGATCAGCGAATAAACGAAGGGATCGCCCCCTACGAAGCTGCTTTGAAGGAAAATAAGAAGACGTTTGAGTCGTTCATGTACGACGGCAAGCAGCACGGTTTCCACAATGACACCACCCCTCGCTATGATGCCGAAGCGGCAAAGCTTGCGTGGGAAAGGACTCTCGGATTCTTTAAGAAGCACTTGAAATGATCTCTGCCTGACGTCGTTCGGAGGTAAAATGGATATGAAGTTCGGACTTTGTACCGCTATTCTTGTACTCGCGGCGTCCTCGTTTGCGGCCGGACAATATAAGAAGGGAAGTCTCGAGGATAAGTTGATCCAGCTCGACAAAGCCTGGACTTTCGCCGAGCTCAAGGGCGACAAAAAGGCTGCGGCCGCGATGGTCGCGGACGATTATGTCGGTACGACACTTCGCGGCGAGATCGAAAATAAGGCTCAATACCTTGCCCAGCTTGCTCCGAATGCCGACATGGTCAAGGCGGACGATTACAAGGTGAGGATCTTTGGCAACATGGCCATAATGACCCACCGTGCGACAGTCGAGGGGGTTCGCAACATCCAGTTTCGGAGCACTCACGTATGGATGAAACGCGGGGGCAAGTGGCTGATCGTTGCCCACCACGGCGGGCAGATATTGCCGCCGCTCGAATGACATTGTCACTACGCTGACAATCTGATATTTTTCTAAATATGAGCACTTCAACCGGAACGGCAAAAACCGCAGGCCTCGTCGGAGCACTGCTTTGTGCGGCTGGCGTTATCGTCTTTTTCTTCGGTCTATTTATCGGTCCTAAATCCGGCGTCCTTATCGGATCCGCCCTGATGGCGGCTTCGCTCGTTGGCTTTTTTATCGAAGAGCAGGGAAGACGAAAGAGCCGGTCGTGAATCGGGCATCTCTTTCTGCTTATCTCTGATGCGGCTGGGCTGTTTAGCCGAAGCCCTAGCGCCCTTTTTTGCACATCGTGACATTCGGTTTGCAACTATGGCGGAAAAGGTGCATCTTATAAGTGTAGTCCTTCTCTTGTGCCGATAGCGGCGCGCTCGTCAAAGACGGTTTAACGGATAGATAAAGAGCGGGTTTTTTTATAACTGAAGTCGCTCTTGTTTTATTGAGCATCCGAAACCGACCCTTCGTCGCACACCGTTTTTCTACGAAGCCCTTCGATTCGACACTTCTCAGACATGTCCCCATAGGGACAAGGTATATATTTTTAATGTCAACGAAACTTTACGTAGGAAATCTCTCATTTAACACTTCACAGCAGGATCTCGAAAGCATGTTCGGCGAATCAGGCACTGTCCAGTCGACCAACATCATCGAAGACCGCGAAACCGGCCGCTCACGCGGATTTGCATTCGTCGAAATGTCGAGTGCATCGGAAGCTCAGGCAGCGATCTCAGCCCTTGACGGCAAAGAGATCGACGGACGCAATCTCAAAGTCAACGAAGCCAAACCTCGCGAAGATCGCGGCGGCAGCGGCGGCGGTGGCGGACGAGGGCGTTATTAATTTACGATCGCTAGAAAAAGCGTTCGCGTTGCCTCCGGTTATTTTTTAACCGGAGGCAACGGTACGTTATCTGGCGAAGATCTAACAAGGAAAACTTGCTCTATGAAAGAAGAATTGATCGAAATGGCCGGTACGGTCGTAGATAAACAGCCAAACGCCTTTTTCAAGGTCCAGATCGCCGACACTGACCACATGGTCCTCGCGACCATCTCGGGTAGAATGCGTCGCAACCGCATCCGCATCCTGATGGGTGACCGCGTCGACATCGAACTCTCGCCTTACGACCTGACCAAAGGCCGCATCACCTATCGTCACAAATAGGCCGAAAGACCCGCAACCCCTCCACCAGATCATCCGGATCTGCGGTGTTTGAACCGTGGATCGACCGTCTCACTTCACTGCTGAAAGTGAGACGGCTTAACTGTTGTATTCATAACAGTTTACCGCCAAAAATCGTCTCACTTGCGAAATAACAAAATGCCGTCTCATCCTGAGATCGGTTGACAACATCGTTCCACTTCCTTGCTGAAAGTGGAACGGCTAAATGTTGCCACGACAAGAAGTTACGGCGGAAAATCGTTCCACTTGCGATCGATCAGCCCTCCTCGTTCCACCCGAACTAAAATTTAAGCGTCCCAAGCCAGGTGCTGCCCTCAAAACGCCTCGATCTTCAAAGAACACGTCACACACTCGGCATTCTGCTGATATGCGACAATGTTGTAAGGATGGCACAAAATCTAAGGAAAGTCAAGCCCGCATGCAGAAGCCCGCACGAAGTAAGGGCTCCGTTGCGTTTTACGCACGCCAAAAAAGTAAGGGCTCCGTGGCACTCTACGCACGTGAAAAAATTAGTGGCTCCGTTACGTCAAAAGACGCGAGATGGTCCCCGACCTGCGATGCGAAAGGCTTTTCGCTTATGTTCGCTGCAATACATTTCTACCGCGTGTAATGGGTAAGAATAGAGTTGGGCAGTTCTCTCCGTTGTGCCCTTTTTATAAAGAAAAACTGGGGGAATATATGAAAAAGTTAATTTCGACATTTCTGATCGCGAGTGCCTTTGTGCTGAGTTCGGTAGTGCCGGCTTCGGCATCTACGGTTTCAGAAGAGACCTGGGACGCGGGCTTTGAGGAGTTTTACGATAGCGAAGGCTATTTCGAACTCGTCGAGCCGGCCGCCGCGTCTGCGGTCATCGCTCCGTGCCGCCGAGGGACGATCCGGGTTAGAAGCCGTATGAGCACCAAGAAAAAGCTGCTCCATTCGGCAGTCGCAGGCGGCATCGGTGCTGCTATCGGAGCCGGGGTCGGCGGCAAACGCGGTGCAGCGATCGGCGTGGGCTCGGGTGCCGGCGGCTATCTGCTTTATCGTTATGTGAAAGACCGAAAAGGCCGCTGCGTCCGCCGCTACGTAGGTAGAGGATAACAGACGAGCAAGACGCACAAAGGCCTCGCCAACTCCCGGCGAGGCCTTTGTTTATCCCAGCTTTGTATTCTAACTATTTCGGCATCGGATTGAATGTCACCCCTCTGATGAGCATGGTCTGGGTGATAGTACTTAAGCCGCGGGATTGCCAGACCGCGTAGCTGTCATGTGAATGTAGCCGTGGGTGAGAACCCGTGTCAGAACCGGAAGCGATAGCGACCGGGTTCCGTTGTCGCGTCAGCGACAATTGAAAAACGCGCCGCGCCGTTCAATCGTCGCTACGCGACGCGGATGTTTTTCCCGACCTACCGTGGGTTGTCACCCACGGCTACAGTCAGCCGTCGCTCTGCGACGAAGAAGGCGGGCCAGAAGAATGGAACCGCGAAAAGGCACGAAAAAGCACGAAACAAGATCAGATCCGTCCGTTTTGTTTGGTGTATTCTCGTGTTATTTAGTGGTTACTCTCCCCAGCCCGAGGCCGAAGTCATCCCGATCCCCGGCGAGCCCGCGAGCAGAGCCATGATCGATACTCCCGGCCGTTACTGGTGCTGCGGCAGCGATGCCCAAGAGTCAGTACCACCTGCGGTAGCGGGTGGTTTAAGGTGGGCAGTTTGCAGCACGACCTAATCCGCAGCTCGCGGAATTACAACGTCCAACCACCCGCTACCGCAGGTGGTACTGACCCGAGGCCGGAGTCATCTCGATCCCCGGCGAGCCCGCGAGCAGAGCCATGATCGATACTCCCGGCCTTTACTGGTACTGCGGCAGCGATAGTTGAGAACAATGGGAACTAGGCGAGGTTTATTCGGTCAGATTAGTTGCAGGAGCAATGACATGACCATAAGGCCGGCAATAAAGAGTGCAAACCAACCCGAGAATTGCGCTACAAGCCGTTGGATTGTCGGATCCGAAGGTTCCCACATCCATTTCATCCGTTCCGGTTTTGCCGAGAGCCAGAACGAAAAGGCGGCGAAAGCCGAAAAAGCAGCGATCATGGCGATCATCTCTATCATCGACTGTTATTGTAGCGAAATCCCCGAGCAAACACTTGAGCTATTTTCTCTCGGCCGCGTAGTGGTCATGTGAATTTAGCCGTGGGTGAGAACCCACGGAAAATGGCACCGGAGGATCGTTGTCGCGTTAGCGACAATTGAAAAACGCGCGGCGCCGTTCAATCGTCGCTACGCGACGCGGATGTTTTTCCCGACCTACCGTGGGTTGTCACCCACGGCTACAGTCAGCCGTCGCCCTGCGACGAAGAAGGCGAGCCATAAGAATGGAACCACGAAAAGGCACGAACAAGCACGAAACAAGATCAAATCCGTCCGTCTTGTTTGGTGTATTTTCGTGTTATTTAGTGGTTACTCTCCCTAGCCCGAGGCCGGGGTCATTTCGATCCTCCGGCGAGCCCGCGAGCAGGGCCATGATCGATACTCCCGGCCTTTACTGGTGGTACGGCAGCGATAGTTGGAAACAATGGGAACTAGGCGACGTTTACTGCGAAAGCACGGCCGTCCAAGTGAGCCGCGACGGCCACGTTGTCGAACTGCCACGATGATCGTCTAGAAATAAAAGATTGCATGGCGGACCCCATTGTTCACCATCGCCAGCGACCCGGTTTCGATCTTGGTGTTTCGATCAGAGCTTGGATCTTTTTCGTGGAAAGCTCAGTATCATACCGTATCCTGATGAGCCGTATAGACAGCTTTTTACAGAGGTCATCTTTCTTCAAATCACGCTCAATCTGCAAGTGGAACTTCTCAATCGTTTGGTGAAACAGCGGCACGAACTCATGATGTTGCTTACCGTCGAACTCAAAGGCGAGATTTCTATCCGGAATAAAAAAATCGAGTTCGAGTCCGCCGAGCCAAGTTGGTCGCAATCGCTGATAAATTTGGTCGCCTGGAAATAGCTCAGTGAGGATTTTCAAAAGGGCTCGTTCGCCCGAACTTTCCGACGATTTCCATCCTTCGACAATCTTACACCGCTTCTCAACGCAGCGGATGCAAACAGAGAAGCGCGTAGTCATTTCGACGCCGTTGTAGAATCTTTCAAATGGCTCTTGACAAGAAACGCAGGTATCGAATCCTGCTTGAAAGCAGGATTCGCAAATGTGCGACTGGGTATCACCCACCGGATCGTCATTGGGTAGATCACCTTCACACCATTTACACCTGCGTTCGATTTCAAGTTGACGGCTGTACCGCTGAAAATTTCGGAATAGTTTTTCATGCTCAGGACAGAAAATGCCCGCATCTCCCGGCACCGAAAGCTCGCATAGGCAACACCGCCTTGCATGGCGTATAAGTTTCGGTCGTTCAACCGCCGGAATTTTGTTTTGCTCGACAAAGGCTTTTCCGAGCGCTACGACTTCTTTATCGTCAATTCCGTTCATGCAATCGAAACAGAATATTCCCGACCACTCCTCTCCGATTCTCCCACATGCAAGACAATTCCCATCCCAGATGTCGTTCGCGCATTTGCTGCAGTTCAAGAAAGGCCAGTTGATCGAATTAAGGTAGCCAATTGTCTGCCCGTAGCAGAATAGGCAGAGATTATACTTCACCGCAAAGCGATCCCAAGCACGACTGAGCCGAGCTGATTTATTACCCACATCGCGGAAGTCTTCATTCCACGGTCTCGGGATATTACGTTCCGGATTCGACCTAAAATTCACATATATATCGTGCGGATTTCGCTGTTTCATTTCCTCAACCGTTACTTCGGTTGCGCGAGATCTTTCGAGCGGAAAAGTCACTTTCTTTCGACCAAATTCAGACATTTGTTATCAATAGTAAGAGCCTTATACAATTGCAACAGTGCATGGATGATCTCAGGACATTTATACCGTCCTTCCGCCCGCTCTCATTAATCTTCTGGAAGGCCGAATAAGTCGTCGCCTTGGACGCGACGAACGATATATACAAACTCTGGATGGATGGCGGATGCTTCATTGACGTAAGCCTCTGCATCGCTCTCCTTAGCGTAAGTCTCCACTACATCACCGTCGTGGTCGTCACTTCCTTTAAGTGCTCTAACTACCCTGAACTCTGTAATTGGCTTCATATGTCAGTGTATAGAATTGTAATTTCTATGAAATGTTTTAATTATTCTTGGAGGGAAAGAATGCGGATGGGAGGAATCGAACCTCCCACGTCTCCACTGGGCAGCAACGCATATCGATGACGGCCGGACTTTTTCATTTGGGTCGGAATAACTCACCAGAGCAACCGCAGAAACGTACTTCCTAACCAAACGCAGGCTTCAAACAAAGCATTTGAATTTTTCATAACAATCTCCTTTGCAATCAATATTGTGCAGACTGCTCCAGCCGCTATTTCCAACCCAAACGAAATCCCAACATACACCTCAATGTGCACCATTATCCCCAATCTTCCAATTGGTAAGCACTAAATCAAAAAAGCACTATAAGGCCTTCTCTTATAAAAAGCAACAGTAGGGGTCATCCCGCCTGGATATCAGGGTACAGCTGACCGAAAAAGTCCCTCACACTTTGGAGTACAACTTCATCATCTAATAAGAGTTTACGAACGGCGGCTTCATATTGCTTCCGACCTTGAAACCCCAGGCTAGTAGCAATCTGACCCAACGCTTGGGTTTCCCGAACTGGATAAAGTCTCAGAAGGCCCGAAACGTCATTATCTTCGCAAAGTTGATTAATTCGGATTTTTTCGTTGGTTACACATTCGGCCACCTCTATTCGCGTCTCTATCGGCAACCCATTACGTATGTCCTCTCGTTTCGGC
Source organism: Acidobacteria bacterium Ga0077534 (assembly GCA_001464455.1). Taxonomy (GTDB): domain Bacteria; phylum Acidobacteriota; class Blastocatellia; order Pyrinomonadales; family Pyrinomonadaceae; genus OLB17. Next base: position 71,479 of record LNEI01000006.1, read on the forward strand.
AACATTGAGAGTATAAGCTGACGGAGAGCTCTTTCTGCGGTGCGTTCGGCGAGATGCTCAATATTATTCGCAATAGCTGCTATCGCAGCGGTTCGTGCCGCATCGAGCATCTGATTTACGTCCGCTCCCGAAACAGCCGCTTGACGTTCGGCAATCTTCTCTTGAATGTCCGGATGATAGTAAATCGACTCGACAGAAAACACCGATAGTGCATGAATGCCCTTACTAGCAAAATCGTCGATTTCTTCATCGGGGCGTCCGTCGTTATCAATAATCCCAAACGCCTTTACCCAGTGGAGGTTTTCTTCGCCCCGGACTCCACTAACTGCATTTATAACCTCTCTGCACCCAGACTTTGGAATTACTGAAATCGACGGAAATACTATGCTATAAAGTGGCTCATCAAGGCTCGTCTGGTGTCCTTCAATGTAGAGAACTTTTCGTCGACCGCCAAGAATATCCCTTCTTAGACTTTCATCGATTTCCCTCGCCTCGGTCAAAACATCGACGTCCCATGCGACGGGCGAATTGTTAACATACGAGCAATTTCGAACAAGCACTATTTTCGACGCCGGATTGTCGATTGGTAATGCTACTTCGTGCGTGGACACGATAAACGCGCAATCTGATCTACGGCCAAAAAGGTTAGTCAAAAGCGGCGAGATAATTGAACGGTGTAGATGTCGCTCAGGTTCATCAATAATAACTAGGGTCCCGGGTGCAACGGTGAGTACTTCAGACGCAAGCAATAGAGCGTTACGTTCGCCGTCGGAGAGTTCGGCAATACTGTAAGGGTCACTTCCTGCCTTACTTGCAACGAGGCTATTATTCTCCACCGAAATCTTGACAGGAATGTTGGATGATTGGAGAATCTCGCTAATCACCCCAATCGGAGCATTCTCCTTCGAGAGTTGCTGAGCGAGCACAATGTTCTCCGCATCGACCGCGCTAGCAATGGATCTTGCCCGCCTGTTCTCAGCCTCGACCAGATCAAATAAAGCAATACTGGGTCGACTTTTCGCATAATCGTCTTTCCAACGCGAGGGTGCGTTCGTGTCGAAGCCTCGCACATTCTGGCCGGTTGTTTGTCGAGTAGCGGCCGAAAGCTCAATTGTTCCGGTGGAGAACCATGTTTGCCTATGGGCCGTAATTCGTTGCGCGTTTGCTTGGTTGGCAGTGAAAATCGGGAACAACAAGCTAGATTTACCAGTGCCGTTTGCTCCGAGCAAGAAAAGTGAATCGCCGACGTCCAGCGGAACCTCAATTGGATTGTCGGCAAGTTGGGGTATTGAAATAGCGAAAGGCATATTGTTGAAGTTAGCACACACTGCCCTAAGGAGCTTTTATGCCTAGCACGCTTAGAATTTCCTTTGCAGGGATTACTCTTGCTCTGGCATACGGTTTATCATTGACGGGAAAGCCATTTTGCACATCCGCTCCGGACTGCAATCTATTCAGCAAGAGCCGTGACGCTTGCCGGATTCCTGCGTTAGGAGCAAACTCCTCGGTACCAGCATCTCGCGTAGCGAAAATCATCTCAAAGCCGTCCGGCAAAAAGTAGTCGCCTACGATTGGCCGGGTCCGAGCATTGATCGCCGAAAGTTTGTCGAGCTCAGAGTCGACGATAATGCCAACGGGACGTGGAAACCCTTCGAGGGGAATCGCTTCGACTACGGTCTTCCAGCCAACGGCCTCGGGTGACTCGACACAGTCGTGAAACACAAACCCATCCACATACGAAAAATCAAATGTCCACTTAACCCGATTAAAGCTTATGTTTCTGAACATCAAGGAAACCGTTACCGAAACCTTTGAACCTTGAATTTCCTTTGTGTTCGTATCAATGGCGAACAGGGAACCGAATTTTGTCAGATGCTCATTGATATCTGCCGCTGGTTGGCCTGGTTTGCAGAGAATCCGATTGAGAACCTTTCGCTTTCCGGAGTTCCGCTCATAGGAGTATCCTATATTGACCGACTTCGTCGCGAGAACTTCCCCATCAGAGTTCGAGAGTTCGATTCGACCATCACCTCTTACGTGAAATCCAGTTACCACAACATCCTTATCAAACTTGACGCCGACCTCAAGTCCTCGATTTTTCCGTTGATGTCGTTGCCTACCCATAAAATATTCCAAAATTTTAAAAAGGCTCTGCCCGTTGCCGGACAGAGCCTTGTTAGTTGAACTAACTAAGCGGGACATAGGTCCGACTGGATTACATACCCATACCCATGCCGCCCATGCCGCCGCCCATGCCGCCCATGCCGTGGTCGCCGCCCTTGTCGTCCTGGACGTCTGCGATCATGGCTTCGGTGGTGAGCATCAGGCCTGCGATCGAGGCTGCGTTTTGTAGCGCGGTGCGCGTTACTTTGGCAGGATCGATGACACCGGCTGCGACGAGGTCTTCGTATTTTTCGGTCGCTGCGTTGAAGCCGTAGCTGTCGCTGCCTTCGCGAACCTTACCTACGACGACTGCACCTTCCTGGCCTGCGTTCTGCGAGATCTGGCGGAGCGGTTCTTCGATCGCACGGCGAACGATGTTCACGCCGATCAGCTCGTCAGAATCTTCAGATTCGGTGTTGAAGTTGTCGAGAACCTTGCCGGCACGGACCAGAGCGACTCCGCCGCCAGCCACGATGCCTTCTTCGACAGCAGCACGGGTTGCGTGCATTGCGTCTTCGACGCGTGCCTTCTTTTCCTTCATCTCGGTCTCGGTAGCTGCACCGACCTTGATCACGGCAACGCCGCCGACCAATTTAGCAAGACGCTCCTGGAGCTTCTCACGGTCATAGTCGCTGCTCGTGTCCTCGATCTGGTTGCGGATCGTTTTGATGCGGCCGTCGATTGCCTCACCCGAACCTGCACCTTCGACGATCGTCGAGTTTTCCTTGTCGATCGTGACCTTTTTGGCTTTGCCGAGGTCTTCGAGGGTGATGGTCTCGAGCTTGATGCCGAGATCTTCGCTGATGACCTTGCCGCCCGTAAGGACCGCGATGTCTTCGAGCATTGCCTTGCGGCGGTCGCCGAAGCCAGGTGCTTTGACAGCAGCGACGTTCAGGGTGCCGCGGAGCTTGTTGACCACGAGGGTCGCAAGTGCTTCACCATCAACGTCTTCCGCAATGATGAGCAGCGGACGGCCCATTTTTGCTACCTGCTCCAGAATTGGCAGAAGGTCACGCATGTTCGAGATCTTCTTTTCGTTGATCAGGATGAAAGGCTCGTCAAGAACTGCTTCCATACGGTCAGCGTCGGTCACGAAGTATGGCGAAAGGTAACCGCGGTCAAACTGCATACCTTCCACGACTTCGAGAAGCGTGTCCATCGTCTTCGACTCTTCGACGGTGATAACGCCGTCTTTGCCGACCTTGTCCATCGCTTCGGCGATGATCGTGCCGATCGTTTTGTCGCCGTTAGCCGAAACCGTTCCGACCTGTGCGATCGAATCGCCCGAAACAGGCTGCGCCATCGCGTGGATCTCAGCAACTACGGCTGCGACTGCCTTTTCGATACCGCGTTTGAGAGCCATCGGGTTTGCACCGGCGGCAACTGTGCGGACGCCTTCCTTAAAGATCGCCTGTGCCAGAACCGTCGCGGTCGTCGTGCCGTCACCGGCTACGTCGCTCGTTTTCGAAGCGACTTCGCGAACCATCTGTGCGCCCATATTCTCGAGCGTGTCTTTCAATTCGATCTCTTTAGCGACCGTAACACCGTCTTTGGTGATCGTCGGCGAGCCGAATTTCTTGTCGATAACTACGTTGCGGCCTTTGGGGCCAAGCGTTACTTTAACTGCGTCTGCCAACTGGTTGACGCCGCGCAGAATAGCCGCGCGTGATTCTTCGCCATGAATAACTTGTTTTGCCATGATATGTATTTCTCCTTCGTCGAAAAAAAGTCTAGGAAGTTTGGGAAGTCTCGGAAGTCTAGGAAGGAAGAGAGGTTATTTGACTTCCTCGACTTCCTGGACTTTCTAGACTGTCCACTCTTACGCTGCTGCTCCTGCTCTGCTGATGATGCCGAGGATCTCGTCTTCGCGCATGATGATGAATTCGTCGCCGTCGAGTTTGATCTCGCTGCCCGAGTATTTGCCGAACAGAACGCGGTCGCCTGCTTTGACGTCGAGCGACTGGCGGGTGCCGTCTTCTTTGTATTTACCTGCACCAGCGGCGATGACCTCGCCCTCTTGCGGTTTTTCCTTTGCTGTGTCCGGGATGAAAAGCCCGCCTGCGGTCTGATTAACGTTGTCTTCGATGCGTTTGATGATCACGCGGTCGTGTAGTGGTGTAATTTTCGTTGCCATAACTGTTTACTCCTTTCGAATTAATAAAAAAGAACCTAAAATAGCGATTGAGCAGCAGCACCGGATAAACTTTTAGCACTCTGCATCAATGAGTGCTAGTATAGGCGGTTTCGTCGATCTGTGTCAACTATGTAATGAAAAGTTTAGAAAAGTTGATAATGGTGTTATCAAGTTTGGTCAGATGCAGAAGCCCGCACGAAGTAAGGGCTCTCTTGACATTCATCAGACTTGGTTCCAATAGACTTCGCGGTCGTTAGACGGAGTCCTTACTTCGTGCGGGCTTCCGCACCCGATCTGCCTTCATTCTATGCACATATCCGAGATAAACATTTACCCGATCAAATCACTCAAAGGCATCACCCTAGATTCCGCCATCGTTGAGCCTCGCGGCCTGCAATACGACCGTCGCTGGATGTTGACGACGCCGGACGGGATGTTTTTTACGCAGCGGGAATTCCCACAGATGGCGACGGTTGAGGTTGGGGTTGGGGACGATCTTTATGTGACGGCGGCGGGGTTTGGGACTTTGGAGATTCCGCTTGAGCCTGAGACGGGAGAGAAGCAGCAGGTGACGATCTGGAACGACGTCTGCGAGGGCGAGGTTTATTCGCCGGTGGTGAGCGAGTGGTTCAGCGACGTGATCGGCGAGCCGTGTCAGCTTGTCTATATGGGCGACGATTCGCGGCGGGATATCAGCGAGCAATTTAATGAGGGCGGGGAAGTCGTGAGTTTTGCGGATGGTTACCCGCTGCTCGTGATCGGAGAAGCCTCACTCGCGGATCTCAACCAAAAGCTGCGGACCAACGCCAACGGTTCAGGAGCCTTTCACCCGCTAGCGATGAATCGTTTTCGGCCAAATATCGTCGTCTCCGGATCAGACGCGTACGCCGAAGATCGCTGGGATCGGATCAGAGTTGGCGAAGCGATCTTTCGCGGAACGAAACCTTGCGCACGGTGTGTGATGACGACGGTTGATCAGACGAAAGGGGAATTTGACGGCAAAGAGCCGCTAAAAACGTTCGCGTCGTACCGCATGGCAAAGGATGCGATACCGGATAGATTCGAGTCGCTTGGAATCAATCCGACGGCGGTGTTGTTTGGGCAGAATCTGGTCGGGGAATCGATCGGGGCAACCATCCGCGTGGGAGACACGGTCGAGATAATGTGACTCAAGATTTATGAATGCCACAACCGTACTGGTTTTGCTCGGTGTGATGACGGCATTCGCGCTCATCACCGTTGTGATCCCCACTCGAAGCAGCTTTATACCTGCCGCAGTGTCCCTAATTGTCTCTGCCCTGTTTATTGGGTTCGTAAACGTAGGTCTTTTGTATACCTTTGGTATTCCGCTGATCCCGCTGCCGATAAGTGCTGTAGCACTATGGAGATCACAAGCATCTTTGCGTATTAAGGCGATTGCAATCCTGATTAGCATCCTCGCCTTACCGGGCGGCTTTGCATTATTTCTTATTTCTTTGGATTAGCGGAGCTCGGCTCGCGATGGGATAAGGGCGTACGATTGACATTGTTGCCGTGACGCTCCGAGAGGACGCGGAATGCAGACGAAGTCGGTCCGCATTTTGCTTGAGGTCAGGCTGACTTTCGCATAACCGTGGCCGCCGAGGTCGACGAACTCGAGGTGCAGCGCAAGCTGTGGGATCGAGAGTTCGTTTCACTCGCGTGCAAGCAGGACGCTTGCGGTGCAGTCAAGGATTAGTGCCGGATCGGGCAATTTACCTTTGGTTCGGCGCCGCGGTTGAATGTTCTTGAGCGTTTATCGGGGCAGGCTGGGCCGGCACGCATTTGTGAGACGGGGCAGACCATCACGGTTACCGAGCTGTTAAGTTGTGTTGCCGGAGTGCGGATCGCTCCCGTGTTGGCGGGCGGTGCCTCGGAATCTTCCTGCCAGGTTTCGGTCACTGGAGCCGGTGTGGGCGATGGTTTTGGGGTTTCTTCGGCCTCGGCGGTCGGCTCTTCATCGAGCATTGCGAGCATCGACTTGTTCGGTACGGTTCCTCCAACAAATAACTCGACACGCCGAAACTCGGGCGGCACGTTCGTTACGAAAATATCCTTCGCGAGCGGAGCCGCGAAGTCATCCTCGATCGGATTTCCCTCGCTATCGGTCAGGGTGATGGGCGTGGGCGTTGGCGAAGGGCTCGGCGTTGCGGACGCCTCGATGAAGTCCAGTTCGCGGATCAGAGCACCGTTTCGGATGTCGATTTCGGCCTTGCGTAGATTTGCAGGCATGGACCAGTCGCCGTTCCATTCCGGGTGCAAGGCGAGGGCTTCCTTCATGAAATCCGCCCAGATCGGCATCGCCGAATCGCTCCCTTTCATCCCCAGATCGTCGCCATTATCAAATCCAACGTAAACGACAGTTATCAATTCCGGCGTAAAGCCGACGAACCATCCGTCACGCGAAGTTCCCGTTTTTCCGGCAAAGGCAGTTTTGCCCGCGTTGTTTCGGAAGCCCCAGCTTTGCACCTGAGCGGCGGTGCCTCGGTTGATCACGTCCTTCATGATGTCGTTCATTATGTATGTGACATCGGCGCGGATGACGTTTTTCCGGTCGGGCGTCGGGGCGGTGATCGTCTTGCCTTCGCCGGTCGCGATGCGTGTGATCGGCATTGGGTTGACGCGATCGCCGAGGTTAGCAAACATCGTATACCCGGTCGCGACCTGCAGGGGCGTCGCCTCTGCGGTGCCGAGTGCCATAGATGGGTAAGCTTTTTCCACCTTTGGAAAGCCGGCTTTGGTGGCTAGATTCATCACTTTGCCGATGTTCAGCGACATCGCGATGTCGACCGTGATGACATTCTTACTTTTTACGAGAGCATCGCGCAGCGTCGTTTCCTTATTAGAGAAGAAATCGCCGAAGTTGCCTGGCGTATAAGAGTCCTGATTAAAGGTAAAGGTCTTTTTCTCGTCTTTGAACACCGTCGCGGCCGTAAATTGCCGTGAGCTCGAGTCGTACGCGGTGTTTATTGCCGCTGCGTAAACAAACGGCTTAAATACCGATCCGGGTTGACGCATCGCGTCGGTCGCCCGGTTAAATTGATTTGCCAGATAGTCGCGACCGCCGACCATCGCGACGATCTCGCCAGTTTTCGGGCGGATCGAAACGAGAGCAGCATTGAGGCCTTGCTTTTTCTTAAAACTCTTGTCGAGAGCCGTTAGGCGTTTATTGACGATCTCGTAGGCTTTCTTCTGCAGGTCAGGATCGATCGACGTGTAAACGCGAAGGTGCTGAAGAGCCTCGGGGTCGCTGACGATCTTTGGCAATTCCTCGATGACAAACTGCGAGAAATAAGGCATCCCTTGCAGATCGCGGGTGTTCGAGATCTGTTTGAGAACTATGTCAATGGTCCGGTTTTCGGCGAGTTGCTGCGGCGTGATGTCGCCCGTTTCGGCCATTGATTCTAGAACCTGATTGCGACGTTCCTTGACCCGTTCGGGATGTTTGTATGGATTGTAGCGATTTGGGCTGCGAATAATGCCCGCGATGAACGCGGCTTCGGCCAGGCTTAGCTGCGAAACATCCTTCCCGAAATAGGCATTGGAAGCCTCGCCGACGCCGTAAATGGACATTCCGGACTGCTGGCCGAGATAGATCTGGTTTGCGTAAAGCGTAAAGATCTCCTGTTTCGTCAGCCGGGTCTCGAGGATCAACGACATATAGGCTTCTTTGGCTTTACGCGTGTAGGTTTGTTCGTTCGAGAGCAAAAGATTCTTTATCAGCTGCTGCGTGATCGAAGAACCGCCCTGATTTGCCAGCGGGCCGGCGTCATCGCCGTCGTAGCGTCGCCACAGGGCTCGAGCGATGCCGCGTAGGTTAACGCCGTAATGCTCGAAGAATGCTCGATCTTCCGTGACCGTTATAGCCTTGACGAGATGCGGTGGCAGGTCGTTAAAGGTGATCGTTTTTCGCCGCCCGTCACCCTCGGCGGCAATAGAACTCAGTATTTTGGGCTCGAGTTTAGCTTCGTTCACCTGGGATCCGGAATCACGGTCACCGATCGCGGCGACTGACTTTCCGTCCTTCGAGAACTTGACTGTGATCGAGGGAAAGCTCTTCGTCCCGTCGATCGTTGCGGTGAAACCCGGTTCGACCGCGACCTGATCGCCCTCGACGGAATATCTGCTGCGGGATGCGTCGGCCTTATTGTCTTTCTCGATATAGCCCGCCGATTTTAAGTATTCTACGAGTTCGGCCGGGGTGATCGATTCACCGTTCCTTAAGGTCTTCGGAGCGGAATAAATACCTGCCGACGGCGTGAAAACCTGTCCGCTCAGGAGCTTTTGATCGATGCGATCTGAAAACTCGAACCAGAAGTACGTCGCAGTCAAAAAGACACCGAGCAAAAGAAAGGAAGCTATGGAAATGGTATAGGCATTGAATATACCGCCCACGATACGCTTGAAACGCGACGGCGGCGGAGCCTGAAACGACGCACCACGGCGCGATTTTACCCAACCTTTCGGCGGCATCTTCGATCTTGAACTTTTGCTATCCGGCCTCTGCTGCATCTGGGGTTGGAATTGAGAAAGCTAAGTGAGAGTATCGTTCTTAGGGAGAACTCTTATCATTCTATATATTTTTGGTTCGTAAAGTCGAACAAATTCTAGACAATGGTCGCTACAAATCTGCAGACATTGAACGCGGTCGCTCGTCGAAGGCTAGTTTTCGTCGTGTTTCTCGTAGTTCTAATGATCTTGATCGGAGCCCTTGGATTTCGGACTTTTGAGGGTTTTAGCTGGCTTGACAGCTTTTATACGTCCGTTCAGACCGTTACAACAGTTGGTTATGGTGACCTGACGCCGGTGACTGCGGCGGGACGGGCTTTTGCGATCGTATTAATGATCTCCGGGGCTGGGACGGTGCTGTACGCATTGTCAGTACTCGCTCAGGCCGTCGTTCAGTCGGAGATGGTCGAGGCGTTCAACCGGCGGCGAAGAATTAAAGAGATGGACAAACTAGAAGGGCATTATATTGTTTGCGGAGCTGGGCGTGTTGGTCGGCGGATCATACGTAATCTTCAGCAACAGGGATTACAGCACGTGATCATCGAAAGCTCCGAAAGCAGGATGGGCGAGATCGATACGTCGCCGTTATCGTTTTTGAGCATCGGCGATGCGACATCTGAGGCCCAGTTGATACAGGCGGGAGTTAAGCGGGCTCGCGGTTTGGCGAGCTGTTTGCCGGACGATGCAGCAAATGTTTACGTAGTGCTGACGGCCCGCGGACTGAATCCGGATCTGCACATCGTCGCCCGAGCGGTCGAGGAGCAGGCAGAGCCGACGCTGATCAGAGCCGGTGCGAGTCGTGTGGTCGCACCGACGATCATTGGCAGCCAGTCGATGGCCAGAGCTCTTCTAAAGCCAGCCGTTGCTGACTTTATGGACTCGATCGTGGCCGAGACGATGGACCTCGTCTTCGAAGAGATAGCCATTGGCCCTCATACCCTTTCGTCGGTAAACCCCTTCGTGAGATACCACTTTTGAACGATACTAGCGTGATACTGGTCGCGATCCGGACCGAGGATGGCACGCTCGAATTTCAACCCAAAAAAGAACGGATCATTCGCGAAAACGATCTTCTTCTGGTGATCGGAAACGCCGAGACCGTTCAGCGACTGACAAAATAATTGAAGCGATGAAGATCCTAGTTACAGGCGGAAGCGGCTACCTTGGCACCCATGTGCGCGAATATTTCGATGCCGATGACCTCTCGCGGCGGGCGAATCTTGATATTCTCAGCCTTGAGGATGCGGCGATGGTCAAAGATTACGATGTCGTGATCCATCTCGCCGCGTTGCTGGATAAGTCGCAGGGAAACTCAGGAAACATTTTTTTGACGAACGTAGAAGGAACGGTCAATCTCCTTCGAGAAATGAAAGAGGGTTCGGTGTTCATTTTTGCGTCGACCAAGGATGTATACGGGCGTTTTGCCGATAATTTCTCGCAGGTCAATGAGAACTGCCCGACGCTTTTCGCGGGACAATCTCCTCTTGAATGGTCGAAGCTCATCGCCGAGCGTTACGTCGAATACTACGCAAACGCCCGCAATTTTCGCTCTTGCATCTTTCGCCTTTCGACCGTCTACGCTCCGATGACGGAGTACAACACGCCAAATTTTGTCGGGCATTTTGTAGATGCGATCAATAAAGGCGAGAGGCTTCGGCTGCCCGGCGGCGGGATGCCGGTGAGGGATCTGCTGCACGTCGACGATCTCTCGAAAGCATGCGAGGCGTTTTGCGACTCGATCATTCGTAACGGGCTTTACAATATCGGCGGAGGCATAGGTAACACATTGACCTTAAATGAGTTAGTACGGAAACTTGAAGAAGTGTCCGGCCTCCAGGCTGTCGTAGACGAAGAAAACCCGCTCCCGTCGCCGACCCCGCAAAACTACGTTACCGACCTAACGCTGATCACTCAAGAACTAGGATGGAAACCCGATATTGGATTAACCGAGGGACTGAAGACGTTGTTTTGACGGATGGAAGATTTTTAACGCAGAGACGCAAAGCTGCTAAGACGCAAAGGAAGAAAAGAAAAGTTGTTCGTCTGGTATGGATGAAAATGAAATAAGCAGAATTATTGTCGATTCGGCAATTGAAGTACATAGGACACTCGGTGGACCAGGATTGTTAGAAAGTGTTTACGAAGAAGCTCTAGCTTGGGAGTTGCAGTCCCGCCAATTGAGGGTTCAAAGGCAAATGGAAGTCGGTCTCACCTATAAGGGCCTTAGTTTGGGGACTCCATTGCGGCTTGATCTTCTGGTGGAAGACCGAGTTATCGTCGAGGTCAAGGCTGTGGTCCTGTACAATAAGATCTTTGAATCGCAGGCCCTGACCTATTTGAGATTGCTCAATTTGAAGCTTGCCCTCGTCATCAACTTTGGCGAGGCGAAGGTTGGACACGCGGTTCATCGAGTAGTGAACGGCCTTTAAGTCTTTGCGTCTTTGCCCCTTTGCGACTTCGCGTTGAAAGTTTTTCCTATCGCATGAAGATACTAGTCCGAGGCACAAATTGGATCGGAGATGCCGTGATGTCTATTCCCGCTTTGCGTGAGCTGCGGCGGGTCTTTCCGGATGCGCAGATCACGCTGCATACGCGGGCGTGGGCTGATGGGTTGTTTCGCGATGCGTCGTTTATCGATGATCTGGTTACTTATGACAAGCATAAATGGGTGATCAAAGACGTTGTCGACAATTCGGATTTTCTAAAGCCGGACGGTTTCGATATTGCCATCCTGTTTCCGAACTCGTTTGAATCGGCCCTGACGACGTTCCTCACGCGAGTACCGAGGCGGATCGGATACAACAAGGACCTTCGAGGGCTGCTACTAACGGACCCGATAGCGGTTCCCGAATGGAAGAGCCGTCGGCACGAGGTCTTTTACTATTTGAATCTGGTCGCCGAGGCTGAAAAGCGGATTCTCGGCCGCGAGACGGTTATGTCGGCGGTGCCGGATATTTCGCTTGAGGTTTCCGATGATCGGCGGTTCGCGGCGAAGGATAAGCTTGCCGAATTCGGTATTGATCCGCTCAGACAAACGGTCGCGCTCGGGGTCGGCTCGACGAATTCGCGGGCGAAACGCTGGCCGGCCGAGAATTTTGCACGGCTGAGCGACATGCTTGTTGCCGAAGCAGGCGTCAACGTCGTCCTGGTCGGGTCGAAAGAGGAAAGTGATGTGGCGGCTTGGGTTTTTGACCTGTGTAAGCAGAAACCGGTTAATGCCGTCGGCAAAACCGACTTAGCCCAAGCCGTGGCGACGCTCGCGGCAGCCGATCTGCTCATTTCGAACGATATGGGCCTCGCACATGTGGCTCCGGCGGTTGGAACTGAGACGATAGTTATTTTCGGCCCGACTAACCCGGAAACGACACGCCCGTTTTCCGATCTTTCAATTTTGGTCCGTCGCGAGGATGTTGATTGTTCGCCCTGCATGCTCCGCGATTGCCCGATCGATCACCGCTGCATGACCCGCATATCGCCGGAGGATATCTTCGCCGTCGCAGCTGATGTTTTAGAGTCATGCCGTGATGATCAGCCCTTTGAAAATCCAATAACAAATTACGAATTCTAATTTGCGGATGACTGTTTTAGAATACGTGTAACTATTTTGGAGCTTGAATGTGCCGGGACGAAGAAACTCGAGGAGCTGACGCCGACCGTGAGGCTTTCGACTTCGCCCTATAGTATCCAGTTAATGAAGAAGCCCGCCATTTTTGTCGACCGCGACGGCACGCTGATCGAGGAAGTAAACTTCCTCTCGAGCGTCGATGACCTCATCGTTTATCCGTTCACTCCGCCCTCGATCAAAAAGCTAAAAGATGCTGGATTTCTCGTTATCGTTCTGACAAATCAGTCAGGGATCGGACGTGGCCTCTATACGGCTGACGATATGCATTCGGTACACGAAGCCATCCAAAATGAGGTCGGCGGACTGATCGACGCCTTCTATTTTTGCCCGCACCTCCCAAACGAAGGCTGCCGTTGCCGGAAACCAAATCTCGGCATGATCGAGGCCGCCCAAGCGGATTTCGAGATCGATCTGGAAGGCTCGTGGATGATCGGGGACAAGAATCTTGACGTTTGGATTGCAGAAAATGCAGGGATCAAAAGCGCAATGGTTATGACAGGTTACGGGTCCGCTCATCGGTCAACGTTAGAACGAGAGGCAGTCGTCGTAGCTAAGGATCTAGGCGAAGCTTCCACGGCAATCCTTTCGCTTGGTCCGAACTTGTAGCTATTCCTTTCGAAGAGGCAGAATCCTAACCCGTTCTCTTGATTCGTCAATAACGATTAAAGCCCCTTGTAGAAGATATTCTTGATTCCGCTGGACGGTCCCAATAACAATTGGAGCAAGCGAACCAGGGGCGACGTTTTGTGATCGGACTTGAATCACGCTGGGTCCATCCGCATTCGTCAATGCGAGGATCGCGCCGAAATCCAAATCGTACGTTAAGACTACGAGGCTGTTTTTTCTTGCGTATTCTACTATCTCGTAGTCTTTCGCGTTTCGGGCCCCCACCGAACTCCAATGCGACGCCTGAATGCCACTACGCTCGAAAAAATCCACCCATGCAGGTGAAAGATTCATATCTATAAGTACTTTCACGCGGCAGCAAAGGGAACGTCTATTTCTTCAACTCGCCAGGCTGCGTAAGCCAAAGCTTCATCCAGATCTTGTCTTTCGAGATAGGGGTATAGGGTTAGAATATCAGCATGCGAATGCCCGGAAGCGATCATGCCGACGATCATTCCTACAGTGACTCGCATACCTCGAATGCACGGCTTCCCCCCCATGACTTGCTGGTCAAAGGTTATTCGTTTCAGTCCTTTCATATACAAATGATACCTCGATTTATCGAACTATGATCATTCCCATCAATCCCGTCCAAAATCGTCCTCAAGCCTCACTATATCATCCTCGCCAAAGTAATCTCCCGTCTGCGTTTCGATGAACACGAGCGTTTCCGTTTCGGAAGGGTTTTCGACGCGGTGGGCGTCTTCGCGGGCGATGTCGATGGCATTTCCAGAATTTACTAGAATCTCAGTGCCATTTAATGTTACTTTAGCTATGCCGCGTACGACGTACCAATGTTCGGCGCGATGGGAATGTCGCTGATAGCTCAGGCGTTTTCCCGGCAACACCTCGATCCTCTTTACTTTAAAGTAGTCACCCTCGTCCAGCACAGTAAATGTGCCCCATGGACGCCGGTCGAACGTGGGCGAAGTGTTTGTTTCCGCTGTAGTTTCCATATGTACAGTTTAGGCGATAAGGCCGAGACGGCAAATTCCAAACCGCTTCAGAAGGTCCAGACGCTGATCATCGGACGGTTGGTCGTCATCTTTCTGTTGCTCGTGACGAGCTGGATTTGGTTTAGCGGTACATTGCGGCTGTCGGTCGAGAATTTTCCGCAGGGATTGTTCCTGGTCTTTACGATCTCAGTCGGATTGACCATCGTCTACTTTTTCCTACTGCGGCTCAGCAAAACACTCGCATGGCAGATCCGGGCTCAGTTCTTCCTTGATGCCCTGCTGATCACATGGCTCGTTTGGCGTACCGGTGATATTTCTTCGCCGTACATCACCTTATATATAGTCCTTATAAGCGTGGCGAGCTTTTTTCTGCGACCGATACCTACGATGGTGATGTCGGCGGTGTGTGCGGTGCTGTTTATTACGCTCTCGGTAATGGCGATGACCTCGGTCATTGAACCCACTCTTCCGGTTCCGGAACTACGCAAATCGATACAGATAGTTAGTTTTCACGTTGTTGCGATGCTGGTCGTCGGCCTGCTTGCCTCGCGGCTTTCGGATCGCCACCGGTCGGTCGACGAGCTTGAGCAGACCGCGAAAAACCTTGCAAGTCTCCGAGCACTTCACGAACGCATCGTCGAATCGATCCGCTCGGGCCTTATCACGACCGATCTCGAAGGCCACATCTATACTTTTAACTCGGCCGCTACTGAGATCACGGGTTTACGCCTCGATCAGGTGCAGGGAACGTCGATCTACGATCTATTTGGCGATATTCGCGAGCCGATAGATCTATCGCTTGCGGCTGCGGGTGACGGAGAGCAGCTTCCGCGTTTCGAGGCCGATCTGATAACGCCGGATGGGTTTGCGGTGCGTATCGGGTACGGTGTATCGCTGCTTTTTTCAGAGAGTAATGAGGCAAGCGGACTGATCATCACGTTTCAGGACCTGACCGAGATCCGCTCGATGGAAGAGAGCGTGCGCCGCAAGGACCGTCTCGCAGCGGTCGGACGCGTCGCTGCTGGGCTTGCCCATGAGATACGCAACCCGCTCGGCGCGATGCGCGGGGCGATACAGGTTCTCGAATCAAGCACGCCGCCGGGATCGATGCAATCTAGCCTGATGGATATCATCATGAAAGAGTCCGACCGGCTGAACAGCATCATCACAAACTTCCTGGGCTACGCGCGGCCGGCGGCCGTAGATTTCACCGAAACCGATGTTTCCGAAGCCATCGCCGATACGATAACGCTCCTAAAGCACAGCCCCGACGTCCGTGATGTGCATAGTTTGCAATTCGAACCCGGGGACGAAAGGTTGCTGATCACCGCCGACGCAACCCAGCTAAAGCAGATCTTTTGGAACCTTGCACGGAACGCCCTGCAGGCAATGCCGGACGGAGGCGAGCTGAAGATCAGCGTCGAGAGTATCCCAAACAATCGGATCCGAATCGTTTTTTCCGACACGGGCGTGGGAATGGCTCCCGAACAGGTCGAGCAGCTTTTTGAGCCGTTCTCAAACTCGACTACGGGCGGTACGGGCCTCGGGCTGTCTATCGTTTATCAGATCGTAAAGGATCACAACGGTGTGATAAACGTTCGCAGTCTCGAAGGAAAGGGAACTACGATCACGGTCGAATTGCCTTGCAATAACCGGCCTGTCAAAGCAGAGGTCGCACGATCGGCCGCTGCTCTTGCCGAATCGTCGAGGCTCGACGCGTTTCTCCATGTTGAAGGCCGGGAAAACGGTATTCCCCTCTTGAAATCCTGAATGCAAGTCTGTGAGAATCGAGTCTCGAAAAACAAAAGCCCGCGTATCATCAAGGGCGATATTACAAGATAACTAGGTCCGTACCGCGACATCATGGCAAAAATACTGATAGTTGATGATGAGCAAAGCTACCGCCAGCTGCTCACGCTTGTGTTTGAAGAGCAGGGAAATACCGTTCGCACAGCGATGAACGGCCGGCTCGCGCTCGAGATGCTTGCGGCGGAGCCTGCGGACATTATCATTTCGGATGTAAAGATGCCCGATATGGACGGAATCGAGATGCTTCGGGCAGTTCGCGAGACCCAGCCGGACCTCGGCGTGATCCTGATGACGGCCTTTGCCTCGGTCGAGACGGCACGCGAGGCGTTCAAGCTGGGGGCCGACGATTTTATTCAGAAGCCGTTCGATGTTGAAGAATTAAAGCTCATCGTACGCAAAACGCTTGAAAAACAGGCATTGATCAACGAAAACCGCGCGTTCAAGCGAGCCCAGCGTGAACGCGGTTCGGTCAAGAACATCGTTGGGGCTTCGGCGAAGATGAACGCCATCTTTCAGATGATCGAGACCGTCGCCGAGGTGCAGTCGACCGTTCTTGTTACGGGCGAGAGTGGAACGGGTAAGGAACTCGTCGCTCGTGCGATCCACGACCTGAGCCCGCGGGCAGAAAAGCCCTTTATCTCGATCAACTGCGGGGCGTTCACTGAGACGCTGCTCGAATCCGAACTTTTCGGCTATGTAAAGGGTGCGTTTACCGGAGCAAATACAAATCGAAAGGGGCTTTTTGAGGCAGCGCATGGCGGTACGATATTTCTGGATGAGATCGGCGAGATGTCGCCGGCGATGCAGGTGAAATTGCTTCGCGTTTTGCAGGAACGACGCGTCAGGCCGGTCGGAGCTCATGACGAGATGCAGATCGACGCCCGCGTGATCGCGGCCACAAACCGTGACCTGAAGAAAATGACCGAGGACAGCACGTTTCGCGAAGACCTTTTCTATCGCATTTCGGTAATTCCTATACACCTGCCGCCGCTTCGGGAAAGGGCCGAGGACATTCCTGACCTGATCGAGCATTTTATTAAGAAGTTTAACGATCAAGCCGGAAAAGACGTCGTGATGTCGCCCAAGACCGCTCAGATCCTTGAAAAATATGCGTGGCACGGCAACGTTCGCGAACTCGAGCACACCATCGAACGAGCCGTCGCTCTCGAACGCACCGCCGAGATACAGCCGGAACGGCTACCCGATCACATCACAAACTACAACCCGCAACGGATCTCAGCAGAGTTCGAACTGCCCGAAGACGGCATCAACCTCGTCTCGCACCTCGAAAACCTCGAAAAAACCTACGTCGTCGAAGCACTCCGCCAAAGCGGCGGCAACCAGACTAAAGCTGCAGACTTACTAAAAATGCCGGTCCGATCGCTGAGACACCTCCTCGATAAACACAGTATCCGATCGCTGTCCGCTCAGATGCGAACTGGAGAGTGATCGGCAAGAATCGCTCGCACCTCACTTCTGCCTCGCACGTTGAGGATTTGCCATCAGAGCCCTTGCTTCGTGCGGGCTTCTGCATTCCTTTCGCATACGTACCCGCTTTTACTGACATTTTTTGTCAAGCATAGATTGTCAAATACTGTGATTTGGCGGAGAGATTTCCGTGGTAACCGCTTGCTTCAGCAGCTCAACATATCGCTAAACCCCTAATTATACAAGAGATAAACGATTCATTTGTTCCTTCGCGTGCTTTGGCACGTTCTTTGTATCTAACACTGCGACCTGGGAAAGGTACAAGATTTTCTAAAATATTTGGAGATTAGAACAGACATGAAAAATCAGAAAGGTTTCTCGCTTATCGAATTGTTGATCGTCGTTGTTATCATCGGCATCATCGCTGCTATCGCTATCCCGAACTTGCTTGCCGC
>LNEI01000007.1 GCA_001464455.1 Acidobacteria bacterium Ga0077534
CGAGATGTTCGAGCGGGAATTGCAAATGGTACAGGTGTTCATGCATAAGACGCTACATGAACTCTTGCGAAATTGAAATGCTATTCCGCACGAAATGGTCAATAACGCACAAAATGACGCAAAGTGCGAGAAATAAATTTTGTAAAAAAGCAACGCGGACGAGGTGTCCGCGTTTTATCGTTTACATTAACCGGTCGATGGCTTTTGAGATAGGGACTGTGATGTCGAATTTGGGGTCGATGCCGCCGAAAGGGTCGCCGGACTGGCGGCCGCTTTTGTCGATGATGACAAAGGACGGAACCTGTTCAACGTTAAACTTCTTGAGCGTAGCCGCTCCGTCGGGATCGCGAAGCACGGTCGCCGTTAGCCGGTTTTCCGTAGCAAACTTCTGGATCTCCTCATTTGTGGCGAAGTTCTTCGATCCGGTCTTGGCCGAATCGGTCGCGACGAAATAGAACACAACGTTTTTGCCCGCGTATTTCTTCGACAGGGCGTTTGTATACTCCGCCTGTTTATCGGAGAGCGGCAGCCAGCTGGCGCCGATCGCGAGGACGACGACCTTGCCGGTCTGGCCCTCGACATTGACCCTCGCACCGTCGAGCGAGGTCAGCGAGACCTGTGCTGAAGCCGCAACAGCGGCAGCGATGGTCAGGATCAAAATTGTGAAGACACTTTTAAGCGTTTTCATATATTTAGCCGGGCACACTTTCGCCTCGACACTGGGTTAGATGCAAGTTTGATACCAAGCTACTGCTTGCGATTGAGGATAACGTTGTCGATCAGCCTGACGTCGCCAAAATATGCCGCGATCACGATCAAGGCCTCGTTATCTCCAACTTTATCAATGGTTTGCATCGATTCGCGATCCACGATATGCACGTAATCCAGCCGAGCGAGCGGTTCTGTCGCGATCGTGTCTCTGACGATCTGCGTCAGGTGTGACGCATTTCGTTCACCGCGTTTGAATTCAGTCTTAGCGGCACGAAGGGCGTTTATGATGATCGCGGCTTTTTCACGTTCTTCAGCCGACAAGCGCTCGTTGCGCGACGACATGGCGAGGCCGGATTCTTCGCGAACCGTCGGAACAACTACTATTTCCGTCTCAAATCCAAGATCTGTTGTAAGTCTTTTGATCACAGCGACTTGCTGAGCGTCTTTCTGGCCAAAAAACGCGTGATCGGGGCGAACAGTGTTCAAAAGGATAGTTACGACTGTCGCCACGCCGCGAAAATGACCGGGCCGCGATTCGCCCTCGAGAACGTCGGTCACGCCCTGAACGTTTACGTAGGTCGAGAAGCCATCGGGATAGATCTCGTGTTCCTCAGGTGCAAAAATGTAATCGACCTCGTATTCGGCGAGCAGCGAAACGTCGGTGGTCAGGTCGCGGGGATATTTTTCGAGATCGACGCTGCTATTGAACTGCGTCGGGTTCACAAAGATCGAGACGATCACCACGTCGCACATCTGCCGAGCTTCCTTGACCAGCGTCAAATGACCCTCATGCAATGCTCCCATCGTAGGAACAAAACCGACAGTCTTCGACTCACGCCGCAATTTGCGGGAGATCGAGAACATTCGTTGGCGGCGGTTTATGATCTCCATTAGGATGCGCCCATTTCTTTTTTGGTCTCTTCCGTGAGCCCGTACGATTCCTCGACGCTAGGATATGCACCGGACTTCACGTCAGCGGTCCACGACTGGATCGCCTCGGTCATTACTTGTCGAAGATTAGCATATTGACGGACGAAGCGCGGCTGGCGGCCGAAGGTCATGCCGACGAGGTCATGAAGGACCAGTACCTGAATGTCGCACTCGGCTCCGGCTCCGATACCGATGGTCGATATACTGATCTCTTCCGTGATCATCGCGGCGACTTCGCGAGGGACTAGTTCCAGCACGATGGCGAAGGCTCCGGCTTCTTCTAGGAGTTTCGCGTCCTCGATCAGACGTTTAGCCTGTTCCGCGGTGCGGCCCTGGACGCGGTATCCGCCCATTTTATAGACGCTTTGCGGCGTTAGGCCGATATGGGCGACTACCGGAATTTCTTCGTCAACGAGGCGTCGTACCAGGTCGACCCGGTTGCGGCCACCTTCTAACTTTACTGCTTCAGCACCGCCGTATTTCATTAGGCGGAGAGCGTTCTTGACACTTTCGTTTTCGCTTATGTGATACGTGCCGAACGGCATGTCGCAGACGACCATCGCCCGCTCGGTACCGCGCTTTACGGCGATGCAGGCAGATAAGATCTCGTCGATCGAAACCGGGATGGTGTTGCCGTAACCGTGGATAACGTTTCCGATGCTGTCGCCGACGAGGATCATGTCGACGCCGGCTTCGTCGACGATCCGGGCGGTCGGATAATCGTAGGCAGTCAGGCAGATGAGCTTTTCGCCGCGTTCTTTTGCGGCACTGATCGCCGGAAGATAAACCTTACCTTCCTTGTCGGGCTGTAGATAGGCCATAGAATTGGGTAAAGTCTAGCGTGTTTCCGCCATCCTGTCGATATTTACGCCACCATTCGGACGCCATCTCTTGACCTCGCTGGGGTCATCGAGGTTGGCAAGGATATCGATCACCTCGGTGTTTAGGCCCGGGACGACGATATTTGGAGCTATCTTTGCAAGCGGTTTTAGTACGAAGCGACGCAGGTGAAGCCGCGGGTGAGGAAGGGTTAAAAATGCGCTGTCCATCTGGACGTCACCGAAAAGCAGGATGTCGAGGTCGATGGTCCGTGGTTTTTTTAGAGATTTATCGGTGCGGCCGAGCAGGTATTCGATCCTCAAGAGCCGAGCCATCATTTGTGTCGGCGAGACGTTCTTGACGTGGATCTCCGCGACCATGTTGAGGAATCTTTTGTCGGTCTCGATTTCAACCGGCTCGGTCTCGTAGATGCCGGACAACTTATGCACAACAAAACTAGCCTCCATCAGGCCGCGTACGGCCATCAGCAGGTTTCCGGCCCGGTTTCCGAGATTGGAGCCGAGCCCGACATAGGCGATTGTAATGTCGTTATCCAAAGGTTTTGCTACATAGTAGATAGAGCAATTTGCGGTCGAAGTCAACGACGCGGCTGGGCGATCGGATTCAAATGCCGATCATAAATGCGTACATTTACTTTTAGCGCGTTCGATGTTCCAATAGAAATGCTAGATTTTTGACACCAGTAACGTTTCTAACGCGTTCGGGCGGTTTGCGAGGCCGTCATTACACAAATCTCTCGCCGACACTGATGCCGCGAAGAAAATTTCGTCACACACAGCGTTTTGAACCGGCCAGCGAAACTGCTTTCCAAGAATACCTCGTTAATCAACCCACACAATCTACCACCAGAAGCGAGCTGTTGCGGCTGATCCGAGGCGGTGAAGACACCTATCTTGAACTCAAGGTCAAGCTTTCTAATTCCGAACGGATCGCGCAGGGGATTGTCGCGTTGGCGAATACTGACGGCGGTACGATCATTTTTGGAGTGAACGATCAGCTTCGGATCGAGGGTGTCGCGAATCCCGAATGGGTTCAGACCGAGATCGTCAGGATCTGCCGCGAAGAGATCTTCCCGCCGATCGTTCCGATGATCGATACCATTGCTTTTGACAGCGGGAAACGGATAGTCGCGCTCGACATCGATGGGCGAAAACGGCCGTATCGGACGCGTGACGGGCGGTTTTATCTACGCTTTGGGGCCGAAAAGAGGGAAGTCTCGCGGGGCGAGCTTTCGTCCTGGCTTGATGAGATCAGGCCGCTGGGCTTTGAGAATATTCCGCTGCAGACAGTTACGGAGGAGGATTTTGATGATGCTCTCTTGTGGTCGTTTGCGAGCGGATTTGATGACAATGCTCCGAACCTGAATCTTTACAACACCAGCGATTTTCTACGGAAAGATCTGCTGCTGGCGGTCGGGAATGCGGACGAATTTTTTCCGACGGTTGCAGCACTGCTGCTTTTTGGCAAGAACGACCGGGTAGCCGAGCTGCTGCCACGGTCTAACGTCACGGTCGCGAGATTTTCCGGTGATAACGGTTCGGCCCAACTGATCGAGGCTATCGAGGTCAAGGGAAACCTGCTAACGCAGTTCGAGACGATAATGGCGTTTGTTCAGCGGTACGTTGACATGGGAAAGGTGCGGCCAAAGCGGAAGCTCGAGCTCGTTACCGACTCGGTCGTTGCCGCACGCGGGAATTATCACTACTATTCCGTGGCGGAGGCAACGATCAATGCCCTGATGCACCGCGACCTGGCACTCCGGGATATAAGGACGCGAATAAACATCTACGATCACGCCATCGAGTTTATCAACCCGAGACGAACAAACGGATTTTCGTCGCCGGCAGGAAGGGCAATACGCTACGGAATCACGCAGCGTCTAAATCCGCAGATCGCTGCTATCTTCACTCGCCGCGAATACGGCATAAACGCCCCACACGGCGGCCTGCCGATGGTCTTACGCCAGTCAAATCTCTATTCGGGCAGAAAACCCGAGATCTACATCGCGAACGACGAATTTAAGGTTAAGCTGTACTCGCTCTAACGATCTATTTTCCCGTCGCTTGAGGTTTTGCCGCCCCGAGTTCGTAAAAAGAGATATTAGATCCGACGTTGTTGACCACGTAGAGACGGTTCTTGTCTTTCCGCTTATCTATCGCCATGAAAGCCGGGTATTGAAGAGATGACTGGGCCGGTTGAGGCATTGGGTCTAGCCGTTGTCCGTCAGTGCCAAGGACAAGGACCTCGTTTCTGCGCGGGCTTGTTACGTAGAATCGTTTTCGCTCCGGATCAGCCTTGATATCTGGAAACTGCCAGGGAAAAGCATCCCATTCCGGAACGACCCAACGGGCTTGAAACGTTCCGTCGAGCGAAAATTTCTGTATTCGATTGTTCAGAGTGTCGACGACGTAGACCGAATTGTCGAATATTTCGATCCCACCCGGCTCAGCGAACTCGCCATCTCCCGAACCGTTCTTACCCCAATAGGATGACAACTTGTCTGAGGCAGGATCGACCACGGCGATACGTGAATTGCCCTGATCGACGACATACACCATACCGTTCGGACCGATCGCGACACCGCGAGGGCCGTAGAAAGTCGTTGTGGCGTCAGGCCACTCAGCCTGATAGACGCCTTCGGGTGAGAACTTTAGAAGCTTGTGTTTAGCCGCATCAGTTACGAAGATATTGCCGGTTGCATCTACCGCGATACCGTTTGGCTCGCCGAACTCAAATCCGCGAAGTGTAGACTGAAATTCGCCTGATTCCGAAAAAACCTGGACTCTAGAGTTTCCGGTGTCCGCAATGTAAATTTGACCTGCCGGCCCAACAGCGATGCCACGTGGGGCTTTGAATTCTGCTGATCTCGCCCCGACACCACCGACAAAAGCAGTCGCCGGAAGCGGATTGTCGGGTGTTTTAGGTTTTTCGGATGGGGAACTGGTCTGGTCTCCGGGATCTCTAGGGATCCGATAGATCGATAGATCGCCATACCGTTTCTCAGTGTCGGCAAAGACTTTTTCGAAATTTTGCGAGTAAGTCTCTTCATTCAGATTGTTCACAAACCCGCCTTTGCGAACGCCATCATCAATCGCTACGTAGGAAATGTTGTTTTCTTTCAGAAGGGTTCTTAACATCGCCGGGTCACGTTCGGTAAACATCTGGCGATATTTGGCTTCACGGACCGGAGTATTGTATCCGGCGGCCCATGGGAACAGAGGGTTACCCATGAAAAGTTTGCGGCCCGCGAAAAGGATCGGATGCGATAGATGGCGATCGCTCAGAAAAATGTCTTTGGGGGAAGTATTCTCCATCACCCAGATGCTCAGTGGGTCGGCGTCCACCTTTAAGTTGACAAATGCATCGTTTTTTAGGGGGAACAGGTCAATAACCGATCCACCGGCAACAGCTAACGCGAGAACAACGCCCAAGGCCTTTCGCCAAATCGCTCCCTGTCCGATCCTGACGATCGCGTATGCCGTGAATGCGGAGGTCAATACGCTCCAGACGTTCAGCAATTTGTGATTGTTGAAAACGTCGATGCTGAACTGGAACAGAAAGACCGCAAAAACGAGTCCTGTGAACGCTATAAGAAGACGCCGATGGAAGCCCGTTGACAGTATCAGAGCAACTAGCAGCAACAAGAATTTGATGCCAAAAAGCCATCCGGCATACTCAAGCACCGCCGAGATGGTCGGATTCGGAACGATGTAGCCGAAATAGAATAGGGCCGGTTGGGGATCAATCTTATCGCCGGATTGCAGATAAAGTATCTGCGGCAGGGCAACTAACATTGCGGTTGCGAAAACTACGGCGGTGAACTTCCGTGCCGGCATCAGTACAAGCAATGCCACCAAAACGATAGCAGCGGACAGGAAAACGGCACTGTTCCAATACGGTAAGGCTCCGATCAATAACCCGCATAGCAACAGCCCGGGCAGTTCGGTCTTGAAGACCGCATCGGCCATCGTGGGAGCATGAAGTGGTTGTTCGACCGGCTCCTCAGCCTCATTCACAACCTCTTGGACAAATTGATCGGGCGTTTCTTCTAACTCGAGTGGATCTAATTCGAGTGGATCTTCATCGACCTCCGTCGCGGACGGTTCCGGTGTCGGATCCGGCATCACGTTTGTTACTGTAGTTGCTTCGTATCGAGAGCGATAGATCTGAACCAGGAAGATGATCACTAATATCAGGATCGCAACTGCACTTATGAGGTGCCGCTGGTAGGCATAGACCGCTACAGTCAGCGATCCCCAGTCGTCTCCGCGATAGGCGTAGCCCTTAACAAAGTCGCGCAGCTGGGCGATGGCGGAAAACGCAGAGGCAACGCTCGAATGGTTTGAGAGGTATGCCAGATACGAGAGAGAACTCGATGAAAGGAAAAAGAAAACCCCCGCGAGTCTGCCGACCCACCGATTGCGGAAGAGCTCCTCAGCCAGGGTCATCAATAGAACGATAAGTGATAGGAAAGAAAGAATGCTGAGCACGTTGATGCTGCTCGCAAGATTGACGCCGAGGTACGAGATGTTTGCCGCCAGGAACCAGAACAAGAAGTGATAACGGATCGGCTCACCGGACAGGAACGGGTGCTCGGTCGGGTAGTTGTTGCCCAATGCAAAACTCTGCGACAGTGAAAGATTTGCACCGAAGTCGCTCCACGCCTTGACCGAGAAATTAAAAGATCCATCGGAATATTGGAGCGTCGAGTAAACCAAGAAGATCGAGAAAAGAAGGAAGAATCCGAGGAAGAAAAGGTCCGTCCGATCACTTCCCTCAGGTCTGGAGCGGTACCCGCCGTCACGGAGTTCGCCGGCAATTACTTCGCCTAAATTGAATTGTATTTCGCCGCTATCCGCTTTTCGCCGAGACTTCCATGCCGCAAACAAGAAAACCGCGAGACAGCCGCCGAAAAAGAGCAGATTCGCCCAAAAAAGCGGAGAAGCCGTCGATGAGAAGATCATCGCCCCGCAGTAAAGCGTGACGGACGAAAAAACGGAGCCCACGAGAAATGCCACCGCCAACCGATGTGCTAGGGAGCTGAAAGGGACGAGACGCCGCGAAAGAGCATCCCCGATCAAGAAGATGATCACAATAAGAACGATACCAAGCATAAGCACGATTCTAAATGAAGCCGGAATTTTCGGGAAGTCTGGTTTGCAATTATAAACAGCAAATAAGTTTACATTGTTCACTGATAATCGCTACAATCTTGAGAAAGCCGAAAGCAAGCTTTTCAATCGCAAAGTTTCTCTCGCAAACCCTCTATGCTTAACGAAACTCAGGAAGGCCCCGCCGTTTACGGCGCAACAGAGCGTCTTCAGGCAGATCATTACGACAAGATCGCGCAGGACTATGCATTGCATTACGGCGACCGATATAGTCAGGAATATCGTCGGCGGTTTATCAATGACCCGATGTTCGAAGGGATCGAACTTAAAGGGGCTACGGTGTTGGAGGCGATGTGCGGCTCGGGCGAGACGACCGCCTATTTGTTGGAGCGAGGGGCGAGAGTCATAGGGATGGACGTCTCGCCGTCAGAGATCGAGAAATTCAAGGCCCGTTTCCCGGAAGCAGAAGGGCTGTGTTCCTCGATCTTTGCGACCGAACTCGAAGATGAGTCGATCGACTGCGTCGCGGTCGTTGGCGGGCTACACCACTTACATCCCCACCTCTCGGATGCTGTGCGTGAGATCCACCGGGTTCTGAAAAAAGGCGGAGCGTTTTGCTTTGCCGAACCCCACACGGGAACGATAGTCGATTCGATGCGTCGCGTGTGGTATCGCCACGATGACCTCTTTGCCGATAATGAAGAGGCTATCGACATTGGGGCATTGAAGAAGGAATTTGGCTCGATGTTCGAAACTGTCCACGACCGTTACACAGGAAATCTGGGCTATCTTTTTGTTCTGAATTCGATGGTCTTCCGCATTCCGCTGTCAGTCAAGAAGTTCTATTCGCCCCTTTTCCTCGGCATCGAAAACGTCGTCCAGAAAGTACAAGGACCAAAATTGTCTTGTATCGCGGTGTCGCAGTGGAGAAAGATCTGACCTTTTTCCTTTCCGCTGACTTTCCGCTGACTTATTAACATTTTCAAACAGTAATTTGCATTAGGCTATGTTGCTCGATATTTCCCCGCTCCGAACCTCGAGGGACTATCGGCTCTTGTTCTTTGGCCAGCTGATCTCGTTTTTTGGCTCGATGATGACTTTTATCGTCGTGCCGTGGCAGATGTATCAGTTGACCGGGTCGTCGGCGATGGTCGGATATATTTATCTGGCTGAGTTTGTGCCGATGGTCTGCCTCGCCTTTGTCGGCGGGGCACTGGCCGACTATTTCGATAAGAGAAAACTGTTAAGGATTTCCGAAATGGGTCAGGGGGCAGGTTCTTTGATCCTGCTCATCAACGCCTTATCGCCGCAGCCCCAGGTATGGATCCTTTTTGTATGCGTGGCACTTCACGCAGGCCTCGCGGCTGTTCAGCGTCCCGCTTTTGAAGCCTTTATCCAAAAGGTGGTCCCGCCGGAAATGATGACCGCGGTGATGGCTTTGAACTCGATCCGGTGGAGCCTTGGGGCGATAATTAGCCCGGCTATCGCGGGGATCATTGCGGTTTCTCTGGGGCCGGCTGCCGCTTACGCCATCGATCTCGTAACTTTTGCAGGAACGATCTATGCGGTCTACGCCATTTCGGCGGTTGCTCCGCCGGAGAATGCCGAAAAACCGAGTTTTCAGGGGATCAAGCGGGCCTGGAAGTACGCATTTTCACGAAAAGAGCTGCTCGGAACATACTTCGTGGATATTGCCGCGATGTTCTTTGCGATGCCTCAGGCTCTTTATCCCGCATTAGCTGTTTATTACGGTGCCCAATACGTCGGATTTTTCCCGGCTGCCATCGCCCTCGGGGCCTTGGTCGCAAGCCTCACTTCGGGATGGACGAGGAATATTCATCGCCACGGACTTTTCGTAACAGTTGCGGCGCTGCTATGGGGCGTTGCTATCATATTTTTCGGGCTTGTTGATTCGATAATTCCGGCGCTGTTTTTTCTGTTCGCCGCGGGATTCTTTGATATGGTTTCTGGTATCTTTCGCGGGGCGATCTGGAATCAGACGATACCCAATTACCTTCGCGGGCGTCTAGCGAGTATCGAAATGATGAGCTACCTGACCGGGCCGATGCTTGGTAGTGCGAAAATGGGGATCGTAGCTGAAGTTTTCAGCGTCAAGATAGCTCTCGTTTCCGGTGGCATATTGTGTGTCGCGTCGGTCGCCGGTGCCGCGTTGCTTTTGCCAAAATTCCTTACGTATGATGGCCGCGATGGCGTGAAGCAGAAAGAGATAGAAGAGGCTGAAAGAGCCGAAATGTCACGACTGAGCGAAGCCGAGTTTTAGCGAGTTAAAGGGGAATAGTTTATTCTCGTTTTATGCCAATTCTACGAAAACGTGAGATCGAAAATCTCGAACAATTAAGCGGCGAGGAACTAGAGGCTTTTCTCGACTTGCTTCCCGCCGCCCAGCATACGATCAGTGAACTTATTGATTTTGTCGAGGACGAGCTTTATGATGCCGAATGCAACCATAGCCTGCAGTTTTCGATGCGTTATATGATGGAAAATCGGCTCGATTTTGGCAAAATAACCTCGTGGCTCAACAACAACGGCGGTTACTGTGACTGCAAGGTCCTCGCCGAGATCGCCCCGATATGGCGGGCTAAATTTGGAGACGATTAGTATGAAGATGAAGTTATTTGTGGCCTTGGTCATCATATGTTGGACAGGTGCGGTGTACGGTCAGAGTCCGAAAACGATGAGTATCAAGGTATTCTTCTCCAACGAGAAATTGAATCCGAATATAGATGACTGCAACAAGGTGTTTCCCGTCACACGCACGATCCCGAAAACGTCGGCCGTTGCCAAAGCAGCACTCGAAGAGCTGTTCAAGGGCGTGACCAAGGACGAGGAAGCGAAAGGTTACGGAAGCATTCCCACGGCCGAGTCTAACGGCATCCTCAAGAGCCTAAACGTCAAAAACGGGGCTGCTTACGTGAACTTTACGAACCGTGTCCTCGAACAGATGGGTACCGCCACAACCAGCTGCGGCGGTGGACAGTACTTCGGAATGATCGAGAAAACCCTCACTCAATTCCCAACGATCAAGAGGGTCTACTACGCCGTCGAAGGCAACACAAACGAGTTCTACGAATGGGTCCAGGTCGGAGAATGTCCGCACGGACGGCATTGTCGTTCCACGAACTTCAAGTAGAGAATCTACTTCAAATAAGTTTTCAAATATCTGCCCGTATGCGACGCCTCGCATACTGCAACCTCTTCCGGTGTTCCGGTTGCTACTATGTGGCCGCCGCCGACACCGCCTTCGGGGCCGAGGTCGATGATGTGGTCGGCGGTTTTGATGACGTCCATGTTGTGCTCGATGACGAGGACGCTGCCGCCGTTGTCGATCAGTGCCCGGAATGCTGTCAGCAGCTTGTTAATGTCATCGAAATGCAGTCCGGTCGTTGGCTCATCGAAGATGAAGAGCGTCTGCGAGCTAGTCTTCTGAGCGAGATGCGAAGCGAGCTTAACGCGCTGAGCTTCGCCGCCCGAGAGCGTCGTCGCCGACTGTCCGAGCCTAAGATACCCTAAGCCAACCGAATCCAGCACTTTCAATCGCGATACGATCTTGGAGACGTCCTTAAAAAAGAGTATCGCTTCGCGGATGGTCAACTGCAGGGCTTCGTGGATGTTCTTTCCCTTGTATTTTATGTCCAGGATCTCCTGCTTAAATCTCATTCCGCGACAGTCTTCGCACGTCAACTCAACGTCGGCCAGGAACTGCATCTCGATCGTCACGGTGCCGCTGCCCTGACATATCTCGCAGCGACCGCCGGGGACGTTGAACGAGAAATGTGACGGGTTAAAGCCCTTGGTCTTTGCTCCGTTTGTTGTCGAAAAGACCTCGCGGATCGCGTCGTATGCTTTGATATATGTGACCGGGTTGGAGCGCGGAGTTCGGCCGATCGGTGATTGGTCGACGAGGATGATGTCGTCGATATTGTCGCCGCCCGTGATCTCCTTGAAAAAGCCGACCGGAGCGTTCCATTCGCCCCGCTGTTTCTTGAGACCTGCGTAAAGTACGTCGTGGACGAGCGTTGACTTGCCCGAGCCGGAAACGCCGGTGATACAAGCGAGCATGTCCAGCGGGATCTCGACCGAGACGTTGTTCAAATTATGCTCACGGGCACCGATGATCTCGATCTTTCGCTTAGTTGCCTTGCGGCGTGACAGCGGAACCTTGATCTCGGCGTCGCCGCGTAAATACTTGGCGGTAAGCGAGGTTTCGCTTTTCAGAAGCTTTTTAAAGTTACCCTCGAAAACGATCTCGCCTCCGTGCTCGCCCGCGTTTGGGCCGATGTCGATGATATTATCGGCGGCACGCATGGTTTCCTCGTCGTGCTCAACGACGATCAGCGTGTTGCCGATGTCGCGGAGGTTTTCGAGGATCTTGATCAGCCGTGAATTATCACGTGGATGCAGGCCGATGCTCGGTTCATCGAGGACGTATAGCGTGCCGACGAGCAGGGAACCGAGGTTGGTCGCTAGCTGGATTCGCTGAGCCTCGCCGCCGGAGAGAGTCGCCGCGAGACGGCCGAGCGTTAGGTAATCGAGACCGACCTCGACAAGGAATTTGAGCCTGCGGCGTATCTCGAGCAGTACCTTATCGGCGATCTTTGCACGTTCGGGTGTTAATTCGAGCTTCTCGAAAAACGTGAATGCATCTGCCACCGACATCTCAACGATCTCAGGCAGCGAGCGATTGCCGATCTTTACGTCGCGAGCCTCTTGGCGGAGTCGCTGGCCGTCGCAAGCGGGGCATTTTGTGTAGCCGCGAAACTTTGCTAGAAAAACGCGGACGTGGAGTTTGTATTTTTTAGTTTCGAGAAACTGAAAAAAGCCCTTGATGCCTCGCCAGCCTTCGTCGCCGTAGATGATGCAGTTCTGCTGATAATCGGGAAGGTCGACGTAAGGCGTATTGATTTCAATATTTGCCGATGCAGCGTATCGCAACAGCTCTTTTTGAAGCGACGCATAAGCGGGACGCGTAAACGGCTCGACCGCACCTTCCTTCAGAGATTTGAGCGGATTCGGGATAACGAGCCCATAATCGATGCCGATCGTGTTGCCAAAACCCTGACAGGTCTTACACGCACCTGCGGGGGAATTGAAGCTGAAGAGGTGCGGTTCGGGTTCTTCGTATCGGGTGCCGTCGTATTTGCAGACAAAACCGTCAGAGAACTTGAGGAGACGAGGCGTTCTGTCGGTCGTGGGTGAGATTTTGGTGGGTGACGTCACTGCCCCACCCGCTACCGCAGGTGGTACCGACTCGGAGCCTGTGCCGCCTGATGCGACCTGGATCACCGCCGCATGGCCCTCGCGAAAGCAAATCTCGAGCGAATCGACCAAACGCTGTCTGATGTCCGCAGAAACCGCCAGCCGGTCAACGAGAGCAAAGGTGTTATCAAAATCGTCAAACGTGTAATCCTCAGGTTTTTGCAGCTCAACGATTTCGCCGTTGCGAAACAGCCGCGTGATGCCCTGCTGCATTAGGGACATGACCATCGCACCGGTGCTAAGGGCTTTGTCCGTCGATTTCGTCTTCTTTGCCCGAGCCGCACGGACGGTTTCACGAGCCAGCTCGTCCTGGATCGGGAAAAGTACGTAAAATCTGGTCTTTTCCGGAAGTTCCGCGAGAATTTCGTCAGCGGCTGACTCCGGGGAGTCTTTCTTCACTTCGCGGCCGCATTTATGACAGATCGTGGTTCCTGCACGGGCGAAGAGGAGACGTAGGTAGTCGTATATCTCGGTCTGCGTGGCAACGGTCGAACGCGGATTTTTGGTCGAATTCTTTTGCCTGATCGCGATCGCCGGTGAGATGCCGGTGATCTCGTCGACATCAGGTTTGTCCATCCGTTCGAGAAATTGCCGTGCGTATGCTGAGAGCGACTCGACATAACGCCGCTGGCCCTCTGCATAAAGCGTTTCAAAAGCAAACGAAGATTTCCCCGAACCCGACACGCCGGTCACGACCGTCAGCTTATTGATAGGAAGCGAGACCGAGATATTTTTCAGGTTATGAACCCGGGCTCCGCGTACCTCGATCTTTTCCTCTTCCTTTTGTTTAGTACCTTGCATAGATGCCTTTCCGTCCGCTGTCGCAAACCTCGATTTTACCATCCGAACCGCCTTCCATTCGAACTGGAACGGGTCTGCGTAGGGAATATGCTTATTTATGCTTACGCGACGCGGAGTCGAACCGTCGGTAAACCGTTGAGCACAAACCGGTTACTGAAATATCCTCCGTTTGTCCCATTTCCCACCACCTCAGCGCGCGCAACTTTCTGACACGTTTAGGCATCCGGTTGCGTATCTTTTCTCATGCAGAAAGTCATATTCATCATCATACTAAGTGTATCATAAAATGTTGCAAATATTATGTGTGAAACATCGTGTTCAGCGAAGGTTGCAAAGCGTGTAAGCCGGACGCAGAGCGATTGCCTTGCCTGTTCCGGAAGGAAAGAAAAGGGAACGCGGAAGCATTCCCTTAAAACGGTCACTCAGATAGATTACTTCACTGCTAAAGGCTGCAAGAGCTTTTCGCCGCTTTTCCGGCAAGCGGGGAAACAAATAGAACGTTGGCCAGCGGAGCGTCCATCAGTTGGGTGGCCGGATGAGGAGGTTCCGCTCTGACAAGGAAAACATCCCATGCCCAGCGCCCCAACTGAGCCCCTCTTTTGTCTTTAACCTTTGCTCGATATTTGAACTGGTTGCCGTGCTCATCGGTTCGCCTGGAGGTCTTGAAGCCCAGATCGATCGACTTCAATCCGACTTGCTTGAGAGTTTTTAACTCATTTGCCTCGGACAAACCGTTTTGATTCAGATCCTGCCAAAGCCGCAGCGAATCAAAGACTGCATCGTCCTTTGTGATCTCACCGTCAGCGTTTCCACCGCTGGCAACGGTATCGAAAACCCCGAGGGCGGCAAATCCATTGGTTTCAACAGTCGTGGGGCGAGGCTGAGAAGTATAGTTACCGAAAAGCTCTGTTCCGTTATCGACTATCCCATTGCCGTTTCGGTCGAGAGCAAGCCACGCGTCGTCCGTTCCGACAGCGGTCCAACTTAAACGCTCACTGATGCCGTCCGAATTTATGTCGAAATTGACGCCATTAGCCGCGTTCGTTAGTTCGAACCCGTCACCGTTTACATCGACGATTATCGGAGAAGATGGCCAACCAGTTACCACCATCCGCACAGCAACCAGTAGTTCCCCATCCGCACCACCGCCAAACACCATCACATTGCGGCCCCATCCCATGCTCCGCCTGACACACGGACTCTTCGTCGTCGATACAGTTCGAGTCCACGCAGGGCATTTCACACAACTCCGTCGCTCCGGGATTTATGGCGGCGATGGTATCATCACAATCTCCGTCACATGCCCCGTCGCCGCAATTGGCATAACATTTAGTGTACCCGTCTTCGTCCTCATCCCGACAATCCGGCGTTGGAGAAGGCGTCGGAGTTGGAGTGGGTGTCGGCGTTGTTTCTTCTTCGCAATTATCTCCTATTTCTGCAACTATGCCATCGCCGAAGGGCCTCTCATCCTCTCCACATCCATTGCAATAATGTCTGGCAATCTGACGGGAAGTGTTTCCGGTGTAGTAGCAACTATTGGATGGGGAGACATTGGCACGAGCTTCTTGTGCATTGACGCTCCAAGATCCGAAACCGTTTGTGTTTACATCCCAACCGAAATCGTATTTTGGATTACAGGCTGTTGGCGGCGTTGCCCCGTTCCATTGACCGCTCGACTGTAGGTAGACTCCGGAACGAGTGTAGCCATCGGTCCACCAAATCGTAAAATATCTCGTGAAGGAATATGTTTGCCCCGGATCTTGATTAGCAGGGGTATATTGGTATGAGTCTGCCTGAGCAGTGTCACCGCAAACTGCCCAAACAAGACCCGCCCCAAACAAAACTAATAATATTGCAAGAGGTAAGTAAGCGGGGGATTTCATTCTGGATCAACCCTCCTGCCTTTATTCTTAAGGGTTTGCTCAACAAGTTTTTTTAGTTCTTTTACCGCCTCCGGCTCCCCGACGGAACTACCGTCGCTGTAAATCACCGCATTAATACGCAATGGCATTCCAGTCTTAAAATTCCCAATAGGAACTTCGATCGCAAACTCCGCGTTCGGTTTAGCTAGTGGACCAGTTTCATCGGATAAGCTAACTCGGCTAAACGCATCCGCATGTTTTTCGTTGCCCGACTCAGCCGTAAAGGCAATTATCTCCTTGTCAGCATTGTTCTTTAAGAGAATTATGGCATTTGCCTCCGAACGGTTACGTTCTCGATCCTTAAATTGAGTATCCAAAACCTGAATTTGATCTGAGGTGGAGATTACGGAGGGCATGCGGAAGGACTCCTTCTGAGTTTGTCCGAGTACCATCGTCCCGATGCTAACACCCAGAACACCGAACCCAAATACACTTAAAGTGATTATCTTTTTTTTCATTTCTTTCCTTGGAACTCTCGCGGGAGAGCGGGAATGTCTTGCGACAGAAAGGCTGTTCGTCTTAGGAGGCAAAACAACCGGGAATGTTGTTCGTGACGAATTGTTGTTCGTGACGAATTGTTGTTCGTGACGAATTGTTGTTCGTGACGAATCGTTGTTCGTGACGAATTGTTGTTCGTGACGAATTGTTGTTCGTGACGAATTGTTATTCGTGACGAATTGTTGTTCGTGACGAATTGTTCTGCTTATATACCAAATTGCGGTGATTGTCAATGCATGAACTCGGAATGTTGGAAGGGGAAATGGGTTCCGTCATGCAATTTTGCAATTCGTCGTTTTCTTTTGATTCCGCCTTCGTCGAGATTGTCCGTAATCAGCAAGGATCAGCGAAATGCAAGATTGCATGACGGCCACTTTCCTCCGAAGCCGAGAGGCCCTTCTGCTACTGTTCGAAGAAAAGTGATCCGTTTAGGTCAAGAGTGGCCAGTTGGTTCGTGATCCCGGCGGCATCGGTCTGGAGCTTTAGCTCACGGAGCGGTGAGCTCGGGGGTTCGTCGGAGAGGTCGAAGGTGCCGTAGTGCATCGGGACGAGCTTTCGGGCACCGATGTCTTTGAAGGCTTTGACCACGTCGGCGGGGTTGTTGTGATTGGGTTCCATGAACCATCGCGGTTCGTAGGCACCGATGCCGATGAGGAAGTAGTCGATCTCGGGGAAAGCCTCGCCGGTCTCGCGGTAGTGGCGGCCGTAGCCGCTGTCGCCGCCGAAATAGATGCTCGTTTCACCGCTGCGGATAACGTAACCGCCCCAGAGACGGTGGTTTGTGTCAAACAAACCCCGCCGCGACCAGTGGCGAACCGGAAGAAAGAAGAGCTCGACCGGCGACTGGCCGAGCTCGAAACGCTGGAACCAGGCGGCGGTTCGGACGTCGTTGGTCGGCGTGATAAACGACCTGAGCAGATCTTCGCTTCGCATTCCGGCGAGGAACTTTGCGTTTGGAAACTTTGCCGCGATCTCGCGAAGCGTTGGCTCGTCCATGTGGTCGCGGTGGTCGTGCGAGAGCAGCACGTAGTCGAGCTTTCGGATCTGCGGGAGCGGTGACGGGACGTCGGCGAGCCGCTTTATCAGCGGCGGCGAGCCAAAGATCGGGTCGGTCAGGATCGCGACACCATTCAGCCGAATGTAGAACGTCGCGTGGCCGAGCCAGATCATGCCATCGCGTTCGCTTGCCAAAAACTCCGCAGGATCGGCGACATTCGGCCGCCATGTGTCGCGGGCTTTTTCCTCTTCAAATGGGTTCGAACCGAATTGCCATTGCAG
Source organism: Acidobacteria bacterium Ga0077534 (assembly GCA_001464455.1). GTDB lineage: Bacteria > Acidobacteriota > Blastocatellia > Pyrinomonadales > Pyrinomonadaceae > OLB17. Next base: position 17,369 of record LNEI01000007.1, read on the forward strand.
AAAGCGGCTGGTCTTCATGACCATCGGAAACTCGTCGTTCATAAACCGCCCCCGCTGATCGACCGGAGTGCCGGGCCAATCTGCCTTGATCGTCTGTAGTTCGGGCTGTGATACGCGACTCGTGAGTATCGTCTCGTCGATCTCCGTCCAAAACCCCGCCCCGACCAAAACGAGCAGAAGCAAGCCGACGAGGATACCGATGCGTTTGAACCACTTTCTCATACAAATGATTCTATCATCGCCCTCTCGACCCTGATACAGCCGGTTTTCGGAATAAGATGCAGTTCGCAAAGCATTATCAGGTCATGAGATTACCTCTTTTCATAGCAACAATGCTTACACTTGCGACATCGATAGCGTTCCTGATCACGGGACAGAGCGAAAAGACGGAAGCAGTCGCCAAACCCTCCGAAACAGGAACCAAACGCCCGGTTCTGGTCGAGTTATTCACCTCAGAAGGCTGTTCGAGCTGCCCGCCGGCCGATCGGCTGCTGACGGAAATGTCGAAGGGGAAATTTGCCGACGCTGACACGATCACGCTCGCTTACCACGTCGATTACTGGGATCGCCTCGGTTGGAAGGATCGCTTTTCTTCAGCAGAATACTCACAGCGGCAGGAAACGTATGCATCGAAATTTGGTCTACGCTCGATCTACACGCCACAGATGGTCGTCAACGGGACGGCTGAATTTGTAGGGAATAATCGGTCGAAGGGGATCGAAGTAATCGGAGAGGCCGGGAATGATGTAGGCGGCGGCGTCGACCTGAGCTCGAACGGGGGGAAATTGACGGCCAATATTCGTGATCTGCCCGGTCACGGTGGTGCTACGATTTACCTCGCCGTCGCGGAAAGCGGGCTGTTTACAAAAGTTGGCAGAGGGGAAAATGCCGGCTCGACCCTCGAGCACACGTCGGTCGTCAGGCATTTGAGCGTCGTCGGAAAGATCAAGGGATCTGAAAAGCAAGCGAGATTTGAGATCGAACTGCCTAGCAATTCGGAGTGGAAGCAACACAACCTAAGGTACGTCGTATTCGCGCAAGAGGATTCCACCCTGCGAATCCTAGCGGTCAATGCTCTTCCGTAGCGGTGGCTACCAGCGTGGGTCGTAGCCGCAGAAATTGTCTCGCCAGGTGTCGTCGGTTTCGTAAGGTAGGACTGGGATCGAGCCTTCGATCGTTAGTTCGACGTTGTGGTTACGCCAGAGACGGTAGGTTCGGCCCGAGGGGGAGCAGACGGTGAGCGTTACACGTTCTTCGGATATGCGGGAAACGGCGGCGAAGCGCCAGTCGGTTTTTGAACGGACGATCAGGCGTGAGCCGACGGCGAGTTTGTCGAGGGTTAATTGAGTTTCGGAAGTTTCCACGCCTTTTGACGAGAATCGTAGACTTTTTTTGGCATCTGCACAAGGTACGGAGTTTTGGCGGGCGAGAGCCAGACGACGACGCGTTCCATATTACGGCTTTCCATCGCTGTGCAGCCCGCCGTCGGCGTTTCAGCGTCCTTCCAAACATGCAAAAAAATACACGAACCGCGGCCTTTCTCGACCGGAAAGGTGTTGTACGCAACGAAAACACCCAGTTCGTATTCCGGCATGATCGACGCCATCTTTTCGGAGCTTTTCCAGTCAAAATTGCCCACTTGCATCCGATTTACAATTCGGTTGTAAAAGCTCGATTTTGAATCGTCGACACATTCCGTGTATTCGTCGAGTTTGGTATATGGCATCCTTACTCCGCTCGGTTTTGAACCTGTCCCGAAGGCGGAAGTGAGCGGGAAAAGACCCGCCGGGGCGTTGCCGTCGCCTTCCTGCTTGATCTTCGCCATATCGATATCGCCGTTGAGAAGTTCGGCCCACGCCAACCCGCTGCGGCCGACAACTATCGGAAAGCTTTCACCATTCCGTTTCCACTCGCTTTTGGTGTTTTTTCGTTCGAAAAGCGTAGCGGTTCCGGTGGTTTTGTCCCAGTCGTCGGTTATGACAACGACGGTCTGGAGAGACTTGTTGAAGGATGGTTTGACGAGCGTGGTACCAGACATCTTGACCTGGGCAGTGATCGCGACGCTCAGGCAGAGGATGGTTATGAGGTATGATGCGACTTTCATTTAGAGATTTGCGTGGCACCATCCAGCTTCGCTAGTTGACGGTCGAAGGTGCCAAGAGGAGTGTGTCCGGCCCGCCGCGCAGTTTGTAGAATCAGGCAATCCGAGAAGCTTAAGGATGAATTGTTGCGAAAGTGCGTCAGAGCTTCCTTTACGAGGTCCGCATCCTCGACTACGATCGTATCGTGCTCGAGTAGTTTTTCAACCGTCGAAATTAAAGCTCTATGATCGCGTCGATAAGCGGATTTCAGAACCCAAATAGTTTCTGCTAGCACAAGCTTCGATACCCATGCCCCCGCGGCGACGAACATTTTTGCGGCCGCTACCTGATCGAGATCGTCTTTAACGATCAAGCGAACAACTACGTTCGTATCAATCGCGACCATAGCGTTCTCTCATCAAATCGGCGATGCTTTCTTTTAATTCTTCGAGCGTTTTGGGTTCGGGCGGTTCGTCGAAAATATCCCGATGAATGTCGTCAAAACTGTAACGCTTAGCACGACTTACGGTGATCTTCTCACCTTCGTCCTTCCACTCAATTATCGAGCCGGGACCGATACCCAGACGTCGGCGAACCTCAGCTGGAACTGAGATCTGACCTTGAGAAGTGAGTTTTGATTGAACGGTTTTCACGCGTTGATAATAATCCATTACCCGGGTAATGGCAAGGATTTATTTTGCCTGGAGCCGGATTAGTTCAATCCAGAAACAGCGTGTCTTGCTTTGCCTTGATCCCGCGGTTCGCGTAGAGCCTAACGCCGACGGCCATCATTACGAGCGAGATCGCGATCCATAGGACTACCCAGAGAACGGCCGGGATTCCCGTTGCGGCGGCCATGTTGGCGGCGTCGGACGAGGCTTCAGTCGAAGTGGTGATGACGAACAGGGTCTTCAGGCTAAAGAAGGCGTTCAGCAGACACTGTACGGCGAGGAACGCGAGCGAGAAATTGACCCATTTGTCGGTAGCGAACTTAGCGATCGCAAAAAGTCCCGCGGTCAGGACCGCTCCGGAGAGTACCGTGAAAACAACGCTAAAGAACGTGACGTTTTGGAGGAAATTTAAGAAAGGAGCGATGAAGCCGAAAACGACCGTCATCACGGCGATCAAACCAGAACACAGGTATAATGCAAGTCGCGATTTGAAGCCAAAACGCATCCAGACGAGCAAAAGGGTACCGAAAAGCGTCGTTCCCATGTACCCCGCACTTGAAACAAAAAGCGATGCGATGCCCGATGTTTGCGACCAAACCATCCCGCTGCCGTCCGGTGAAACGGTCAGGCTCATTACCGAACCGCCTGTGATCAGCGTGGCCAGAGCATGAGCGCTTTCGTGGATAAATGTGCCGAAAAGCTGGATCGGGTAAACCACATAGCCGATCAACGGAACATACCAGCCGACTACCCAAAGTCCAATGCTGACAGCGGTTGCGATCAGCAACAATTTTACCTGTGGTTTGGCGTCAGCGGCGAGCGTGTAATTGATCGGCATAAAAAACTCCTTCGACCCAGCTAAATGTGAATACGCTTATTCTATCTCAAAGTTCGAATCAATGTCCCGATAATTTTAGCCGTTAGCCGTTAGCGACTTAGCTGTTAGCGGCTTCAAAATCGGATTTACCGCCTGTCTTCGACATCAATTTAATATCAGCGATCACGATGTCCTTCTGCACCGCTTTGCACATGTCGTAGATCGTCAGGGCGGCGACTGAGACGGCGGTTAAGGCTTCCATTTCGATGCCGGTTTGGGCGGTGGTGATGGCCTCAGCTTCCAGATAAACGCCGAAATCGCTGAATTCTGCGGTTACATTTACCTTGGCTAGATTTATCTGATGACAGAGTGGGATCAGGTCCGAGGTCTTTTTGGCCGCCATTATTCCGGCTATCCGGGCGATCTCGAGCGGGTCGCCTTTTGGGGATCTGTGGGTTTGGAGAGTTTCGAGAGTTTCGCGTGACAGGAGCACTTTACCCGACGCGACGGCTCGCCGCGTTGTTACGTCTTTGGCCGAAACATCGACCATTTTGATCTTCCCTGATTCGTCGAAATGCGATAGTTCTGACATAGGTTAAAGATAAACGATCTTGGCGGCTTCTCCCGCCAAGAGATTTGTTCCTCGCGGTACGACGACGAGGGCTTCGGCTTTCGCAAAGCCCACAAAGTCGGACGAACCCGAGAATCGGAGGGGCTCGGCGACGAGCCTACCATCATTTGTTGTCGAAAGCCTTGCCGGCAGATAGACATCCCTTTCCTTTGTTCCTTTTGCGGCGATCAAGAGCGACGCGAAGCCCTTGTCTGCGTTGCTATTTGACGCGTTTTGAAGGAGAAGTATCGCTTTCCGAACGAACAGATGGAAGGTTACCGCCGCCGATACCGGATTTCCCGGCAGCCCGAAGATCAGTGTTTTGCCAAGTCGGGCAAAAACTGCGGGTTTCCCCGGTTTGAGCCGCACTTTATCGAAAAAGATCTCGGCTCCGATCTGCTCTAGAGCTGTTTTCGTGTGGTCATATTTCCCGACCGAAACACCGCCGGTGAGGATCACGATATCTGAAGACTGGGCGGCTTTTGCAATTTGCGACCGTAGATCTGATATCTCGTCGCGGACGTTCGGCAGGATGATCGGCGTAGCTCCAAACTTTCGGCAGAGCACGTCGAGCATTACAGAATTCGAGTTCCTGATCTGATCGCGACGCGGCTTTTTGTCGATCTCGACTATCTCGCTGCCCGTGCCGATGATCGCGACACGGGGCGATCGGGCGACTTTGACGCGGGCGTAGCCGAAGGCCGCAAGGGAAGCGATCATGTTGTCTGTGATCATCTCGCCCGCCTGGACAACGACCTTGCCCTTTTTGATCTCACTTCCTTTTTTAACGATGTACCGGCCCTTCTCGGTCGGTTCGAAGATGCGGACGCTGTCATCGATCTCTTGAGCAACTTCTATTTTCTGGATCGCGTCGGCTCCAGCGGGGACCGGGGCACCAGTCATGATCCTGACCGCTTCGCCGCGTTTAAGCACCTTGTGCCACCCTCGGCCGGCGGCTGATTCGCCGACGATCTTTAGGTCTACGGGACATTCGATTGTGTCTGCCGCAACGACGGCGTACCCGTCCATTTGAGACCGGTCGAACGGCGGCAGGTCGCTGTCAGAAACGATATTTTCGGCCAGAACGCGACGTACAGAGTCGGCGAGCCGGATGCGTTCGCCGGCGAGCGGTTTTACGTTCTGCTCGATGATTTTTATCGCTTTGGCGACAGGGATCATGGCATTTATGCCTTTCGAAAAAAGTCAAAAGTTAGAGGTGAAAGGTGAAGACTCTACTTGATCAAATAAAATTCTGTTTGCCGCGGACGGATGAATTTATAGCCTTTTTCAGTCATTACGGCGTCGTCCTCGGCCATGATCGTTACCTTTTGACCGCCCCATTCGGCGACGGGGGTTGACGTGTTTAGTTCGATCGACATGTACGAGCCCGGCAGGATCTTATTGCCGCCGCCGCCGATGTTGCCACGGAAATCTATCGACGGCCCGAGCCCGTGGCCATGCGTGCCGATCGGGTGCGAATAGATCATCGCTTCGATGTTCTGCCGTTTCATTTCGGACATCGTTTGATCGTAAACGTCGGTTCCGGTCATGCCTGCCCTTGCGACGAAGAACACGGCGTCTTGCAGCTTATTTGTATTTTTGAGTGCCGCTTTTAGGCCTGCGGGAGCGTCGCTTTCGCTGGGTTTGAGGACATAGGCGTGTTTCTGCCAGTCAGTTGAGAGGCCCATGTAATTAAGGCCGAAATCGACATGGAGCAGGTCGCCTTTTTGAATCACATCTGCCTCTTTCGCGGTACTGAGGAAGGCTCCAGTCGTGCCGGTTTCGGTTCGTTGGCGCTGGATGCGGAGGTCGGGTTGGAACCAGATCGAAAGGCCTAACTTATTGACCTGCTCGATCATCCACCAACGAACATCCCCGACCGTTGTAACGCCGGGTTTGATTACCTCGCTTGAGAATGCCCTGCGGGTGATGACGTCGGTCGCCAGGACGGCTTTTTCGTACTCGACCATTTCTTCTGGAAGCCGCGTGTCAAAGAACTCCGTGAGAAGATTGGCCGCTGAAACGAATTTCTTTTCGTTATCGGCGCCGAGAGATTCGGCTAGAAACTTATAGGAATCGTGCGAAAGGCCGCTCTGCTGGCCGCGCGATCCGCCGATGTTTAGTGCGATGGTCTTCGGATTCCTTTGATCGACCAGTTTTTTGAGTTCTTCTCCAAACTTGTCGCGGGCGGGCATGATAAAACGGTAATGATTCCTCAGGCGTTCCTCGTCATACCGGACCATCGCGATGCGTTCGATCCGTTGGCCTTGATCGATGAAAATGAATAGGTCGCGGCGGCCGACCATCGGGATCGGCGGCGTGATGTGCTCGGTGACCGGGTCGCTGTTGAATTCCTCGTTCGCGACGATCCACATTTCGATGCCGTGTCGCTTCATCATCGGCAGCAGCAGGGTTCCGAGACGTTTCATCAGCCACTGTTCGCGAACGTCCATCTGCTGCCGCTGGTCGAGCAGTTTCGGCATAGCGGGGATCGGCTCGCCGGATCGATTTTGACTGAATGCGACCGGAGCAAGAAAGGTGAACGCCAGCAACGAAAGAACGATTTTTCTGACCGCCATAATCTTGGGGCGAATTTCGCAGAAATATCCGCGAAATGATAGACTCCTAATTTGATTTACGAGCAGATTTTAGCATAACGAAAACTTAGCGAGGACTTTTAACGACGTGATCGAACTGGAACTGACCGAAGAACACATTGCGCTGCAGAAAACCGTTCGCGAATTTTGTGCGGGCGAAGTTGCACCCTACATCAAAGAATGGGACGAAAAAGCTCATTTCGAACGCAGCGTTTTTGACAAGATGGCCGATCTCGGCCTGATGGGCGTCTGCATTCCCGAGCAATATGGCGGGGCGGGATTTGATTACATCTCGCTCGGGCTTGTCTGTGAGGAGCTCGAGGCGTGTGATACGTTTTTGCGGGTTGCGATGTCTGTACATGTGGGACTCAATAGTCTCAGCATTTTCTCGTGGGGAACCGAGGAGCAGAAGCAGAAATATCTCGTTCCGCAGGCAAAGGGCGAAAAGCTCGCGACTTTTGGTTTGACTGAGCCAAATGCAGGCAGCGATGTCGTTGGAATGCGTTCATACGCGAAACGTGACGGCGACGACTGGATCCTTAATGGTGAAAAGATGTGGATCAGCCTCGGCGACGTCGCCGATCATTTCCTCTTCTTTTGTTGGACCGATCAGGAGAAACAAAAGAATCGTGACCATAGCGGCATCTCGTGCTTCATCGTCGAGCGAACGATGGCGGGTTTTTCGTCGGGCACGTTGCACGGAAAACTAGGTATTAAGGCTGGAAATACAGGTTATTTCTCGCTGCAGGACGTCCGCGTTCCGGCTGCGAACATGCTTGGGAAAGAAGGCGAAGGGTTTAAGATCGCGATGTTTTCGCTTGAGAATGGACGTTACACGGTCGCGAGCGGAGCGACTGGCGTCATCCGTGCATGCCGCGATGCTTCGGTTGCCTATGCCAACACCCGTGAGGTCCAGGGCCAGCCGATCGCGAATTTTCAGCTTGTAAAGCAAAAGATCGCCAACATGGAAGCGGACTACGAAATGTCGCACCTTCTTTGGCTGAAATGCGGATACCTCAAGAATGAGGGTAAACCGTCAGCAAAGGCCGCGAGCATGGCGAAATGGCAGGCGACGACCCGCAGCGAAACTGCGGCGTCAATGGCGATCGAGATCCACGGAGCAAACGGTTACACTAATGATTATCCGGTCGAGCGTTACCTGCGAAACTGCAAAGCGGCTGTGATCTACGAAGGAACCCGCGATATTCATACGCTGATGCAGGCTGATTGGGCGCTTGGGTTGAAAAAAGAAAAGGCGGCCCGCGTCATCCTTCCGCCGTACGCGGCGGCCGCGGCGGCATAATCGGTTATACAAAGCGGTTTGGTGTGTTTTATGCAGCCAAACCGCTTTTCTGATTTAAAGAATTTTTTATTGAGTTTCTAACAAAGGAACCGGTCGATATGATCGGGTGCAGGCCGTTTGCGAAAGTATATAAAGTTCATCCTTCTCTTCCTTTTTGCAGTCTTCCTTCTATGGTTTTTTGGAAGGAATTTGGACTGGCAAGAGGTAAATGCGAGTTTGCGAAAGGCGAATCCTTACTATCTGGGGCTGGCATTCGTAGGTATTTGTTTAGGATATCTGCTTCGCGCCATTAGGTGGAAGGTCTTGCTTGCCCCGATCACGGATGTCAGCCTGCGTGAGTTGTTCGCAACGACCACGGTTGGCTATTCTGCGGTTCTTTTCTTAGGGCGAGCCGGAGAGTTGGTACGGCCGATGTGGCTGCCGATGCGTGACCGGCGTGTCAGGCCGAGTGCCGCCCTGGCGACGATATTTGTCGAACGCGTATTCGACATGGCTTCGCTGATCTCATTTTTCTCGATCAGCCTGATTTGGTTTCGCATTCCGCCGGGCCGCGAGGCGGAAATGGCATCCATTCAATGGGCAGGAAATCTACTTTTTGCCGGGGTTATTGTCGGGATAATCGGCCTGATCGTCTATCACCGGTTTTCGCAGGTATTTATTGACTGGATGTCGCGGCTAACCGACAGGCGTTTTATTCCGGGGCGCATTCGCGATATGATCCTCAGCCTGATGCTGCAGTTTGCGACCGCTTTGAACATCCTGCGAAGCCCGAAAGAGATTCTTTTGGCTAGTTTTTGGACAATAACCTTGTGGGTGGCTATCGCGGTTCCAACCTGGCTAGTGATCTTGGCGTTCGGACTGGAGATGCGATTCGTTGACTCGATCTTTGTCATGGGGGTCGCATCGCTCGGGACATTGATCCCCACACCCGGCGGTGCAGCGGGAGCGTTTCATGCAGCTACAGCCGGGAGTTTGATACTACTTAGTATCGAAAGGGAACAGGCCGCCGCAATCTCGATCGTGATGCACCTGATATATTTCGTACCCGCGGTGTTTTTCGGGTTATATTATTTTCTCCATGGTGATATAAGTATTGAGCGATTTCGCAGCTTGCTTTCGAGCGAAAATGCCGAAAAGGAGATCAAGTCCGATTCGCCGGATTTTGAAAGAGCAGGATGAGAGTGGGAAAGCGGAAAAGTGGAAAAGTGAAAATGCTTGATCCTTCTGGTGCACAGCGTCGTGCTTTTCGCTTTTCCCCTTTTTCCCTTTTTCCTTTTTAACCTTTTAACTTTCTATGCGCTGTCCATTTTGTTCACATATTGAGGATAAGGTCGTGGATTCGCGGGAATCGAAAGACGGGGATTCGATCCGTCGTCGGCGCGAATGTCTGGACTGCGGCCGGCGGTTTACTTCGTACGAACGTATCGACGAGATCCCGTATATGGTCGTCAAGAAAGACGGCAAACGCGAGGGTTTTGATCGGAACAAGGTCCTCGCCGGCCTTTTTCGAGCCTGCGAAAAACGGCCAATTTCCACAGGGCAGCTTGAAGAGATCGTCGATGAGGTCGAAAAGAATGTCCAGGATTCTCTCGACCGTGAACTCGCAACTAACGAGGTCGGCAAGATCATAATGCGGCGCCTAAAGGTGCTCGATAAGGTCGCTTACGTCCGCTTTGCATCGGTTTATCTGGAGTTCGCCGATGTCTCCGAATTCATGAGCGAGCTGAAACAACTTGTCGGAAACCGAACTCCAGCCGCCGACACAAAGAAAAAGAAAAAGAAGTAAACTGCCTATTATCAATCAGTTACAGTCATGGTCTTCGCAAGAAAAGAGGTTGATTCTCGGCGGCCTTACCTGCTAACATTAAGCCAATCTTTTAAACTAACGGCAGGTCGCCCTTAGGCAACTGTCTTTCTCGTCCCACGGTCAAGTAATCAGGGAGGATACTAATGAGGAAAGTAGTTTTGGGTCTGCTGGCGGTTTGTGTTTCTGCGTCGATCGCTAGTGGTCAGACGAAAAGTGCAGGGAATTCGGAGATCAAGGAAGCAAAACGAGCCGCTTTGGAAGAGATCCGGATCTTGAAGCGCGCTAATAGTGCTGTCGACCTGCTCGCACCAGCGCCGTCAGCCGCGCTTTTTGATCAGGATTCTTTTGGAAAGTCCGTGGTATTTCTGGGAAGCCTTTATGCTGGCACGGTCGTAGTGGATGACTTTACTGGTCTAGGGCCCCTCAATTCTAACGGCTGCCCGACAGACCCGCCATTTAACTTTGCACCAGATGACCATTGCGTTCAAAAGACAACGGGTAGTCCCGTTCCTCTTCCGGTTCCGTCGCCGATGCCGCCAGGAGCGGCCTTTATAACCATTTTCGACCCAGCATGGGAAGTTACGATCCCAGGAAACACTGTTAAGAACGTGGTTTATCCCATGCTTAACAATAACGTTAATATCTTCCGCAACGGCGGAAACTTCGCTGCCCCAGCGGGGTCCACGCAAGACAACTACGTTTATGTGCCGGTCGTTACAGTTGTCAGCGATGCACTCAATGATCCGCAGGCAATTGTGAACGGAGTGCCGCTAAATGGCGAATTCACAACGTCAATGACCGGTTCGAAGTCAGAATCGCGCGGTTATCCAGCCGGGCCGTACCCGGTAACGGTGCCATTCCAAAGCGAGTCGCACAGCTACGCTTCAATTGCAGGTCGCGGCATCTCGCGTGACTTCTGGCGTGCAGTCGGCCTGCCTGAGTCAGTTATCAATAATATTTACAAGAAGCCAATGACCCTGAAATTCGGGATCAGATTCCGGATGGGTAATAGGCCAGACAGTGGCGCAATGTTCTACACCTTCCGATTGCTCGGACAATAGCGTCCGCCTTTTCGTTAGACTGAAAAACGCCGCCGAACCAACCGGTCCGGCGGCGTTTTGTATTTCTCGGAGGACGGCACTCGTTGCCCTTTGGGTCGGATTCTCCTAACATAAAGGGTTATGGTTGAAATCGAAGAATTCCCGGTGCCACTGGCAGAATCTGAAGCGATCGAGCCGATGATGCAGATACCGGCCGAACTCCCCGTCCTGCCGCTACGCGACATTGTTATTTATCCGTTCATGATCGTCCCTTTGTTTGTCTCGCGCGATCGTTCGATCCGCGCTGTCGAACAGGCGTTGAGTCAGGACCGCATGATCCTGCTTGTTTCGCAAAAAGATGTAAATAAAGAAGACCCCGAGCAAGAAGATCTTTATTCGGTCGGCACGGTCGCGATCATCATGCGGATGCTTAAGCTGCCCGACGGCCGCATACGCATACTGATTCAGGGGCTTTCACGCTGCCGTGTGGATTCGGTGAGCGGGAAAGGCGAATACGTGAGGGCAAGCGTTACGCCGATCGTAGAACCGTTGGCGCCGGAAAATTCGCTTGAGGTCGAGGCCCTCGTTCGTAATGTCCGAGGTTCGATGGAGCGTGCGGCGTCGCTTGGTAAGAACATATCGCCGGAAGTTCTCGCGATCATTGCCAATCTTGACGACGCTGGCCGCCTTGCCGATCTCGCGGCATCAAATCTCGAACTCCGTGTCGAAGACGGGCAGAGCGTTCTTGATGTCGAGGACCCGACGCCGCGCCTCCGCCGAGTTAATGAACTACTCAGCAAAGAGATCGATGTTCTGACCGTTCAGCAAGAGATAAATACGCAGGCCCGCGGCGAGATCGATCGTTCGCAGCGTGAATATTTTCTGAGGCAGCAGTTAAAAGCTATACAGGCAGAACTCGGCGAGGGCAACGAGCTTTACGAGGAGATCGAGCAATATCGCGACAAGATACTGAAGGCGAAAATGCCTGAGAATGCTGAAGAGGAAGCCTTGCGGCAGCTTAAGAAGCTCGAGCGGATGCATCCTGACACGGCAGAGACCGCGACACTCCGAAACTGGCTCGATATAATGTCCGATCTTCCGTGGTCGAAGTCGTCGAAGGACAATCTCAATCTTAAAAAAGCCGAGCGGATACTAGACGAAGACCATTATGGACTCGAGCGGGTCAAAGAACGCATCGTGGAAGCTCTCGCGGTGAGAAAACTTCGAGAAAAACCAAAGGGGTCGATACTTTGTCTCGTCGGCCCTCCGGGAGTTGGTAAGACCTCGCTCGGCCGCTCGGTCGCTCGTGCTTTGAAGCGGAAATTTGTGCGATTGTCGCTGGGCGGCTTGCATGACGAAGCGGAGATCCGAGGACATCGCCGTACGTATGTCGGTGCAATGCCGGGCAGGATCATTCAGGGCATTCAGCAAGCTGAGACGAATAATCCGCTGATCATGCTCGATGAGATAGATAAGGTAGGGGCTGATTTTCGCGGCGACCCGAGTTCCGCTCTGCTTGAGGTGCTCGATCCGGAACAGAATGCAACCTTTCGCGACAACTATCTGGGTGTGACGTTCGATCTGTCGAACGTCATGTTCATGACGACGGCGAACGTACTCGACACGGTCCAACCCGCTCTTCGAGACCGTATGGAGATCATTTCGCTTTCGGGATACACCGAGGAAGAAAAGGTCGAGATAGCAAAACGGCATTTGATCCCCAAGCAGATCGAAGAAAATGGACTCGAAAAAGAGGACATAAAGTTTGATCGAAAGGCGATCGTTAAGATCATTTCGGAATATACGCAGGAAGCCGGATTGCGTCAGCTTGAGCGTGAGATCGGTAAGGTCTGCCGAAAGGTCGCACGCCGCAAAGCTGAGTTTGAGAGCGAATTCAAACCGGTAAAGATCGCCGCTGAAAACGTCAAAGAATATCTCCGCGTTTCTCGCATCTTCAACGAAGGTGCCCTTAAAAAGGACGAGATAGGTACCGTGACCGGCTTAGCCTGGACGGCGGTCGGAGGCGATATTTTGTTTATCGAAGCTCTGAAGACGAAGGGCAAGGGCAAACTGCAGCTCACCGGACAGCTCGGTGATGTAATGCAGGAATCGGCTCAGGCAGCATTTTCCTATGCGAAAGCTCGTGCGAAGGAGCTCGGCATCGATGAAGAGGTTTTAGAAAATTTCGACATTCATATCCATTTGCCGGAAGGTGCTATACCGAAGGATGGCCCCAGTGCGGGCATAACGATGGCAACCGCTTTGGTTTCGGTACTTTCCCAGCGTCCCGTTCGCAAGGACGTAGCGATGACGGGCGAGATCACTTTGCGCGGCAACGTGCTGCCGGTCGGCGGCGTCAAAGAAAAACTGCTTGCGGCCCGCCGTGCGAAGATCAAGACCGTGATCCTTCCGGCCCCGAACGAGCGCGATCTAGAAGATCTTCCGCAGGAAGTTCGGGACGATTTGACGTTTATATTTGTGGAGAATGTGCGGGAAGTTTTCGACATCGCACTGCGTGAAAGCCGAACAGGAGCGGAAAAGGGCAAGGTTTCAAAGGCCGCGAGCCGCTAGAAAAACACGAAAGTCCTTATATCATATGGGGTTGTTCGGATTTGGTTTAAGTGGTAATATCAAGGTTTGAGGTTATAATGCTCGTCTGCGGCTGAGCGAATTGCAACTTTTTATAAATTGCCGCGTTAGAAATAATGTTCGATAAACCGCTTATCCACGGTTTTCGAAAACAAAATCGATCTGATCTTGAATGAAAATAAGCAATATTAAGTATCTAAGCTGTACCCTGATCCTGTTTGTGGCAGCGTCTGCCAGTTTTGCGCAGACGACCAGCACCCGTTCAAGCAACGAAACTCTTACTCGTGATGCGATCCTTGCTCAGGAGGCGGTTAACGAAGTTCTTTTGAAATCCGGAACGTCATTCCGAGAAGGGCTGCTCGCTTACGAGGATAAAAAACTGTCAGACGCCGCTGGTAAATTTAATAAAGCGGTCGAGGTGTTTCTGTTTTCGACGCTCAACATCCAACGCGAACCGCGTCTACAGAACTGCTACAACCAACTCGTTGAGACGATCTACCGGATTGAGTTTCCGACGGATAATCAACTGCCGCAGGTACGCAACCTTTCGGCGACCTGTGGCTGGAATATCGACGGAGCATTTGCCGATAAGATCACGACGATCGCTCGCAATTCGCTGATCCGGTCCGTGGCTCCTCCAGCTACAGCTGTTGCCGGAAGCACAATGGGCCCGGTCGTGCCGAGTGAAGTCCAAGTTGGCTTCAATACTCAGCAATTTGAACCGTCGCCGCTTGATGAGCTTTCTAAGCTGCAGCTAACCGAGGAAGAGCAGCAGGTCGAGGGTAATCCGGTCGCTGAGGCACAGTATCAGTACATCCAGTACGCCGTTGCTAACAAATCGCTTGGATTTTCTTTCCAAGTGCATCCGATGATCCAGCAGTACATCAACCACTATCGTGGCCGTGGACGCGGTACGATGGAAACGGGTTTGTACCGCTCGGGGATGTTCATGAGAATGGCCCGCAGGATCTTTAAGGAAGAGGGAATTCCGGAGAATGTCGCATGGCTCGGTCAGGTCGAAAGTGCCTGGAAACCTAGTGCTCTTTCGCATATGGCCGCGTCGGGTCTGTGGCAGTTTATTCCCGGCACGGGAGCACGTTTTGGCCTCGCTCGAAACGCCTGGGTCGATGAGCGAAATAGCTTCGAAGAAGCAACGCGAGCTTCCGCTCGGTACCTGAAGTTCCTATTTAATCGCTACGGCAATTGGGAACTCGCGATGGGAGCCTATAATTGCGGGGAGGGCAACGTCGACCGAGCTATCCGCCGTGCCGGAGTTGCGAATTTCTGGGCTGCTTATCCGTATTTGCCGCAGGAAACGCGTAACTACGTTCCAAACATTCTCGCAACGATCCTGATCGCTAACAATCCGGCGCAGTATGGCTTCGGCCACGTACGTCCGGCCGCACCGCTGACGTATGATCGCGTGAAGGTTCCGGCTTCGACCAATCTCAATCTGCTTGCACAGGCTTCGGACACGACGGTGCAGTACATCCGTTATTTGAATCCGCATCTTCGCACCAACTCGACGCCGCCGACGCCGTACATCATTAACGTTCCGGCTGGTAAGGCGAACGAGGTTGTTGCGGTTTTCCGCAGAATACCGGCGACCAAGGTCAATACGACCAACCTCGCTAACTCTTCGGCCGGCGAGTCGTGGGTTAACATAGCAAATCGCACGGGTGTGACGGTCGCAGACCTGATGGCGGCAAATCCAGGCATGCCCGAACCTCGAGGCAAGGTCGTGGTCCCTATCAGGGGGAATAACGTCCAGTCCACGAGCTATTCACGACCTACCAACGCTGCTGTCCCTAATGCGAACGCGGGTGTCAAGATCGTAAAAGCAAAGGCGGGTGATACGGTTCAAAAGATAGCCGAACGCAACAACGCAAATCCCACCGACGTCGCAAAGTTCAATGGCCTTTTGACAAACTCCGTTCTTGGTGCCGGCCGCGAGATCAAGATACCGTCGAAATAGTAACCACTAAACAAAACGAAACGTACTCCAAAAGAGGTGCTGTTAAGCACCTCTTTTTTGTGATCTCGTGATCATTCAAGCTTGACATAGCGGCCATCTGTAACTATACTGGTTACAGTTATGGCGGCTAATAGTCAATTTTCGATGGCAGTTCATATTTTGACGATGCTCGCGACAGCGGGTGACGAAAACGTCAAATCGGACTACATCGCAGGGAGCGTAAACACCAATCCGGTGGTGATCCGACGCATCCTTAGTCAGTTGAATGCGGCTGGATTGGTCACATCACAGACCGGTGCTTTTGGCGGGACGCGGCTTGCGAAGCCGCCGTCTGAGATCACTTTGTGTTCGATATACAAGGCTGTTTCGTGCGGTGAAGTGTTTGCATTGCACGCAAAAGGTCCGAACATGGATTGCCCGGTCGGTAGGGGCATCGAGACGGTCTTATGTGATCTGCAAAAAGAGATCGAAAAGAGCGTCGGCGAGAAACTTGGGCAATACACACTGGCGACAGTGATCGAGAAAGTTTCGGTCGCGCATGTGTAAATTTTTTTGACTGTAACTGTATCAACAATAGTTACAGATATGTTACAAACAAGGGGAGAATATGGGAAATAAATTGGTTCAAAATGACGTTTTACTAGAAGGCTTGAATTGGCGCTATGCAACTAAAGCCTATGATCCGACGAAGAAAGTTTCTGATGAGGATTGGGCAACGATCGAGGCGGCACTTACGCTTGCCCCTTCGAGCTTCGGTATTCAGCCTTATAAATTCTTTGTAATCACTGATCCGGAGACCCGCGAGAACCTGAAGGCGGCGGCCTACGGACAGTCGCCGATATCCGACGCTTCGCACATAGTTGCGTTCGCGTATAAGAAGACGCTGACGGATGGCGATATAGAGCATTTTGTCGATCGAATTGCTGAGGTTCGAGGCGTTTCGAAAGATACGCTTGCGGATTACGGCAATGTGATGAAGGGGTCTGCGAAGCGCGCGGTTGACGGTGGCTACATCGAGACATGGAACTCGCGGCAGGCTTACATTCCACTTGGCTTCCTCCTTCAGACGGCGGCTCTGCTCGGGATCGACGCGACGCCGATGGAAGGATTTGATGCCGGCAAGGTCAACGAAGTGCTCGGCCTGACCGACTATTCGGTCGTTGTTCTGGCGGCGGTGGGTTACCGCGACGCGGAGAATGACTGGCTTGCTGCACTGCCAAAGGTTCGCGAACCGATCGAAAACATTATCGTGCGGGTCTGAAGGCCGCATTCATGGAGGGAAGCATGACAACATTTTTAGCAAACTTGACGCCGCGGGCGTTGGATATCTTCAAGCTTTTCGCAAGATTTATGGGCCTGTGATCAAGGGGGCGAAATGAAAGAGTACTTGGAAAAGGCGATGACATTCGCCGAATACGAAAAATGTATCGATGATCTGTTGGCAGAAGGGAAGACGACAGGTCCTAATCAGTCGGAAGCGATGGTCGGCTACGGGCGGCTGAATCGTCAGCGCATGGAACGACTTGGGAAGACGGTCGAACTCGGCAATGAAGTGCGAGCTGCATTGCGATCGGCCGGTCGCAAAATGATCTGGCTGATCCTTACCGAGGGTTGGTGCGGGGATGCGGCCCAAAACATTCCCGTTATCGAAAAGATCGCGGTAGCAAGCGAGAATATCGAGACGCGGTATCTACTTCGTGATGAGAATCCTGAGCTTATCGATCAGTTTCTGACAAACGAAGCAAGAGCGATCCCTAAACTGATCGCGATCGACGCCGAGACGTTTGAGATTCTTGGGTCCTGGGGAGCTCGGCCGGAAAAAGCACAGGAATTATATGTCCGGCTTCGCGAGGAAGGAATTGCAAAACCGCAGATCATGGAAGAGCTTCAGCGTTGGTATAATGCGGATAGATCAAATTCGCTGCAGATAGAATTTTCCTCTCTGATCAAGAATTGGGGTCAGGCGAAGGTGAAGAACGCGGCGGTCTAAATACAAACTAACATTTCCGAGGAGACGAAAAAAATGAGTAAGACATTTACAGTAGCGATCCTTTCAGCGGCCTTGTTTGCCGCGTCGTGCGCCGATCCGGCGGCGAATAAACCTAAGGCGACAACATCGCCGTCCTCAAATTCAAACGCGAATGCCGCGGCAAATACCGCGACGGCCCCGGCAGCGTCGACTGATGTTTTTGCGGGATTTAAGGCAACGGGAACCGAACTTAGTTTTGGGCCGGAGACTTCGAAGATCGAATTTACCGGTTCGAAGGTCACGGGCAAACATGACGGCGGATTCAAATCGTTTAAGGGGGCTGTCGATCTCGTCGGCGATAAGGCTGAGACGAGCCGCGTGATCTTTGACGTAGACATGGCCTCCGTTTTCTCGGATGCTGACGGGCTGACGAAGCACCTTCAGACTGGCGACTTCTTTGAGGTTGAAAAGTATCCGAAAGCTTCGTTTGCATCGACCAAGATCGCTCCGGAAGCAGGCAAGGCTGATACCTATACGGTTACGGGCGATCTAGAAATGCGTGGCGTAAAGAAATCGATCACGTTCCCGGCAACGATCAAGATCGCTAACGGATCCGCTGATGTAAAGGCTGAATTCTCGATAAACCGTAAGGATTTTGGTATCGTTTACGCCGGCAAGGCTGACGACCTGATCCGCGACGATGTGGTTCTTCGGCTCGATATCAAAGCCGCGAAAAAATGATGAAAGCTTGGGTCATAAACGAATTCGGGATAGATAACCTCGCTTTCGAGGATCGTGAAAAGCCGCAAGCGGGGTCGGGAGACGTTGTTGTCCGGCTCCGCTCCGCATCGCTAAACTATCGCGATTTTATGGTCGTCACGGGCACGTACAATCCCCGAATGAAGGTTCCAGCGATTCCCGTCTCAGATGGTGCCGGTGAGATCGTCGAGGTTGGCTCGAATGTCGCGAAATGGAAGGTTGGCGACCGGGTCATGCCAATCTTTGCACAGCATTGGTTTGACGGAGAGACAAGCGAAGAGAAACGTCGAACTTCTTTAGGGGCTGGTTCGCAATGGGATGGCGTGCTTCGCGAATATGCCGCTTTCCACGAAGAGTCACTCGTCAAGATCCCGGAGAGCCTTTCGTTCGAGGAGGCTTCCACGCTGCCCTGTGCGGGCGTCACTGCCTGGAACGCCTTGTCGGTTTCGGGGAATGTAAAAGCCGGGGAGACTGTGCTGACACTCGGGACGGGCGGAGTTTCGATCTTTGCTCTTCAGCTAGCAAAACTTTTCGGGGCTCGGGTAATTGCGACTACGAGCAGCGAAAGTAAGATGGCGAAACTAAAGGAACTGGGAGCTGACGAGACGATCAACTACCGGGTTCGCGAAGATTGGGACAGTGCTGTTCTTGAGATTACAGAAAAGAAAGGGGTTGACCATGTGATAGAGGTAGGCGGCGGGGACACGCTTGGCCGCTCGCTCACGTCCGTACGTCTCGGCGGACACGTCGCGATGATCGGGGCATTGTCCGGACCAGCAGGATTTAACCCTATTTCCGTGTTTATGAAGGCTGTCAGGCTTCAGGGGATCTTCGTTGGCTCGCGAAAGATGCTTGAGGACCTGTGTAAGGCTGTCGAGGTAAACCGGATGAAGCCGGTTATTGATCGGGTTTTTGAGTTCGACGAAGCTCGCGAAGCTTTAAAATATATGCAGAGCGGTTCGCATTTTGGGAAGATCGTTTTGCGGATCAGCTAGTTTACGACAGGGGAAGAACAAGGAGTAATAAAATGGCGACATTATTTGACGGATTGACGATCGGAGACATCAAACTTAAGAACAGGATCATATTCGCGCCGATGACGCGCAGCAGGGCTAATGACGAAGGTGTGCAGCCGGATTTTGTGGCCGAGTACTACGAGCAACGTGTTTCGGGCGGGCTGTCGATCACCGAAGCGACGAACGTTTCACCGATGGCGAAAGGCTACGTACGCACCCCCGGCGTGTATACACCGCAACAGATCGAGTCATGGAAAAAGGTGACCGAAAGAGTTCATACAAAAGACGGCAAGATCTTTATGCAACTCTTTCATACCGGCCGCATTGCCTTGCCGGACTTTCTGCCGGGCAACACGTCCCCGGTCGCTCCGTCAGCGGTGAAAGCTGCGGGTGAGAATTACACTGACGACGGGATGAAGGAGTTTGTCGAACCGCGTGAGTTGAGTGTGGACGAGATTGCGGTTATCGTGCAAGATTTCGCAACGGCGGCGAAAAATGCGATCGAGGCGGGCTTTGACGGCGTCGAGATCCACGGAGCCAATGGCTACCTGATACAGCAGTTTCTTTCAACTAACGTTAACAAACGTACTGACGGCTATGGCGGATCGATCGAGAATAGAAGTAAGTTTTTGTTTGAAATTCTCGACGCAGTAACCGAAGCGATCGGAAGTGAGCGAACAGGTTTGCGGCTTTCGCCCGGCGGCGAGTTCAACGACATCAAGGAAGATGACGCTGAGGAGCTCTATAAGTATGTTATCGCTAAGCTGAACGATTACGGGCTCGCATACCTTCATATCGGAACGTTCGACCAAAACCGCGACTGGCATCCCGTTCTGAGTCCGCTTTATAGCGGAGTTTATTTTGCTGGTGTCGGCTTTGATAAGGATCGGGCAGAGAAGGTGTTGGCAGATGGCGGTGCCGATGCGATCGTCTTTGGCAAGCTTTTCCTCGCGAATCCTGACCTGCCGGAGCGGTTTCGCCAGAATGCACCGTTGAATACACCGGACGAATCTACGTTTTATACTCCGGGTGAAAAGGGGTATACAGATTATCCATTTCTCGAAATGGCCAAGGCGGTTTAGGGCTGGTATTCGATAGGAGATGACCATGAAGATCGGAATAATTGGGGCGGGGAACATCGGGGCAAACGCCGCCCGGCTTTTTGTGAAAGCGGGACATCTGGTTACCATCAGCAATTCTCGTGGCGGTGATACGCTTAACGAATTGGTCGAGGAACTTGGCGACAATGCTCAAAGTGCGAATGTAGAAGCGGCAGTCGATTTCGGTGACGTGGTTTTTATATCGATACCGCTCGGGAAGTATCAGAGCCTTCCGACAAATGGCTTTAACGGCAAGATCGTTATCGATTCGAACAACTACTATCCTGATCGCGATGGGTTTATCGAGGAACTCGACAATGGTTCGACGACTTCAAGCGAACTGCTCGCGGCTCATCTACCGGGAGCCCGCGTAGTTAAAGGGTTTAATACCATCTGGTTTGAACATCTGAGGACTCTGGGCAACACCGATCTGCCTCTCGCGGATCGCCGGGCGATCTTTATCGCGGGGGACGACACCGAGGCTAAAGCTGTCGTGGCTGGATTGATCGAGGATATTGGATTTGCGGCGGTCGACACGGGATTCTTGAGCGAAGGCGGCCGTTCGCAACAGCCGGACTCGCTGATCTACAATAAGAACTTAACCGCAGTAGAAGCGGCGGACCTGATCCGCTACGAGTCGCTTCAGGATTAAATAGGTAAATTTTTGTTGTCGAAGCGTTTTTTTTTGAGAGCATTATAAAATAAGGAGATATAAGGCATGGCTAATAAACTTTATGAGATCCCGGTTCGCCGGATCGATGGTACGGAAACAACATTGGGTGAGTTTGAGGGCAAGACACTGCTGCTCATTAACGTTGCGTCAAAGTGTGGGTTAACGCCTCAGTACGCAGGAATGGAAAGTCTCTATAAGGAATATAAAGATAAAGGCTTTGAGGTGCTAGGTTTTCCTGCGAACAATTTCAAAGGGCAAGAGCCTGGAACGAACGAAGAGATCAAGGATTTTTGCGAGTCGAATTACGACGTGACCTTTCCGCTATTCGAAAAGATATCGGTTATCGGCGAAGATCAACATCCGCTTTATAGCTATCTGACCAGCGAAAAGAGCGAAGCCGACATTGCTAACGGCGGTGAGTTTGAGGAGAAGCTTAGGGCATTTGGGCATACTCGGGAGAAAGCGGATGACCTTCTTTGGAACTTCGAGAAGTTTCTCATCGCGAAAGACGGAAGCGTAGCGGCGAGGATCGCCCCTGACGTGACCGCAGAAGACGAGCGAGTCGTTGCGGCTTTGGAAGCCGAACTCGCAAAGTAACAAATGAACGAGAAAAAGGTTTGGTTTATAACCGGGTGTTCGACCGGATTCGGGCGGGAACTTGCGAAACAGCTGCTCGAGGGCGGTTACCGGGTAGCGGTGACTGCCCGCGATGTAGACAAGGTGCGAGATCTGGTCGAGATAAACGAGGCAAATGGACTCGCTCTTACGCTCGACGTGACCGATAAGCAGCAGGTTGCCGAAGCAGCTGCGGCGGCGGAAGCTCATTTTGGCCGGATCGACGTGCTCGTCAACAACGCGGGTTTCGGCTATTTTGGGGCAGTCGAGGAAAGTGATGAATCAGAAGTTCGAGCGATGTTCGAGACGAATTTCTGGGGCCTCACTTCGATGACCCAGGCAGTTTTACCGAAAATGCGAGAGCGACGAAGCGGCGTGATAGTCAATATTTCGTCGATCGGCGGTTTGGTCGGCAATCCCGGCGTCGGGTTTTATAACGCGACGAAATTTGCTGTAAACGGCATTTCTGAGGCGTTGAAAAAGGAATTGGCTCCGCTTGGGATCAGCGTCATCCTTGTTCAGCCGTCGGGCTTCCGAACGGATTGGGCGGGTCGTTCGGCAGTTGATACGGCTGTTCAGATCGAGGACTACGCAGAGACTGCTCGGGTCAATCAGGAAACGATCCGCGGCAACAGCGGTAAGCAGCCAGGCGATCCGGTTCGGGCGGCTAGAGCGATCATCGACGCTGTTGAGTCCGACGATCCGCCGTTCAGTCTTCTGCTCGGAAGAGCGGCACTTCGCGGGGCCCGGGCAAAGATAGAGAGCCTTATCGAAGAGACAGAGAAATACGCGGCGATCTCGGAGGGAGCGGATTTTCCTGAGGCGGACGCCGCACAGGGCAAGTAAGAAAAATACGGAGATAAAATTATGGCAGGAAGAAAAGCAAAGGCTTCGTGGAAAGGAACGTTGAAGGAAGGCGAGGGCAGCATCGCTCTTGGCAGTGGTTTGTTCGAAGGGCCGTTTTCATTTGGTACCAGACTCGGTGATGAGCCGGGGACAAATCCGGAAGAGATGCTAAGCGCTTCGCTGGCCGGTTGTTATGCAATGGCCTTGAACGCGGCACTTGAGCGGGCCGGAACGCCGGCGAACATGGTGAAAACCGAGGCCAATTCGCATCTTGGCAAGGACGACGCGGGGTTGGCGATCGTTGGCATCGATCTCGTTGTCCGTGCTGAAGTTCCAGGGCTCGATGCCGACGGATTTGCCGCTATTGCTGAAAAAGTGAAGACCGAATGTCCGATCTCAAAGGCGCTGGCCGCGGTAAAGATAAACCTCGACGCAGAGCTCGCTTAGTTGGTGTTTGGTATATCGGCTAAGATATAATTTCGAGAGTTTTTTAAGGAGAAGATAATGGCACATTTTGCTGGTGAGATAACGGACTCGAATTTTGAGACGGATGTTTTGGGATCGGACAAACCGGTCCTGGTGGATTTTTGGGCCGAATGGTGCGGCCCGTGTCGTATGATAGCCCCCACGGTCGAGGCGGTAGCTGAGGAGTATCAGGGAAAAGCAGGTGTTTTCAAGATGAATGTCGATGAGAACATGAACGTCCCGCAGCAGTATGGTATTCGCGGCATTCCCACGTTGATCCTATTCAAGGGCGGTCAGGAGCAGGAACGTATCGTCGGAGCAGTAACGCGTGAGGCGATCACGCGGGTGATCGATAAGTACGTCTAGTAGGTAGCTTAAACACCTAAAACTAAAGCCGCTGTGACGACCAGTCATAGCGGCTTTTTCTTGTGTCAACGGCGAGTTGGCTTCACCAAATAAAACGACGGCCTATGAAATATCATAGGCCGCCGGCTATTGAGTTGAAAAACTAGTTACTACTGATTGTGTGTGTCCTGACCGGTCAGAGCATCACCGAACAATCCCCAGAACTGGTACTGGACAGTTGAGTCGCTCGACCTGAGGATATGGAATATGCTCGTCTGGCCTGACGTGCTTCTCCAGATCGCATGGTCGGTCTTGCCATCACCGTCGTAGTCGCCCTGAACTTCAAGGTCAGGTCCGTTGCGGCCCCAAGCGAGTCGGCGAATGACCGTTGGGTTGGAACTAGGCAGGTTATACCAAGCAATCGCTGCGCCTTCAAAGCGGGTTACTGAAAGGTCAGTTGCCCCGTCGCCATCCCAGTCTCCAGGAACAAAAGTATCAGTCGGAAGACCGAAGCGGATCTGCGAATCATTGGCACTTGCCGAGTCGAAACCGCCGGTACCATAGTGAATGAAAGCAACACCTCTCGTACCAACCTGTCTGTAAACAAAGAAGTCGGCCTTGCCATCACCATTGTAGTCGCCGGGAACCGATGAGTCGCCACCGACGCCCCAATTGACCACGACCTGGACATCTTTAGTTACGCCGTAGCTGCCAAACCACCAGAACTGGCTCTGTCCGGCATCCGTGTCGGCCTTGCGGTAGATCGCCGGGTCATCCTTGCCGTCTCCGTCATAGTCGCCGATAACGAAAGGATTATCCGCCGGAATTCCAAAGCGGACCTGTCTGACAGTGTTCGTCGAGCTTTGAAGGATGAAGAATCGCGAGTTGTTCGTTTCAGAACGCCAGATCGCGATATCGTCTTTGCCATCGCCGTCGAAATCACCAGGCGTGATCGAGTCGGTCACGACACCGAAATCAATCTGACTTTCAGCACCGTTAGGTGCGTTGATCTGGTTGAACCAGCGGATCTGCGTTCCGCCTAGTCCCGCTGTGGGGCGGACGACTGAGAAATCAGTTCTGCCGTCGCCGTTAAAATCAAGCGGGGCGTCGTTGGTGCTCGAGCTTATCTGCCCGCGGATCTCGCCGCCGGTGTTGTTGCTCGTGTGAATGTTGAAGTACCAAAGGCCCGCACGAAGGTCAGCGACCTGCTGAGCCGTGACGTTGAACGTTGCGTCGATCACCGAACCACTAGTAACACCCGTGGTCGGATTCAAGTTAAACAGCACACCGGCGTTCGCACCAACGGCAGCAGGGCCGTGGATGTGGCCCGAGACCGTGCCGCTCGAAAGGCCTTCCCAGTAAACCGAAGCAGTGATCTGCGTTTCGGTCGGGTTGAGGACAACGCGGCCAAAACCGCGGCCATTCGTCGTAACCGGCGGAACTTCCTGAGCACCGCTCAAACGAGTCGTAAACAACCGTTTTGGCAAAGCTCCCGGAAGCGGTCCCGGGGTCGGAGTCGCTGAAGGCGTCGGCGTTGCCGTCGGGGTTCCTGTCGGAGTCGCAGTTGGGGTAGGCGTTGGACCGCCCCCGCCGCAAAGAGCGGCTGTTGTTGCGGTATTTCTTGGAACCGGGGCAGTAACAACATCGAAGTCATTATTATTATTGTCAGTCTCGGTGCACCCGCCCGTCTTGCGAACGTTTCCTTGGGTCGCAGTCAACGCGGCTCCGCCGTTGGTCGGAGCTCCACCCTCGGCATTATTCGCAGTGCCCCACGACACTACGTCTACGATCGTAGGAGTCGGAAGGGTACAAGGCGTTGCTGTTCCACCGCAGGAGTTCTCCGTGAACGCGGCCGTAACCAGAGCTATCTTTCCATTCGTACCCGACATTGTTAAGTTGGTCGTGGTGGAGTCCGGCGTTACCGGCAAAGCGGCTCCCGCCGAGCCAGCAGCACTAGTTTGTACGAGATAATATTGTCCGGGATTGATCGACACATCGGGCAAAGCGAAAATATTACCTGTGCTCGAGCCAAACTGCCCAGTTGCAGAGCCGTACATCAGACGAAGACCATTGAGCGACTGAGCGGTAGAGGAGATATTCTTCAGCTCCACATAATCGTGAAGGTATGTACCCGTGCTGCCGCCGCCGCCGCCGTATGCCTGACTAATGACGATAGTCGTCGAAAGATCGGGGCGATCCGAAAAACCGTCTTCACGTTCCTGTGAGCTGCTCCGATCGACAAGTAAAGCAGTTCCGCAAAATAATGCGGCTGCGATAAAAATAACTAAAATTGTAGGTCGTTTCATCAGATCAAATCCCCTCAACAAAATAATTTCAAGGTATGGCGTGCAGATCTCGCACGATCAGTGACCAATGTTTCAAGTGCTAAACGCCAGGCTAACTTTTTTGAAAAGATAACTTTTCAAGAGGATACCACACATCTAAGTAAAAGCGACACCAAAAACAGGTTTTGGCGCAGGTAGGGGCTAATTTTTTGTTACAATCTAAGTAAGAAAGTGAGGGCGAGTCTTGATGCGGTTGAAAGAGTTTGTTTTACTGCTGGCCATTAGTTTTTTGATCTCGGCCGGTGCGGTTGGTCAGGACAAAAAGCCCGACGACGAGGTGATCAGGGTCGATACGCAATTGGTCGATGTGCCTTTTGCCGTCACAAACTCTGCCGGAGCTCCATTAAAAGGGCTAAAGGCGTCGAATTTCATTGTCTACGAGGACGGTAAAAAGCAGGAGATCGTTGATTTTGCGACGACCACAGCTCCTTTCGAGGTAGCTCTTGTTTTAGACACCTCCGGATCGGCCCGTAATGATCTGCTGCTCATTCAGAGGGCCGCACGTGATTTTATCTCATCACTTCGGCCGGGCGACAGGGTTGCTGTGATCGCCTTCCGCACCGAGAGAACTAATAATCAAGCGTTCGCGACCAGCGAGATCCTTACTAACTTAACTGATGACCGTACGAGACTTAGCCAGGCGATCGATAACGTTAAGACGAGCAACGGCACGCCTTATTACGACTCAATGCTGCAGGTTGCCGAGAAGGTCTTTGCCCAGCGGCCGGCCGGCGAGTTCCGAGGTCGACGTGCGATGGTGGCCCTGACGGATGGCGTGGATTCGAGTAGCGTGGCGGACTTTAAGCTGGTGAAGGAGAGCCTGAATCAGGTCGGCCTGGTCTCATTCTTTATTCAGGTAGATACGCAGGAGTTTTTTGAAGAAAGCCTTCTCGGCGATTGTCAGAGCGCCATTCGCTTTTCTTCGGCTCAGATCCGCCGGTATTATCAGACCATCAACTCAAAGGGCAAGAAGATGGAAAAGGCTGTAAATTTTTGCCAACTCGGAGACTTTGAGCGATTGGCGATCAGCAAACGGCTTTACGATATTGCGGATGAAGAGATGAATGATCTCGCAAAAGGCTCGGGCGGGAAGGTTTTTCAGGTCGGTGACCTGAGCGAAGCCCGCAGTGCTTTTAGGAGCGTTGCCGATGAGATCGGCACCAAGTATTCACTCGGATACTACCCGTCGAACGAGAAAAAGGACGGCACCTATCGAACGATAAAGGTCGAGACGAAGGGCCTGCCAGCCGGAAGTGTCGTTCGTGCAAGAGAGGGGTATACGGCACCGCGTAATTAACGGACCAATAATGAAAAAATTTAGACGAATTTGCTTGATGGTTTTGGACTCGGCGGGGATCGGCGAGATGCCTGATGCCGCCGAATGGGGCGATGCCGGATCTAATACACTCGGCCATATTTTGGAATCGAGGGCCGTCAATATACCATATCTCCGGGCAATGGGGCTCGGTAACATCACTCCTCTTAAAGGCCTTGCTCCGGTCGAGCATCCGACCGCGTCGTTTGGTAAATGCACATTAAAGTCGGACGGTAAGGACACGACAACAGGCCATTGGGAGATGGCCGGGATAATTCTGCGACAGGGATTTCCGAAGTTTCCCGAAGGGTTTCCGCCAAGGATAATCGACGAGTTCGTTGCGAAAGCGAAGGTTCCCGGCGTACTCGGGAATGTGCCGGCGAGCGGGACCGAGATAATCAAGGAACTCGGCGAAGAACACATAAGAAGCGGTAAACCGATCGTTTACACATCGGCAGACAGCGTTTTTCAGATCGCTGCCCATGAAGAGATCGTGCCGATAGACCGGCTATACGAAATGTGCGAGATCGCGAGAAAGATACTTCATGGCGATGACGAGGTCGCCCGGGTCATTGCCCGTCCGTTTCTCGGAAGCAACGCCGAAGACTTTAAGCGAACGGAAAACCGCCATGATTACGCCGTTCCTCCGCCAAACGGCAATCTTCTTCCTGAGTTAAAAAGTGCGGGCTTTGATGTGGTCTGTATCGGCAAGATCGCCTCGATCTATGACGGGCTAGGCGTTACGCAGGATCTGGTCGCAAAGAACAACGACCAGACCATGGATCAGACGATCAATGCGTTGCGGTCTGAGTCGAGTGGGCTCATCTTTAGCAACCTCGTGGATTTCGACATGCTGTACGGCCATCGACGCGATACGGAAGGATATGCGAAAGCTCTCGAGCATTTCGATACTCGATTGCCAGAGATAATCGACGCTTTGAATGACGACGATCTGCTCATAATGACTGCCGACCACGGGAACGATCCGACTTATCCAGGCTCAGACCATACTCGCGAGTACGTTCCGTTGATCGTGTTTGGCAAAACGGCAAAAAGCGGCGTTGACCTCGGCACGCGGCAGTCACTTTCCGACATCGGGCAGACGACCGCCGAGAATTTCGGCCTGCGAATTGATGATGGTGTGAGTTTCCTGAACCAGATCGCCTGACCAGACCCTACTTCGAGACCCGGTCCAGATTTGCCTTGAATATAGCGGCTCGCTGCGCGTCATTTCGAGAAACAGCGATATCGTAAGCTTTCTGATAGCTCTCGCGAGCGGCCTTTTTATCGCCTGTCTTTTCGTACGCTTCGCCAAGGCTGTCGTAGGTATTTGCCGAGCGCGGATAGTTTGCGGCGTTCTTCTTAAAGGCTTCTATCGCCTCCGGTCCCCGCCCTGCGGTTAGAAGTTCGTATCCTGCCCGGTTCATAAGATCTTCAGGAACTACAATCGAGTATCCGTATCGCTCGGATAACTTCTTATAATGAGCTTCCATTTCCGCAACAGTTCCCGCAGGAGGCGGCTGCCAGCCGGCAAAAACTTTCCGCAGTCCAGCGTAGTAGGCTGGTAGGACGACGGAGCCGTGATTGTCGTTCGGGAATTGTTGAAATTCGTAGCTGAGTTTCTTTGGACTCGTCTTCTTTAGCAGTTCACGAAAGGAATCAAAGGCTTTTTGATAATCGGGTTCAGCGCCGAGGGCCGCAAAATACGTTCGATCCCAATCTCGCTTTTCGGCAAAAACAGACTGCCCTTTCTTTATCAGCAAGTCATTGTCCCAGTGCAAAACGGGACTCGCGGCAATGTAGGCATTGAACATGTTAGGCCGCTCGAGCATCGTGTAAGTGACGATCAGGCCCCCGAGGCTGTGTCCTGCGAATATCCGGTATGGTTGCGTTCGGTAATTTTGCTCAACCAGCGGCATAACTTCCTTTTCAAGGAAATCGAGGAACTTATCGCCCCCGCCAGTACCAGCACGCTGCGTCTTGCTTGGCGTCATATCACGGGTCCGATTGGTGTTTTGAATACCGACGATGATCATCTCCGGCATTTGTCCGCTCCACGCCTGCTGTTCGACAATGCCAGCGGTCATTGCATTCTGGGGCGGATGAGCGTCTAGCATGTAGAGTACCGGAAATCTTCCCTCGCCTCTTCTATGTTCCATCGGAACGCGAACAAGTATCGTTCGCTCCTCACCGAGGATCTGAGAATTTATTTTATGAGTATCATGAACGACGCTCGCGGTTTGCGGCGACTGGCCGTGCAGTAGGTGGGAGAAACAAATAGAAATGACGGATAAAAAGAGAAATTTCTTCATATTTATGTTCTGGTGAGGCGATCTAGAACGTATAGATTCCTGACTCGAGATTTCCGTTGCAACGGGGCAACCCGCAAAAAAAGAAAAAGCAGGCTGTGTGTTGAAGCCTGCTCTCTGAAAAATATTCTATTTTGCGGAAAACTCTTATTCTGTGAATTCGAGTTCGAGATCTTCTTCACAAAAATCAAACTTCACTGGCTTCGATTCTGATTTGTCGGCGTAGACGGCCTTAACCCATTGTTTACAGGGCTCTGAATCTGTGGATTTGCTCCAGACCAGTTCCGCCGATTTACCGGCGGCGATGCCCGCACCAATGTCAAAGAATCCCCATTTCTTACCGTCTACCGAGACCATCAGCTTTTTGATTGATGAATCCGTCCGATTGAACACTTTGAATGAGAACTCACTGTCTTGAGCACTAGCAGCAGTGAATTCAGCGAAAACGATCATCAGGGCAAACATAGATGTCCTGACTATATTGCTTGTTAGCTTCATAATTTCCTCGAGCGTCGTAAGTCTTTTAGGATGAGAACGGAGAGAGTCTAGCGGGTAGACGTGTGGATTGCAATAGGAAATTGTATTATCTTGAGTAAGTCAAAAAAAAACTATCCGATTGTTGCCTTGGCCCGATTCGGTCGGGTGTTTTCGTGAAATACTATGTTTGATCTGATCCGCCGGTGCTCATGTTTCTTGCTGATTGTCTTAATTGCTTTACCCGTTACATTTGCCCAAACACCAGATGTCCTGGTTACTCACAATGAACCGCCCTCACGAATACGCGGAATAATCGAAAAGTTCAGTGAAGACCGTGGGATACTGACCAGGTTTTACTCGGCTCCGACTTCGCCGAACCGGGCTGCACGATTCAAGCAGCTATATCGGGACCAGATCCAGTCTCTAGAACGCTTGAACTATGATTCGCTAAACCATGACGAGCAAGTAGATTACGTGCTTTTCGTGAATCACCTGAACCATGAGATCAGGGAACTCGAACGTGGTGAGGTCCAGATGGCAGAAATGGCGTCGCTGATGCCGTTCGCGCGCGCTATCAGTGACCTCGAAGATACGCGTCGTAAGCTGGAATTTGCCGATCCGGCGAAGTCCGCGGCATTGCTGAATGAACTCGCTAAACAGGTTTTAGCGACCCAGCGGTCACTTGAAGTTCCAAACGCCGCGAAGCCGAAACGCACAGTTGCGAACCGTGCCGCCCGTACCGTCGACGGCCTTCGCCGAACGCTGCGATCATGGTACACCTTCTACAACGCCCACGACCCAACGTTTACATGGTGGTGCGAATCGCCATACAAATCGGTCGATGACGCACTCGGCAAATACGCTACGTTTATCACCGAGAAACTTGTTGGGATCCGGGCCGACGACCGGACCACGATCATTGGCGACCCAATAGGCCGCGATGCTCTGATCGAAGAACTGAAATTTGAAATGATCCCGTACACGCCGGAAGAATTGGTCGAGATCGCGAATAAGGAGTTCGAGTGGTGCGTGGCCGAGTTCAAGAAGGCGTCGAGAGAGATGGGCTTTGGCGACGATTACATGAAAGCCATTGAGGCGGTAAAACAGAAATATGTTGAACCGGGCAAGCAGCCCGAGCTGATCAAAAAGCAGGCGTACGAAGCGATCGAGTACATGGAAAAGAACGACCTTCTCACCGTTCCGAAGCTCGCTCGTGACGGTTGGCGAATGGAGATGATGACCCCGGAACGCCAGCTCGTCGCTCCGTTTTTTCTCGGCGGCGAGACGATACTTGTTTCGTACCCGACCGATGGCATGACCCACGAGCAGAAAATGATGTCGATGCGAGGCAACAACCCGCATTTTGCCCGAGCCGTCACGCACCACGAACTCATTCCCGGGCATCATCTGCAGGGATTTATGACCCGTCGATATCGTCCCTATAGAGAGATGTTTCGCACGCCGTTCTGGGGCGAAGGCTGGGCTTTGTATTGGGAGTTTATCCTCTGGGACCGCGGTTTTACCGCTACGCCGGAAGACAAGATCGGTGCCTTGTTTTGGCGTTCGCATCGAGCGGCCCGCATTCTATTTTCGCTCAATTTCCATCTCGAAAAATGGACGCCGCAAGAGTGTGTGGATCTGCTCGTCGACAAGGTCGGCCACGAACGCGACAATGCCCTCGCCGAGGTGCGGCGTTCGTTCTCAGGCGATTACGGGCCGTTGTACCAGATGGCATACATGATGGGCGGATTGCAATTCTATCAGCTTCACAAGGATCTCGTCGGAACCCGGAAAATGACCGACCGGCAGTTTCACGACGCTATTTTGAAAGAGGGCTCGATCCCGGTTGAGATGGTAAGGGCCATTCTGACGAAACAAAAACTTAGCAAAGACCATCGACCGAGCTGGCGGTACTATCCGGGACTTAAGAACTAATCCCACTATTCTGCGTAGAAAGACACAATGAAAAATTTAATCAAACGATCGACACTGATCGCCGCAATTCTCGTTGGCTCAACTCTGATGGGCCTTGCCCAGTCAGCTGCCAAAGCTCCCGTTGACGAACGGAATGTCCGAGCGGCAATGCACTTCCTCGCGAGTGATGCGATGCAAGGCCGTGGAAGTGGAACTATCTTTGAGCGGATAACCGCCGAATATGTTGGCTCGCAATTCATGCAGTTCGGGCTCGAACCTGCGGGAGAGCCGGGCTGGGATGGGAAACCGACGTTCGTTCAGACCGTTACGATCGAACGAAAGACCTTTGAGGCTGATCCGGCCCTAAAGATCGGGCAAACCGCATTCGTTCACGGTAAAGAGATCCTTGTTGTCCGGACGAATAATGCTGCTATACAAGGAAAGCTGCAGAAGCTGGCCGCGGGGGAGAAGCCCGAGTCAGGAGCGATAGTTCTCTTCAAGAACCCACCTGCTTCCGGAAATATGAATCAGGCTGCCCAGCCGTTTTTCGCGGCGGGAGCTTCGATGGTCATTATCGAGGAAACAGCACAATATCGCAGCGGTTGGGCAAGTATTGGTTCACGAAAACCGGCCTTTAACGCATCAAGCGCAAAGCCATCAGCTTTGATCGTGGCAAGCAAGGAATCGGGTGCTGCGATCTCTGCATTGGCCGACGGGACCGCGATCGAATTTGGCGGAAACGTAAGCACGCAGGCAAACTACACCTGGAACGCGATCGGCAAACTAACCGGGAGCGACAAGACGGCGAGTGCCGAAGTGATCGTGTTGAGCTCGCACCTCGATCACATCGGCGTGAATGAGAACGCCCCAGGCCCTGACAAGATCAATAACGGCGCCGACGATGATGCTTCCGGCACGGTCGCGGTGATGGAGATCGCCCGTGCACTTGCGGCCGGTAAGCGTCCAAAGAGGACGATCTATTTTGTCTGTTTCGGCAGCGAAGAGCGTGGCGGGCTTGGATCTAAATATTTTGCCGAGAATATGCCGTTTCCGCAGGATAAGTTTGTCGCGAACCTGCAATTCGAGATGATCGGCCGCCCCGATCCAAAGGTCAAGCCAGAAGAACTGTGGCTCACCGGCTACGAACGATCAAATCTCGGCCCGGAATTAGCGAAACGTGGTGCAAAGCTGGTTCAGGACCCGCACCCGACGCAGAATTTCTTTCAGCGGTCAGACAACTACGGTTTCGCGATCCGCGGCATCATTGCCCATACAGTTTCAAGCTTTGGCCTCCATACGGACTACCATCGGGTTACTGATGAGGTAAAGACGATCGATTTTCCGCACATGACCAAGTCGATCAACTCGATGGTGGAGCCGATAATTTGGCTTGCGAATTCCAATTTCGTCCCGGCCTGGAACGAGGGCAAAAAGCCATAGCGGCTAAAATTGGTCGAGAATGAACTTTTCCCATTGAGGCCGGGTCATCGACTCGGCCTTTATTAACTTGAATTTGAACGTCTTCCACTCCGGATTATCTGGCAGATCGATCTCGATGTCTTCGATCCAGCCGCGTTTGCGGTTTGTCCAAATGAAGCCGCCGCGATCCTGAAGGCCCGCTCCATTTATCGAGTATTTCCTCGTGCTTGTTCCGTTTCGGCGTTCGTTCGCGACGAATTTCACAGTTACAGAGCCTTTGTACTCAGCCAGCGGTTTCGAATCCGAGAAGGTGGGGTCGGCGATACCAACGACAAAGCTTCCCGCCAGGTTTCGAAGGTGCGGAAATGAAAAATTTAAAGATCCCAGGTCGAAATTGTAAACGTGGACCGGGAAATGCGGTAGCGAGAAAGTCTCAGGTTTCGGTCGCATTACTGGGATCGATACCTCAGAAAGCCGCTTTGCCCGGTCAAAGGTGATGGTTGCGAACAGTGGCCGTTCTGTCTTTGAATTTATCCGGTACGAGAAAAGACCAGCGGCGGAAAACGACGTCCAGTCCATTTTAGCAACGACAAGCGCCGCAGGAAAAGCTTTTGGATGAAACTTGAATGCCTCCATCGTCGAGTCATCGGCAAAATACTGAGAGACGTATTCTGGCGAACTTCCGTCGATGTTCGACTTGACGTAGTGGAGGGTCATCCCCGAAAGTGATCGGTTCTTCGCGAAGCGGAACTTCGCTACATCATCGATACCGAATACAGCCGATGAGAATAAAAGGGTTGCAAGGATTGACGTGACAAAGGGTCTCATAGAAATTGTCAACGAGCATTGTTAGAACAATGTTCCGGAATGGCTGAAAAAAGTGACTAACGCCCCGCAAATTTATATCCGAGCAGAGAGGCCGGGATAAACGTGATCAGGCTCAAGGCGATAAACCACATCGGTTGTCCCGGTATGAAAGCGAAAAAGTTGACGAGGCCTCCGAGAAATAGCAGCGCTCCTACGAGAACAGCGAGTCCGGGCCCCGGGCTTTCGCGTCGGCTCATATTGCGAACAAGAAAGCCGCCCGCGAACGACCCGAGGAAATACCCGATGAGCACGATCACATAGGCAGTCATCGGTAATCCATCGAGAAAAGCTCGCATCTTCACTGGATCGTTCATGACCTCCGCCGAAGGCGGCATGGTAAAGAATGAGTTCAACATTTGAGTGATCAGAATCACCGCTATCGCGGCGATCATTGAGACCACAACAGCCAAAGTTTTTCGTCCCATAGCAGATACTCCTCCCCGGATGAGAACTATTTTTAGTGAATTCCCACTTTGTATACCCGTTTCCGTTTGATGTCAAGCTTTCTCATGTTCACGTGGCTTTGGTTTTGAATGGATAAAACAGCTAGAATCAGAAAATTGTGAGCCCTGAACGCTGGCGAGAGATCGAGGCGATTTTTAACGAGGCATTGGAACTCGGGGCTGACGAGCGCGAGGAATTTGTTTCGAATGCAGCCGAAGAGGACGCCGACCTGGCGAGGGAAGTAAGGAAGCTACTCGCGCAGTACGAAGATGCGAGCGATTTTATCGAGCAGCCGCTATACGACAGCGCGAGAACAGGCTTTCTTACGAATTTGCTCGATGACAGCGATGACGACCCGATGGTCGGCAAAGTGCTGGGCAACTACCGTATCGAACGTGAGATAGGGCGCGGCGGCATGGGGGCGGTTTATGAGGCTGTGCGGGCGGACGGGGAATTTCGCTTGCGCGTCGCACTAAAAGTCGTCAAACGCGGTGTCGATACCGACTTTGTGCTTCGGCGTTTTCGAAACGAGCGACAGATCCTCGCGGCCCTGGATCATCCCTTCATTACTCGGCTGATCGATGGCGGCACGACGGACGACGGACGCCCGTATTTTGTGATGGAGTTCATCGACGGGCTTCCCCTCTATCGCTACTGCGATCGCGAGCGGCTGTCGATCTTCGACCGATTGACCTTGTTCTGCCACGTTTGCGAGGCAGTCGAGTATGCGCATCAGAAGCTAGTCATCCACCGCGATCTCAAACCCTCAAATATCTTTATAACCAATGACGGTTCCCCGCGTTTGCTCGATTTTGGCATCGCAAAATTGCTCGATCCGGACTTAGCGATCGACACGCTGCAGCCGACCGCGACCGCTCTCCGAATGATGACCGTCGACTATGCGAGTCCTGAGCAGGTTCGGGGTGAGAGGGTCACGTATGCGACCGATGTTTATAGTCTTGGGGTCATACTGTTTGAGCTGCTCACCGGGCACCGGCCTTATCGCCTTAATAGCCGCTCGCCGCACGAGGTTGCCCGGGCGATCTGTGATGATGATCCGGTTATGCCGAGCGGAGCGGCGAAGGATCCGAAAGTTCCTGCGGTGCTTGTAAATCGCGTCGCGTCGACCCTTATCAGCGATGCGAACGCCTACACGCCCGAAGACCGAAGTGACGATCTGCGGGGTGACCTGGACAACATAATTCTAAAGGCACTGGCGAAGATGCCCGACGACCGTTACCGCTCGGTCAAGGCGTTTCGCGAGGATATTGAGCGTTATCTTCGTGATGAGCCAGTTTTGGTCGACGAGCCGGTCGTCAAACCTAAGTCCGTACGAATGCCGATGTCTGACTCTCGCCTGCTGGCGGTCTTGCCGCTTACGTTGCTCAGTCCGACGGGGACTGGCAACACGGACGAGACCTATCTGACGGTCGGGCTTGCTGACGCGATAATAACGAGACTCACGAGCGTCAAACAGCTCACGGTCAGGCCGACCAGCTCGATCACTCGTTATGATGATCATCAACTAAACCCGTTTCGTGCGGGCCGGGAACTCGGGGTTGATTTTGTGCTGGATGGGCGCATCCGGCGATTTGGCGAACGGTTGCGTATCTCGCTGCAGCTTCTCGACATTAATAATGTCACGGCGATCTGGGCCGGGCAGTTTGATGAACATCTGACGGATGTTCTCGAACTCGAAGATGCAATTTCCGAACAGGTTGCCGTGGCCCTGATCCCGAAGCTCACCGGGGAAGAGCGTGATCAGCTCGCAAAACGCGGGACCAACGTCGCGGCTGCGTATGAAGCATATTTGCGAGGCCGTTTCTACTGGAATCAGTTCACGTCCCAATCCCTGCCTAAAGCTCTCGAAGCATATGAATCGGCGATCGAGCTCGATCCGGAATATGCCCTGGCCCATGCCGCGATCGCGGAATTCTATGTGTGGGCGGGCATCTACGGGCTGATACCTACGAAGATCGCGGCTGAGAATGCCGACGCTTCGATACGAAAAGCCCTGACGATCGACAGGGATCTCGCCGAGGCGCACGCCGCTCATGGGCTGCTACTGAATAATCACTTCCTTTTTGAGCAATCCGAGCAGAGTTTTTTGCGTTCGATCGCGATCAATCCCCAGTACGCACTTGCCCGTGAGTGGTATGGTGCGTTGCTGGTAGGTACGGGGCGTTTCGAACAGGGCCTCGAAGAGATGCTTCTCGCCGAGCGGCTCGACCCGATGTCGCTCCGCACTAAGATCCTTGTGGTTTGGTATCACTACCAGATGGGCCTCTTTGAAGAAGCGCTTCGCAAGGCGGAAGAGATCGTGGAGATGGATAGGAATTATCCGCAAGGGCACCTGCAGCGGGGAAATCTGCTGAGTATTCTTGGCCGCCATGACGAAGCGCTAGAGTCGATCGCACTCGCGGACGGGATGATGAAGGACTCGGCCCTCGTCCAATACACCTATTGTTTTGCGTATCATCGGGCTGGCCGGGTTGAAGACGCGCTGCGGTTGGCCGATGAGATGGAACTTCGTTCGACAACGGAATTCGTCAAGCCCTATTTCCTTGCCATGGCAAATCTTGCCGCGGGGCGGCTGGAGCGGGCGTTCGAGCTGCTGGAAACTGCTGTCGAAGAGCGCGAAGCGTGGCTCGCGTGGATGGGAACCGACCCGAAACTAAAGATCCTGCATGACGATCCACGATTCAAACGACTTCTTAGAGCGACCAGGCGAGAGATCGTCGACGGGCGCGTTCGTGCGATCGACGCGAAGCCTTTTGAACGCCGTATCTCCGAGGCAGATACGGCAAAGATGTATGATTCGCCGGAGACCAGCTCAAATTTTGTTTTCCTCCGCCGGAATCGATGGTTGCTTGGTGTCGGGGCGGCGGCTGTATTGCTGATCGCCGGTGCGTATTTCACGGGATTTTTGTCGGTCTCGATCACGTCGCAGCCGCCGATCGTCCAGCGGTCGGGCGAAACCCGGCGGTCGGTTGCCGTTTTGCCGTTTAAGAATGAAACGGCCGATCCGGAGAATGACTTTTTGTGCGACGGGCTTAGCGATACGTTGATCGCGCGGCTTGCGTACTCCTCGGACATTCAGGTAATGCCGCGTTCTGCGTCCTTCGCGTACAGATCCAGCAGCCTGACGCCCCGGCAAGCCGGCGGCGAGCTAAAAGCGGATGTCGTTCTGACCGGAAAACTCGCAAAGAAGGATGGCCAGAATGAGATAACGGTCGAAGCGATCGATGTCGTGACGGGTACGCGGGTCTGGGGCTTTGGGTATCGCGGGACGGATGCCGAACTGGTGTTCCTTCAGAACAAGATGTCCGATGATGTAAGCGAAAAGCTCGGGCTCGGGAACACGCGACAGGTTGCGGCTAAGACTTTCACGCAGAATCCCGAGGCATTCGAGCATTATTTGAAGGGAGAATATCACCGGCAGAAGGGAACGCCGGAAGATACGCGAAAGTCGATCGAATTCTACAAAAAGGCTTTGGAGTTCGACCCGAATTACGCCCTCGCCTTTCAGGGGCTGGCCCTTGCTTATCGGATGGCGCCGGCTTATGGGACGTATTCGCCGCAGGATTCGTACCCGATGGCGAAAGAAGCGGCCCTGAAGGCTCTCGCTATCGATCCGCAGCTTGGTTCGGCGCACATTCCGCTTGCGTCGATCAAGTTCGTCTACGACTGGGATTTCGCCGGGGCCGAGGCTGAGTACAAAAGGGCGATACAGCTTCTGCCGAGCAACGCCGAAAGTCATTATTCGTATGGGAATTTCCTCGTCGCGATGGGGCGTCACGACGAGGCTCTGAATGAACTGCGTATCGCGCAGCAGTTTGACCCGCTCTCGCTGACGATCTCGTCCAATATTGCCTGGGCGCTTTATGTTGCCGGGCGTTTTGACGAGGCGGAGGCTCAGGCAAAGCTGGTTTTGAGCCGCGACCCGAACTACGCTCGGGGTTATCAGGTGCTCGGCGAGGTCTATCAGGAGCAAGGGAAGTTCAATGAATCGATCGCTCACTTCCAAAAGGCGAAGCAGATATCGGACGACACCATCAGCGAGATGGCGCTCGGGCATGTTTACGCCACCGCGGGCCGCCGGGCCGAGGCCGAGAAGATCGCGGCTGAGCTCGAACGTAAAGTGATGAGAAAAGAGATCTCGCCCTTCCTCCCCGCCGTCGTCTACGCCGGCCTCGACGACAAAGACAAGGCTTTCTACTGGCTGGAACGCGCCTATCAGGAACGCTCGAACTGGCTTTCCCTAATAAAAGCCGGCCGCCGCCTAAAAAACCTCCGCCCCGACCCAAGATTCGACGACCTGCTAAAGCGCGTCGGGTTTTGAGACCGAAAGCCCGCGTTAGCGGGCTAAAAGCATAGAGCCTATTGAGCCCGCGTAGCGGGTGACAAGCATAGAGCCACGGGTGTAAGCCCGTGGAACGGATCGCGTAGCGATCAAATGAATTTAGCCGTGGGTGACAACCCACGGAAAACGGATCCCCCAAAATCCCCCGCGTCGCGTCAGCGACCGCATGATCTCCTCAGGATCGCGTAGCGATGCCGCGAATTTAGCCGTGGTGTTTCAACCCACGGAAAACGGATCCCCCAAATTCCCCGCGTCGCGTCAGCGACTTCGACGATCAAAGGTCAAAGACCAAAAATCAAAGCCCCAGGATCAAACGGAAATTGTCCACTCGGACGTTTTCGTGGTAACGTTCCATCATTTCAAGGACTAGAGTTTTTGAGCCCGCGTAGCGGGTGAAAAGCATAAAGCCACGGGTGTGAGCCCGTGGAACGGTAATAAAATAAATATAAGCCCGCGTAGCGGGCGATAGCGATATACCAAGATCGTACACGAGGTTGATATATCACATCGTTTCTTCGACCTGTTCTTCTAATTACCTTTTATGAACAACGACGATAAGTCACGGAGTATCTTTAACCAATTGGATTCTCCAGTTTGGAAAGACCGAGCTGAACTCGGATCAAAGGCAGTTCTCGCGATCGTCGCAGTTGCCTATATTGTCGGGTTACTTATCTTAAATTTTCATGTCAGACAGTATGGTGTGAGTTATCTCAACTTCCTTCAACTGGAATATGCGTTAGCTGGGTTTCTTTGGCTTTTTCTGATCGTTGCAAATTATATGTTAGCAATGTTCGTCTGGCATTGGACGAAGTGGCTTTCGCAAATCGAGATTTTAAACGTGAAGAAAAGGTGGATACGAATTCTTCTAAAACTCCTAGTTGCAAGCGTCTTCCTTACGCTAGTTTACGTGTCGTTCAGTACTTTTATCATTTCTCATCTGAGCGAGAATTCGATTCCAGTATTCAGCTGGGCCTCCTTTAAAGCCACTGGCCTGATGCTTCTGAATATGTTCGGAACCGTTGCACTCGTTGTTTCCTTGAAGCGGAATGTTAAAAACATTCGACTCATGAATTCGGATGATAAATCTGTTAGACAACTTCTCTGGGAGGACCGGTATTTCATATTCCCGGCGATCGTCGGGCTGACCATCATGATTTCCCTATATTCGACCGTCCTATACCCTAAGCTATCACCGTCGATTGGCGGCGGCCGTGGATTTAGGGCAGAAATTATAATCAAGAAGGACGCGAAGGAAATGTTTCGTGCACTCGGATTCGTCGTTAAAGAGGACAACGTAAATCTGGGGAAGCAACATATTATTCTGGAGACCTCAGAGTTTTTCCTAATTAAACCGCCACTAGAAGACGGTGGACAGATTAAGGCCATCCGCGTTCGCAAAGATGTTATCGATGCGGTCCAGTATCTTTTGGACAAAAACGAAGACAAATGACCGTGGGGTTGTAAGCTTGCGTCGCATACCTAAAGAAACGCGATTCGCCCTGCTGCTCGAGCCGTCGAAAAAACCGCTTGCATTTGTCATAAAAATCATTTTATGATTCCGACGCTAATTGGAGAGTACCGTTGGTTGTTGGCGTTCTTTGTGGGGCGGGTGACAGTTGCGGTGGGGCTTTCGGGCCCTTTGCCCATTCCAATTAGCAGGAAGCGGAGACGCTTCTAGCGGGCACTGCATCGGTTTATCTTTCTCCCGAAAAATTCTTACAATTTACGACCTTATTTGATCGACGACACGCGGGTTGGCGGGTTTTTTGCGTATGCGTGTGGGGTTTGGGGCGCTTGTTTGTTGGGTGGGGTTGGGTTTGGGGTGGGGATTTTTGAAAGATTGGCGTAAGAAAACGGCCGTTTTTGACAAATATATGTGAACACGGGGGAAATCGTCGGGTTTTTGGCGGTTTTTGTGGTCTTTGAAATGTAAATGTTGCAGCGGATGGGCTTAGGGCTTAAGGTTTTGGGCTTGGGGCTGTGGAGCGAGGCCTCCAGCCCGTGGAGGGAGTGCTCCAGCCCGTGGAGCGAGGGCTCCAGCCCGTGGAGCGAGGGCTCCAGCCCGTGGAGGGAGTGCTCCAGCCCGTGGAGGGAGTGCTCCA
>LNEI01000008.1 GCA_001464455.1 Acidobacteria bacterium Ga0077534
AATCTGATTTGTCAAAGAACTCGCTCAAACCAAAGCCTTTCTCAAAGGGCCCCTACGAGTGCGCCTTGACTCCACCGCCGTCTTTAGAGATGGCTATTATCTTCCGCCGCTTCACGGCGAAGAATTTCAAAATAACCCACTACCAACCTAAGACTTTGGATTCTGGACTTTGGACTCTATAAAACTAACTCGGCGCCTGGCCTAAGGGAAACGCTAGTTTTTCTTCACCCCGAAGCAGATCCCGGTATAAGGTTGGCAGCTTTCGCACCTTTTGACCGCGATCTGTTACGACGTGCTGAGTCTCGCCTTCGGCGATGAGGACGTTATCGGCTTTTCGATGCACTTCGTAAAAGAAGCGGACGCTGCGGCTGCGAACTTCCAGAACTTTGGTCCGGATCGTCAGTATATCGTCGTAACGGGCTGGTGATTTGTAACGGCAATAAGCTTCGGCAACGACCATCAGAGCATTTTCCTGCTCCTCCATGTCCTTGTAGGCAAAACCTCGAGAGCGGCAAAACTCGCTTCGCCCCGCCTCAAACCAGACCAAAAAGTTGGCGTGATGGACAATGCCCATCGCGTCGGTCTCGGCGTATCGAACTCTGATATCGGTATCGTGCCAGCCGTCCATAGGCAGTGGGCGGTGGTCAGTGGTCAGTGGTCGGGGAAAAACTCTGATCACTGACCACCGGCCACTGACCACTGAAAAGAAGTGGCTGGGAGACAGGGATTCGAACCCCGATAGGCAGATCCAGAGACTGCAGTCCTACCATTAGACGATCTCCCAACGCAATCTAATAATTTACGGGTGCAGGGGCATTATGTCAACCGCACCAGACAGGACTGATAGGCCGCATCCGTCCTATCAGTCCTGTGCATAGTATGTCAGAATAGCAACTTATGTCTGCTGACAAGGAGATCTTAACCAACCGCCAGGCCTTTCATGAGTACACGATACTCGACAAGTATGAGGCCGGGGCGGTGCTGCTTGGGACCGAGGTGAAATCGATCATGCTCGGGCGCATTCAGCTAAAAGAATCGTACGTTTCGATCATCGATGGCGAGGTTTGGCTGCTTGGCGCTCACATCTCGCATTATTCGCACGGCAATATCAATAATCACGACGTTCTGCGTACCCGAAAGCTGCTCTTAAACCGCCGTGAGATCGCTAAACTGCAGAAAGAAACGACTGTGAAAGGCATGACGCTAGTCGTTACCCGGATCTATTGGAAAAATGGCAGGATAAAATTTGAGATCGGCGTCGCAAAAGGCAAAAAGCTCTATGACAAGCGCGAGACCGAAATGCGGCGTACAGTCGAGAAAGAAACCCGTCAGGAGTTGAAACGAGCGTCCAGATAAGTTATAGATATAACAACGTTTTTCACACATCACACTATTTTTTAATCGAGGTATTAATGAAATTCACGGGCATTACCGGAAATTTTACCGAGGCGACTGCCGATGCGATCGCCGTAGCAGTCTTTAAGGGCGAAAAGCCGACCGACGCAACTCTCAAAGAATTGGACAAAATGACCGGCGGGATCATCTCCTCGCTCATAAAGGCCGAAGAGTTCAAGGGCGACGCTAACGAGACCGCTCTGATCCGTTTCGTACCCAAGGGCACCGTCAA
This sequence comes from Acidobacteria bacterium Ga0077534, assembly GCA_001464455.1. Classification (GTDB taxonomy): domain Bacteria; phylum Acidobacteriota; class Blastocatellia; order Pyrinomonadales; family Pyrinomonadaceae; genus OLB17. The sequence goes on from LNEI01000008.1 coordinate 1,628, forward strand.
AGCGAGCCGTCTCCTGCTGGTAGGTGTCGGAACCAAAGCCGATTACCAAGCTCATGCGATCTGCAAGCTCGCGGGAACCGCCACGCGCTTCCTGAGAAAACGCAGCATAAAGAGCTTCGCCCTCATCCCGCGAAGTGAAGCAAGTGCCTCGGAAGTCGCGCAGCAATCGGTTCAGGGATTTATCACGAGCCAGTTCGAGCTTGATAAATACAAGACCAAGGACAAAGAGGATAAGCAGGTCACCGGGCTGATCATTTGCATTCCGGACGCAAAACCCGCTGACCTGAAAGCAGGTATTGCCCGCGGCCAGTCGATAGGCGAGTCGATCAACTTCACCCGCGACCTTGCCAACGAACCGCCAAACGTTTTGACGCCAACCGAAATGGCAAAGCGTGCTCAGGCGATGGCAAAAGAGGTTGGCTTGAAATGCGAAGTTCTCGACGAGGCCCGCATGACCAAGATGGGCATGGGTTCGCTGATGAGCGTTTCGCACGGTTCGTCGCAGCCCGCGAAGATGATCGTCCTCCGCTACACGCCGGTGAAATCGACCGCCAAGAAAGGCGAACTCCTCGCTCTCGTCGGCAAAGGTATCACCTTCGACACCGGAGGCATCTCGATCAAACCGGCCGAAGGCATGGACGCGATGAAATACGACATGTCGGGCGGCGGAACGGTCCTCGGCACAATGCGTGCGATCGCTCTGCTGAAGCCTACGATACCCGTGATCGGCATCGTGGCGGCGGTCGAGAATATGCCCGACGGCAACGCGTCGCGTCCGAGCGACGTCGTGACCGCGATGAACGGCAAAACCATCGAGATCCTGAACACCGACGCCGAAGGCCGTCTCGTGCTTGCCGACGCCGTTGCGTACGCCGAAAAACAAGGTGCGACCCGCATCGTCGATATGGCGACGCTCACCGGTGCCGTCATCATCTCGCTCGGTTCGCACAATACCGGTATCATGGGCAACGATCAGGCTTTGGTTGACGAGATCATCGCTTGCGGAAAAGACACGGGCGAGGGCTATTGGCAGCTGCCGTTGAGCGCCGAATACAGCAAGGATATTCGCTCGGACATCGCTGACATAAAGAATATCGGCCCTAGAGGGAAGGCCGGTACGATCATGGGTGCGGTGTTCATTCAAGAGTTTGTCGACAAAGCCAAATGGGCACATTTGGACATCGCCGGAACCGCATGGGCTGACAGCGTCCGTCCGCATCAGGCAAAAGGCCCGACCGGCGTCGCGATCCGAACTTTGCTCAATCTGGTCGAGCGTTCGCAGTAGTGCGAAGCTCACTTCTTGGCGTTTTTTGCGGCCTTTGCGTTCTTTGCGTTTGAACCTGATGTTAAACGCGACGGCCGCAAAGGTGTCAAAAAGGCGCAAAGGATCGGATGACCGTTTCGGCATCGAAGTTTCTAAAAACCAATAGCTCTTTAGCAACGGAGAAACTATGAAAACTCTGGCCCGTTCCCTTTTCATCGGCTCAAACAATCTCGTCACCGGCGTTATCGCACTCGCGGTCGTACTTTCGATCGCGTTGGGTTGTAACTGCAACAAGGACCTCGCTAATCTGGGCAAGGAAGACACCCCGTCGAATTCGGTCTCTAATACGAGGACCGATACGACTTCCAGCAGCGACGTTCCGTCAAACTCGGTCGTCGAAGGGCTGGTCAAAGACACCATCTCGCAGTTTGCCGATGCTGTCGATTCAGGCAATTTCGCTGATCTGCACTCGAACGCTTCGTCTGATTTCCAGGCGACCTACACCGTCGACCAGATGGCAACGGCGTTCAAATCGTACACCGACAAAAAACGGGTGGTCGTGCCGATTCTCGAAAAAGCCGACGACATGAGTGCGAAGTTCAAAAATGATCCGTCGATCCGCACCGAAAAAGGCCTTAAAATACTAGTGGCCGAGGGAGAATTTCCTACCAAACCCTTCAAGACCAGATTCGATTTCGAGTATGTCAATCGAGGCGGCGAATGGAAGCTGCTGAAGCTGATCGTCAATATCCCTTGATCACTTGTTCGGAGAACAATAATTATGAAAGCCATCACAAATAAACTAAGCGCCTTCATCGCCATTGCGGCGATCATGATCGTCGCCCTTGCCTGCGGGTCAAGTACACCTCCGCCCCCGGCATATGTCGGGGTATGGACCGGTGCGGACGGAGCCCTGATAACGATAAGAGCTGACGGAGGCGCCGACTACAAATCGGGCGGCACAAGCGTAACCGGCGGCAGCGTAACGGTCGACGAAGCCGCGAAGACGCTCAAGATCAGCCTTGCCGGGCTTGGACCGACCTTCAAGATCGACAAACCGCCGACGGCCACCGAGATGACTCTAGATGGCAACGTCTTCAAGAAATCTGGCGGCGGTTCGACCAGTTCTTCGAATTCGTCATCCTCGACATCATCCGGTTCAAAACCAGAAATTCCGGCGAATGACAAGCTCCAAACGCTTGTAAAATCTACGTTTATGGACTTCGGCGATGCTATCCAGAACGAAGATTTCACCGATTTTCATAAGAAAGCCGCCAAAGTCTGGCGAGATTCCTCGTCACCCGAAGAAATGGACAAGGCCTTCGCAGTTTTCATTGAAAATAAGGAAAGCTACGATTTCAAAAAGGCAGTTTCGTCCCTCGACGCCACGTTCACCCCGGCCCCCGCGATTGAACAGGTATCCGGCCTTGACGCTCTCGTCGTTCGAGGTAACTATCCAACGAAACCCGAAGCGACGAACTTCGAGGTAAAATATACCCAGGAAGACGGCAACTGGAAACTTATAGGTATCAACGTGAAAACGACCAAGCAGTAGGTTTTTACCCGGACACTCAAGGCGAAGGTAGTCATGAAGATCGCTGACAACATCCTGTTTGGCTTCGTTGCAACGGGTCTGATCATCGCGTGTCTCGCCTGCGGCGGAGCACCTTACACAAAGCCGGGCCCTGAGTATTTTGGTGTGTGGCGAACTGCCGATTCGGCTATTGCCTTCAATTCCGACGGCTCGGTTGTTTACGCGGCTCAGGACATGTTCGCTCAGGATAATGAGGTTCGTATCTACGACCGTTCGATCACACTCTTTCTCGGTGATATTCAGAGGGAGTTTAAGATCGACGAGCCGCCGGCAGGGGATAAGCTGAAGCTGAACGGCGTCGAATACCAGCGGAGTGGTGACACAACGCTCCCGGCACCTGGTACCTCAGTCAAGGTTCCTTCCGACGGCGAACTTGAGGCCTCAGTTAAAGCTCTGATCGCGGATTATGCCAAGGCACTCGACTCCGGTGATTTTGATTCATTCTCGGCGAACCGAGGCGGCGACGCGAGTAATACTCGGGAGATCCGCGAGCGTTTCGACAAGCAGGCCGGCAACAAGGCCCAAAGCCTCGCGGCACTTCGAGATGTCGAGAACCGCAACTATAAGTTGGACAGTATTCCAAGTATTATCGTAACTCCCTCGCGTGGAGCATTTTACGTAGCTGGAAGCTTCCCTTCACAGCCTGTTGCGGTTAGGTTCGAGGGTAATTTCGAACTCAGGAGCGGAAAGTGGCGATCGAACAATTTCTTTTTGACTCTCTAGCTGAATGATTGCTTAGAGCGTGAACCAGTAGTTGGCCGATCGTCCACCTTTTGATATTTAGCTGTCCTAAAGCTAAACTCGTAGTTTCGCTCCAATTAGAAAATTTATGAAGATCCACGAATATCAAGGCAAAGCCATTCTGAAAGGATACGGCGTTCCCGTTCCGCGCGGTATCGTTGCTCGAACCCCGGAAGAGGCTGAGGCTGCCGCGATAGAACTCGGCACCGATGTGTGCGTTGTAAAAGCCCAGATCCATGCCGGCGGTCGGGGAAAGGGCGGCGGCGTGAAGCTCGCCAAATCCCCCGCTGAAGCAAAACAGCTCGCGTCGGAAATCCTTGGGATGCAGCTAGTTACGCATCAGACGGGCCCCGAAGGCCAGAAGGTCCAGACGCTGCTCATCGAGGAAGGATTGCCGATCGACAAGGAGTTTTACCTCGGTATCACCCTCGACCGCGTAACAGGCCGCAACGTCTTCATGGCGTCATCAGCCGGCGGTATGGACATCGAAAAGGTCGCCGAGGAAACGCCCGAACTGATCCTGAAAGAGACGATCGATCCAGCGGTCGGTTTGCGTGGGTTTCAAGCGAGAAAACTCGCCTTCGGCCTCGGCATTCCGAACGAACTCATCAACCAAGCTGCGTCGTTCATGCTCAAACTCTACGACGCTTACGAAAAGATCGACGCGTCGCTCGTCGAGATCAATCCGTTTTTGCTGACCAAGGACAACCGCCTCATCGCTCTCGACGCCAAGGTCACCTTTGACGACAACGCGATGTTTCGGCACAAGGATTTCCTTGAACTTCGCGACCTCGCCGAAGAAGAGCCGCTCGAGATCGAGGCTTCGAAATTCGACCTTAACTACATCAAGCTCGATGGCAACATCGGCTGTATGGTCAACGGGGCCGGGCTCGCAATGGCAACGATGGACATCATCAAGCTCCACGGCGGCGAACCTGCCAATTTCCTGGACGTCGGCGGAGGTGCCAGTCAGGAACGCGTCGAACAGGCGTTCCGCATCCTGCTTTCCGACAAGAACGTTAAAGCCGTGCTGGTCAACATCTTCGGCGGTATCGTCCGCACGGATATGGTCGCCCGCGGCGTGGTCGAAGCAGCCAAAAACCTCGGCGTCTCGATCCCGATCGTCGCCCGCCTTGAAGGCACAAACGTCGAAGAAGGCCGCCGCGTCCTCGCCGAATCCGGCATCGGCATCATCACCGCCCAAGGCATGACCGACGCCGCCCAAAAAGCCGTCGCCGCCGCGGGTTAAATCTTTTAGCCACGAATAACACAAATGGCACGAATGGGGATCTTCCTATTCGTGCCTTTCGTGTAATTGGTGGCATAAAAAGCTTCTTCCCCTTCGTTGCGAATCCGCAGAAAAGCTAACAGTCTGCCAGTATTTGTTTTTGTAAATCTCATAAGCCATCTCGAACGAGGCTCGAAACGCTTAGTTGTTTCGTGGCTCGCAGTTCAACTGTGAATGTCCAGATGGTGTTTCATTGTGTTTCACCTATGTTTCACTGCTGACGAAACACTCTAAACCGTTCATTTAACTAGCTTTATCGGCTATTGCCGTCCCTGTTTCAACGATTTGAAAAAAAGAATTGACATTAACATCGTGTTGCGTTTATAATACAGCTCCCTATACATAATACATATTTTTAGAAAATTGTCAACTACTATATGCGGAGCGTTTTACAGAATAAAAAAGAACCTACCGGTAGCAAATACCTCCGAGCCCCGAAAGTTAACGAGTGTATCGCGGAGCTTCCATATACGTCGCCACCGGCGCAGATATTCGACGATTTTTGGCGCGATGGCGAAGTTGCGCTTTTGTTCGGAGCGTCGGGAACGGGCAAGAGCATACTTGCCGTTCAACTTGCCGAATCTATTGCCAGCGGCAGAAAGATCGGGATGTTTCGCATGTCCTCGTCCCGCCGAAAGGTGCTCTATGTCGACCTAAAGCTGTCTGGGCGGCAGTTTGGGGCCAGATATTACACCCCACGAATGGAGAAAACCGGGGCCCGAATTCCCTATCGGTTTTCCGGCAATCTCTATCGATTCGCGCCTGCGTCGCCGGATGAGCTATGCGGATGGCTCCGCGAACAAATTCTAACTGATCATTACAGAACTATTGTGATCGACGATATTTCGTCGCTGCGCACATCCGCGGACGGCACACGCGAGACGCTCAAGGCGATGCGCGAGCTTCGGCGGATGGCGGGCGAATTCAATGTGTCGATCCTGGTTTTGGCCGACGCTCGAGAGCCGGGGCGACAGGTTGTTCCGACCGAACACGACCTGATGCGCTCACGTGTTCTTTGCGATGCGGCTGACAGCGTTTTCGCGTTGGCACGACACCCATCGTTTGCGGACAGGCGTTTTTTAGTTCAAATACGCTCTCAATACAAAACCGTCTGGAACGCAACAAACGCTCCGAACTGCTGGATCGGTTACTCTGATGACGGTCTGCTCTCGATGATGTTCGATGCCCGCTTTACGCCCCCACTTAGCGATGATCGGCGTCGCATGATATGCGAGATAAAGCGGCGGTACGAGGCGGGCGAAAAACTTCGGCCTCTGGCCTCTGCAATTGGCATCTCGGCGGCCACAGCGAGCCGTCTCCTGAGAAAATGGACGCCCGACATGGAGCCGCCTCGCGAAACGCCGCCTGAGCAAAAGCCACGCGTAGTCGATCATTTCGAGGGTGAAATGAACGACTACATATCGGAAATTGGAATGGATGCGAATGGTAGTGCGGACCGCCTCGAAGAAGAAATGTTGCAGGAGTTGGCACATGAATCCGATCACATCCCTTCGACCGAGACTTCACAGCCCGATCCGTTCGCCGGCATGAAACGCTCCGTGGACCGTCGCGGTAGCCGTATTTTCATTCAAAAGGAAGACGAGAACGGCAAACCAACCGTCTGGTACGGCTACAATAAAGCAGGCCGATTTAGCTGCTTCGAACGAACGCCGTTCGGGATCAGTATCAAACCATACGACGGCCTCGCCCTACCGCCCTAGACCGGCAAAAGCAACCAATACCGTTTCCCAAGCCATCCTTAACCGTTAGTTAGTCAGATTTCTCAAATAAGGTAAGGATCAAGGAAATGAAGAAAACAATAGTTCTCCTGTTAGTATTAGTGTGTCACGTTGGCGGTTTCTCGCAAACTGTTCGGAATAAATGGGTTACGGCAACTCCTGCTCCCGTTCTAGCAAGAGATGCGGTGAATCAACTGCCGATCCGGCGGGTTATTTTATATTCGAACGGCGTGGCTTATATCGAGCGTCGCGGGTTTGTCTCGGGAAACGCCGAGGTCAATCTGTCGTTCAAACAGTCGCAGGTCGATGACGTGCTGAAGTCAATGGTCGTACTCGACCTCGGCCAAGGCAAGATCGGCGCCGTCAGCTACAATTCGTCGGCGCCGATCTCTTCGCGAATGGCGGAGATACCGTTTTCGGTGAATCCGGTTTCGGGCGACGGCGGCGGCATCTCGTCGGTTCTGTCCCAATTGCAGGGTGCAAAGGTTGTCGTCACCTCGACCAAAGGCGCCGCCACCGGATCGATCCTGACAATCGAACGCAAAACGATCAAAACCGAAAAGGAAACGCAGGTAACAAGTGTTCTGGTGATCGCGTCAGAAAGCGGCGAGATCTCTAGCTTTGATCTGGCTGACGTGAAAAGCGTGAAGCTGATCGAGGACGGTACGCGGCGAGACATTAACGAGTTTGCCAACGCCACGGCCTCGGCCCGGAGGCTCGACGCCAAAACGATCACGGTCACTTCGCAGGGCACGGGCCAACGCGAAATGGTCGTCTCATACACCATCGCCGCCCCTATCTGGAAAACCACCTACCGCGTCGTCCTCGATGCCGATGGAAAACCGTTCTTTCAGGGTTGGGCGATCGTCGACAACGTCAGCGAAGAGGATTGGGAAGGCGTGCAGATGTCTTTGGTATCGGGCTCGCCGATTTCGTTCATCCAGAATCTGCAGAAGCCGTTTTATCGCTATCGGCCGATCATTCCAACGCCGAGTGATTTGCAGTTACAGCCTCAGATCTATGAGCCGCAAAGTGGGATGGGAAATGGTAGCGGAAGCGGAAGCGGCAGAGGAGCCGCGAATAGTGCAGACGCAAGCGTGGGCAACACCGTAACCGCTCGACAGATCCAGCAGCTGCCTTTAAGTGGCCGGACGTTGCAAAGTCAACTAATGATGACACCCGGAACGCAAAGCAATTTTGCTGTTGATGGAGCAAGCGGTTCGGAAAACAGCCTCTTAGTCGACGGTCAGGAAACAAACAATTTTCGATCCGGGAATTTGGCACTGAGTCAAACGAGGGTTAGTGACGCTCTGATCAGTGCAAATTCAGGCATCTCCGCCGCCGCAAGTGGTTCCGAGATCGGTGATCTATTCGAATACCGCATCGAGCAGCCCGTAACGGTGAACCGAAATCGCTCAGCTCTCATCCCGATCGTGCAGACAAAAATGGACGGTGAGCGCGTCGCGGTTTATAACGAATCGGTTCGCACCGACCGGCCGTTCAGCGGCGTATTACTAAAAAACACAACGAATCTAACGCTCGAAAGCGGGGCTCTGACCGTCCTTGATGGCAACGCGTATGCGGGCGAAGCACTGATGGAGCGACTGAAGCCCAAAGAGCAGCGGCTGATCTCTTTCGCTCTCGATCTCGGCACGAACGTGGTCGTACGCAACACAGGAAATCGCGAACCCGCCAAATTGATCAAGGCGGTGAATGGCGTGCTGCAGGTTCACTATTTCCAGAGCGAGCAGAAAACCTATGAGATAACTAACCAAACCGACCGCAAGAAAACGGTTTATATCGAATACCCGATACGCAACGGATGGGAACTTTCCGAAGATTCGCCAAAGCCCGACTACTCTACGCAGCGATACTACCGTTTTCGTGTCGAGCTGGGTGCGTTTGAGGATAAGAAACTGAGTATTTCGTTGCGGCAGCCGCTGATGGAATCTTATCAGCTAACTTCCCTCTCAAAGGTTGATCTGGCCCTCTTCGTCGATCGGAAATATATCGACGAAGCGACACGAACCCGGCTTGAAAAGATAATCGATATCCGCTCCCAGATAGCTGAGATCGAACGAAAACTCGCCACTTTCGACGACGAGGCCGGCAAGATCGAAACGGATCAAAAACGCCTTCGCGAAAACATCGAGGCACTGGCGAAAACACCTGAGGCCAAAACGTTGATCGCACGCTACATAGCCAAAGCCGGTGAACAGGAAACTCGTCTAGAGGAGATGGAAAAGGAACGAAAAGCTCTGGCGGCTCAGCGAGACCAGCTCGCGGCTCAACAGGCGGCGGAGATACGAAATTTCGAGATCAAGTAATTACAGTAACCACTAAAATACACGAAAAAAACACCAAAATAGAGAATTCTTATTTGGTGTTTTTTCGTGTTATTTCGTGGTTACTATCTTAGACCTTCACGTAGATCCGTTTGCGGTAGAGGAGCCACATCAGAAATAGCCAGAAAAGAATGAATGTGATCGCGTACATCAGCGAGGCGTCGACGGGTTGGGCTAACGACATGTAGATGTTATCAAAGATCCATTTCTGGAGCGCGACGGGTTTGCCGTCGGGGCCGGATACGCGGTAGGCGGAGAGCATTCGGGCCATGATGCCCGAGAAGACAAAGAGCGGCAGGGCGTTGACGCCGAAGACAACGAACGGCCACGCCCAGCGTTTGTAGCCCTTGATGTCGATCAGCCAGTAACAAGCCGCGAGCACGAGCAGTGCAATGCCCGCCGTGACCAGCACATAACTGCTCGTCCACAGCGATTTGTTGAGCGGGAAATAACTCGACCAGATGTAGCCGACGGCGAGTAGGACGGTGCCGAAGAAGAACATGCCGACGACCTTGTCAGTACCGCCTGCGTGAGCGGGCGGCATCCGGCTCCCCTCATTACGAAGGAGGGGAGCTAGAGCGTCTTAGCCACGTTCCCGTCAGCACGCCGGCGATGGTCGTGACGAGAGCAGGCAGCGTCGAAAGGATGCCTTCTGGGTCGAAGACCCGGCCGCCGCGCCAGATGTGGTTTTCGGTCAGTATCGTGCGGTCGAGCCAGGCGGCGAGGTTGCAGGCTTTGTCATCGACGGTCGTCACATCGCAGCCGGGCACGGGGATGAGCGTCATCAGAGCCCAATAGCCGAGCAGCAAAGCTCCGCTAATGCCGAGCTGCTGCTTCCAGTTTGTATGGAGGAAAATTATCGAAACTATCAGATAGCAAACGGCAATGCGCTGGAGCACTCCCGGGATCCGCATCGTGCCGACATTGTAGGGCACGACGTTGTAGCCCGCGAGGTTCATCGCGACAACACCAATGATACCGAGACCGATCGCTACGCCCGCGGCCTTAAAATTCCGGAGCAGGAGCAGGAAAAGCCCGGCGGTCATCGCCATCCAGATGAGCATTTTCAGCCAATCCGGAGCATCGGTGGCTGCGAACTGGAAAAACGGGATCGCCGACATCGTTATGCCGAGGGCGAAGATCAAGAGGGCTCGGGTGATGATCTTCTTGTAAACGCCGAGCGAAGGTCCCCGGTCGCTCTCGCTCCCGGTACTGACATGCTTGCCAAGAGCGATCGGTATCGCAATGCCGACGATGAAAAGAAAGAACGGAAATATCCAATCGGTCGGGGTCAGCCCGTGCCACGCGGCGTGCTCCAGCGGGTCGTAGATGTGAGCCCATGTGCCTGGGTTATTCACAAGCACCATCCCCGCGATCGTCATGCCGCGAAAGACATCGAGAGAAACTAAACGCTGCGAGGATTCGGACATTGAAGATGTTGTACCACAAAAACGGAAATTAACCACAGATGGACACGGATAGAACGAAGATAAGAAGAGAATTATTCAGCCTTATCTGCGTCCATCTGTGGTTAATGCTTTCTTACCAACCCTCACGCTCACGCAGCCGCGTGATGTGGGCCGTATGGTGCAGAGAATGCCAGGCGTATAGGGCTAAAGCTCGCTCTAGCGTCCACGACCCGGTTTCGGGGTGGATGAATGATCTTTGAAAATCTAATTCCGACATCGATTCGAGCAGAGCCGTCCAGCGTGCGTGAATTGCGTCAATAAGGCCGAGCGAGACCTCGGCCGGCAAACGGCTATCGGCGAGTTCGGCCCAGCGCTCTTCGTGATACGGCCTGATCGTCGGCGGTTCGTCTTCGGTCAGCGCGAGTTTGAAACGTATCTGCGAATTCATGTGGCTGTCGGCTATATGATGCACCGTCTGCCGCACCGTCCAACCGCCGGGGCGATAGGGTGTGTCGATCTGCGATTCGGTGAGACCAGCAATGGCTTCGCGCACCTTCGAAGGCAGTTCGGCGATGGTCCTGAGGTTTGCTTCGCGATCATTGAAGTTCGCGAGGTCGAATTTTCCGATTGGGTAGCTTAGGTCGTTCATAAGGGTTCCTCAAGCGTGTGAATGTCTGTTTTGCTGCCCGCGTATGGCATCGTTCGTTGTCTTCTCCGCGAGTAGAGAACCACCCCGTCAGCGGATAAAAACATCCGCTGCCACCCCTCCTTCGTAAGGAGGGGAACTGCTTGGCTATCCGCTGTAATAATTCTCAAACCGCGTAAACTCTTTGAGAAAAGCGAGTTTGACGGTCCCGGTCGGGCCGTTTCTCTGTTTCGCGATGATCAGCTCCGCAAGTCCTTTGTTCTCCTCGGTTTCCTTGTAATAGTCTTCGCGGTAGATGAAACCGACAACGTCGGCGTCCTGCTCGATCGAGCCTGATTCGCGGAGGTCGGACATCAAGGGCTTTGGCGGATTTCGGGCTTCGGGGGCTCGCGAAAGCTGCGACAGGGCGACGACCGGAACATCGAGTTCTTTCGCCAGGCCTTTGAGTTCACGCGAGATCTGCGAGACTTCCTGCTGGCGATTCTCGTTGCGGCGGCCGGAGTTCCCGCCCATTAGCTGCAGATAGTCGACGACGATCAGGTCGATCTGCTTCTGTTCGGCGGCGAGACGGCGGCATTTGGCACGCATTTCAAGTACGGAAATACCGGGCGTGTCGTCGATGAACATTCGGGCTTCCGAAAGCGTGCCGATGGCATTAGCGAGGCGTTCCCATTCGTTACCCATCAGGTGGCCCGTGCGGAAACGGTGAGCGTTTATATGGGCCTCGCTCGCGAGCATACGAGTGACCAGCTGCTCTTTCGACATTTCGAGCGAGAAAACGGCCACGACTGCTCTCGAATAAAGGCTCGCATTTTGGGCAAGCGTCAGACAAAACGCCGTTTTGCCCATCGAGGGACGGCCGGCGATGATGACGAGGTCGGTCCGCTGCAGACCGGAAGTCATCTCGTCCAGCTCGCGAAATCCGGTGGAAAGGCCCGTAATGCCGGTGCCTTCGCCTTTTGCATATTCGCGAACTCTGGCGAGAACACGGTCAGCGACTGGAGCGATCCGCGAGAAGCTCTGATTCGTACGGGCCTCTGCCAGCGCAAATATCGCCTGCTCAGCACGATCGAGAATAACGTCGGCATCGTCCTCTTCTGCGAGAGCCTCACTGGTGATCGAGTTGCAGGTGCGGATGAGAGTCCGAACGATGGATTTATCGTGAACGACCTTAATATACTCCGCCAGGTCGGAAAAATGCGGCAGGCCGAAGCTCAGATTTGTGATCGTCGAAATACCGCCGATCGAATCAAGCGAGCCTTCTTTCTTGAGCTCTTCGCCGATCAGGATCGGGTCGATCTGCTTCTGCTTTTCGAAAAGAGCGATCATCGCCGCAAAAACACGGCGGTTGAGAGGCGAATAGAAATCTTCGGGCTTCAAATGCTCGACCGTCTGAGCGATCAAAGAATTGTCGAGCAAGATCGCACCGAGGATCACGCGCTCACTGTCGTCGCTGCTCGGCAGCGGTTTTTCGAGATATTGCTCTCGTCTATTGTCTGGAAAAGCAGTGGCCATTACGCAAAAAAGCTCCGGAGATCACGAAGTGCCGGGAAACATAAGGAATGTAAACTCCGGAGAAAAGAGACCGCAAAAAGTGAATTTGCAGTCTCTAATAATACCCCGTTCGACAGGCGGTGACAACGGATAAAGGAGGGTTTATTGGGAGGTTGTTTTTGGCCCTGAATTCTTAGATCGCTGCTCCTATCACGGCCTCTTTATGGGCTTAAAACTCCCAGAATACCGGAATGAGGAACGTCGCTAACAACCAAAATATAATATTTAGAGGCGTGCCGACCTTCACAAAATCGATGAATTTATATTGCCCCGGCCCATAGATCATCGTGTTGGTTTGATAACCGACCGGCGTCATGAAACTCGCCGACGCGGCAAATGTCACAGCGACAAGAAGTGGCTGTGGATTGACACCCAAGGCCGCTGCGGTCGCGATCGCTATTGGTGCCAGTAATGCGGCGGTCGCGTTGTTTGACATCATTTCGGTCAGCACTGACGTCAGAAGGTAAAAGGCCGACACGAGGGCGATGAGACCGATCGAACCGACTGTCGACACCAGATTGCTTGAGATCAATCTGGCCGCCCCGGAACTCTCGAGAGCAACGCCGAGCGAAAGAACGCCGGCGAGCAGAAAGATGATCTTCCATTCGATGGCCCGATATGCTTCGTCAAGCGTTATGCACTTCGTCAGGATCAACAGGATGGCTCCGACCGCCGAACTGACCACGATCGGCGCCAGGTTCAGGCTCGCCGCCGCTATCACGCCCACAACTATGACCAGCGCGATGACAACCTTGTTTCGTCTAAACTCGACAGTACTCTGCTCTGATGTGATTATCAGGTCGCGATTTCGCTTGAGAGCGTTAAGGCGGTCCGTATGGATCTCAAGCAAGAGCAGGTCGCCGCCGCTGAGCCACGTTTCAGAAAGCTTTTCACGAAGCAATTCGCCGCGATGCCGAATAGCCAGCACCGTTGCACCGTAGTTCTCCCGAAAGTTCACCCTTTTCAGGGTGCTGCCGACAAGCGAGGAATTCGGCCCGACGACGGCCTCGACCAGACGAAAATCCTCTGAGGTTAGACTGTCGTCGCCCCATTTCACCTGCGGCCGAAACTGTACGCCCTCGTGCTCCTGCATCTCACGGATCTTTTCGAGGTCGCATCGAACAACGAGCACATCGTTACCGCGAAGCAGGAACTCGCCGTTAGGCTGTTGAAACCTTTGCTCGTCGCGCCGAACCTCGACGATCGTAATGTCAAGATCGCGCACCAAGGGAGCATTCTTAATGCGTTCACCGACTGATGCTGCTCCATGAAGCAGAACGATCTCGGTCAGGTATTCATCGAGTTGAAATGACTCGGTGAGGTCGCCCTCGCCGCGACGATCAGGGATCAAGCGTATGCCGACAAGGAGAAGATACGCCGTCCCGACCGCAAACATGATCAGCCCCAGCGGAGCGAACTCGAACATAGTGAACGGCCGAAGGCCGCGCTTTTCGGCAATTGAACTAACCAGGATGTTGGTTGACGTACCGATGAGTGTGCAGACTCCGCCGAACATCGAGGCAAAAGAGATCGGCATCAGGATCTTCGAGGCAGAAATCCGTGTTTCGCGAGCAACGCCGAGCAGGATGGGCAAGAAGATCGCGATGACCGGAGTGTTGTTTATGAACGCAGAGAGCACCGCAACCAGAAGCATCACGACAAACATCGCGATCCAAAAATTGCGTTTAAAAAGAACATTAACAAGATCGCCGAGGAAATTCACCGCGCCCGTCCTAAAAAGGCCGGCACTGAGAATAAACATCGAGGCGACGGTGATCGTTGCAGAATTGCTAAAACCGGCAAATCCCTCGGCAGGCGTGACACTACTGCTAACGAGCAGCAGTGCCATTACAAGAAGAGCTACAAGATCAACGGGAAGCTTCTCAGTAACAAACAGATATACCGCGAGCAGCAAAACCGCGATGACAAATATCACTTCGGCGTTCATCGTAAGCTATCGGGTTATCAGGTCAGGCCCCATTCGCTTCGAAATCCATCGTGTCCATATCGGCGTCCGTGGAGCGAGGCCGGCCAAAGAATTTCAACCAAAGGAACCCGATCGTTCCCGCGACAAGCGAAGCGAGCAAAATAGCCATCTTCGAACCGTTTATTTCAGCCGGATTTGTTGCGAAAGCCAGGTTGGTAATGAAGATCGACATAGTAAACCCGATTCCGCCCAGCATCCCCGCACCGAGAACATGCCGCCAGGCGAGATCGAGTGGAAGTCGGCATAGTCCGATGGTGACGACGACAAAACAGAACAGGGTAATGCCAATTGGCTTACCAAGTACGAGTCCGGCAATGATGCCGACCTCGTTGGGATTGAACAGAGTTTGTATAGCGTCCGCCCCAATAATGATGCCAGTGTTCGCAAGCGCAAAGATCGGCAGAATGAGGAACGCAACAGGTTTGTGGAGAATGTGTTCGAGGATATGCGCGGGCGAATCTTCGTCGTCCTCTTTAGCAGAGAACGGTATCGCAAATGCGAGCAACACGCCCGCGATGGTTGCGTGAACGCCGGATTTGAGCATCAGGTACCACATCAATACCCCGCCGATCAGATATGGGATCAGGGAGATAACGCGGAAGTAGCGATTCAGTACTACGAGCATGGCCCAAACAGCCAACGAACCAATGAGGTACGCGATCGACAGCTTAGAGGTGTAGAAAACCGCGATCACAATGATCGCCATAAGATCGTCGATGACTGCAAGTGCGGTCAGAAAGACCTTTAGCGACGCCGGTACGCGACTACCCAGAAGCGCAAGAGCGCCAAGAGCGAAGGCGATATCGGTAGCCATCGGGATACCAACGCCAGCCTGCGTATCGGTGCCTCCATTAAATGCGTAGTGAATGCCGGCGGGAAAGGCGACACCGCCAAGAGCGGCAAAGATCGGCAGCATGGCGTTCTTCATGTTTGAAAGTTCGCCGTTGTAGATCTCACGTTGAAGTTCGAGGCCGATCAGCAGGAAGAAGATCGCCATCAGGGCATCATTGATCCAATGCTCGATACTCAGGCCGCCAAGATACCTCTGCCAAAATGCGACATACGCATCGCCGAACACCAAATTGGCAAAGATCAATGAGATAACCGTGCAAATGATCAGCAGAATGCCGCTCGACTTCTCAGAGTCGAAGAACTCGGTAAAGGTCTTAGAAAGTCGTCGCTGAACTACGCCCATTTAGTAAATTTACCACGACTGTTAACTCTGTTAATAATCGGCTTACCCGATTCTGAGCAAGCGATCACGCACAAAGCCCGATGTCAGTTGAACCAACCAACATCGGGCTTAAAGAGGATCTTATGTGAAACGCTATTCCGCTTTCTCTTCAGTGGCGTCGGCCTCTTCCACTACCGGAGCAGTCGGTTCTTCAACCGCTGCTTCAGCTTTCGGAGCCGTGGCTTTCTTCTCTTCCTTGACCGTCTCCTCGCCGCCTTCGCCGACTACGGCCACAGGAACCGCAAGCGTCACCTCACGGTGAAGCTTCACGTTGACCGTGTATTCGCCGGTGTCCTTGATGGCGTCTTTAAGTACGATCTTGCGGCGGTCGATCTCATAACCTTTCGCCTTGAGGGCGTCGGCGATATCCATCGAGGTTACCGAGCCGAACAGGTGGCCGTGCTCGCCGACCTTGCGTTCGAAGGTCAGGCTGATGCTTTCCATCTGCTCTTTCTGAGCCTCAGCAGTCGCTTTCTCGATCGCCGCTTTCTTGAGCAGCGAAGCACGCTCCTGCTCGATCTGCTTGATGTTTCCTTTCGTCGCGAGTGTCGCAAAACCCTGCGGCAGAAGGTAGTTGCGGGCGTAACCGGCCTTGACCTTGACGATCTCGCCGCGACCGCCGACATGCTCCATGTCCTCGCGTAACAATACTGTTGTGTTTGCCATATATCTCCTGTCGAAGTGGTCAGCGGTCAGTGGTCAGTGGTCAGCTGTTATTCTGACCACTGGCCACCGACCACTGACGACTGTTCTAGTCCGCTACGAACGGCAAAATTGCCATTGCTCGAGCCCGTTTGATCGCCTTTGCCAATCGTCGCTGGTCTTTCGCCGTGATACCTGAGATGCGACGCGGCATGATCTTACCGCGCTCCGGGATGAACTGCCTGAGCAGATCGACATCCTTCCAATCAAGATAATCAGGAACGATCTGACGCGGACGGCGTCGCTGATAGCGTCGCGGACGATCGCCGATGACGTCTTCGCCGACTCCCAGATCTCTGTCTACCAATATTTCTAATTCGTTATCTGCCATATACTTTTGTTAGTGGTCGGCGGTCAGTGGTCAAATTACGACCGCGGACAACTGCCGACATCTACTCCATTTTCAAGACTTTCTTCAAGCCAGTGACCAGCTGGCCACAATCCGTTCTTTACGCTTCTACGGGAGCTTCTGCGGCTTCCGCGTTATTGCGGAACGACGCACGTTTTGCCGCCCGAGCTTCGCGCTTTGCACTTATCTTGTCTGCTTTCTTTCGATCTTCGTCGACGCGGACCGTAATGTACCGCATGATCATATCGTTGACACGCATGCGGCGCTCAAGTTCCATGATCTCCTGGCCAGTGCCGTCGACCTCGAACAGGACGTAATGGCCCTGATTCTTTTTCTGGATCGGATAAGCAAGATTTCTAATGCCGATATCGTCCATTCGAACCACTGTACCGCCCTCTTTCTCGATCAGCTTGCCAACAGCGTCGTTGAGCTTTTCGATACGTTCGGCGTCCGTGTCCGGATTGATGATATACATTACTTCGTACGTTCTATTTGCCATAGTATTTGACCTTTGATCAATTGAATCTCGCCATCGCCGCATCTACTCCATCCGTAACGATGGTCTCGATCGCATCGGCCGATTCGTCTAAAATCTTTTCAAGCGTTTCGGTATCGCCTTTCGCGAAGCGATCCAAAACAAATCGTGTCACATCACCTACCGGATGTTCCGGCTGGATGCCTAACCGCAAACGGATAAAATCCTGCGTTTTCAAGCAATCGATGATCGATCTCAAACCATTCTGACCGCCATGGCTTCCCTTAGGCCGGATCCGCATCGTTCCGAACGGAAGAGCGAGATCGTCCGAGATCACCACCAGCTTTTCGACCGAACGGTTATCTTTTGCGACCAAACAACTTACAGACTCACCGCTAAGGTTCATGTACGTCTGCGGCTTGGCAAGCTCGATCACCTGATTATCAACTTCGCCTCGCCCTACAAGGCTCCGGCATTCCTCACGCTTGACCTGCGTCTGGAGCCGCGAAGCGAGCAGATCGATGAGCATGAAACCCATATTATGCCGCGTCTTCGCGTATTCCGGGCCGGGATTTCCGAGCCCGACGATCAGCCAGTTAGCCATAAAGGAACCGCAGGCTTATACCCGCAAGACACCTTAACGCAGGCTAGAAGCCTGCGGTCCGGAAACTACTCAGCTTCTTCCGCAGGAGCTTCACCAGCGACTTCCGGCTCAACTGTTTCGAGCTGCGGTTCGAGGTCGCTTTCGCTGATCGACACGATCGATGCGACTACTGCCTCGGCATCCTCGATGATCTCAAGTCCGGCTCCCACCTTAAGATCTGAAATGTGCAACGAGTGTCCGGCATCGAGATCGCTAACGTCCACCTCGATCGAATCCGGTGTATTTGCCGGTTCGCACAAAACTTTGACCTCACGCATTGCCTGCGAGAGCACTGCACCTTCAACCTCAAGGCCCTTTGCGGTACCAATCAGCACAACCGGAACCGTCATCTCGATCTTTTCGCCCTTTGAAAAGCGTCGAAGATCGGCGTGTATCAAACGGCCGGTGATAGGGTGGATCTGACGAGCCTGGAAGATCACGTCATTGATGCCGACACCGGGAATATCTAGCGAGAAGACCGAGTTAACACCGCTGTCCGTTCTAAGAACGGCTGCCAGTGCTCGCAGGTCCGCGGCTGCGGCGAGACTTTCCGATCCGCCGCCATAGACGACGACAGGGATCTTGCCGGCAACTCGAAGCCTGCGGTTCTCGTTCTTACCACGGGTGTCGCGAACTTCACCTTTTATAACAATTTTATCAGCCATAATCTTTCGTTGAGTTCCAAGGTCAAACTTTACTCTCAGGCTTCCAACTTGGAACTTGAAACCAAAAACTCAAATAAACAACGACGAAACACTGGTCTCGTCATGGATCGATCTGATCGCCGAAGCGAGCAGCCCGGCGACGCTCAAAACTTCTATTTGGCCCGTTTCGACGAGCCTCTGTGCGTCTGCACCAGTCGGGATCGTGTTTGTGACGATCACCTTTTTCAAGTGCGAGTTCGAGATATTCTCCACTGCGTTCCCGCTCAAAACCCCGTGTGTGAAACACGCCGAGATCTCATTCGCCCCTGCCTTATGAAGGGCCTCCGCGACTTTGCAGATCGTTCCGCCCGTGTCGCACATGTCATCGATGATCAGGCAATTCTTGCCACGTACGTCGCCGACAATGTTCATTACATCCGCTTCATTCGCACGCTCTCGCCGTTTGTCGCAAAGCGCTAGGCCCGCGTCAAGACGTTTCGCGTATGCTCTTGCACGCTCGGCACCACCAGTATCGGGGGCGACGACGATCAGATTCTCGATCGGGTTTCGGCGAAAATAATCGACCACGACCGGAGCGGCGTACAAATGATCGACCGGAATATCAAAGAACCCTTGTATCTGCGAAGCGTGCAGGTCAACTGTCAAAACACGCTGTGCACCGGCTTTTGTGATGATGTTCGACACCATCTTTGCCGAGATCGGAACACGCGGCCGATCCTTCTTATCCGACCTCGCGTAACCAAAATATGGTATAACAGCCGTTACTCGCTCTGCGGACGCTCGAATAAAAGCATCGAGCATTATGAGCAACTCCATCAAGTGGCGATCGCTCGGCGGACACGTCGGCTGGACGATAAAAACATCATGTCCGCGGACGTTCTCGCCGATCTGGAAATTGAATTCCCCGTCCGAGAATCTATTTGCGACCGCTTTTCCGATCTCGATCCCAAGATGACCGCAGATCTCGTCCGCCAATCCAGGATGAGCGCTGCCCGTAAAGACCTTAATTTTGCCGTTGACGCTCATATTCCCGTTGCAAAAGCCCGCGCGTTAGCAAGGGCGAAACATTCAACGCTGCAAGTATGGCCATTGCTAACGCGTAAGCCCTTGCACCAATTCAAAATCAAAAACGGACTGACTCCGTTTTCAGAGACAGCCCGCTTACAAAATCGAAATTGGCTGGGGCGGGAGGACTCGAACCTACGAATGCCGGATCCAAAGACCGGTGCCTTACCACTTGGCTACGCCCCAATGCGAATTTTCTTTTTAAGACGCGGAAGCGACCTAGAGCCCGAGGGCTTGGGCGTATTCATTTCGCCCGACGGTCGCTACGGCAAACTTTCGCCAGGTCGATTGGTCATCGAGGGCTTTTATAGCAGATTGCCGTGTCTCTGTATTGTCAAATATTGCGAAGACCGAAGCCCCGCTGCCGCTCATCGCGGCATTAACTGCACCGAGTTCGAGCAAGGTCGTTTTCACCCACGCGATCTCAGGATGGGCGGCGAAAACCGTCCGCTCAAAATCATTTTTCAAAGCAGTACGTCGCGGATCGAGCGTCAACGCTTCGGTACGGCAAACAGGAAGAATATGATCTCGCTCCTCAAATGTCAAGGTGGGAGCGTTAAGGCTCTCAAACGCATCTTTGGTTGAAACCGCGATCGCAGGCGTAACGATCGCCAAGTTCTCAGCCAAAACATCGTCGATCGGCTCGATAAACTCGCCCCGTCCCGTTCCGATGGCAGTGCCGCCGTGAAGGAAAAACGGCACGTCTGACCCGAGTTCGGCTGCAAGCGAATGCAGTTCGTACTGCGGCAGATCCAGTCCCCACAGGCGATTCAGAGCGATCAATGTGACAGCGGCATTCGAAGATCCGCCGCCTAAACCGCCCGGCGACGGAATCCGTTTCTCAAGAAATATCCGAGCCCCACCGTCCGCACGAGTCGCGTTCTTGAGCAAATACGCCGCCTTCACAACCAGATTGGTCTCATCCTCAGGAATTGCCGGGTCGTCGCAGTTAAACTCTATCGACTCACCAACCTCAAAATGAAGCGTGTCATGCAGCGAAACGGTCTGAAAAACCGTAAACAACTCATGAAATCCATCGTTGCGTCTCCCCAAAACACGAAGAGTCCAGTTGATCTTTGCAAATGACGGCAACGCAAACGAAGGCGACATAACTCTACAATAATCCAGAAGCCCGCACGAAGTAAGGGCTCCCTGACGGAAATATGCCGCCGCGGGAGCCCTGACTGAGTGCGGACTTCCGCAGTCTACTTCCTTATCAAGAACACCTGCGTAAAATAAACCGACCCGTCCGGAGCTTTCGCTACTCCGATGGCGGATTCTTTCCAGTTCGGGTCCATCATATTGCGTTTGTGAGTTGGCGAATCGAGCCAGAGTTCGACGGCCATGGCGACTGGGTCGGCGTAACCCCGGTTAAAGGCGATGTTTTCGCCAATCGAACGCCATTTGCCTAGTTTGAGCTGGTCGGCCCGGTCGCTGACGAGCTTATTATCGAGGCCGCGGTGCGAGAAGAAGCGAAATTCAGCCATGTTTTGCGAGTGCAGACGGGCCACCGCGGCGATCTCAGCATTCCAACTCAGCGGTTCGAGTCCTTTCTCGATGCGAATACGGTTGATCAACTCAAACGCCGCCTGCTCGGCGGACGACATGTTCACGACGACCGAGGCCTTTACGCCTGCAGCCTTTTTCGCCTTTTCGTCATCTTCGTCGTCGAACTCGAGCAAGCCGAGCGGGTCGGAAACGTCGTTACCGGATATAAGCTTCGTTGCGACAGGTGACGGGAATTTGTTGATCTGAGCGAATGAAACGCCCGCCATAACAGCGAACATACCAATAAGCAGTAAGAATTTTTTTGACATGTTTACCCCACTTCGGCAGCCGGACGAGCCTTTAGTAATGGCTTCCAAGCTTTGCGTATGCCCTCGACGGACACTTGCCTTTTCGGTTAAGGTGACAAAACAAAAGAGTTTTGTCTGGTAAAACATATTCACAATTCCTCTGAGATTCCGGAAAAATATCTCCTGATGCTATAAAATCAGGTGGTGTATGCTGACCGCCTCGATTCTTGCCAAGCGGGCTAAGGTTCCGCTCTTTACGGTTCGTTACTACACCCGAATCGGACTGCTTAAACCATCCCGAGATCTTCGAAACGGTTATAAGATATATAAGCCCGCCGACACCGAGCGTTTGCGTTTTATTTCCTCAGCGAAGGAGCTGGGTTTCACGCTCGCAGAGATCGAGACTATCCTCAGCCATGCCGCACATGGAGATTCCCCATGTCCAATGGTTCGCGACGTGGTTAGGAAACGGATCGAGGAAAACAGGGAGAAGATCCGTCAACTTGAGAGGCTTCAGAAAAGGCTGGAATCAGCAGCGGAAACGTGGAGCTCTATGAAAAATTCGCAGCCCGACGGCCACTCCGTTTGCCGCTTGATAGAAAGTTTTACAGATACGGAAGAAAGCCCTTGACTTGACACTTACTCACAGGTTGTAGACTTGTTTCGGAGGAAAGAAATACATGAAAAACAACGAACCAACGAAACCTATGCCGGTTCAACTCGGGCGAAAAGCGGAACCATTGCCCGAAGTACACACCGATCCGGTATGCAAGATGCTGGTCACTCCGGAATCTGCCGCGGCGAGCCATCAGCACGACGGAACCACTTACTACTTTTGTAATATCGGCTGCAAGGATAAATTCAAAGCAGAGCCGGAAAAATATCTTTTTGGCTCGACCGAAACTGTCGCCGGATCGTGCTGCGATGCAGGGCATACGACGGCCGAGCACTACTTCATTTCACAACCAGAGATCGAACTTCCATCGATAGATCCCGTGTGCGGAATGACGGTCGATCCCGCTCGCTCGGCCGGTTCGCACATTCACGGCGGCATCACATATCACTTCTGTTCACCAGGCTGCCTCGATAAATTCAAGGCGACACCTGAGAGATACCTCTCGGCGGCTGTCGCCGAAGACATGCCCCTTGATGTCGAGTACACCTGCCCGATGCATCCCGAGATCGTCCAGATCGGACCGGGGTCGTGTCCTATATGCGGAATGGCCCTTGAGCCAAAGGAGATATCGCTCGACGATAGGCCCGATCCGGAATACGTCGACATGAAACGCCGATTTGCAGTTTCGGCAGTGTTGACTCTGCCCATCTTCGTGCTGGCGATGGGGGAAATGTTCGTCGACCTCAATTCCCTTTTCCCTTCGTGGCCACATGGCAGGGCCTCGGCGATATCGATGTGGATCCAGTTCGTATTGGCGACGCCGGTCGTACTTTGGGGCGGCTGGCCATTTTTTGTCAGGGCCGTTCAGTCGGTTAGAAACCTGAGCCCGAACATGTTCACGCTGATCGCGATCGGTACCGGAGCGGCTTATTTACTAAGCATCGCCGCCTTATTCGCTCCCGGATGGTTTCCTGAAGCGATGCGCGACTCGCATACGGGCTTGATCCCGGGCTATTTCGAATCAGCCGCAGTCATCACGACGCTTGTGCTGCTCGGGCAGGTGCTCGAACTGCGTGCTCGGTCGCAAACGTCGTCGGCGATCAAGGAATTGCTCCGCCTAGCCCCGGAAACAGCGACCGTCATTCGCGATGACGGCACCGATGAGGTCATCGATCTTCGACATGTTCATGTCGGACAACTCCTACGTGTAAAAGCAAACGAAAAGGTCCCAACCGACGGCGAGATAATCGACGGCGAGACCGCCATCGACGAATCGATGGTCACCGGCGAATCGATGCCGGTCGAAAAAAGCTCCGGGGCAAAGGTCATCGGCGGCACGATCAACGGAAACCGCTCGTTCACCATGCGAGCGGAAAAGGTCGGCGGCGAAACGCTCCTGGCCCAGATCGTGAAGATGGTCGGTGAAGCGGCCCGCAGCCGAGCCCCGATCCAGCGGCTCGCTGATGTAGTCTCAGCATATTTCGTCCCGGCAGTGCTCGTGGTCGCGGTCGTAGCATTTGCGGTCTGGATGTTTGCATTTGGAAGTCTTGCCTACGCAATTGTTGCTGCGGTTTCGGTGCTGATCATCGCCTGCCCCTGCGCCCTCGGCCTGGCGACTCCGATGTCGATAATGGTGGGCACCGGCCACGGAGCAAAGAACGGCGTCCTTATCAAGAAAGCCGAGGCCCTCGAAACGCTCGAAAAGGTCAACGCTCTGGTCATCGACAAAACGGGCACGCTGACCGAAGGAAAGCCGTCAATAACGGACATTCGCATCATCGGCAAGGTCGCCCGCGGAGCCGAAGGCAAAGCCGACGACCTCTCTACCGACAAAGTGCTGCAGCTAGCTGCTTCTCTCGAACGCCACAGCGAGCATCCGCTTGCCGCCGCGATCGTCGCCGAGGCCGAAAAGCGCGGCATCGGATTACTTGAGGTCACCGATTTTGCGTCCGAAACGGGTATCGGCGTCACCGGAACCGTAGACGGCGCAAAGATCTACGTCGGCCGGTCGGCACTCGCGGGCTTGTCGTCACTTCCGGCGGGCCGTTCGAACATCGAGCTTCGTATCGAGGGACTTCCCGCCGCTTCGATCCATATCTCCGACCCGATAAAGCCTTCGGCGAGGGCTGCGATCGAGAATATCCAGAAACGCGGCATCGAGGTGGTAATGATGACCGGCGACGCTCAGGCAACCGCCGAAGCCGTCGCCCGTGAACTCGGCATCACGCAGATATTCGCCGAGGTAATGCCAGAGCACAAAGCCGAAAAGGTCAAGGCCCTGCAAGCACGTGGCAAAGTCGTCGCAATGGCCGGTGACGGCGTAAACGACGCTCCGGCTCTCGCCCAGGCCAATGTCGGCATCGCCTTTGCGAGCGGCACCGACGTCGCGATCGAATCGGCCGATATAACGCTGCTAAGGCCCGATCTCGACGGCATTATGAAGGCCCACACGCTGAGCCGGGCTACGATGAAGAACATCCGCCAAAACCTGTTCTTCGCCTTCATCTACAACATCATCGGGGTGCCGATCGCCGCCGGCGTACTGTTCCCGGTGCTCGGTCTGCTGCTCTCGCCAATGATCGCAAGCCTTGCGATGACGTTCAGTTCGGTCTCGGTGATCGCAAATGCTTTGAGGCTACGGAACGCAAAACTGTCAGAACCGCCTGCGTAAGCGGGCGGCAAAGCACGCAGCGTCCTCGTACAATCACCAGAAATAAGAACGCAATGGTTGGAACATCGTATCAATAAAAGCACGCTGTTCTCCCATCGCGTCTATTGCCGCCCGCTTACGCAGGCGGTTCTGACCGATTCTGCGGTAAACTCGTTTTATGAACAAAATAGCGTTAGCAATTCACGGCGGAGCGGGTACGATCCTCAGATCGCAAATGACTCCGGAATTAGAACGCGAGTATCGCGGTGCTCTGGAAAATGCCCTGCGAGCGGGTTACTCGATCCTCGAAGACGGTGGCTCGTCGCTCGACGCGGTCGAGGCGTCGGTGATCGTGCTCGAAGATTCCCCTCTCTTTAACGCCGGCCGCGGCTCGGTCTTTACCCACGAAGGCGAGCAGGAGATGGACGCTTCGATAATGGACGGCTCGACCCTGAAGGCCGGAGCGGTCGCCTTCGTTAAGAACATCCGGAACCCGATCCGGCTCGCCCGCCTCGTCATGGAGAAAACTGAGCACGTTCTCCTCGCCGGTGAAGGTGCCAACCAGTTTGCCGAACAGCTCGGCATCGAAACCGAACCCGACGAATACTTCTTCACCGAACACCGCTGGCTGCAGCTACAGGAAGCAATGGCCGCAGGCCGAGTTCAGCTCGATCACTCGGCGATCGCGGATCGTGGATCGCGGATTGCGG
The DNA here is from genome assembly GCA_001464455.1 of Acidobacteria bacterium Ga0077534. Taxonomy (GTDB): domain Bacteria; phylum Acidobacteriota; class Blastocatellia; order Pyrinomonadales; family Pyrinomonadaceae; genus OLB17. The sequence goes on from LNEI01000008.1 coordinate 27,100, forward strand.
ATTCGAATAGTTCAGACAGAACTGCAGAGCAAGAAAGCGAAGACCTTGGACCGGATGAAAATCCGCGATCCGCGATCCGCAATCCGCAATTAGGGACCGTAGGGGCGGTCGCATGCGACTCGCGAGGCCGCCTGGCCGCCGCCACCTCGACCGGCGGCATGACCAACAAAAAATTCGGCCGCGTCGGCGACACGCCGATAATCGGTGCCGGCAACTATGCCGACGAAACCGTCGCAGTCTCCTGCACCGGCCACGGCGAATACTTCATGCTCGCCTCCACCGCCTACGACGTCGCCGCTCGGATGAAGTACAAGGGATTATCACTCGAAGCCGCCGCCCGCGAAACGATCGAACACTTAACGTCAATCCAAGGCGAAGGCGGGCTGATCGCGGTCGATTCTCAGGGTAATGTGACTTTGCCGTTTAATTCGGAGGGGATGTACAGGGGATGGGCTACTTCGTCTTTGCCTATGTCTACAGAACTCTACCGCTGATATCAAGCGCGTAAGACCACGTAAAATCGTCTGTTTGATACGGGCCGTTTTCGATCGATTTCCCGCTCGCACTTATCTTTACATCAGACAATTTTTGCAATTCTGAAATGTCGGAAAGTCTGTTGCATGTGTAAGCGATGATTAGCTTCAGATTAGTTAGGTGATCGCACTTCGGGAATTTGGTGAGCTTCGACACAAAGAACAATTCAATTCGCTCTAATTTCGACAAAGGTTCAACAAACTCAATACCCTCAAGCTTTGTATTTGTTTTAACCCAAAGTCGTTTTAAACCTTTAAGGTAGCGCACAGAATCAAAACTCTTAACTCTGCTTCCGTAATTCCCAAGTATCTCGATTGGCAGACCTTCAAGAAATTGGAAATCATCTAGTTTGGTCGACACAAACCAGGCGGATCTAAGCCCGCCTAACTGTGGTATCACTTTAGAGGCGTTCTTGAAATCACCCGCAAGACTCAGACTTTCAAGTGTGCCGCCAAAGTCTGGTAGAAACTGTAAATCGATCTTGGGTTTTGGTTGGGTTAAACCTAGGCCGAGATGCCTGAGCGTTTTAAACGATCTTAGAGGCTCGATGGAGCCAAAGGTATCGGACTCCCAATCAAAACGTTCCACTTCGGGAAGATAGCGTAGAAAGGTAATGTCGGCCCACAAATCTGAGTCCGAGTAAACTCGGAGTGCTATGTCTTTACGTTTCGCAAAAACCTCGCTGTTAAGACACTCAAGGCTCTTACCGTCGGGTTTAGCAGATCCGAACTGAATAATACGTAGAGACGGCAACTCACATAGAAGTCGAGCAACTTTGCCATTTATCGACTGCCGGTATTGAAAAAGGGAATCATTTAGAAGGCCAGCGTCGGCAAGACATCGGGCGTTTGATTCCCCGATCTTCTTGCTAAGCAGTTCTACCATTCTGTCCGACATTACTGCTGAATCATGTCACGATATTCCTGAACATATTTAATATCGTCAGGCACGCGATCGGCAAGGGTAACAACGAGTTCGCCCTTACGTCCATATTTGATTGCGTGATGGATGGCGGCTCTGCCATCAGAGATGATCCGGACCGTAGGATTATTTGAGCTTTGTGCAATTCCTTCCTGTAGTAGCGCGTGCAGCTCGTCGGGAGTGCGACCGCGGAGGTAGTTGCCGGTACGTATGACTACACGGTCGAAATTGTCCGCTGCGATCTTGCCGAATTCGCGGATGTCATCGTCGCGACGGTCGCCGGTTCCGTTCAAAACTACCGTCCGATATTTGTTAGGCAGTTTAGAGATAAAGTTTGTTAAACCTCTGAGTCCGGCTGGGTTATGGGCGTAATCCATGAGTACGGTTACGTCACCTATCTCCACAAAATTGAGACGGCCCGGCGTTTGAGCTGTACCGGCATTGAACGTCGTTAAGCCGACGCGGAGGTCTTCAAGAGAGACGCCGTGAACGAAACAAGCGAGCGTCGCAGCAAGCACATTCTGCACCATAAATTCGGCTCTGCCGCCATAGGTGAGTGGAATATTGGTGACCTTTTCAACACGCACTTTCCACTTACCTTTTAGGATCGTGACGTAGCCATTCTCATACACGCACGAAACGCGGCCGCGTTCGGCTCTTCGCTTTATGACCGGGTTGTTCTCGTCCATCGAAAAGCAGACAACTTTACCGTCTACCTTCTCTTTCATGGCGTAAACTAATGGATCTTCAGCATTTAGCACAGCGTAGCCTTTCTTAGAAACGGCTCGCGGAACTACCGATTTGACCCTCGCGAGGTCTTCTAGAGTGTTTACGTCTTTCAGCCCGAGATGATCCGCAGCGACGTTCATCACGACGCCGATATCGCAATAGTCGAAGCCGAGACCGGACCGAATGATCCCGCCACGTGCGGTTTCAAGCACCGCGACATCGACCGTTGGGTCTTTGAGCACGAGTTGAGCCGAAACCGGGCCGGTATTGTCGCCCGCAACAATTTGCTGGTTGCCGATGTAGGTACCGTCGGTAGTCGTAAAACCGACCGTACGACCACTATTTTTTAGAATGTGCGCGATCAACCGAGTCGTGGTCGTCTTCCCATTCGTTCCGGTGATCGCAAAGATCGGGATACGAGCCGGGGTCCCCGGGGGAAAGAGCATGTCGATCACGTGTTCGGCAACGTTGCGGCCTATCCCCTCACTCGGACTCAGGTGCATACGGAATCCCGGAGCAGCGTTTACCTCGATGATGCCGCCGCCGTTCTCACGAAGCGGCTCACTCACGTTCGGAGCGATAACGTCAACGCCTGCAACATCAAGCCCTATGATCTTCGCGATCCGCTCGAACAGGAAAACGTTCTCGGGATGCACCTCATCGGTGCGATCTATCGCGGTGCCGCCGGTCGAAATATTGGCAGTGGTTTTTAGGTAAAGTTTTTCACCCTTCTTGAGAACGGACTCCAGCGTGTAGCCAGCTTTCTTGATACACCGGAGAGTCTGATTATCGATGTCGATCTGCGTCAGCACATTCTCATGCCCGTAACCGCGACGCGGATCCTCATTGGTTTTCTCAATGAGTTTCTGGATCGAACTTTTCCCGTCACCTATCACATGAGCGGGCACACGTTCGGCAACTGCAATAAGCCGATTGTTGACCACCAATGCTCGAAAGTCTTCGCCGATAAGCTGCTTTTCTACAATGACGTATCGCGAATATTCCTTGGCCTTTTCAAAAGCAATTTTCGCATCTTCCAGCGACTTGATACCGACCGTCGCACCTTTCCCATGATTGCCATCAAGTGGTTTAATTACAATAGGATACCCTACGTCACTTATAGTGTCTTCGAGGTCTTCGACATCGCGAATACGGAAGCCCTTTGGTACGGGAACGCCCATGTCACCAAGGAGCTTTTTCGTTGCGTGTTTATTGCCGGCGATGTCGACCGAGATCATATTGGTATTGACCGTCGTCGTCGCCTGGATCCGCTTCTGATACACGCCATAACCAAGCTGAACGAGCGATTGGTCATTCAAACGAATGAATGGGATGTCCCGATGATCGGCCTCCTCTACCAGCGATCCGGTCGAAGGTCCAAAGCGGACATTCTCACGTATCTCCCGCATTTCCTGAATATTATTTGCAATGCCTTCCTTGATCTCATTGAGATCTCTGCCTTCCGCCAGATCGAGCCACAATTTGACTGCCACCCGACCGGCAAAACGCCCAACTTCTTCCTCGAGATAACTGTAAACGACGTTGTAGATTCCCTTTTCACCAGTCTCGCGGGTACGGCCATAACCAGTGTCCATACCGGCGAGCGTCTGCAGTTCGAGGGCAAAATGCTCGATCGCGTGCCCCGCCCAGGTGCCTTCTTTAACGCGCTTGAGAAATCCGCCTTCCTCTCCGTAGCTGCAGCCATGAGAATTGAGCGATGGCATGACGTCGATCATCCGGTCGAAAAAGCCCTTGATCTTATTCGTCGGCTTTTGCTCATAGTCGCCGATGTCGAGCCGCATGATAATGAGCTTTTTCCAGTAACCGCTCCAATAGTTGGGGCCGCGTAGAGTACGGATTTCGAGAATTTCCATAGAGATTTACTAAGAGTCGAGGACAAAAAGTACAGATTGAAAAGGAACAAATGGATTTTACCATCTATTCCTTCCATTTCAATTCGCGATCAAGGTATGAGCTATCCAAGGTCGGGCAGGAGAAACTCGTTCGGCGGCTGGATCGGATGGCGGTCAAGGTAGTTATAGACGAGCCCGTCTCGCAGCACATGAAACTGAACCCCGCAAACACTAAACGCTTCATGATCAGCAACTTCCGCTATCTCGTTAAAACTGATCTGTGAACCATCTACGATGGTCGTAGTACCCTGGCCGTAGACCTCGAGTATTCCCTTACCATCGAGAATTATCGCGGTATTTTCATCGATGCCGATGCCAAGATTGTAGGGATTGAACGAGACGGCCGTTATCAATCGGCTGATGCGGCCGCGTTCGGAGAAGTGCTGGTCGATGATAATATTCTTGAGAAAACCGAGGCCCGGCGATAATCGAACTGCGTTTTTGTGCGGATGTGAGGTTGGCTCGCCGCGGACGATCATCGAGGTACTCATTGCGGCGGCTCCAGCACTGGTTCCTGCGAGAACAACGTTGGTTTCACGAACAAGCGCACGTATCCGCTCAGCGAGCTTGGTTCCACCAAGGATCGAGACCAGTCTCATCTGATCGCCGCCGGTCATGATGATGCCGGTCACCCCATCCAGCAGCTTTTCTACGTCTGCCCCGACCACATCCTGTCGCGACGTAGCCCGCAGCACGCGGGGATTCGCGACGCCGAGATTCCGGAAAGCCTGCGTATAGACGTCAGCAGCAAACTCTGGATAGTCCGACGCTACCGGAACGATCAAGATCTCTGCTTTTTCCGGGCCGCCGGCGAGTTCAAGAAATTTTCTAAGGATTCGCCGCTCGTTATATTTGTCTTCCGCCCCGCCAATAACGAGCAGATGCCCGCCAATGATCTCGCGGTCGTGCGATTCAGTCATTAAATGTTATCGAAGTATTAAATTTCAGAACGTTTACACTAAGTTAGTGCAAAGTCGCCGAGGGGTCAAATATGACTACTAAGAGGCGATTACTCCATCCTCGGCTTTCTCATGAATTTCCTGAAGGCTGCGGACAACAACACCTTTCTCGTTCATCTTGGTTGCGATCGCCTCGACGAGAGCTTCGGCCCCGGTGATCGTCGTCACACAAGGTACATTGAATTGCAGGGCGGCTTTGCGAATCGCTTGTTCATCGTAGAAGGATGTTTTCCCGAGTGGCGTGTTTATAATGAGGGCGATCTCGCCTTGTTTTATCAGGTCGGCGATGTTGGGGCGGCCTTCGTTCACCTTAAATACCGTTTCGCAGTCGAGCCCAACTTCCTGCAAGCGTTTGGTCGTACCGTAGGTGGCAACTAGGTCAAACCCAAGCTTGTTGAGACGACGAGCAAGGACAACTGCTTGGCCTTTATCAGTATTGTTGACCGATATAAAGGCTTTACCCTTGAGAGGCAGTACCAAACCAGCGCCTTCCATGGCTTTTCCGTACGCTTCGCCAAAGGTCTCGCCAACGCCCATCACTTCGCCAGTGGAATGCATTTCGGGACCAAGGATAGGATCAACTCCGGCAAATTTCTTAAACGGGAAAACCGGTGACTTTACAAAGATCTTGGGCACCGCAAGTATCGCGGGAAGGTTAAAGTCCGCGAGTTTCTTGTGGCCCGCCATAACGAGCGATGCGATCTTTGCGATCGGAACACCGGTTGCCTTTGCCACAAATGGTACCGTTCGCGACGCGCGCGGGTTGACCTCGATCACGTAGACCCGATCGTCCTGAATCGCGAACTGAATGTTCATCAACCCCTTGACCTTAAGTCCGCGTGCTAGCAGATGAGTGTAATGCTCGATGGTCTCAAGGTGCTCAGGGGCGATCTTTTGCGCTGGGAGAACGCTGGACGAATCGCCCGAATGAATTCCCGCCTCCTCGATGTGACCCTGAATTCCTGCTATCACAACCGTATCCTCATCGGCCAACGCGTCAACATCGATCTCAGACGCACGCTCCAAAAACTTATCGATCAAGATCGGCTTTTCAGGAGAGGCGTCGACTGCGGAACGCATATATTCGTCGAGCGACTGTTCATCATAAACGATCGCCATCGCTCGCCCACCAAGCACGAAACTTGGACGAACGACGATGGGATAACCAATTTTGTTTGCAATAGTTTTCGCCTCATTTGCTGACGTAACGCTGGAGTTTTCAGGACAAGGTATTTTTAACTCATCAAGCAATGCCCCAAACCGTTTACGGTCCTCGGCGAGATCAATGGAATCAGGCGAAGTTCCTATGATCGGAACACCCGCTCCGTGAAGACGACCGGCGAGATTCAGCGGTGTCTGGCCGCCAAACTGGACTATCACGCCCTCCGGTTTCTCAACATCGACGATGTTCATCACGTCCTCGAACGTCAACGGCTCAAAATAAAGACGATCTGAGGTGTCGTAGTCGGTCGAGACCGTTTCCGGATTGCAGTTGACCATTATGGTCTCGAAATCCGCGTCGCGTAGTGCGAACGAAGCGTGACAGCAGCAATAGTCGAATTCGATCCCCTGACCGATCCGGTTCGGCCCGGAGCCTAGGATCATTATCTTGCGACGGTCAGTCGGAGCGGATTCGCATTCATCTTCGTAACTCGAATATAGGTACGGGGTGAACGATTCGAACTCGGCCCCACAAGTATCGACCCGCTTGTAAACCGGAGTAATGCCTAATTCTTTCCTGCGATCTCGCACTTCGGTCTCCAGTGAACCAGTTAGAAAAAACAGTCTTCGATCTGACAGCCCAAATTCCTTGGCGGTTCTTAATTCATCAGATGTGTAATTAAGCAACGGCTTAGATTGAAGAGTGGCCTGAAATTCCATCACCTGAGCCAGCTGATCAAGGAACCACGGATCGATCTTCGTAAGCCTATGGATCTCCTCAAGTGAATATCCGATCTGCAATGCGTAGGTCACATAAGAAAAACGCTGAGAGTTTGGGCGAGCCAACTTTCGCTGCAACTCAGCATCAGGAACATCTAATAAACGCAAAGGTTTAACAGCTTCTAGTGAACGTAACCCCTTAAATAAAGACTCCTTGAACGTTCGCCCTATTGCCATCACCTCACCAACCGATTTCATCTGGGTTCCGAGCACATCTTCGGCTCCGGGAAACTTCTCGAACGCCCACTTTGGTATTTTAGTGACGACGTAATCAATCGTTGGCTCAAAAGACGCGGGGGTCTTTTTAGTGATGTCGTTTGGTATTTCGTCGAGCGTATATCCGACCGCAAGCTTGGCGGCGATCTTTGCGATGGGGAAACCTGTCGCTTTCGACGCGAGGGCTGAGGAACGAGAAACCCTGGGATTCATCTCGATGATGCGTACATCGCCATTGGCAGGGTTAACTGCAAACTGAATATTCGATCCACCAGTCTCTACGCCTACCCGGCGAATACAGGCTTTCGACATGTCGCGCAGCTTTTGATACTCGACGTCGGTCAATGTCTGGGCAGGTGCGACAGTGATGGAATCGCCGGTATGGACGCCCATCGGGTCAAAATTTTCGATCGAACAGATGATGACGACGTTGTCGTTGAGGTCGCGCATGACCTCTAGTTCGTATTCCTTCCAGCCGAGGATAGATTCTTCAATGAGTATCTGAGAATTTGGCGAGGCGGCCAGCCCACTCTTCGCGATCGTTTCAAATTCGTCCGGATTAAATGCGGTGCCGCCGCCCGTTCCGCCGAGCGTAAACGACGGGCGAATGATCGCCGGATACCCAACTTCTTCGACGATCTTTTCGGCCTCTTCCCACGTGTGTGCAAATCCGCCTCTCGGGCTCTGGATACCGATCTCGTCCATCGCAGCCTTGAAAAGCTCACGGTCCTCGCCAACCTTGATCGCATCGATGTTCGCACCGATAAGCTTCACGCCGAATTTATCCAGAATTCCCTGCTCGTAGAGTTCGACCGACAGGTTGAGTCCGGTCTGTCCGCCGACGGTCGGCAACAGAGCGTCGGGACGTTCTTTTTCGATGATCGCCGTCGCGGTTTCAACAGTCAGCGGCTCGATATACGTTCTATCGGCGATCTCGGGGTCGGTCATGATCGTGGCCGGGTTGGAGTTGATCAAAACGACCTCGTACCCTTCCTGTTTCAAGGCCCGGCATGCCTGTGTTCCCGAATAGTCGAATTCGCACGCTTGCCCGATGACGATCGGGCCCGAGCCGATGATCAGTATTTTGTGTATATCGTCGCGTCTTGGCATCTGTTTAAACTCGCAATTATACAAAAAAAGTGCGGCTCTCTCGAACCGCACTTCAAATTAGCTAGTCTGCGATGACTACGGAAACCTTGGGAGCCGAGGAATGGACGGAATTTTCTGATTGATCTGCCTCGTAACCCCGTCGAGAACCACCTTACCCGAAATCACATCGTCGAGCCTCGATGCCGCCGCCGGATTGATCTTTCTGAGCTGGTCATTGATCTTTTTGGCTTCCTTGGCATTGCCGCTGATCTGATAGGTCGCTCCGAGATTGAACAATCCCGTAACACTATTCTTGTCGAGATCTACAACCCGTTTGAAGGTAGCGATCGCGTTTTTCATGTCTCCGAGTCCGCGATACCCGAGTCCGAGCTGATTCGCTGCGATCGCCCAATCTCTTCGAAAGCCAAGAACCGTTTTAAGAACGTTGACCGCAAGCTGAAATTCTCCGAGCCCATTGTGGGTCGATCCGAGATTGAGGTAAGCAGCGTCGAGCCGTGGGTCGAGCTGAACCGCAACCTCAAGTGCAGCTTTTGCAAGCGCATAGCTGGCCTTAGCCTTTTCAGGTTCCTTGGCCACTGTCTGAGCCTGACCCGCGTTGTAGTGGGCCCAGCCAACGTTCGAGTTATCTATGGCGGTCGGGCTTATTTCTTTCGCAGTTGCTAACCGCGCCGACGCCTTCTCCCACTCACCCACCTTGCCTAGGCAGTAACCCCATTCACTATAGAGATCCGCAGTCTTTATCCCGGCAGATGCCAGAGCGTACTGCGCATTTGCATCAGCGAATCGCTCCAACTGCCGATAGGAACTGGCAAGATTTGCGTGGGCCTGGTAATTATCCTTCTCAGTCTTTACGACTTGTTCATAGGCGGCAGCGGCCCCAGCGTAGTCGCCGGCATTGTACGATGCTACGCCGATCTCGAAAGACGCCGGAGTAAACGCGGGTTCCCATTCGAGGGTCTTTTTATAGGAGGCGAGTGCTTCGGCCGACTTCCCCGTCCGATCGAGTATCTGGCCCTTAAAGTATTGAGCCTCGACAAAACGCCCGTCGAGTTCGAGTACTCTGTTGAATGCTGTGAGAGCTTCTGCATCGTTGTTCTGCTTAAAAAGCAGCACGCCCTTTAGAAATCGTGAATCAACATTGTCCACGCCGGCTGTCTCTGCCTTTCGCATGAACTCTTCCGCTTTCGCGACCTCGCCCTTATCAAGGTGGGCGATGCCGATCGGGGCATAAAGGGTCGAATACTCGGGATTGATAGCAAGAGCCTTTTCGTAATTAAGCAGAGCCTTATCTTTGCGCCCATAGGCGTCGTGGATAGCACCTAGCTTGGCATATGCAACGTCGTTCTTACTGTCGAATTTGACGGCTTCTTCAAAATGTATCGCCGCCGCCTCATTGTTTGTATCTCCCGCAACCACAATCCCTTTGGCCGTCAGTGCGTTGCTAAGTCCTTCTTTCGCCCGCGCATTATTCGCATTCTGGACAAGAGCGTCCCTATAGCTTTTGATCGCCAGGTCAGTTTGGTCAGTGTCTAGAAAACCTTCGGCTTTGACCGTCAATGTGTTTGATAACGCGAGTCTGCGATTCGCTTCTGCCCTAGCGGCCTGTTTTCGGGCGGCGATCGCCGCTGCCCGTCGTTTTTTGGCCGCGGTTGCGATCTGTGCCGACGTCTGAGCCGCGCTCCTCGGAGCCTTGGAACGGCCAGATCCAGAAGAGCTCACACTGCCGCCGCCGGCTCGCGACTGAGGCTGTTTTCGCGATTGGCGAAAAACGAAAACACTTGATCCACCGGCAAATTCCTCACTAGGAACAAGGTCCTGTGCCGCGACTGACCGCGGTGCAGGCAGGCCAGTCGAAAAGATAGCGAACATTAGAAAGACTGTGAATTCTTTTAGCTTGAACATGGCGTGTTAGTGAACCCTCTGAATTATATAATAATTATCAGATCGGGCGATAGAATTTTTAATTCTCAAAACCCAACAAATACGGGCTCGGGAATCAGATCAATGCCAAATTTTTTTGCAACGGCATCGCGTATCTTCTCTTTGAGAACGAGAATTTCGCCAGCACTTGCACCGCCGCGATTAATTAACGCAAGCGTGTGCCTAGACGATATGCCGGCATTGCCAAGCGAATAACCTTTGGTGAAGCCCGCATTTTCGATCAGCCACGCGGCCGGGATCTTTACGAGATCGCCTGCATCAAAGTTCGGGATCCCGGGAAAATCGATCGCAAGGTTGTCGAACCGCGCCTTTTCTATGGTTGGGTTTTTGAAGAAAGATCCGGCACTCTTACAATTCGGATCGTCCGCGTCGATCACCATCGACTTTGCCCGCCGGATACTAAGCACCGCTTCGCGAGTGTCGGCGATGGAGGGCGATGTGCCGGCGAAGTATTCTACGAGGTCGCGATAGACGATTTGCGGCTCCCCGGATCGTTTCAGCTCAAATACGACGCCTAAAACAACATATCGATCGCGATCGGTGGAATTAAAGATGCTTTTTCTGTAGCTGAACTCGCAGTCGGCGTTTGAGAGCGTGACAAAACTATGGGCCCGACGATCGAAACACCTAACTTCCCGTATCGTTTCCGACACTTCCTGGCCATACGCCCCAACATTCTGAACCGGTGTCCCGCCGACAAGGCCGGGTATGCCGCTTAAACATTCAATGCCGGCGAGATCTCGTTCGACACACCACGCGACAGTTTCGTCCCAGTCCTCACCAGCGGCCGCTTCGACGCACACCATACCTGAATCTTCGGTATCAATCTCGCGTCTTCCCTTTATACCAATTTGAAGTACAAGCCCCTTGAAGCCAGTGTCAGCTATCAAAACGTTACTCCCCCCGCCGAGAACGAACAATGGCAGAGAATTCGCCGTTGCGAAACCAATTGCCGACTCAACTTCTGCCTCGGTATTGGCCTTTACAAAATAGCGGGCCGCACCGCCGACTCCGAGTGTTGTCAACGGTGCGAGCGGGATGTTTTCCAGGATCTTTAGGTCAACATTCAAACCGGGCTTAAAGAGGAGGTCGCTTCGATCACATGCGGAACTGCTGTCGCTTACGGTCGAGTTCGTCAGCGGCACTGGCGTCGATACCTTTCAGAGTCTCGATAAGAGCTTTTAGTCCCTTGCTGTCTTTTCTGCTTATCAGGGCATTGCCTAGGGCCATGTGGTAAACGACGTTCTTCGGCTCTTTGCTTATCGCGTCGCGGAACCATTTCTCTGCGTTGACAAAATCATTACTTCTGAAATAGGCAACCCCTATCGCGTACCGGGCAAAATCGGTCTCAGGTTTTCGCTGCAGAAGCCGAGTAAGGGTTTCGATCGCCATCTTATTGTCGCCGAGATCGATATAAACTGAGGCAAGATTCTGCAGAGCGAAATCCTCCGCCGGTGGTCCAGCCTTTACCGCCGTTTCGAGAGCTCCCCTGGCCTTCTCGAGATACGGACGCGCGACCGGAAGGTTTTTGTTCTCTGCTTCAAAATGGCCAACGCGAAAATAGGCCCACCCGAGGTTTACGTAATCGATCGGGTCCTGCGAGATATCAACCGTTTTCTGAAGAGCATCGATCGCACCGCTCCAATCGCAAGCAAGTCGCTGCTGCTGTTTGATATCACAAGCCTGCCCGATGACGAGGCCGATCTTGCTGTTAAATTCGGCGATCTTCATCTTGTCGTAGTCCTTTACCCGCGTAAGGAAAAGTCCAGCGAGGCGATAATTCGCTTCAGCCTTCTCGTACTGATTCGTTATGCGGTAACTCTCGGCAAGACCTGAAAAAACCTCCCATTCGGTATTCTTTAGCCTCGACGCCGCCTGGTATGCTTTGATCGCGTTCGGATGATCGCCAAGGGCGAAGTACACCTCTCCGAGCCCGAACCACGCGTCAAACAGCGACGGTTTCAACGTAGTCGCTTTTTCATATTCTGGAACGGCGTCGTTCAAGCGTTTGAGCCTCACGAGAGCCTCTGCAGCGTTGAAGAAGGCGTCAGCATTTGTAGGATCGAGAGTCTTCGCCTTTACAAATGCGACAAGTGCATCCTCATCGCGATTCTGAGAGACGCGAACGAGACCGAGGAAGAAATTGGCCTCAGACGAATTAGGATCCTTGGACGCCGCTTTGGTTAAAAGTTCGTCGGCCTTATCGATCTGTCCGCTCTGGTAGTAAAGAATGCCGAGAGGTATATGGATCTCGGTCAGATCCTTATCGTTTTCGAGAGCTTTTTCGTAATTAGCGATCGCCTGATCAACTTCATTAAGTTCGGTATATGCCTCCGCAAGCCCGAAGTAGGCGGCGGAATTCTTTGCGTCAAACTTCAGAGCTTCGAGGAACATCGCCTTTGCCGGGCCAGCTTGATCTTTCAAAAGCAGATCGTTTCCCTTGGCGGCGAGAGCTTCGCTGTATCCGGTTTTCGCTAAAACGCTTTCGGGATCAAGTTCGAGCGCGTCACGAAATGCGGCAAATGATAACTCAAAATCACCTTTTTCGAGGTAGAACTCACCAACGCCCGCAAACCGGATCGCTCCCTGAGCTGGCGGAAGCGATTTGGAAACTGGACTCTTAACGGGATCAACAGGAACTGCTTTCTGACGTCTCGGGACAACGCGGGCGATGGTTTCATACTGTCTCTTGATCTTTTTGACGGTCTCTATCCGCTGTACCTTGGTTCGCGTTGGCTTGACCGGCGATATCGTTCGACGAATGGCCCGTGCGTTATTCCGAAAAACAAAAACGCTCGATCCGCCCGTGATGCTGCTGACCGCGACCAAGTCCTGCGCCAACGCAACCAGCGGCTGCAAGCACACGACCGCAGCAAGCACGGATGAAATGACAAAGCGGATCCGAAACGTTTCTCTAGACATTAGTTTTCTCCAAACAGCGCTGTCGATCAAAGGCTTTAGCCCTTCGCATATGATGCGTTTCTCTCGTTTTCGGGTTTCCACCTATCATTTACTGACATTCCCGGCACGAACTTTCGTAATAAGCCGCCGCATCAGCCCAAATGGGAATCGATTGGCGAAACGGCGAAATTGGTCGTTGTCGCGCAACGCGAAAAGGTAGCTATGGCTATTGTCGGCCGCCAATCTTGCGACGTGATGATTCTCTCTCACCGGAAAATCGCCGATCTCAACGACAAAAACCGTATGTGGCAAAACGTAGGCATTGAAGCTCTTTCCCGCGTCCCTCAGCATGGTCAGCACGTCAGCGATGCCATTATATACGATATGTGCATCGTGGAAGACGATCGCGCCATTATCTTCTAGAATGTCCAGACAAAATTTGAAATCCGCGATCGCCGCAATATCGGTATGTTCGCCGTCAATGAAGCAAAGGTCGACTGGTTCAGAAACGTTCTCGACCGCGACATCCCTCGTATCGCCATCGATCGTCACGATCTTCGAGAGGTCTTCAGCTACATCGCGTAATTTAGCCAGCATTCTCTCTGTCGAGTTATTTTCGTATCGCCAGTCGTACCCGCGAGCATCGGGTTGCTGAGGAGGGCGTTTATCGATCGAATAGATCCGCCTGCATCTAGGGTCGAGCAAATGGGGCTGAATGCTTCCGCCGAGGTAAGACCCGATCTCGAGATACCTGTACTTAGGAACCAACTCCCGAACCGCGGCTTGAATAGCAAGAAGCGATGCCTTGTCCATTTCGGTTGACTGGCTCGGGATCCGTTGAAAAAGGCCAAGGTCAAGTGAATTTATCGAGGTCTCGAAATCAGACATTTCTTTTTGAGCGAAAGTTCAACAATAATCCCCAAGCCCTCGCGGAAGCAAGAGATGCGGCCAGATTCTCGCGGCATCGAACGCGAGGCACACATAATTGACGAGTAATTGCAGTTGCCCTTTCATTTATAGTGATATAAATTTGTTGATTACCAACAACCCGGTGGTTTCGCGGCCAGAATGGTTCTAGCTTATTTAGCTGTTTTGGACGTTCGTGGCGGTGTTGTACGCGAAATCTTTGAAATTCGAAACCCTCAATAAAGGAGAGATTGCCGAACATGAAAGCATTCACAACTGAGAACATCAGGAATATGGCTGTCATTGGACACGGCGACGCGGGTAAAACCCAGCTCGTCAGTTCGCTGCTCTATGTGGCCGGAGCACCCCGCTGGGGCAAAGTCGACGAAGGTACGACCGTAACCGACTACGAAGAAGATTCGATAGCCCGCAAAGTCTCACTTAACAACAATTTCGCCCACCTCGAATACAAAGACACAAAAGTAAACTTTATCGATACGCCGGGCTATGCCGCGTTTGTGTCGCACGCTCGTCCGGCTCTTCGCGTTGCTGACTGTGCACTAGTCGTCGTCGACGGCGTCCACGGCATCGAGGTACAGACGGAAAAGACGTGGCAGTACGCCAATGAATTCATGCTTCCGCGGTTCATGGTCGTGAATAAGATCGACAAAGAACACGCGGATTTCGGCCATGCTCTCGAGACGGCAACGTCTAGTTTTGCCCGCTCGATCGTGCCTTTTACTTTGCCTTTAGGAGCGGAGGGCGATTTCAAAGGCGTCGTCGACGTGGTACATCAAAAAGCCTACGAGTTCGATGCCAACGGGAAAGCTAAGGAGATTCCGATGCCCGAATCCGGGCGTGATGTCTTCGACCGAACACGCGAGCGTCTGATCGAGATCGTTGCCGAATCGGACGACGCTCTGATGGAAAAATACTTCGAGAGCGGCACGCTCGACGAGGAAGATATTTACCCAAATCTCGCAAAGGCTATCGCGAGCAGTAAGCTATGTCCGGTTTACGCGGTTTCGGCCACTACGCTCGTCGGCTTGCAGATACTGCTGGATCACATCGTCGAATTCGCGCCAAACCCGGCGACGCACGAAGCTGAATATGGATTCGCGGACAACGATATGGCCGGCGACAGGATCACACGCAAATACTCGGCCGACGAACCATTTTCCGCTTACGTTTTCCGCACCATTGCCGACCCTTTCGCTGGCCGCATCAACGTGATGAAGGTCGTCAGTGGAAAGGTCTCTTCCGACGCAACGGTCCAGAACACCAGTCGCGATACCGCCGAACGGGTAGGAGCATTGCACGTCATTTCCGGTAAAACGCTCGACAAGGTCCCAGAGGCTTCGACCGGCGACATCATCGCCGTCGTGAAGCTTAAGGATACCCAAACCGGAGATACGCTTTCAGAAAAGGCACATCCGATAGTCTATCCACCAGTCGAATATCCCGAAGCCGCTATCGCATTTGCCATCGAACCGAAGTCGCGTGCTGACGAGGACAAGATCTCAGTCGCCCTGCACAAGATACTCGAAGAAGACCCGTCGCTGCATTTTGACCGCGACGCTCAAACAAAAGAATTTATTCTTTCGGGGTCTGGCCAGCTTCATATCGAAACGGTTGTCAAAAAACTCGCGGACCGCTATCACGTCGAGGTCGCCCTGCATCCGCCTAAAGTGCCCTACAAGGAAACGATCACCGCATCGGCTGAAGTTCAAGGCCGACATAAGAAGCAGTCCGGCGGACGCGGGCAGTTTGGTGATTGTAAAGTCATTTTCGAACCGCTCGAACGCGGTGCCGGCTTCGAATGGGTAGACAAGATCTTCGGCGGGTCAGTTCCGCAGAACTTTCGTCCCGCGATCGAGAAAGGCATTATCGAGGCCGCTGCAAACGGTTCGGTCGCAGGATATCCGCTGGTCGATTTCCGGGTGACGCTTATCGACGGGAGCTACCACTCGGTTGATAGCGACGAACATTCGTTCCGAGCCGCCGGTCGAAAGGCTTTTCGTGCGGCAATGGAAAAAGCGCGCCCGACTTTGCTCGAACCGATAATGGACGTCGAGGTCTTCACCCCGCAGGAGGTCTCAGGTGATATCATGGGCGACCTCAATTCCCGTCGTGGCCGCGTTGCCGGTATGGAAATGCGTGGAAAGCAGCAGGTGATCAAAGCGAAAGTTCCTCTTTCGGAGATGCTCGATTACCAGTCAAAACTAAATTCCGTCACGCAGGCGCGGGGCAGCTATCATATGCAGTTCTCCCATTACGATCCGCTTCCCGGCAATCTTTCGCAAAAGGTCGTCGACGAGGCAGTCGCTGCGGGACGCGTTCGGCCACATGAGGATGACGAATAATTAAGTCTTGAGAATGATAACCGCCGTCTTCGTGTTCTTTTTCGTTTTGAGTGCGGTTGGAATTGCGCTAAGCGTTGCGACCGCAATTAATCGAACAAAGAACCGTGGTTGGGAACCTCCAGCCGCCTTCCTTCTGAGGGAAGTGTTGTGTTTGGCAGCAACACTGCTAATATTTTGGGGATTCCAGCGTGAATATCTAAGTGAATTTGCGTCGTTGATCATGCTCGGGTTTGTTGGGGGAACCCTTGGCGGATACCTCGTATGGAATGATCGAAAATACGCCCTCCAAAACGGGAAAAACTGGCGCTTTCTCTAGCCCGCCTGTAAGTTTATTGTTTTTATTATTCACACGAGGATACGGCTTTACGATCAATTCTCGATTCACCAACCTGATGTTTCCGGAATACTCACCTCCTCGTGGCGGCAAAAAGTGGTCAGTGTATCGACATTAGTTATATAATCACCGTTATGGACGCCGCCAGAAAACATTATCCGATCTCCGTCGAGATGTACCACATCATGGCCGAACATGGCGCGTTCGCTCCCGACAAACGCGTGGAGCTCATTGATGGAGAGATAATAGAAATGTCACCAATTGGAAGCAGGCATGCCCGCGTTGTTGATTTGTTGAATGAGTTTCTAGTAAAGCATTTGAGCACCGACTTCATCGTTCGAATCCAGAGTCCTATCATTGCGGGCGACTCGAGCGAGCCCCAGCCTGATGTATCGGTGCTTCATCGAAGAAACGATTTTTATCGCGAACAACATCCTTTGGGCCGCGACGTTGCTCTCGTCGTTGAGGTTTCCGACTCAACAGTGGCGTTCGACCGTTTACGAAAGATTCCCAAATATGCAGCCGCCGGCATTCCGGAAACCTGGCTGATCGACCTTGAATCGGAACATGTTGAAGTTCACACCGTCCCAAAGGAATCAGCCTATGGACTGGTAAAAATTTATCTTCGAGGAGAGCGGGCCCAATCGGAAACGATTGCTGAAATGACCCTCTCGGTCGATGAATTGCTTGGCTAAATTTTTAAAGCAGGAGTTGTTTAGTATGAAATCTAATATGAAAAGGAATTTATTTTCGTACGTCGCGGTTCTTACGTTTCTCGCGACATTAACCACGGTCGCCATCGGCCAGGCACGGCCGCCGATTCCACGTGAAAGCCAAAAGGCGGGCATAATGCAGACCGTTGGAGCTACCGATCTGAGCATAGTTTACAGCCGCCCGGCAGTTAAGGGACGCACCGTTTTTGGTGATGCACCGGCAGGAAAAACCGGCGAGGGTACGCTGGACGACGGTCGGGCCCGGCCCGCAGGACAAGCATTGGTCCCATTTGGCCACGTATGGCGAACCGGAGCTAATGAAGCAACATTGTTCTCAACAACCGACGACGTTTTGGTCAATGGACAGCCTTTGCCGGCTGGCAAATACAGCCTTCACACGATTCCGGGTAAAGATGAGTGGACCATCATCTTCAACAAGGAAGACGGCCAGTGGGGAAGCTTCGCCTACGATGCGAAAAAAGATGCTCTTCGGGTTAAAGCCAAACCCGAGTGGCTGGCTGACAGCAAAGAGTTTATGTATTTTCGTTTCGATACCGTTACCGCTAACTCTACCAATGCATATCTTCGTTGGGAAAAGGTAAAGGTTCCTTTCACGATCGAAGTTAAGGATGTTGTGGGGGCCACTATGGCGCGGCTTAAGGATTACGTTGCCGCAGCTAAATCGGACGATCCAATGCCGGCGTTGAATGCCGCGAGCTATGCCAAAGCCAACAAGCAGACAGAAGCTGCGACCAAATGGTTTGAAATGGCTCTGAAAGCGTCGGACGAACAGCTCAAGGGCAGCTCTAACTTTGCCAACCTCCTCCGCCGAGTCAACATCCTCGCCGGTGCAGGAAAAACTGACGAAGCCATAGCGACAGGCGAACGAGCAGTAACAGTTGGAAAAGCCGAGAAAGCGAACACCGCAGCACTGGAAAAGAGGATCGCGGATTGGAAGGCTGGAAAAGTAAACTAATTGCTTCAGTCAGCGAGGCCAACTCGCAAAATCCAGTAGTTTTTAACAGTGTTTTGCGTAAAAAAAGGCGGTTCGGTTTTTCCGAGCCGCCTTTATTCTTTCCTCACAACCGCTCTACGTCTTACTTGCCGGTCATATACTTAAACGCCATCGACGCGATGTCGTCCATCGCACTTCCATCGCGGTCGCTGTCGAGCATGTTGGAGGCCATATCGATCATCGCATTCCCGGACGATTGCGGAGCAGCCGCCTGTGACTGGCCGCCGCCGAGCAGGCCGCCGAGCAATCCGCCCAGGCCATCGGGGCCGACATTTTCCTGCTGCTTTTTCTGCCCGAGATAGCTCATCACGATCGGGGCCAGAAACATCAATATCTGGGCGACCTGCCCCATATTCAGACCGGATTTCTCACTTACCTGCTGAGCAACCTGACCCTGGCTTCCACCGAGAATATGACCCAGAATGCCTCCGGCATTAGCCTGCGGTGGGGGCGGAGCAGCTTCCTGCCGACCACCGAAGATCATCCCGGCGAGCCCACCAAGATTGTTCAAAATGCTGCCGTCGCTGTGGTCGTTATCGAGTGCGGCGTTGAGGCTTTCGGCTCCCTGCGGCGTGGCCGCGTTGTTTGCGAGCCCGCTGATTAGAGCAGGCAAAGCCAATTGAATGGCGGTGTTGACCATTGAATTATCGGCACCTACCGTGCTGCTGATCTCGTTGATAGCCTGCTCGCCTTGCTGCTGGCCAAGCAGATCTTGTAATGAAAACATAAACCTTTCTCCTTGTTTTTAAATTGTCTGGCTAGCCGTTAATATTAGCATACAAGCTCCCGCTTTCCACCAAATGAATATTCCACGCGGAAGGAAACAACTTACTGTAAAGAACACGGTTCTGGCTGCCTCCATCGCACTGATGCTGGTAGCAGCCTTAGGACTTATTCTCTGGTACGCGTTACCCGCTTCGAACACTGACCGAACGCTGCGGTACGCCTCAACCATTTCCGTCACGGATAATTCAATAGGCGAACCTTTTGGGCTTGTCGCCGTCGGAAACGAGATCTTCGTTTCTGACGGGCTCAACGGTAAGGTCGTTCGATTTAAAAATGGCGAAAAGATATCCGAAGAAGGCGGGATGGAAACCCCTTCGGGAATAGCGTTTGGTAGCGGTGAATATGCATTTCCACTGGTGGTTGATACGGCTAGGAACACTATCTACAAACTCGACCCGAGCCCGACAAAGATAGCTGGCTCGGACGAGGTCGGAAACCTTGACGGGGCAGCCATTTCAACCGCGAGGTTCAACGGTCCTACCGGAATTGCGGCCAGTGCCGACGGCAAGATATACATCTCGGACACATACAATGATCGGATCAAAGTCTTGCATCAAAATATCGTTACAACAGTTGCGGGCAGTAGCCGCGGGTTCTCCGACGGTATAGGTGTAAACGCTCAATTTGATACGCCAACCGGCCTCGCGATCTGGAAGGATAAACTGCTGGTGGCCGACAGCGGAAACCGAAGAATTCGTGTTGTCGAACCGGACGGCAGGGTTTGGACCCTCGCTGGAAATGGTGAGGCTGATCTGACGGATGGGACGCTGCTGACCTCTTCGTTTGTCCAGCCTACTGCTCTCGCGGTTGATAAAGACGGTGCGATCTTCGTGGCGGACGGCAACGCGATACGGCGGATCGGCGGGACGACGATCCCGGTCGTTACGACGATATCAAGCAGATCAAGAGGGGATAGTGACGGCCCAACGGCGAAGGCGAGTTTCAACCGGCCTTCGGGATTGGCTTTTGCACCGAATGGCGACCTGATCGTCGCGGACAGCGAGAATCAGCTTATTCGACGGATATCTTCGCAACCTCCTGATCGCCAAGCCATAAATTCCGGGCGAAGTCGTCAAACTATCGAGGAGTTTCGCAACGCTGCTCCGCCGCGTTGGCCGTTCGACCCGCCAACCGCAAAGCGGGATATCGCGGGAACGCTCGGGGAAATTCGCGGCGAGATGACCCCGACGGCCGAAAATGTCTGGTTCCACAATGGACTCGACATCGCCGGTGCATACGGCGAAACGGCCCGGTTTATTCGCGATGAAAAGGTCCTGAGGCCGATCGCCGCCGAGAATTTTGGGACGCTCCGCGAGCTAATTCGAATGCCAACACTTGGTTATATTCACATCCGGCTCGGAAGAAGTGCTGACGGAAAGCCTTTCGGCGATCCGCGATTTCAGTTTCAGACTGACACGAGCGGAACACTCATCGACGTTCGCATTCGGCGCGGAACAAAATTCAAAGCCGGCGAACCTATCGGCACGCTAAACCCGATGAATCACGTCCATCTTGTCGCCGGTCGGAGCGGCAGCGAGATGAATGCACTGGACGCTCTGATCTTGCCCGGCATCAGCGATTCCCGGCCACCCGTGATCGAAAAAGTCACCTTTTATGACCAGAATTGGACTCCGGTCGAAACCTCCGCTGCTAATTCGCGTATTAAACTCACAGGAAATATCCGCATCGTTGCAAAGGCTTACGATCAAATGGATGGAAACCCGGAACGCCGTCGCCTCGGGGTTTACAAGCTCGGGTATTCCTTTACGCGAAAAGGCGAGCCGCCAACCGAACCGAAATGGACGATCGTATTCGATAAAATGCCGTCGAACGACGCCGTAAAGATCGCGTACGCCAACGAAAGCCATTCCGGAGCGACCGGCGAGACGATATTCAATTATATCGTCACGAATGAGGTTGGAGGCGACGCGACCAAAGAAGGCTACATGGACGTCGCGCCGCTTGCGTCCGGCATTTACACCTTGCAGGTGTTTGCGGCGGACTATTTCGGCAACATTGCAAAGCAGGAATTTGAGTTTGAGGTAATAAAATGAGAACTATCACAGCGTTTTTTCTTTTGACCGCATTTGCCCTACCGGCATTTCCATACGCGGCTGCCAAGCCGGGACCTACGTCAATTCTCGTGGCCCCAAAAGCTCCAAAATTTACGGATGCAGAGCGTCAAACTGAACTGGCACGACGTCGCGCGGCGGTCGCGGCGAAAATGGTCGACAAAAGCATTCTTGTGATGTTCAGTGCGGAGCCGCGGCTCTATACAAACGACGTCGACTACGTGTATCGACAGGAGAACAATCTTTATTACCTGACCGCTTTGAAGCAAAAAGGGGCGACCCTCGTGATAACAAAAGACGGCGGAGCGGTCACGGAAACGCTATTTCTTCCAAGACGCGATCCTCGCACTGAGGCTTGGGAAGGAAAGATGTATTCGCGCGATCAGGCGAAAAATGTCTCCGGGGTTAAAAACGTTATCGAAAGTTCGGAATTGCCTTCTTTTCTCGCGGCTCTAAAAGAAAAGAAGCCCTTTGCATCGAAAGAGGGTTCGGTCTCGATCGCAACCGGGGGCGAAACGATTTACTTGAATCTCCCAAGCGGCGAGCGTGACAGAAACGGTGAACGCGAGTTCCGCGTGGAAAAGGAATTTTCTAAGTCCCTCGCGGGCGTAAAGGTCGAAAATGCCCAACCGATCTTCGCGGAGCTTCGTCACATCAAATCTCCGTACGAACTCAAACTGATGCAGCACGCCATCGACATCTCGAACGAAGCTCACATGCGGGCGATGGCAACAGTTGGGCGGGCCGAATGGGAGTACGAGGTTCACGCCGAACTCGAGTACACCTTCCGCCGCCGTAACGCCGATTATTGGGGCTATCCGTCGATAGTCGGCTGCGGTCCTAACGCGACGACTCTTCACTACGTCGAGTCGCAAAGCCCGGTGAAAAAAGGTGACCTGATGCTCATCGACGCCGGTGCCGAATACGAACACTACACTGCTGATATCACCCGAACTTATCCCGTAAACGGAAAGTTTTCCAAAGAGCAAGCAGAGATCTATCAGATAGTTTTTGACGCTCAGGAAGCCGTTGCCAAAGCCACAAAACCCGGCGTCACGTTCGGCCAGTTGAGTGCGATCGCCCGCAATACGATCAATGAAGGACTGTTTAAGCTAGGATTGGTGACCGACAAGGATTCGCGTCAGGTTTCCTATTGGTTCATCCACGGCCTCGGCCACTGGCTGGGAATGAACGTTCATGATGTAGGTAATTACCAGACACCACTCAAGCCCGGAATGATCTATACCAACGAACCGGGCATCTACATCCGCGAAGATGCACTCGACAATCTGCCCGATACGCCTGAAAACCGTGCGTTCAAAGAAAAGATTCGTCCGGCGTTCGAAAAATACAAGAACATCGGCGTCCGCATCGAGGACGATATGCTCGTCACCGAAACCGGTGTCGAATGGATGAGCGGCAAACTTCCCCGCACCATAGCCGACATCGAAGCCTTCATGGCGGTCGCCCCTAAACAGGTTCCGCTGAGCAAGCGTTTGCCATCGAGTATTTTGCTTAATAACTCGTTCGCCTACGCAGCTCCGAAGCATTCTCATTCTCATTGATGTGTATCCGTCGCAACACTTTAGGGCGAAATTCGCACCCTGCGAATTTTGCCCTCTTTCGCGAGTGTGGTTCACATCTTTACATCAAGGAGTTCCCTAACAAGACAAATTTCCCCTCCGCTTGTAATCTAGTGTTCGAGGTTTGCCAATAGATAACACAAGATCAGACACCAAACTGCCGCTGGTCATCGTAAATCCGAGATCGGCTTCCGGTTCGACGCGTGAAAAATGGTCGCGAACGGCGAGCGAACTGCGTTCGCACTTTGGGCCGTTCTCCGCCGCGTTCACCAAATCGCAGGGCGATGGGATGATGCTAGCGGAAAGGGCGGCCCGTGCCGGTCGCAGTTTTATCATCGCTTGCGGCGGTGACGGTACGATCAACGAGGTCGCAAACGGGATAATCCGCTCCGGTGTAGACGTCGAACTCGGGATCGTGCCATCGGGCACCGGAGGCGATTTTCGCCGTGCTCTCGGATTACCGCTTTCAATTCGCGAAGCCGCCATCGCTCTACGCGACGGAAGGACGGAAACGATTGACGCGGGTAAAGTAACATTTTTGGGTCACGACGGCGAAACAGCGAGCCGATTTTTCTTGAACATCTCGTCTGTCGGCCTTGCGGCCTCTGTAATAAAGCGTGTTAAAGCCGCAAAATTGTTCGATTGGCTGCCGCTCGAGGGCGTGCGAGGAAAGGCGAATTTTGCTTTTTCCGCTTTACAGGAGGTCATCGATATTGACCCAGTAACGGTACGTGTGAGCATTGATGGCGGACCGGAAAAAACCCTCCAAACGATCTGCCTGTGCGTCGCGAATTCCCGCTACTTCGGCGGTGGGATGATGATAGCACCGGACGCAAAGATCAACGACGGCTTTCTCGACCTAGTAAACGTCGGCGACATGACGACTGCCAAGATACTGCTCAATTCTCTTTCTTTATACCGTGGAACACACCTCGGACTCAGCGAAGTTCAAAGCAAAAGTATACGCACGATCGAGGTCAAAGCCGCGTCACCGAACGATGAGATCCTTCTAGAGACCGACGGCGAACTTCCGGGGCGGCTTCCGGCAAAATTCGAGATCGTACAAAACGCCATTCGTATCCGTGCTCCACGTTCTTAGTGGAAAATGGCACTTACATGGTGCAAGCCTGTAACATTTTCGTTACACTGATGTAACATAGCGATGCTCCGACTTTTACTTTTACTGATCATTGTTCCGGGTTGCATTGCCGTGGCGGCTCAGTCGCCGACACCATCGCCTTCCGACGAGACGGACGTCCAATCCTGGCACGATATATCTATCTCTCGGGCCATCAATAAAAAAGTCGATGTCGTCATACCTTTCACTTTTCGCTTCGGTAAAAACGTGACGCGCCTGAATGAGGGCCGCGCTGGCATCGGCCTGGCACTGAAGCCGCATAGCCGCATCACGATCAGCCCAACATATCAGTTTATTCGTGCGCGAAACACTGCTGGTGGATTCGCGCGAGAAAACCGGATCTCTATCGGAGCGACGTTCAAATTACCTGTTCAGAAAGTGGGCCTATCGCACCGCAGCCTTTTCGAATATCGAATACGACAAACCTCAAGATCGTGGCGCTACCGCCCATCGATCACCATAGACAAGGAACTCCCCGAACGCTGGATAAAAGGAGCTAAGGTCTACGTAACCGAAGACCCTTTTTACGACTCCGCAGCAGGCCGGCTTTCTCGAAACCGCTTAAGCTTCGGGATAAACAAGGTTATCTCAGACAACCTCTCACTCGACCTTTATTACCTGCGTCAAGATGATCGCAATTCGACAACGTCACTTATCCACGTGATCGGCACGCACTGGCGGATCAGGCTTTGAGCCCCAAAAGATTTTTCTTGCCCTTCTCGTTACATTTTCGGTAATATAATCAAAATTAACTTGCCGAAGTCACCACAAATATGGGGACACGGGGGAACCAAACTTCCGTCAGTTTTCTGACGGATCGGGGCGAATCTGAATTTCAGATGAAGACTTCTTCACTTCAAGCCCGGCAGCTAACCTCGTAGGCATTGAAGGAGAGGGACACGTATATCGCAGAGGTTGTGAAGTGTGCTTCGCAACCTCTTTTTGTATTTAAACGTTGTAAAGCAAATGCTTTAAACAACCAAAGCAAGGCGAAACTAGCGTGCGCTTTAAACGCTTTAAACAAGTAAACGCTTTAAACAGCTACTTGCTTTAAAAACAACACATGCTTTAAACGACCGATCGCTTTAAACAGACGAACAGAAATATGAAAAGAATCACAATAATCGGTGGCGGAGCAAGCGGAACACTGCTCGCAGTTAATCTGGCAGCCAACGCATTGGAGAAAGAGATCGAGATCAATCTGGTCGAGAACCGGTCGAGGATCGGTCGCGGCGTCGCGTTCGGCACGACCATCGACTCGCACCTCCTTAATGTCCCGGCCGGCCGGATGGGAGCGTTTCCCGAAAAGCCCGCGCATTTTCACGAGTGGCTGATCGCAAAGGGCTATCCATACGGCGACCATGACTTTGTACCAAGGGTCAGGTACGGCGAGTATTTGCGAGAGCTTCTCTCAGAGGCGACCGGCATCTCAAAGCCGAATCTGCGCGTGAATCTCGTCGATGACGAAGCCATTGATCTTTCCGTAAATGATGATTCTGCTGAAGTCATGCTTCGCTCGGGCGAGGTACTTCCGTCGCACGCGGTGGTGCTGGCGTTGGGCAATCACAAGCCGCCGCACCCTAGTGTCCGTGACTTAGCGTTCACATCGTCTGAGAGGTACTTTCAGGATCCGTGGAGCTCGCAGCTATACGAAACCATTCAGCCGGATGATCCTATTTTCATAGTTGGAACGGGACTGTCGATGGTGGACGTTGCTCTCCATCTTCATCGACGGGGCCATCGGGGCAAGATCTCTGCCATATCCACACGCGGATTGCTTCCCGCAGTTCACAAGCTCGGCTACTCCTATCCACCTTTTGCTACAGAGCTTAATGGTTTAGATCGAATAACGGATGTTTTGAAGGTCGTCCGTAAGCACATGAAACTTGCCGATTCGACCGGCTCCAATTGGCGAGCCGTGATCGACAGCCTTCGGCCTGTAACGCAGGATATATGGCGTGACCTGCCCATCCCCGAAAAAAGATATTTTAAGCAGCATCTCAGCCGCTACTGGAATGTGGCACGGCACCGCATGCCACCCGAAGCAGCGGAAATCCTTAAGGAAATGCAGTCCGCCGGAACTCTTGACATCCTTAAGGGCCGTCTGAAAACGATCGAACTTAACGACGGCGGCGAGTTCGTGATCGGCTTTCGATCTAATGGTTCGACGAATAGTGCGACGGCAAATGTCCTCGTCAATTGCATCGGTTCAGAGTCAGATTTCTCAAAGATCGATTCGCTCTTTGTTAAGAATCTGATCGCTCGCGATGTTATAAGGTGCGATGAGCTTTCTCTCGGCATCAATGCGACGCCAGATGGGAGAGTGATAAATGGGAGCGGAACGCCCTCAAGTATCGTTTTTACCTTGGGAACGGCACTAAAAGGAATTCTATGGGAGTCCACAGCCATACCTGAGATCCGCGTTCAAGCCCAGAATTTAGCAAGGGGGTTACTAAATGACTAAGGAAACACTGACTCCGATATTCGATGGAAATTTACGCGAGCACATTGTCCGGGTTCCGGAAGTGATCGACGAATGTTCCGGAATAAGGATCTTAGGCCGGACCCTTAAATCATTTATCTTCTCGACAGATGTCGCGATAATTCGCAACTGCAATGCCGACGCGGTCATGGCAGTTTACCCCTTCACACCACAGCCCATCATCAGCCACGCCCTAATACTCGCCGCAGACAAACCCGTTTTCTGCGGAGTCGGTGGTGGAACGACCGCTGGCCAGCGATGTGTCGAGATCGCTATCGACGCTGAATTCCAAGGCGGCCTGGGTGTCGTTCTTAACCAACCCACTAAAAATGATCTAGTCACCGCTATAAAAAAGGTGGTTGAGATACCTGTGATCGTAACGGTCGTTTCTCCTACTGAAGATTTTGGGTCACGAATCGATGCGGGCGTTGACATTTTCAATGTTTCCGGCGGACTGGAAACGCCGGATATCGTCAGAAATATACGAAGCATCGCTCCAAACTTCCCCATCATCGCCACAGGCGGACGAAAAGATGAGACAATTAGAGAAATAATCGATGCAGGCGCGAATGCTGTCTCATACACGCCGCCAAGCACGGGTGAGCTCTTTAAGCCACTGATGGAAAAGTACAGGGGTCTTGCGCGAATGGCCGTTTGAGAATTAGTATTACGGTGCACGGGCAAAATTCTATGTCACAGTCATTTCTCAAAATGCTGATCGACTCCTTCGGCCAGCGGCCGGATAAGGTTGCGATGAGGGTCGTTGGCAACGACGACGAGGTTTACACCTTTGCCGATATGCTGCAGAGGGTTCGATCGATCGCCTACCGGCTTGGGCAGGAGAATGTCGGCTTTGGTGATCGTGTAGCCTTGATCGGTGAAAATCACCCGTCCTGGGCGATCGCTTATCTCGGGACTCTTTATCACGGAGCCGTCTGCGTACCCATGGACCCGCATGGAGAGATCGAGACCATTACGAATTTCCTCGAAAACTCCGAGGCCAAGATCGCCTTCCTTTCGCCCGATCAAACCCAGAAATTCTCGCAGATCGAGGAAAAGCTGGGACGTCATATTCCCGCGGTCGTATGGAATCTCGAAAACTCGTCAAACGGCTTCAAGAAATTCGAAGAATGGTCAGCGACCGAATTCCCCGAGAGTTTTGCGAACGAGATACCTAAAGCCGCGGGTGACGACACTGCCCTGTTGATCTACACGAGCGGAACCACCGGAAAACCTAAGGGAGTACCGCTAACGCACGGCAACATCGTCGGCGAACTCGCAGGTGTAAACGACGTTCTTAAACTGACCGACAAAGAACGCATCCTCAGCCTTCTGCCGCTCTTCCATGCTTATCTTCAGATCGTAAACCTTTGGGTTGCGACTACCTTCGGGCCGCAGGTCGGATACCTGAAGGAGCTGACACCTGCGGAACTCAGCGAGTCGATGAAAAAGTTCAAGCCGACGATCCTCACAACGGTTCCACGGCTTTGGTACATATTTCACAAGAAGATCTTTGACGCGGTGGAGGCAAAGCCAAAGCCTGTTCAGAGGCTGTTTCGTACGATGCTCGCGACGAACGGACTGCTTCGTGACACTTTCAAGATCAATCTCGGCCCAAAAATGTTTGGCCAGGTACACGAATCATTTGGAGGAAACCTGCGCATCGCGATCTCGGCCGGATCGAGATTTGACGAAGCGGTGGCCGAGGATTTTCATCGGCTTGGCTTTACGATCATTCAGGGTTACGGTCTGACCGAAACAAGCGGGGCGGCGACCGCAACTCCTGAGGACGATAACCGGGTCGGTTCAGTGGGTAAACCCATGAAGGGTGCCGAGATAAAGATCGATAATCCAGACAAGGAAGGCGTTGGCGAGGTCTTGATCCGCGGGACGATGGTCTTCAACGGTTATTATCAAAATCCGACGGCGACGGCTGAGGCATTCACTGAAGACGGCTGGTTTCGCTCGGGAGATCTCGGAAAGATCGACAAGGACGGTTTTTTATACATTGTCGGTCGAGGCAAAGATATCATCGTCCTGCCATCAGGCAAGAATGTGCACCCTGAAGACCTCGAGGTCCATTATCTTAAATCGCCGATGGTCGAAGAAATGGCGGTCATCGGCCTGGCCGATGAATCGGAGGCGAGAGCCGGTGCAGAAAAGCTCGCCGCCGTTGTCGTCCCGGATTTTGCGTATCTCAAGGCCAACGGCATCGCAAACTCAAAAGAAGCCATTCGGCACAACCTCGACAGCATAGGGCGTGAACTTCCTGAATACCAGCGCGTTCGCGACTACATCATCCGCGTTGAGCCGCTTCCCCGCACCGCGACGAATAAGATCAAGCGCTTTCAACTCAAGAAAGAGGTCGAGAGCGGCGTGATCGCAACCGAAGCAAAAGAGATAAAGGCTTGGAACTTTTCGGCCGAAGAGCAGCTCTTGGTCGAGTCGAATATCGGCCGTGCCGTAGCAGATGCCATTCGGGCGAACTCGAAAGACGTCGAGGTCGTGCATCCGAACATGAATCTCGAGATCGATCTTGGGCTCGATAGTCTCGCCCGAGCCGAGGCTTTCGCGGCTCTCGAACAGGCCTTTTCGACCGAGTTTGATGGCGAAGAAGCCGCTCAGGCACTAACCGTCGGCAATATCATAGACCTTATCAAGAAGAACGCGGGCGAAGACGCTAGTGCAGCCTCTCTCGATCTAAACTGGGGGGAGATCGTCCGCTCAGCCGACGACGATTTTCCTGAGGTTCGTGCAGTCCTCAAGCGGCGACCGATATTCTCCGCGTTCGCATTCCTCGTCTACAAGCTCTTTAACTTGTTTTGCCGCGTTTTCATGCAGCTTGAGGTTCGGGGTGTCGACAACCTTAAGCCTCAGCTTAATTTAGCCGAGGACGGAAGTATCGCAAAGCCATTCCTGATCTGCCCGAATCACCAGAGTTTCCTTGACCCATTCGTGATCTGTTCGAACTACCCTTACCGGCTTTTCAAGAATATATTCCACGTCGGGGCAAGCGAATTCTTCGAAAGCTCGCTGATGCGGAATATCGCAAAAATGATGAACGTCGTTCCGGTCAATCCGGACACGGAGCTGATGCGGGCGATGAAAGCCGGAGCGATCGGATTGAAGAACGGCCGTGTGCTTAATATCTATCCGGAGGGCGAACGAGCGTTTGACGGCGAACTCCACGGCTTCAAGAAGGGAGCCGCGATCCTCGCGACCGAGTTGGATATGCCGATCATCCCTGTAGCCATTGATGGTTTATATAAGGTTTGGCCGCGAAACTCGTGGCGGATCAGGCCGGCTAAGGTAAAAATAGCATTCGGCAAACCAATTTACGCCAGGGAGTTTCTCGAGATTGCTCCAGCAGGGGCGAATACGTCTCTTGAAGCGGCGTCAAATGATGTGGCCTATGAACGCGTAACGGCCCATCTCAAGCAGACGATTGCCGACATGATCGAGGAAATGCGAAAATAAATTTATGCCAAATACTGCTATTGTTTGTGGGATATTGTTGTCGCTTATCGGGCTTGGGGGTTACGCCTACGGGCTCATGAATAACACCGCGAGTGTTACAGCGTTGATACCACTGTTCTTTGGGACCGTTCTTGAAGCTCTTGGATTCGTCGCAAAGGCCAGCGAGAAGCTTCGCAAGCACCTGATGCACGTGGCCGTTTTGGTGGCCTTGCTTGGCTTTATCGCGCCACTCGGGAGGCTTTTGCCAAACCTTGGTAATCTGACGATGTCGCCGGCCGTTTTGTCGCAGATCGCCATGTCGGCTATCTGCCTGATATTTGTGATACTTGCGGTGCGATCGTTTATTGCCGCCCGAAAAAACGCCTAACCTTCGTTTTTCTTGATCGTATCCAGCCCGATCTCGATCAATAATCCGCCATTGTAATTTGTGGCCGTGATCGTTCCTTTGTGAGCTTTCACGGCACGCTCGGCGATCGCAAGGCCGAGACCGGTGCCGCCGGTCCTACGTTCTCTCGCTTCCCCGACCCGATAAAAGGGACGGAAAAGGTTAGCCAGTTCGTCCTCGGGAACACCGCCGCCGTGATCTGATATCTTCAGAATGGCGTGACCATTCTCGCGTTTAAGAGAAACATCAACTGCGGTCCTTTCTTTCGTGTACTTGACAGCGTTCCGCAGCACGTTCTCGACAGCGCTTCTCAGCAGCGGTTCGCTTCCCATTACGGGACAGCTGTCGACGATCGAAATCTCGACAAACTTTCCTTTCGCCTGCGCCTCGAAATCAGCATCGGCAGCCACATCTTTGACGATCTCGGCGAGATCGAGACGAACGCGTTCTACCTCCTCAGCTCCGCTTTCCAACCTGGCTAACGTCAGGAGCCGCCCGATCATCTCATTGAGCCGATTCGATTCGTTTTCGATCCGGTCAAGTATCGGCAAAGTTTCGGGATTAGCTTTCTTCTTTGCGATCTCGAGCGCTACGTTCATGCGTGCAAGCGGTGAACGGAGCTCATGCGAAATATCACTATTCAGCCGTTGCTGCGAGCTTATGAGGTCCTCGATCCGTCCGGCCATCACGTCAAAATCACGAGCCAGGTCGCCTATCTCGTCTCGGCGCCGCCCAAGCCCCGGATCAACTCGAGTTTGGAGATCGCCGTCTGCAAGTTCGTTGGTTGCCTCACGTAGTTTACGGATCGGCGAAGTCAGGTAGAGGGCAAGGAGATAGCAAAGGACCACTCCAGTCAATAGGACGCCCAATAGGCGAAAATACGCCGTTGTCGATCCCCAGAAAAGCGTTGGCGGAGCTGATCGTTCCCACTTGAACATCAACGCTAGACGCCGGCCGTCAGGAAAATCGACTGGAGCAGCTCCAATAGTTCGCTCTTCATTGGAAAAGTCCGTTTCTACCTGCCCACTCGCCATCGTTCTCGCGATCACGTCGGCGGCGGCCTGTTCATCGATAGGGTCGCCCGACCAGACAGAATTATCCGGAGCGACAAGGCTGACCTGACGAGGCGGTTCAAGGTTCTTTAGGCGGTTAAGAAATGTTCTAAGTCCCGGCTCGCCTTCCGCAGTTACTATCTGTGTGGCGGTCCCGCCATAAATGGTCAGCTGATTACGGGTGTTCCGCTCGAAACGGCTCACCATCGGCTCGGTTTGAAAGGTTCGCGTGACGAACATCATCACGCCGACCATCAATCCGAGTGCGGCCAAAAACCACAAAAATATCTTTAGAAACAGCTTCATACCAAAGTATAAATGTATCCGACCGAGCGTATGGTCTTGATCCGTTCTGTACCATCAGCTCGATCGCCAAGTTTCTTCCGGAGATTGCTTATATGCATGTCCAGACTTCGATCGTAGGGCGAGAGTTTTCTCTCAAGTACGTTTTCGCTCAGGTCTTCTTTCTTAACAATTCTTCCCGCCTCTTTCAACAGCTCGAACAGCAACCCAAACTCGACCGACGTTAGATTCAGCTCGGTCCCATCGAGCGTCGCAATACGGGACGCCGGCGAGATCTGAATTCCGTCAACATCGAGCTTTTCATTCCCTTCCGCGTCGGCATCGCCTGTTACGGTGCGTCTTAGGATCGCTCGCAAACGGGCGGCGAGTTCGCGCGGATTGAACGGCTTTGGCAAATAATCATCCGCACCGATCTCAAGGCCGACGATGCGTTCCATGTCGTCGCCGCGGGCGGTCAGCATTATAACGGGAAGTTTCGATTGCTCGCGAAGATTTCTTAGCACGTCAAATCCATTCATCTTAGGCAGCATCACGTCGAGGATCGCCATGTCATAGTCACCGGACAACGCACGCTGGAGCCCCGAAGCCCCGTCGTTTACGCATTCGATCTCAAAACCTTCGACTGTCAGGTATTCGGAAACCAGTTCGCAAAGTTCTTCGTCGTCATCGATGATTAGGATCTTATCCATGCCGAGACCATTCTACGCTAAAGTCCTTCGGTTTTGGCGACGTTTTACAATTCTTTACACATCCTCACACTTTGCCTACATTCGGCGGGGCCTTCGCGTCGTTTATCTGTATGGCGGGGAAACCCGTACGGATTTTAATTCGGATTGATACATAGGAGTTCATAATGAAAAAAGTAATAGTTGGTGTCGTCGCGGCGGCACTTCTCGTGACAGGGACGATTTTCGTTTTCGCACAGCGGTCTCGAGACCATGACCGGGGAGGGGCTGGGCATGGACACTTCGGTAAAGCGGGGATGTTCATGCGCGGTCTAGATCTGACCGAAGAGCAAAAGACAAAGGTCAAGGAAATATTCGACGCGAGCAAGGTAACCGTCGAACCGCTCATGGAACAGAGCCGCTCAAACCGGGCTAAGCTAAAGGCTCTTGGGGTTGACGGCAACTTTGATCAGGCTCAGGTAGAGGCGATCGCAGCCGAACAGAGCACTATCGGAGCGAAAATGATCGTTGAAAAAGAGCGGGCTAAGGCGCAGATCTTCGCGATCCTGAACGACGAACAAAAAGCCAAAGCGGCTGAGAAACTTTCAGGAGAAGGAGGAAAGTTCAAGCACCGCGGGCAGAAAGGCAAGCGATCAGCCGGCGAAGACCTCTAACTGTCGTCGATCAAAATAAAAAAGGGCCGTCCGGACATTCTCGTTCGGACGGCCCCTTTAATATGGTTGTTGGCTTCTATTTTTGGAAGATCTCAAGGCGATTAGCAGATGCAAAACCTGCCGGTTTGCCGTCTGCACCAATGAGATTTACCTGAACAAAGCCATTTTCCTTTCCGCTTGTATATATCTTTGTCAGGATCTCGGTCTTCTTCTCTTTAGGAAGCGTGTCCCATGTCGGCATAAGAAGGCCGTAGAAGGTCTGATCCGTAATGCGGCCGGTCGTGACGAAATCCTTATAAAGCGGATCGCTGATGGTCATTTGTCGGACATCGTCTTTTTTGGTGGTTTCAACCACAAAGTAGTTCGCGTAAATGTATATTCCGAATGAGGCGGCGATCAGGAGCAACGATGCCCCTACCAGCCACTTGTTCATACCGAAGACGCTTTGCAGAACCCTCTCGACGAATGGATGGCGTTCTTTCGCCGCCGCCAATGCATTGGCTTTCGCCGTTGCATCAGGTACGGATCCGTTAGTTTGCTCGCCCGTTTCTTCCTCTTCGACCGGCTGAGAACGCTCGAGCGGCATCCTGAGAAGATCGACGAGTTCAAGGGTTCTCCCGATTCCCTCAGAAACGGAATCATCGTACAGATCGCCGTACTTGGCGTGTATCGATTCTGAGTCCTGCTTTCGCCGCTCCATTTCGATCAGCCTGACATACGCATTCCCGATCCGAACATTGGCATCGATCGCGGCCGCCAAAACGCTCGGCGCGTAGAACAATTCACCGATGCTTTCCTTGAATGTACGCACCCGCCCGAAGAAATCTTTCTCGACCAATGCGTCAAAACCACCGGCGTTCTCTGCCTCGATCGCAAGGTCTTCGAAACTCAGTGCTGCGAGCGAGATGTTCGAGTCGTCTTCTTCGGCGCCGTAAAGTGCGATACTCGACCAGTCCCGATAGAGCGTATGAATATGTACCAGCATCTCTTCGCGATTGAAGAGAGCGATCCGAAGCTCGTTCTCGGTGGCCCTTGAGAAGAGTCTGGTTATAACAAAATCAAATTTTGAACGGACGGACTCCGAATACGGCAGATTTCGATAGAATCGTCCCAGGGCAACCAGGGCCTGCGACGATAAGGGCGGTCTCGAACTCTCGCAATACTGCCGCAGATTCGCAACAGAAATATCCTTGTCTCGATCCGAGAGCCCCGTGCACCAGGCTTCAGTTTCAGTCATCAGACGAAATTCGGCCTCTTTATGTTCGTTCGAATTCTCGTTCTCTGTAACCTGCAGAAAAGTATTTAGTGCCTTTTTCGCCTCAAAATCGTCGAAGATCTTCGGCACGACCTTCATATACTCGCGTTCAACGCCAGTAAGCACGTGCTCGACCATCTGCAGATTCGAAACCTCGGCCATTGCCCGTTTTCGGTAGAAATCCTGGCCGTTGCGGGGTTTTTTGTGGGTCTGTGATTCTAAGGGTTTAAGCGGTGGAGCGACGGTGTCTTCGAGATGGGAATCATAACCGTCGAGTTCAATAGTATTGATCTCAAGGGTCGTGTCTGAGCCATCGAACCGCTCAAAATCCATACTTTCAGCAGCGTTTGGAACTGCCGTATCCTCAAGATGGGTCGTATCGAGGACCGAAAGATGGTCGTCGATCACCGAATCCTCGAGAAGGTTCTCCTGTTTTAGTTCAACGATCAGATCTTCGAAAACATTCATGGCGGGTACTTATCGGGGCAGGATAGTATCGGAGACCTATTCGCAGTCCATCGTGCAGGCAGGCAAGACCTGTCGCACGCGGCCGGTTTCGGTCAGTTCATAGACATATAACCCTTCACCTGGAACGGTTCGGGTCGCATTGATGACGTAGCCATCGCGGAGTTCGCCGTCCGTTGGTGTTGGCGGCACCATCGAGACAGTAAATTGACCGCGGTTGACCTCAACTCCGGCTGTGGTACCGATGGCACCGGCCATCAGGTTGTTTACCTCGTTGAGCCGTCCGTAGCGGTTGTTGGTGGTAGCAAAACTAAGCTGGGTCGAAGCGACGGACTTTAGGGTTGCCTGCATGCTTCGATTTTCACTTGCGTGGACTGCTTTTTGAAGATATGGGATGGCGATGGTCGCAATGATCGCCACAACAACGCAAACCAGCAGCAATTCGATCAGCGAAAAGCCGCTTTCTCCTTTTCCTTTCATTGTCTGCACCTCTCTACATTGGGAATTGTGAGAAAAGGTGACATTTTTTGGCACTCGATTTTTGACAAGATTCGGCATCTCGCGAAGCATTCTCGTCGTGTCACCCTGTTTTCTCATTGGTTTCCCCGTATTTCAGGCGTTTAAGCCTCTCTGAGTCAAATCAAAGTGCAAGCCACGTGCCATTGCGAGGTTGACGTCGAAGCTTGAAAGTTTAAGGTGAAAACACACCTTAAAAAATGCCTGTTGGTTTTTTTTGGTTTTTCTAATAAGCTATTCGTTTTTGTCAGGAAACTTCTGCGAAAGCGAGATCATAGGGAGAACAAGAGATTTGAGCACCGTAATTGAACAAAGCATCGAGACTTACGGCATCGATAATTGGGGAGCAGACTATTTTGGTGTCAACCGTAAAGGCAATCTTATTGTAAAAGCTCCTGAGAACGAGAACCTGACAGCTGATGTTAAAGAGATCATTGACGATCTTAGGAAACGAGGGGTCAACACTCCGGTACTGCTTCGCTTTCCGCAGCTGCTTTTCGGCCAGATCCGCAAGCTGCAGACGGCGTTTCGTAAATCGATCAAAGAATTTGAGTATGAGGGCGGGCACCTTTGCGTGTTCCCGATGAAGGTCAACTCCAACCGAGCGGTCATTGAGGAATACCTTCGCGAAGGCACGCGTTACAATTTCGGCCTCGAAGCTGGTTCGAAGGCAGAACTTTACGCTGCACTCGGGCTTGAACAGGCAAAGGATAGCCTGCTTGTGCTGAATGGCTTCAAAGACCGTGAATTTATTGAACTTGCTTTCGCCGGTGCGGCTGCCGGAAAAAATGTAGTGATAGTGATCGAAAAGCTCAGTGAACTCGATCACACGCTAGACCTCGCCGAAAAGATCCACGCCGAAAATCCCGACGCAGATCTCCCGATAATTGGTGTCCGCGTCAAACTTTATTCAAAGGGCTCGGGAAAATGGGAAAAATCCGGAGGCGAAGCAGCGAAGTTTGGGCTTACTACCACTGAGATACTCGAAGTGATCCGTCGCCTTCAGGAAGCGGGCCGGATAGACATGTTCAAGCTGCTTCATTTCCATATCGGATCGCAGCTGACCGATATCAAACGCATCAAGAATGCAATGAAAGAGGCGGCGAGGACTTACGCTAAGATCCGTCAGATGAAGATCCCGATCGAGTATCTTGACGTTGGCGGCGGTATGGCCGTCGATTACGATGGGTCGCGAACATCGTTCGAATCGTCCGCAAACTATAACGCTCGAGAGTTCGCAAACGACGTAATTTATGTGATCAAAACGGTTTGTGACGACGAGAATGTTCCGCATCCTACGATCATCCAGGAATCGGGCCGCTACCTGTCTGCTTATCACGCGATTCTGGTCACGAATGTTCAGGACGAGATCGAAACTGTCGTTGAACCCCACGATGCCGAAATGAAGCTCGACGCGAACGATCCGCAGATCGTCCACGAACTTCACGACCTTCGCGATACCATCAACGCAAAAAACTACCGGGAGTATTATCACGACGCTCTGGAAAATCGAGATGAGCTGTTCACGATGTTCAACCTCGGGCTCATATCTCTCGAAGCGAAGGGCAAGGGCGAGGTACTTTTCTGGGACATTTGCGAAGCGGCAGATAAATTCGCCCAGCTGAAAAAATATGTTGCTGAAGAGTTCGACGAGCTGCGCCAATTGATGTGCGCGAAATACCTCACGAATTTCTCAGTTTTCCGCTCGATGCCGGACAATTGGGCGCTCGAACAACTGTTTCCGATCATCCCAATACATAAACTCAACAAAAAGCCGACAGAATATGCTACGCTTTGTGATATAACCTGTGATTCTGATGGAATCGTGGATAAGTTCGTTGACCTGCACGATGTTAAGCCCGTTCTCGAACTGCACAAGCTCGTCAAGAGTGAGCCCTATTATCTGGCAATGATGCTCGTCGGTGCGTATCAGGAAGTTATGGGAAACAACCATAATCTTTTTGGAATGCCCCACGAAGCGCACGTTTTTATTGGCGAAGACGGTTACATAATTAAGAAGGTTATTTACGGAGCGACCCTCGGCGACGCCGTCGGCTCGGTGAGGTTCGACCCGGAACAGCTGCATGACACCTTTAGAAAATCGGTGCTGCAGCGGATCAAGGAAGGAAAGCTGTCAAACACGGAAGGCAGCAAAGTGATCGAATTTTACGAAGATCAGGTAGGAAGCTACACCTATCTTACGCCTAATGGTGGCAAAGGGTAAAAGCTGAAAAGGGGAAAAGGGGAAAGTCCGTTCTATATGGATCAACCGCCAAATGAACGAAAAAAAGTTAGATGCTTCGAAGACCTGTTCATATGGCAGAAGGGCATAGAGTTTGCGGCGGACATATATTTGATCACTGAGAGAAAAGGACTTAAGACGGATTTCGGGTTAAAGAATCAGATGCGAGATGCATCGGTTTCGATCCCGACAAATATTGCTGAGGGTTTTGAGAGACGTTCTAGAAAAGAATACCTTTACTTCCTAAATGTTTCGAAAGCCTCGGCAGGTGAAATACGCAGCCTACTTGTAGTTGCGCATAGGGTTGGATATCTGGAAACAGGCGAACATAACGTCCTGCGTGAAAAAGCGAAATTTCTTAGTGGATCGATTACTAATCACATGAAGTCGATCAGTAGTTCGGAACCGTAGACTTTTCACTTTTTTACTTTTGCCCTTTTTCACAAAGAGATTTTTTTTTAATGGAGAATTTATGGTTGCTCAAAAGAAAGCAAAGGCTTCGAAGTTTTTGACCGTTCCGACGCGTCCGGTCCCGATCGATCGAGATCGGTCGGTAGCCGGTTTGCTTGAGAAAATGGAAGGCGCCGGTTTCGGCGCAAAACAGCTCGCCGAAGCTCACCGCATTTGGCTCGACATGCTCGACGATAACTCGACGATCTATATGTGCGGTTCGGGTAATCTCATTACCTCGGGCATGCGCCGCTTGATCGCGTATGTTATCAAGAATCGCTTTGTCGACGTTATCGTGATGTCCGGAAGCGTTCTTTACCACGATATTCACGAAATACTCGGTCGCAATCATTATCAGGCACACCCGAGTATGAGCGACGAGGAGTTGGAATCGTCCGAAATTTATCGCGTCGGCGATGTCATCGCTAACCGCGAAGAGTATCAGGAGGCCGACGAGTGGATCGGCAGCGTGATCAACCAGCTCGAACTTACTCGTTCGTATTCGATCCGCGAATTCTTACATCTTCTGGGCCGCGAACTTTCTGAGATCGCTCACGAAGACGGCATTTTGACCTCGGCGTTCAAGGCACGCATCCCGGTTTTTTGTCCGGATCTACCGGGTTCGGAACTTGCGGTCGGCATCGCCCGTGCAAAATTCGAGAAGAAGATACAGATCATGTTCGATACGACGCAGGATACGATGGAACTGAACACCATCGCCCAGCGCACACGCCACTCGGGCGTTATCAGCCTCGGCAATATGGACAGTCAGGCGGTCGTCAACATGACCGAGCTTTCGTCATACATCACCCGAACGACGCCGCGTGGACACAAGTACGCGATCTCGATCGCAACTGACAGTTGTCCGCTCGATATAAGAACGCCATCCTACGGCGGTAGCCACACTTCGGTTTTTGGCAAGCTTGCGAAAGGAGCTACGACGGCTTATGTTCCATGCGACCCATCGATCGCTCTTCCGATGATCATCACCGCCCTCTCGCAGACCGCCGCAAAGTTTATGAAAGGCCGCAAACGCCCGACATTCAGCTTTTCAGGCAGAGAGATGAACGTTGATGTTCCTTAGGGCTCAGCAAACCGTATAAGACATAACCGCCGGAAGATCGACTTTCGGCGGTTTTTTCTTAGAAAAATGAAAATTCGACATTTTGCGCTTGACTTTTTGTTTCTTTTATGAGACACTTTTCTAGATATGGGATTCGTGTCGACAATATTGAGGGGACTCGCAGCAGCATTTGATGTGTTTTTTCAGTCGGCTGTTCGGTTGCGTGCTCGATGCGGTGCCGCGATAGAGCGGAATGAGGTTCGGATGTCGAGCCGGTTGCGTCGGGTCGGGGAATCTCATTTTGAACTTCTTTCGTCTGTCTTTGAGAATCCCCAAAGCGATCTTTGGACGCTACGATCAGGCTCGGCCCCTCAATTTCAGGTGAGGGCGGTCGCAACAGTCTTGGGACGCATTCTATTCCGAACTTCTCGCGCGGCCCTCCCTGGCGGGGATCATATTCCGGACGCAGTTCGATCCGCGCACTTTTGCCGCCCGCTTACGCAGGCGGTTCTGCCTTTTGGGACGCACCTAAATTTTGGGACGCGCTTTCGATCCGCGCACTTTTGCGGCCCGCTGACGCAGGCGGTTCTGCCTTTTGGGACGCACCTAAATTTTCGGACGCGCTTTCGATTCGAGCATTCATGCCGCCCGCTTACGCAGGCGGTTCTGACTTTGGGACGCAGCTATCGGATTCGGCCGCAAGGGGAAATTTAGTATTACTTGAACATTGGTTACCGTTCCATCGTAGAAGACTCTATATTTACGGCTGACAATTCCTGGTCAAAAACCGTAAAATTGAAGGATAGTCTGGAGTCATTAGTTTCATGGGTATTAAAAAAATTGTCATCATATTCGCTCTCGGCATTTCGACCCTCACGGCCGGATGCAATACGGGTCTTCTCAACGGGACCGAGACGCCCGCGACCAATCAACCGCAGGCTCCTTCAGCCCCGCTCGTCGTAGATGGTGTTCGAACCTCGTATGCCGATGTTGTCGAACGCACCTCGCCCGCTGTTGTTCGGATCGAAGCCGAACAAAAGCAGCGGTCGCGTGCAACTTCGCAGGGCCCTGCTGATGACTTTTTCCGCCAGTTTCAGATGCCGCAACAGGAACGACGTCCACAGATCGAACGAGGTGTCGGGTCGGGTGTAATTGTTTCGGCTGACGGTTCGATCCTCACCAATCACCATGTCGTCGACGGGGCTGAAAAAATTAAGGTGCTAATGAGCGACAACAAGTCCTACGACGCAAAGATCGTCGGCACCGATCAGCCAAGCGATCTGGCCGTTCTGAAGATCGAAGCAACTAACCTTCCTTTCCTGACCCTCGGCAACTCCGACGCGGTGCGCGTCGGAGATATAGTTCTGGCCATAGGAAATCCGCTTGGGATCGGACAGACGGTCACCGCCGGCATAATTTCAGCCAAGGGTCGTAGGACCGGGTTGAGTGACGGCAGTTTCGAAGACTTTCTCCAGACCGACGCGCCTATCAATAGGGGAAACTCGGGCGGTGCTCTGGTAAACCTCGCGGGCGAATTGATCGGCGTCAACTCGCAGATACTTTCGGGCGGCGGCGGAGGCGGCAATATCGGCATCGCATTCTCGATACCGTCGAACATGGCCAAATCCGTGATGGAGCAGCTGATCAAAGACGGAAAGGTCCGACGCGGAATGCTGGGCATCAATATCCAGAATGTCACCGACGAGCTCGCCAAATCGCTCGACATGGAACAGCGGAGCGGCGTTATCGTCAGCAACGTTCGGGCCGGAAGCGCAGCCGAAAAAGCAGGCTTGAAACGCAACGACCTGATCGTCGCCATCAACGGCGAAAAGATCGACGACAGCAATGTCCTGCGAAATAAAGTTGCAAGTTCGACTCCGGGAACTGAAATTAAGATCTCGGTAATGCGAGAAGGAAAGCAGGTCGATCTGACTGCGACGCTCGATGAATTCAAACTAGACTCCGACGCGCCCGGAACTGAACCTGGAAATGAGAACGCTCCCGGGCCGCAAAAAGAATCAGGCAAACTGGGGCTCGGCCTTGAACCTGTAACACCTCAAAGTGCTCGTCAGCTCGGGCTGGGCTCGGACGCGGAGGGCATGGTCGTGACAGAAGTCGATGAAGGCGGACCTGCGGCTGAAGCCGGCATCGCCCGCGGCGACGTGATCATTGAGATCAACCGAAAGCCAGTGAATGCTATCGCCGATGTCCGCGCCGCACTCGAAGGTACCAGCGACCGGCCCATCTTGCTGCTTGTAAACCGACGCGGACAGACGAGTTACGTGACGGTTCGACCGGAATAGCGACGCGCTTTTCGAGACCTTAAGCTTGAATACAGAATGGGGGCGTGCTACAAATTGGCGTTATGTGGAACAAGATATATCTCGCCGCTCTAGCCTTATCGCTCGCCGTAATGGCTTTTTTCACGATCTACTCGCTCAGCTGGTTGCAAAGCATCGGCGATCCGCGAGCCGCAGCGGCCGGTTTTGAATATCATTCCACAGTCTCGTGGCCCTTTCTCTGGATCAGCTCGATCGCTCTTTTGTTGATCGGCAACGCTGTTCTTTGGACGACCCGCCGGTCGTGGGCCATGTGGGTAACTTTTGTCTACATTGGCTTCTTCATCGCGGCGAAATTCTTCTGGCTCGATCGAAGTTTTGCGTCGTTTCAAACGACCCACGGCCTGACCGCGGGCGGCATATCCTTCGGCCCCTTCTTCGCGGTGATAATGATCGTGGTGATCGCGGCGATCGTTTTCTTTGACCAGTTCTTTGTAGTTCGAATGTGCGAAAGGATGTATCCCACAACCCCTGAGGAAAGTGCTGTCGCAGTAGATTCAACCGACGAATAAACCGTCGGCTAAAGAACTGAGTGCACGGAACTCGCTTAGTAGTTCAACTCAAGTGTCAGAACCTTTTTAAGCGGCGCGGATTTTTCCGCGGTGCCCAAAGAATTTCGACATCCATTCTACGCTCTACGGCCCCTAAGTCCTTTATTTCTCTACAATTCCTGCGGAACGGCGATTGCCTATTTGAGGGTGATGATAGCCGCGAAAAGCAGAGCAACTTTACATGACCGCGAGGTTCGCTGTGACGGCGACCATTTGATCGCAGCATTCGCCGGTAATACGGCCGGGCCGACCTTGATAGTCGTTGGCGGACTTCACGGGAATGAAGCCGCTGGCGTGGCCGCGCTTGAGCGTCTCGCCCCGGCGGTCGCCGAGGTTGAGAGTCTGCTAAAAGGCCGCATCTATTTTCTTGCTGGAAATACTCGGGCCCTCGCACAAGGTGTCCGTTTCATCGACACCGACCTCAACCGCCGGTGGACTGCAGAAGCGATTTCCGGCGTTTCTCGTGACCGAGCCTCGGAAGATCTCGACTTGGCGGAACTGC
The DNA here is from genome assembly GCA_001464455.1 of Acidobacteria bacterium Ga0077534. Classification (GTDB taxonomy): domain Bacteria; phylum Acidobacteriota; class Blastocatellia; order Pyrinomonadales; family Pyrinomonadaceae; genus OLB17. Next base: position 69,596 of record LNEI01000008.1, read on the forward strand.
TGGAGCAGATAGATGCAATATTGGTAACCGCTATGGACGAAGTCTTCGTCCTCGACCTTCACTCGACCTCCGCGGACGGACTGCATTTTGCGACCGTAGGGGATACGCTTCGCAATCGCGAATTCGCTCAGAAATTTCCGGTAACGATCCTTCTCGGCATAGAGGAACAACTCGAAGGCACAATGCTCGAGTATCTGAATAACGCCGGAGCCGTGACGCTCGGATTTGAGGGCGGTCAGCACTATTCCGAGAAAACGATCGAGAATCATCAGGCGATGGCCTGGTTGGCAATGACAAACGCTGGGATCCTGGCGGCCGACGATGCCCCGAGGCTTCAACTTTCAAAGGATCAACTGGCGACAAGCAGGTATGATTCGCGGATCCTCGAGGTTAGACATCGTCACGCGATAACAGCGGAAGATTCATTCGAAATGAATCCCGGCTTCAACAATTTTGACCCTATACATCGGGGTGACGTCCTCGGTAAAGACCATTCCGGGCCGGTCACGGCAATTGAATCCGGCGTGATCCTCATGCCGTTGTATCAAAAGCTTGGCGAGGATGGATTCTTTATCGGCCGTGAGATATCGCCGTTCTGGCTTTGGCTCTCAGGAGTGCTTCGGCGGGCCGGTATTCAGAAAATGATCCACATTCTGCCGGGCGTAAGTCGCGTGCCGGGCGATCCCTCGACCCTCATCGTAAACACCGCCGTTGCCCGCCTTTTCCCCCTACAGGTATTCCATCTGCTCGGATTTCGCCGCCGCAGGTGGGATGGAAACCAGCTGACCGTCGGTCGCAGAAAACACGATACGAGCGGCCCATTCAAATGGAAAGGAGAACCGAATGGGCGATAAAAAGGTCACAAGTGAATACGATGACACGCAGATGCGCCTCTTTACGCTCGGCGTACTGAATGACCTTCACGCACTCGAAAACATGCTCAGTTCTGGGATGTTTGAAGAAGACGTGCATCGGATAGGGGCAGAGCAGGAAATGTTCCTGGTTGACTCGGCGATGCGTCCTTCGCCAATTGTAACGGAGCTGATGGAAGAAGCTCGCGACGGGCGTCTGACCACCGAGATCGGGAAATTTAATCTCGAAGCAAACCTCACCCCGCGTGAGTTCTCAGGAAATTGTCTTTCCTTAATGGAGCAGGAACTCAACGAAGTCATCGACATCGTGCGAAAAGCCGCTTCGAAATTCAATTCTGGTGTCGTTCTTGCCGGGATTCTTCCAACCATTCAGCCGTCAGACCTGACCCACGACAACCTGACACCGAATCCGCGATATCACGAGATCGATCGGGTTGTAACGAAGCTCCATGGCGAAAACCGTGTAATTCAGATAAAGGGCCTCGATGAACTGCATTTGACGCTGCAGGATACATTCATCGAATTCTGTAATACCAGTTTTCAAATACATTTGCAGACCGGGGCACGCGATTTTGTCCAGCACTACAACTGGGCACAGGCGATCGCGGCACCTGTCTTGGCATCAGCGGTCAACTCACCCCTTCTACTTAATCACAGGCTTTGGTGCGAAACGCGGCTGGCCTTGTTTCAGCATGCGACTGATACGAGATCGACTGTTCACAAAGAGCGGAACCAGACACCAAGAGTCAATTTTGGTGATCGATGGGTTGATGACTCGATCATTGAGGTGCTTCGCGAAGACGCAGTTCGGTTCCGCATCCTTTTGACGCAGGCAGTCGAGGAAAACTCGCTCGACGTTCTCGCTGCAGGCGGCGTTCCAAAATTATCGGCCTGGCGTCTGCACAACGGCACGATATGGCGTTGGAACCGTCCGTGCTACGGGATCGTCAATGGTAAGCCGGGCATTCGGATCGAAGCAAGATATCTGCCTGCGGGGCCGTCCGTCGCCGACGAGATGGCGAACGCGGCATTTTTCCTCGGACTAATGAATTCCCTTCCCTATGAATTTGGCGATGTTTCAAAACTGATCTCGTTCGATGATGCCAAAAATAACTTCTTTAACGCTGCACGATATGGTCTCGGCGGACAGATCCGCGGGCTCGATGGCAAGAGTCGTAGGATAGGCACGCTGATCGTCGATGAGTTCCTGCCTCGGGCGCATGAAGGACTTCGCAAAGCGGGGATCGACGAAAGCGACACGGAACGGCTGCTTGAGATCATCCGCACCCGGGTTAGCCAGGAAAAGACTGGTTCCCGATGGATGATCGATTCGCTGTCAGCGATGGACAAGAGGGCAAAGCCCAATGTACGAATGCGGTCCCTGACCGCTGCAATGAAGAAACATCAGGAGAGTGGAGAGCCGATGCATGAGTGGCCCCTTGCGGAAATACCTGCACAGTCGGACTGGATCGATAATTACAAGACCGTTGAGCAGTTCATGGCGATAGATCTCTTCACCGTTCGCCCCGAGGATATTTTGGATCTGGCGGCAAGCCTCATGCACTGGCGACACGTTCGTCATGTGCCCGTCGAAGATGACGGCGGACACCTTATCGGGATCGTCTCACACCGTGATCTGATCGAGCTCCTGGCATCCGGAAAGTTAGCCTCGGGCAAGCCGATAATCATACGCGACATCATGAAAACCGATCTTGTCACGATCGCACCAGACACACCGACCCTTGAAGCTCTCGATCTTATGCGCGAGCGAAATATCGGATGCCTTCCCGTGGTAAAGGATGCACGCTTGGTCGGGCTGGTCACGGCCTACGATTTTTTAACGGTTTCGGCGAAGTTGTTCGAGGAGAAACTATCCAGCGTTATCGCAAACAAGTCAGGAGGCAATGAATATGAATGCTCCAGAAGCTAAAACCGAATGGTCAAAGTTCTTAAAGTTCTTCACTGAACAAAATGTCGGCAGACCGACACGGCTCGGAGTGTTCGAGCGAAATGGAGACAACGTTGCCGATTACTGGCTCCAAAACGGCGGGGCCCTTCTGGGTGTCGATCTTGACACATCGAAAGAGCGTTTTTCTATTCAGATCATCGTCGGCGAGATGGAACACATGGTAATCGAGCCTCAACAACTGAGGATAATTCTAAGCCGTTCTGGCGAAGAAGATGGCCTCGACATTACCGAAGCGAACGGCAGCACGACGATCCTTCGCTTTGAGTTAGCGGCGACGCAATGAATGAAGAGTCCACAACGACGATTATCGGGCTTCCTGATGTCAGCACTGTCCCTAATACTACTATGAAGAACGTTCAAGATATTCAGCACAAATGCCATACCTGCGATCTGCAGAACGATAGATCGTTCTGCCAACTGCCTGAGGCGGAGTTGCAGCGTCTCGAACGGATCAAGGTCACTAAAGCGTGTCCGAAGGGATCCAAACTCTTTATCGAGGGCCAGCCGACGAAAGGCGTTTTCATGCTGTGTAAAGGCCGCGTAAAACTGTCGACCTGTTCTCAGTCCGGCCGTGTGATGATCCTCGGCATAGCTGAGCCCGGCGACATTTTGGGGTTGAGTTCTGCACTGAGTTCCACAGAATATGAGGCGACGGCCGAGGTGCTTGAGGCATGTCAGGTCAATTACATCGAGACGTCAGAGTTACTCCACTTCCTAAAAACAAACCCGGAAGCCTGCCTGAACGCCGCCAGGCAACTCGGGCGCAGCTATCAGAAGGCATTTCGTCAAATATGTTCACTTGGCCTATCTGATACAGCAGCAGACAAACTTGGGAAACTGTTTCTCGCCTGGACTGGTAACGGTAATGGCGCCAGTGGCAGGATCAGGATCAAAAATCATTTCACCCACGAAGAGATCGCGGAGATGATCGGAGCCTCACGAGAGACCGTCACGCGAGCCTTAAAACAATTCCGCGAATCAAACCTTGTCACACTAAAGGGGTCTGATCTGGTCATTCATGACCGGCAAAGGTTAAAGGCTGCCATAGGTGGCGATTAGTTGGTTCCTTCTCATCAAATTCTTCTTTTTCTTCGATTTGTGACAATGCTCACATTACGAAAATTGGTGTTCGGATAACCTCAAGGCGCAATACCAAAATCATCCGAGAAATACGGAGGCGTTTATCATGGCTTCAAATAAATTTGTTAAGGTGGCGATGCTCACCGCGTTCAGCCTATTGGCCTTTGCGTGGGTTATGTCGTCTACATTTTCTACTGCATTGGGCGACCCGGTGGAGGATGATCCGGCCCCCGTGCCCGAGTTGATCGCAAAAGCCAGCGCCGATGACTACGTCGGCAGCGACACGTGTGCCGCGTGTCACGAAGATCAATTCAAAAAATTCAAGAGCACTAAACACGCAAAGCTAAAGGATGTCGCCAGTTGGAAAGATAAAAAACAGGGCTGCGAATCCTGCCATGGCCCGGGCAAGGCTCACATCGAAGACGCAACGGATCTAACCAAGATCATTTCGTTCAAGAATAAGAGCTCGAAGCAGATCTCGGACACCTGTCTTGCCTGCCACTCAGGCAATGAAGGACACAACAATTTCCGTCGCGGTGAACACTGGCGAAATAATGTTGGTTGTACTGATTGCCATTCAGCCCACGGAATGCCCCCGGAAACCTCAGCTGTAGGTTCCGCGACGCTTTTTGGCAAGTCGTTCAAGGGCGACCCTCCTCCTGCAATGCTCAAGTCAAATGAACAACAGCTCTGTATTGCGTGCCACACCGAAGTAAAGTCACATTTCAATAAGCCGTTCAAACACAAGGTCATGGAAGGTGCTATGAAATGTAGCGACTGCCATAATGCTCACGGTGGATTTGAATCCAAGCAGGCAAAGCTCGGCATCGGGGCTGATGCCTCGTGCGTCAAATGCCACGCAGATAAACAAGGGCCCTTCGTTTTTGAACATGCTCCGATGAAGGTCGAAGGATGCTCTGCATGTCATACACCGCACGGCTCCGCAAATCCCCGGCTGCTTAAACGCCCGCAGGTTCGCCAGCTTTGCATCGAATGCCACACTGGTATAACCGAACAACTCTCCGACGGCCCGACCGGCGGTCCACACGATCAGAAAACGCTATTGCAAAGAAACTGCACCGCGTGTCATTCAATGATCCACGGCTCAAATTCCAGCAGTGTGTTCTTTAGGTGATGAATAAGGAGGATCTATGACTAACGAAATTACTAGGAAAACAAAAAGGGTTGTCATGAGAAAGAATATCTTGTTTATCACGTTTGTGGTTATCGGACTGACATTGATCACTACCGATCTTCGTGCTCAGACTGCAACTCCGACACCTGCAGATCAGGCTGGCAACTTTGGCGGATACACCGTGGCGTCTTCGATCGAGTTCGGTGTTCGCGGATTAGCTTTTGATGGCAGCGACGAAAAATTCAGGAGCGATCTAAATTATCGCCCCGGGTTTCGGATCTGGGACTCCAGCTTTACGATCAGTCCTGTGGATGGGAAGGGTAAATTGTTTGATACCCTTCAGATCAAGACTTCGGGGTGGGGTGCTGACCCCTCAGGCTTTATCCGCGTAGGGATGGACAAGACGGGAGCGTATAGGTTTGACGCTACCGTTCGCCAGATCAAGCTGATCAACCGAGTTAGCAATTTAGCTCTCGGATATCATCCGTCCGACACAGACCGCACATTGGGCGATTTCGATGTGACCCTATTTCCAGAAAGAGAAGAGTTTCGCCTTCGTTTCGGCATGTCTTTCAACAAAACGAACGGAGACCGCGGTTCCTCAACGCGAACCCGCGATGTTTTTCCGATGGTGGAAAGCCTTAAGTCGGACGCCGGCGATCTCCGAGCCGGATTTGATACTAAACTCGCAGGCTTCAAACTGACCTTCACGGGCGGTCTCCGTCGTTTCGATGACTTTGGAAAGTTCGTTATCAATTCTCGACAAGTCGGTGTTGCCGGAAGCTGTTTTTTCGGGATATGCATTTCCCCCACCGATATCAACTTCATCAATCGGCTTGAAAGGCGAAACCCAAGTAGCGGCGACACCGAATATGGCATCTTCACAATGAACCGCACGTTTGCCGAGAGACTCGACTTAACCGGCAGGTTTATTTATTCTCAGACGAATAACAAATTTAGCATCTTAGAGAACCTGAATTATGACGGACAGATCCGCCTTCCGTCAGGTGTCACCTCTCCGGCCCTTTTTGTTGACAACAACTTCTTTGACATATCGGGGAGATCAAAACGACCGCAGTCGCGTGGCGACCTAGGTTTGACGTATGCGGCGACCGAAAAGATCCGGTTCTCCAACACCTTCACCTTTGATCAGTTCACCAGTTTTGGCGATTCGAACTATTACGAAAGCGTAACGGCCCGTGTCCAGTCAACGGGCCTGCCCTACACGGGCGGACTCCCTCAGCCGCCCCCTAACTTGGATACGCGCACGCTCTACTGGCGTCAACATAACCTAAAGCGGTTCACAAATACCGTTGAAGGGGATTTTCAGGTGAGCAAACAATTTAGCTTCTCGCTTGGTTACCGGTATACCCACCGGGCAGTAGTAATTGGCCTGCGAAATCAGCCGGTTAAAGACCTGCTGAACAGGCCGGTGGCAGCTCCAACGTTTGAGGTTGATGAGGAAGAGAACTCGGCAAACATATTTCTCTTTGGAGCGAAGATCAAGCCGACCTCCAACTGGACGATCTATGCGAAAGCCGAAACTGGTTCGGCAGATAACGCCTTTGTACGGCTCGCAAATCACGACTATACGAATGTCAACGTCAAAAGCAACCTGAACTACGGAAAATTCACTTTTCACATGTCGGGCAGTATCAGAAACAATGAGAATCCGTCGCGCACCGCCAATTACACAAACTCATCCGGGGCGATTACGCTTCCAGCTTTCGACATAATTGCGGACGTCAAAAGCAGGCTTTTGTCGACGTACGTCGATTATGTTCCTGATCCGCGGTGGACTATCAGCACCGGGTATACGTATAGCTACCTATCAAGCAAGACTGATACGGTTGTTCCATTGTCACTCAATGCGGCTCAACCGCCGAATCCAACTGGCAACCTGGGTTTCCTTCGAGGATTCAGCGAGTTTTACATGAAGGACAACTATTTCTTTGTGGATCTTTCGGGTCAGCCTACTAACCGGGTCTCTTTCTATGCCAGTTATCGTTACAACAACGATAAGGGTCAGGGGAGCCGAGCCGCGACACTGATGGAGCGATTCCTTAGTTCGTATCCATTCAAGTCTCACACGCCCGAATTCAGACTAGCCTTTAAGTTGACCAGGAACCTCGACTGGAATCTCGGTTACCAGTACAACCGCTATGATGAGAAGCTACAGTTTGGGTATTTTCCTTACAACGAACTATCCAATACCAATGTAATTCCCGCTAACGCGACGTACCCGACCAATCAGAACTACCGGGCACATATGCCTTACACCTCGCTGAGATTTTATTTTGGCGGAGGGGCAGCGGATCGCTAAGAAAATGGGCTAACGACGCCCTTCTATTATTAAGCCGATGATCTTGTCGATCATCGGCTTTTTTCTGTTTGGTCTAAGCCCTAGAAGCTTTTGAAGTTGGTAGTGGATTTGTGGCATTCAGCGCATTGAAACTGAGAAATGTCACCCAGGTTGATGGGATGCTTGAAGGTCTGATCGCCTTTGTGGCAGGCGGCACATTGCCAGGTGTTTTTGTCGCCGAGATTAACGGGGTGTTGGAATACGCCGTCCGTTGCCGGTACGGTCTTCCCGCCAAACGTTCGGTCGATCGTCGTATGGCAAAGATTGCAGTCATTCCTTATGACCTTTCCTTCCTTGCTAAAATGCTGGCCGTCGTGACAACGGAAGCAGCCCTGAGCATTGAGATGGCCGATGTTGTTAGGTGATGCTTTCCAGTCCGTCTTCATCTCGGGGAAGAAATATGTTTGATAGATCTGTTGTATTTCCTTGATAGCACCTAACACGGCCGGGCCGTGCGAAGAGTAAATACCGGGATGGCTGGAACGATAGAACTCATCGATATCTCGTGCTATTGTCGCAACCGCTTCATCATTGGTCAGATATGGCTTCGCCAATGTCTCGACCGCCTTCGCCTTGATAAAGGGGAGAGAAATATCCAGCCTTCCCGCCTCAAGCGAGCGGTCAACTGCCTGATTTGGTGAAAGATAGATGTGCGCCGGGCGATTGTGACAGTCGATGCAGTCCATTTTGCGTTTCGACGCGGTTTCGATCTGCTGCTCGGTAAATGATGCCCCACGCGCAGTGTATTCCACGACATTGCCGGACGCGTCTTTCGTTCGAACCCACGGTATCGTCTCCCGCCTGTCGTCGGCCGAGATAAAGGTGACTTCATTCGACACGTTCATGTGCCAATGGATCCCGCCGACCGGTCCCGCGTTCGGATTGCCGCCGCCGACCTTGATCAGCATTCTGGTTTGGTCCAAAGAGTTCTTCTCGTCGTAACCGTAATGATTGAAAACCTTGATCTGGTCACCATGAAACTTCTCCGACCAGTGGCATTTCTGGCAGGTCTCGGTCGCCTCGCGCATGTTGTGTACAGGCGTTTTGATCGGTCGGTTATAGTGGCCGGTCACTACGCCGTACAACTGCCGCATACCGCCCATTTTCGCCCGGACGTACGCATCGGCTCCTCCCCCGACGTGACATTCCACACAGCGGATCTTCGCATGCGGCGAAGCGTTATAGGCGACGAATTCGGGCTTCATCACATCATGACAAGCCTGGCCGCAGAACGTAACCGACTCAGTGTATTCAAACGCCCGGTAGCTGCCATACGCTGTCATGAAGAGGAACATGAACGAAAGGCACATAAAGACGATAAGTGAACGGCGCCTGCGCGGGTCGTTGAGGTCCAGGATCGGATACGCGGCGATCTCGTCGACGGACATCGTCCGCCGGCGGCGGCGTTCGTATAAAGCCCCGACCAACACGACGAATAATCCGAATAACAGGACACTCGGAACCAGAATGAAGGTGATCAGGTCTGTATACGGATTATCACTGCCGCTCGAAAACTCGATCATCAGCAACAAAAGAAAGCTCGTCAAACTTGCAGATACCAATGCAAATCCGACAAAGCTAATGTAATTTCGCATCAGACTCGGAGATTTCTTACCGCGAGTCGACACATCCTGAACTTCAGGTTCTTCGTTCATCTGGTTTTACCTCAAACTCTTTAGGACCATCAATTCCAAAATGTGCCAAAGCCGTCCGAACAAACCCGATTCAGCGAATACGAATTTTTGTTCAAACGGCCCGGGCACAAATGACAGATAGAAGATCAGTTCGTCACTAAGGCGTCTTTAACCCTCGCATATAGGCAGCCAATCCCTTGGCTTCACCCTCTGTCATGCCCTTTGACTCAAATCCGGGCATAAAGGGCGGCTTCTCACCTTTCTTACCCTTCATTATCACCTCTACATGGTGCTCATCCGGCTTTGCCGCGTCGTAGAATTTGCTGGCGGTTGGCGAGTGACAAACAGCACATTTTGCTTTGTAAGTTGCGGCTGGTTCATCAACTGCGGCTCCTACCTTCGCCGGTGTTACGTTGAACACTGTCAACAGAAAAAATGGTACTGAGAAAAATATAATTGCGATCAGTTTTGTGCGGTTGGCTTTCATGTTCGACTCCTCGATAAACTTCGAGAACCCTTTGCGGCTCCCGCTGTTGCTTGTCGCAACCATTGTGCCAAGCTTCCACCGCTCGGAGTGCCCGCTTGTACGGCACTTCATTTCTCAACGATGGAAAATACCTGTCCCAACGCGGCTCAACTTCACATCCACCGTGGATTTTTCCACACTTCATCAAAACTTAAAGGTCCTACCTTCATGACAACGCTTGCAGCTCGCCGGATCTTTTATCCCGAACGCTCGCCGGTCGTTGTGGCACGAAAGGCAGCTTTGCTTGCCCGCCGGGGCGAAATGCATCGATGGAAGCGGGGATGTTACCTGGCGTCCGCGGGCCGATCCGGCCAGTACCGTGTGGCATGCAGCACAGTTCAGATTCCCTCTTCTCGCGTGTTCCTGATGGCTGAAATTGATCGCATACGCCCGCGACCAATCCGAACCACGAATGGGCCGCCCGGGCTGGTGACACGTGCTGCAGGAACCAATATTCCTGCCGCCGACCTCTGTCCGCGGGCCATGACATTGGAAACAGGTCTGATGGGCTGAGGCTCCCGACGGAACCGATAATGCCGCGCCCCGTCTCGACGGTTTATGACATGTAGCACAGCTCGTCTGTTTGAGGTGTTTGCCGTGGTCGAATTTAATGTTAAAGCTACGAAGCGCCGGAAAAGGCTTAACGTCAGTAGGCGTATGACAGATCGTGCAGATCGGATTCTTGTTGTCCGCAAACTGCTGTACATGACAGCCCGCACACGGCAAGTGGCCCGGAAACTTAGGTTTTGTTAATCCTTCCTGACGCTTGTGACATACGAGACAGGGCATTCGTGCATGCTGTGGTTCAGAGTGCTGAAATTTTGTGTACGACTGCGCAGGCTCAATAATCTCCGGTGCCGTTTCCGTAATTTCCGGTGCCGTTTCCGCAGACGTCGAAAAGGTGGAGAACGAAAACGCATACCCTGCGAGCAAGCAAAATAGCAGAACGACGGCTATTTCGAGACGCTTGATACTTGGCCCTGATATGTTCCTGCTTCGTTCCATGACTATTTTCCACTAGCCGCGACAATTGCCTTTACATGCGATTCCGGTATCGGCAGCTTTCCGAGCGTTATGTGACACTTTACGCACTGAAAAGCCGGCTCAGCCTTTCTCTTATCGACTTCGTAGTTCAGCGCACCGCCGTCGTCCGTGGTCGGTGTTGCGTGGCAGGTTGCACATGATGCTATTGGCACTCGGGTCGTTTTCGGATCAGCCGTTTTCATTGTAGAGACGTTATGACACGTCGAGCAGCTCAGCTCGACGTGTCCAAAGAACTCGTGTCTGAATGTCCCCGACGAATCCCGCCGCTTCCAAGCGTCCATCATTCGCTTGTTCTCGATCTTCATCGGAGCGGCTAACTTCGCGTCAAAATCCACAGCTATTGGCGGCGGTTTCAACTGATGACAAGCGGCACAGGTCTGCGGGGCCGGCAACATTCCCGTCTCCGCCGAATGGCAGGCAAAACAGGTGGTGTGGCCATTAGGGCCGGACTTGAAGGTGCCCTTTTTGAGCCAGAACGCATCGCCGATCTTTGCCGGAGGCGGCGTAACAAATTCATCCTCAGACGTGCCCTGCGGCATCTGGGTCTGGTGACATACCGAGCAACTTGCTTCGTTCCGCCGCCGAGTTTCCTCAAACCTTGCATTGATGAAAGACATCGATCGCGTACCATTACCTGCCACGATCTCTATGTGTTTATCGTGCGGAAAACTGACAACAAAATCCGATTCAGCGATTTTCCCCTTGGCAGATGTATCAAAAGTCTCTCTCGGATTAGGGAATGGATGGCGAACACCGTTGCGCGGCGTCGCGTTGACATGACAGATCGAGCAGATCTGAGGCTGGGAGCCCTTAAAAAACTGCTGCATATGGCACCGCACGCACGAATCATGTTTCGGGTATTCCGTCACGTCTTCAAACGCTGCATCTGCGGCTCGAGCTTTCTTCCAATTGTCCGATGGAAACTTGTGACAACTCGAACAATCCAGCTTGTGTGCTTTCGTGTCGTGCGGGAATTCTGAGTACTTCCGTGCTCTCTTCGGTGTTGGCTGTGGCTCTGCGGAAAACGAAGCATCGACGGATGCTGGCATTCGACTAAGTAAGACCGCAACGAAAAAACTCGCAACAATGGCCCCGACCGCAACGCGAACATAATTTGTTCTAGTGAATGGGCTCATTTTTACAGACTTTTCCGTTTTAGAGCTTATTTTGTTTTGTAGATGAATGATGTGATGTGAATCACACATCAAGCCTGTTAAGGGATTTTGCGAAATATTACACGCCGATATGGCGAGAACTCGCGATTCCCTCTGCCCTCTTAAGTCCCCAAATATTCGCAGAATACCTTATTGCACGGAAAAACACAGTACTTTGCGTGGTGAGGCTTCGGGCATAAGGCTTGCCAATACCAATGCAGGGATTCGTGAATTATGTCGACACTTGAACAGACGGTAGTTGAAGCCGTCACGCGAAACAACGTTAGGCCAAGCGCGCGGGAATCACTGTTCTCGAGATTTCTGAGCCTGTTATGTTCCGTACGGCTGGGCGTTACACTTCTTGTCCTGCTAGCCCTTGCCTGTCTTATCGGCATGCTCGTCATGCAGCAAAATGTCGAAGGGTTCGCCAGATATTTCGCCGAGCTGACGCCAGCTCAGCGGCTAGTCTATGGCAAACTAGGGCTCTTCGACATCTATCACTCGTGGTACTTCAACGCGCTACTTTGCCTGGTGTCGCTCAACATCGTCCTCGCCTCGATCGACCGGTTTCCGCGAACATGGCTCTTTGTATCTAAACCCAACCTCACCGTTCCTGTCAGATGGCTGCGGGACCAAAAACACTCGGCAGAAGTTACCGTACAAAGCTCTCCGGCGGAGGCGTCAGAAAAAACAGCCTTGCTGATGAAACGCATCGGATGGAAGAAAACCGCGATCACTGAGAAAAGCGGCAAGATATTCGTTTTCGGGCAGTCTGGCGTGTGGAATCGCTTTGGTGCGTATGCCGTTCATGTGGGCCTTCTGACGATCTTCGCTGGCGGGTTCATGACGGCTCAGTTTAGTACCAACGGACAACTGCCGCTTGCTCCGGGACAAACGTCGGATCTAATGTTCGAGACGGTGGTTCAACTCGACGAGGCGAAAGAGGTCACAAAAAGGCTTCCGTTCGATGTTCACTGTATCGATATTCAACAAAGACTCATTAAAAAGGACGAATCGATCTCGGCGATGAATACTATCGACTGGATGACCACCTTCACGATCACCGACGAAACGGGCACCCATCAGGCATTCGCTCAAATGAATAAGCCATTTGATTACCGCGGCTATCGCTTTTTCCAGGCTAGCTTCATCCCCGTCGGCCGAGCCAGGAATATAACGGTCAACGTCAAGAACGCACAAACGGGGGAAGATCAGATCGTTACCATCGCGCGAGATGGTTCGATCGCCCTCGCAGACGGCACAAACATTCAGTTTAAGGAGTTTCGCGGCAATTTCCGCGTCGGGGAAGAAGATCCGAACGAGGATACTTCCGCGTACCCAAATCCGGCGGCAGTCCTAGAGGTGACACAGCCTGGAACCCCTCCTCAGGCCGCGTATGCCTTCGGGGCTCAGATGACAAACATTCCTGTCGCGAGCAAACCTGTCGCCGGCTATATATTTCAACTAATGGATTTTGAGAAGGTCGCGGATCAGCATGTACTGGCCGTCCAGCGAGACCCCGGTGCGACCGTCGTGTATGTTGGATTCCTTCTTCTGTTCCTTACCCTAACCGCGGTATTTTTCTTTTCTCATCAACGAGTTTGGGCGGCTATCGAACCGGGCGAGGACAATACGAGTAAGGTTGTTCTTGGCGGCAACGCAAATCGAAGCCTCGGAGCTTTCGACGAGAAATTTAACCGTTTTGTAAATGAATTGGAGGCAAAGCAGATATGAGCCAGGAAGTTCTGGAGCGGCCATTGATGGTCGCAGATAAACCGCTGACAGCTACTTCAGTGGAAGCATTGATGACCTATATTCCCGCAGCGATCGCATTGTTGGGCTCGCTGATCGTTGTCGCTATGCGTTTGAGTATGGGTGGAGATAGATTCATTTCCGATGGGGCATTGATGATGCTCGCTTTGGCGTCATACCTCATAGCTGCCGTTTTCCATCTGACCAACATCTATGCTCCATTCAAGTTCGCCGAAAAGTTGGGAATGTGGGCGGCAACGCTCGGTGTTCTTTTCAACCTCTCGAGCTGGCTGGTGCGCTGGGTCGCGGCGTACGACCGCGAACTCGCGATCTTCAACTCGCAGGGACTTGGTGCGGGTGACATGCCTTGGCTGTTTCGATATGTTCCATTCGCAAACCTGTACGATCTCAGCCTTGCCTTTGCTTTCGGAGCCGGCATAACCACGCTACTCGTCATGCGGCGAAACCAATTTCGTATAGTTGCGGCACTTTCACTGCCGATGGCGGCAATAATCCTAGTTCTTGCAAGGTTCATCGGCAGCGAGATCCTTGACCTTCCACCCGTTCTTGACTCCTATTGGCGCCCGATACATGTCGGAATTGCGTCGCTCAGTTACGGTATCGCCCTCGTTTGCTTCGCAGTAGCCGTGCTCTATCTGCTCAAGGATGGCCTCAAGGTCGAGAAAATGGCCATTTGGACCAGTCTATTTGCCCTCGCGGTTTTTGCGACGATCAGCAAATTCAGCGTTTTTGCCCCGGCAACATTTGGCACCTATACAGCCTCAACTTTCGTTGGAACCAATCGAATGGCCCTCGGACTGCGTGCAGACATTCCGTATGTCGGATGGATGATCGTCATAGCCGGTATGCTGCTGCTCGCCTCGATCGCCGGTCACGGGGGCTATATCTCGAAAACCGACGAGAAAGCACGAAAATGGGGAAACCGCCTGCTTTACGCCGCCCTGCTCGTTCAGGGTGCGGGCATTGCGATGCTCGTTTACCAGCTAAAAAACTTACAAAACGTCGTCGCGGCGATCAGCCCTTCTCAGTATCCGAAGTTTGCGACCTGGATGCTGCAGCAGCAGGACATACCGCAGGCACAGATCAATCTGATCGGCCAGCAACAGCTATACGACATCGCCAACACTTGGATCACAGAGAATGCGTCGCAACTGCATCTCAGCTTGAACGCGAACCCGGTCGAGCTTGCGGCGTTGATCACGGCATTTACCGGAACGTTTTTTGTCGTACTTTTCGGTATTAAGACAGACAAGATCCGTGCAATGCTGCCGTCTTCCGATACACTCGACGGGCTAATGTACAAGCTCGCCGGGATCACATTTGCCGGCCTCGCCCTGTTGCTGATGACCGGTGCAGTCTGGGCAAACGAGTCTTGGGGAAGATATTGGGGCTGGGACGCAAAAGAGGTCGGTGCTCTAGTTGCCTGGCTTACGTACGCCGGCTTCCTTCACTCGCGCATCGCCTATGGCTGGCGAGGGAACCGATCGGCATATTTCGCGATCGTCGCATTCCTGTTTGTTATTTTCACTTATCTCGGAGTTAGCTATCTGCTTCCCGGGTTGCACTCATACGCGTAGAAAATCATGAAAAAAGAAAATATCTTATTCGGCATCGCTGGGTTGGCGATCGGGTTATTCACTGGATTTTGGTTCGCAAATGCCGTCAATCAAACGGCCCCCGCGTCCGCACAGACCGGCCCCGGAGCTCCGTCAACCGCCATGTCCTCAAATGCAAACATACCGGCCGGCCACCCGGATATCGGCCAAATGGGGGAAAACCCCAACGGTCAGATGGGGCCGGCAGTTCAGGAGTCGATCGACGCAGCCAAAGCATCTCCAGGCGATTATGATGCCCAACTGAAAGCTGCTGATGTTTATTATCAGATCGGGCGTTATGACGATGCGATCACTTACCTAAACATCGCTAACAAGCTCAAACCAAAAGATCGAGAGCTTATGGTGACGCTCGGCAATGCTAATTTTGACGCGGAAAAGTTTGATGAGGCTGAAAAGTGGTACACAGCGGCTCTTGCGATCAAGGCTGCAGATGCAGATGTCAGGACCGATCTCGGATTGTTGTTCGCCCTGCGGCCAACGCCCAACTACGACCGTGCGATCCAGGAATTCAACAAGTCTTTAGCGATCGATCCGAATCACATTCAGACGCTCCAAAATCTTACCGTGGCATACACAAAAAAGAATGACGCCGCAAAAGCGACGGCGACGCTAGCAAAGTTGGAAAGCGTCGATGCCAATAACGTTGCGATCAAACAACTGAAGGATGCGATAGCTGAGATCGCCGCGAAATAGCGATCAATCTGCGGGAATTCGAACGACTTCGACCGAACAGCCTGCTCGTGCAGCAATCGCAGATGAAGTGCTGCCGAGCAGGAATCGTTCGAAACGGCTTCCAAACGAATTAGCTCCGACGAAGATCGCATCCGCATGCCAGTTTTCCGCCTCGCGGACCAAGACCTCGTTTGGGTTCCCTTCGACAACCTGTGTTGCGACCTGAAGGTAAGGGTTGGTAAACGCGGCGACCGAATTTTGCAGGAGGTGTTCGATCCACTTGTGCTCTTCTTTCGATTCCTCATCGGCCCATTCTGCGACGGAAGGAATAAAGCGACCGATCGCGGTCGGCACGACGGAATCGGTCGCGGCAACAAGCCTCACCTCGGTTCCGGTCGGCCAATGGCGGCCGTTCACGATCCCGACAGCTGCCTTTGCACCGCGGGATCCGTCAAATCCGATAATGATCCTGAGTGGTTCCCCAGTGCTCGCGTCCTTGCCCCGGGCAATGCGTACCGACGATCGTGCTTCGGTCAGAACCTTTTGTGAAACACTGCCGAGCAAAAGCCGGCCAAGCACGGATTGTCCGTGCGAACCGACGACGATCAAGTCAGGATCAAGATTCTCGGTCGCATCCAAGATCTCCCAACTCGGCGAGCCATACGTTGCCAGATGCGAGACGGCCCATCCCGGCAATAGCTTTTTCACGCGGGCAGCGGCGTGCTTGCCCATTATTTCAGCCTCGTTCAGCAGGCGTTTACCCTTTTCGCGATGCTTTTTGAGCACCTGCTCGATAAAATCATCCGGCTGTTCGGCCGATTCGGGCGGCGGAAGCCAAACTTCGGCGACCGTAACTACCAGAGCCTCGCCCTCCAAGGGCAACCCGCTTCTGACCAGATCGTCCAGAGCCGATTCCGAACAGTGCGATCCATCGTATGCGATGAGCAGTTTCATAGTTATCTCAGTAGGCAATGGATGTGCCACTAGAAACGGTCTAATTTGAAAGGTATTTTTGATCAGAGCGACTTAGTTGGCGATGATGATGTGGAGATTTTCGCGGTTGCCGTTGCTTTTGGGAACGCAAGTGCAGTTATAATTGACTAGTAATCAAGATAAATAGCGTATCAATGAGTTCTTCTGGAAAGGTATTGATCGTAGACGACGACCGTTTCGTACGGATGGCCCTCTGCGAGGCACTGAAAAGTTGGCAGTATGAAACTGTCGAGGCGGATAGTGTTGCGTCCGCTATGAAGGCGTTTGCCGACGCGGAACCGGTAATCGTCCTGCTCGACATTGATCTACCTGACGGGTCGGGACTCGACGTTCTTAAGGAAATAAAGACGACAAGCCCAGAGACCATCGCCGTCATGATCACGGGCAATGTTGATGTCGCGAATACCGTAGCGGCTCTTCGCGGCGGCGCCCACGACTTTATCGGAAAGCCCGTGCGTATCGAGGAACTGCGCGTGACGCTTAGAAATGCGGCGGAAACCCGTGAGCTAAGACGCGAGGTCAACAGAGTCCGGACGGCCAGCAAGCGGGGCTTTAGTTTCGAAGAGATCATTGGTGAATCAGACTCTATGAAAAAGGCCATCGATCTCGCTCGCCGGGTCGCGGCTTCCGACGTCGGCTCGATACTGTTAAACGGCGAAACTGGCACCGGAAAGGATCTTTTTGCCAGAGCCATCCATTACGCGTCAGAGCGGTCAAACGCTCCGTATCTAGCGATCAACTGTGCCGCTCTACCTGCAAACCTGATCGAATCCGAACTTTTTGGCTACGAAAAAGGGGCTTTCACCGACGCCAAGCAAAAAAAAGAAGGGCTTTTTGAACAGGCAAATGGCGGGACTATCTTTCTCGATGAGATCGGCGAGATGGAATTGGCCTTGCAGGCAAAGCTACTCCGCGTGCTGGAAGAAGGAACTTTCCGCCGTGTGGGAGGCTTGAAAGACATCAGCCTAAACGCCCGGATCATTGCAGCCTCAAACCGCAATCTCAAACAAGAAAGTGAGGCGGGAAATTTCCGCCTCGATCTTTATTTCAGGCTTTCTGTCATCCAAGTCGACATACCGCCGCTCCGCGACCGCGGCAAGGACGTTCTCCTCCTCGCAAAATATTACATAGACCGTGCCAACCTCAAGCGGCGCGGGAAGCTGCTGATCGGGCTTGCTCCAGAAGTGGAGAAAATATTTACGAACTATAAATGGAGCGGAAACGTCAGAGAACTCCGAAACGTTATAGAGCGTGCGTCGATCCTTGAAGACGGCGACACCGTAACAGCGGCTCATTTACCCGCCGATATGCTTGGAACCTTTTCGGCGCACTCTAGCGGCAGCGGCATGTTCACACTCCCGATGGATGGAGTACCTCTGGAGTCTGTTGAATTTGAACTGGTTAGGCAGGCATTTGAACGAACTAACGGCAACCTAACGCGGGCTGCAAAGCTCCTGGACATTTCTCGAGACCAACTAAGATACAAGCTCAGAAAAGCTGGCTACGATGCAGAAGCATAATTGTACGACCTTGCGACCGCAGAGCATTTAATGGATAAGGGTATTCTAAAGGAATTTACAGACTTACGACACGCCTTAGATGAGGCGGCGATCGTTGCGATCACGGACCAGCGGGGCCGTATTTCGTACATTAATGACAAATTCTGTGAGATATCCAAGTATTCTCGCGAGGAACTCCTCGGCCAGGATCATAGGATCATCAACTCGGCCTATCATTCCAAGGATTTTATTAGAGATCTTTGGAAAACGATCGCAAACGGAAATATCTGGCGCGGTGAGATACGAAATCGGGCAAAGGACGGCTCGCTCTACTGGGTCGACACGACAATAATTCCGTTTCTGGACGAAGATCGCAAGCCCTTCCAGTATGTCGCCATCAGGTATGAGATAACCGAGCGTAAACTCGGCGAAGAACGAATCCGCCAACAGGCTTCCCTCCTCGACAAAGCACAGGATGCGATCATGGTTTGTGACCTGAATTACGACATCCTCTATTGGAATAAAGGGGCCGAGAGAGTTTACGGTTGGGCCGCCGAGGCGGCTCTTGGGCGTAATATCAGCGATCTAATAGGCGAAAAGGATGGAACGCACTTTACAGATTCGCGAGCAGCCTTAGAGAATGCGGACGAATGGAAATCGGAAACCAGGCAGAAACGAAAGTCCGGAGAAAAGATCATCATTGAAAGCCGGTGGACACTTGTTCGTAATGAAAAAGGGGTTCCGGATTACTATCTCATCATCAACACCGACATTACCGAACAGAAGCGCACGCAGGAGCATCTTTTCCGAGCCCAGCGCATGGAGTCGATAGGGACTCTTGCGGGCGGAATTGCTCACGATCTAAACAATATTTTGTCGCCTATCATGATGTCGGTCGATATGCTGCGGCTCAATGAGAATGATTCGGAAACGTCTCGCTGGCTCGACATGATCAAGGAAAACGCCGAGCGCGGTACAGAGTTGGTAAAACAAGTACTGACCTTCGCCCGCGGAATGGCGGGCGAGCGGCTTCGGGTTCAGCTGAAACACATTATTAAAGATCTCGTCGCGGTCTTGACCGAAACTCTGCCCCGTTCGATCACGGTCAAATACGAAGTCCCAAGCGAACTTTGGGCCATCTCGGCCGATCCTACACAGATACATCAGGTGCTGATGAATGTTTGCATTAACGCCCGCGATGCGATGCCAATGGGCGGAACACTGAAAATAAATGTGGCAAATGTTGTCGTTGATGAAAGCTATGCAAGGATGAATATCGATGCTCGGCCGGGTGAGTTCGTGCGGATAAACATATCCGATACGGGCACCGGAATGACACTTGACGTGCTTAAACGGATATTTGATCCGTTCTTCACCACCAAGGAAGTTGGCAAAGGAACCGGTCTCGGCCTTGCGACCACGATGACCATTGTGAGAAGCCATAATGGCTTTATCAATGTTTACAGTGAGCCGTCGAAAGGAACCAGGTTTTCGATCTATTTTCCCGCCGTTGACGCTCCAAAAGAGACTGCCGGGATCGAGCCGAAAAGCTCTATTCCACTCGGCAAAGGTGAGCTGATTCTCGTCGTCGATGACGAAGCAAACATCCGCGACGTTACTGTCGCGACCCTTTCTCGCTTTGGCTACGATGCGGTTTCGGCAGTGGACGGAACCGATGCTCTCGCCGTTTATTCTCAGCAGCGTGAGAAAATAGCTCTAGTCTTGACCGATATGGCGATGCCGTACATGGACGGAGCGTCGCTGATCAGAGCCTTAAAAAAAATAAAGCCCGACATAAAGGTCATCGCCATGAGCGGCCTGATCAGCGACAGCCAAACGGCCGAGCTTTCAAATCTCAACATCGATGCGATGATCTCAAAACCCTTTACCGCGGAAACCCTTCTGACAAAACTCGCATCAGTTCTTGCCCATCCGGAACAAGCGTGAATATTTCACCGCCGGACTGCGAATTTTTTACCATCATCAATATCGAGTGTGAGCTAAATGCCTATAAAAACTCGAATTGCCTTCGGTACGTCCTTTGCCTATTCTACGTATGAGGAATTTCGCTTATGGCTAAGATCTTGATTTTGGGAGGCGGATTTGGCGGGTTGATAACTGCGGAGCGGCTGGCGACGGCCTTGGCGGGTGAACACGAAATAACGCTCGTTGCACCCACGCGACGATTCACCTTCTATCCAGCTCTTGTTCGTCTCGCATTCGGAGACCTCAACCCCGAGGATATTACCTTTGACCTTACGGAGAAGTTGAGCACGATCGGTGTCAGGTTCGTTCAAGGTGAAATGCTTGATATCGACGCGGCGAACAAGACCGTAAACATTGCCGGCGAAGACGTCACGGGTAAGCTTCATTACGATTTTCTAGTCATCGCCACCGGACGACGCCTTGGCACCGAATTGGTGCCGGGCTTCTTCGAATATTCGCATCACCTTCTCGGCACTGGCGCTGCCCTCAAATTTGGTGCTTCGGCCAGTAATTTCCGACAAGGCCGCATCGTCGTCGGCCTTTGCCCGGAAGGGAGGCTTCCTGTGCCGGTATGCGAAGCAGCATTTGCCCTCGCAAAAAGGTTCAAGGCCGAAATCGAGGCCGGTGAGATACACATTTCGGTGATCTTTCCTGAATCGCTTTCTGCCGCTTTTGGCGGAGCTGCCCTTCATAAGGAATTGGAGGCGGCATTCGCCCGCAACCATATTAACGTTCACTACGACATTCCGATCAGTGAGATCACCGCCGATCACGTCCACTCGTCATCGGGCCACAAGATCGATTATGACCTGCTTATGCTCGTACCGCCTTTTCGCGGCAACGCGGCATTTCGTTCCGAAGGGATCGTCGATGAGGCGGATTTCATCAGAGTCAACGGTTTGATGAAAGTGGCTGGGATCGAGAACGCCTACGCCGTTGGTGACATTGTCGCCTTCTCAGGACCAAAGTTCGCTCACATGGCCGTTCGGCAGGCCGAGGTAGCCGCAGCCAATCTAGTCGCAGAGTTGAACGAAGAGACTCCCGAAAGGAGCTACTATCACGAGATCGCGACTGTGATCGACGCAGATGGGCCCGATTCGATCTATCTGCACTATGGCATTTGGGATGATTCGATGTACCGACTAAAAAAAGGGCGGTTGTGGGGCTGGGCAAAAGAGGCTCACGACGCGTGGTGGCAAACACGAAATCTTTAGAGAAAAGGAGATGTATATGACATACGAGATAAACCGAGATGAATGGAACGCATTCTTCGATGCATTGAGCAAAAGACGATTTGAATGGAAAACTGAGGTTGAGGTTCTAAGTCCGACGATCGGCGACCAAACGCTGAATATCACTCTACCTTTTAACGGCATCACCGTTGAAGAGTCGGGCGAGCGGACGACCCTAAACATTTCCGTCGGTGAAACCACCGGCCAACATCAATCGCACAACATCCTTAACCCGACCCGCGTGGCATACCTTCCGTCAGCGGAAAAACGTAGCGATGTCATCGATATAGAAGAGGCGGACGGCACTAAGACCTTGATCCGCTTTATCGAACCAAGCGACCTCATTGTCGGCTTTGCTGCGGTCGCGGTGACTTCTGCTGTCGCTTAGACACCACTATGCTACTCGCCTGACGCGTGCCGCAAGGTATGGCGAAAAAAACATAAAGAGCAGGCCGGCGATCATAAGTCCGCCTGCTCTTATGTCATAGTCTGATAGAATCCGTTTCCACTCAAGACCGATCGCAAGCCCAAGGCCGACCTCAAATGCAAAGGTCAAAACGACCCATAAAGAGCCGATCATCAGAAGAACTCTGTCTCTCGAAGCTCCTATCCAGCGAATGGTGAGATAGGTGATAGCGAATATTATCAGTGAGCCGATCAGCACACCGATCTGTCTAGCTCGCAGATCGCCAACGAGCGGCACAAGTAAAACGCCGCGAGCGATGCCGTGGATCGTTTCGGCAGCAATGATCGCTACCCAAACCAGCATCGCTCGCTGGAGAATTTTGCTAAGATCCGCCTTCAACGATCAATCCTTTGGTTTTCTCACGACGAGAACGTTGCAAGGCGCGTTATGCACGACGCCATTCGATACGGACCCAAGTAACCTGCCCCAAAAGCCACGCCCGTGCGAGCCGACTATGATAAGGTCGGCGTTCCACGTTATGGCTTTCTCAACGATCTCCTGTGCGGGCGAACCGCGAAAAACTTCGGTCGATATCAAAACGCTTCCGTTATGCAATTTTGATTCGATCAGCTTTTTTGCGTCATTAACGAATCCTTCGCAGACTTCGTTCATCGAATCTTCAAGCTTCTGATAGTACTCGGTCGAAATAGCAAATGGCTCAGCCGCTATCGGGAACGCATCTTCGTAACCTGACAATACAAGCACTTCATCACCAGGCCGAATTGCGATCTGGCAACCCTGCTCGACGGCCGCTGTACTAAATTCCGATCCATCTGTCGCAATCAATATCTTCATACTTTTTCTCCTAGACCCTCATCAGCCCGGTCGCCGTTTGCGGCTGAACAAAAGTGATCAACGTAGTCGTTCCAGCTGCGTCCTCGATATCCAACGTTCCCGCCGGTCCGCGGCCTCGTTCGGCGAAAACAACTTTTGTAGGGCTTAAGATCGTGTGCGTATCATTTGCCCCCGTGTTATCACCAACCGACAACCCGATAGACTCACGTCCGCTTACATCCTGGACCCTCAAACCGTGAAACGGCAACCGATCCGACAGAATTTGAGCTCCGCTATTGGCATTTAAGACATGAACGGTAGTCTCCCAATTGTCCAGGTCGCGGCTGAGCTGCTCGAAGAACCCCTGCCAATCTGCCTTTTCCAACTCTATGGTCATGTCTCTCGGTCCAACCATCCAAATAACGACGGTATGCCATCTGATATGCAATGCCCGTTCCACGTTGCGGACAGCGAAAACCAAGGATATCAAGCCACCCAGGAGCTAAGCCTGTCGCGAAAAAGCTCACGCTCTGGCCGGGCGCGTGGATTTTTCCACGTACCTTCGGACAATCTCAACAGCATTATCGAGCGCTCAGACTGCAGCCATACCGTTCTCCAGAATTGACGCGGGGTAGAAGCGCCTACCGTCTTAAAGGGAAATAGTTGACAAGACGAAACTGAAACCAACCTGCAACCAAGTCAAAAAAATGGAGCTTCCAGCAATCGCTGAAGGCCCCATGTTTATTGGTCGGGACGGCGAGATTTGAACTCACGACCTCTCGCACCCCAACCACCCTGAGGGTTGATCAAGGCTTCTCAAAATCGCTCAAAACCAATCAAAATCGGCTGTCCGCGTGAAAGTAACAAGCTATGAAAAAGAATGCGTTGGGAAAAGTGCAACCATCTTGCAACCAACTTTCGGAAAATAGTTCTTACTAGAACGTCGGACAATGGACCTTACAGGCCCCATCAAAATAACACATTCTGATCGACACAAGCACTGATTTTGCAGTTTGGTGTTTTGTGATTCTTATTACATGAAATGTCACAAACCACCACTCGCATTAGCTCGTCTGGCTCGATACTAAACCATTTAAGTTCCAGCAATCTGATCCCCCATACCTCGCCTCGGCGGGCGACTTCTAGGAGTCTTCGCGTTTGGGCGGATTTTAGCCCCTGACCCGATATCTTGAACTATGGGCGATCCCCCAACCGCTTCTTTGTGTGTACCCGCATCGCCTTCACGTGCGTTGGAAGTCCTTAGCTCGTAATTCGATCCAGCTTATCGCCCCGCATTCTCTGGGAAAGTCTGCAGTCGGTGAATTTGAGAACACGGGAATTGCCCTACTCCCAACCGCATAGTTGCTGAGTGTCAATAACCTCTGATTCCTAACGGCAACTGGACCTTTTTTTTCGTCGAAAAAAAGTGCTTGACATGAGTATCCAAAAAAATATTAAATACTGGTCATCGAAAACTAGCACCTGCCCTTGTGGCGGGTTTAAGAGTGGCCCCGAACATTTTTTCCGTTTGATTAGTTGCTTTTAACTGACGGGTAAGTATTAGGTCTATCTTCCATCACAGATAGCTCTCTCGCTCCACCGTCCCACGTTCCAAAAGATTACAGAAATTCAGCAGTCAGGCACGCCCCTCGGTGCTCATTTTCTGTATCTCTATATTTGCTCAACTGTTTTCTAGGAGGTTCCCTATGTCTCTGAACCATTCGTCGGATAAGCGAAGCAGCCTTACTTATGGCGCCGGTGCGTTGGTTTTGGTATTTCTTGTCGGCCTTGGAGTATTTGCGGCCAATGGGTGGCTTCCAAGAACGGACAGCCTGACAGGCAAGAAGATCGGATGGTTTGGTAAAGAACTTCCGGAGAATGCGTCCAGTAGCTGGAACCCCTTTGCGGGACCACTGCCCAGCGCAACTCCACAACTTAGCAAAGAGTATATCTATGCCGGCTCAAGACTCCTTGCCGTGGAAGATGCGAATGCTGGCAGCGGCGGTGGTACACCGACACCGACACCGACACCGACACCAACACCGCCACCTGGTGGTGGAGTTGAAGGAGACGTTGTCGATGAAAACGGTAATCCGCCTGGCGATGGACTCGTTCAAGCTAATGACGTAACCGCAATACGCCAAGCTGTGCTTGGAAACTTGATTCTCGTAACGACCCCAAATCAGTGGCAACGCGCGGACGTAAACCTACCTTGCGGTAACGGAAGTATCGACGCTGGTGACGTCACGGTTATTCGTAACATGATACTGGGCTCGGTTCCAACCGACACCCCAGCCTGCGGTCCAACCGAGCCCTCGGGTAATCGTCCGGGCGGAGAATCGCTAACGGCTGAGAGTAAAGAAGTCCCGGTTGTCGAAACTAATGCTGCTACACCTGATCTTCGAATCCGCGTAAACAATGCAACCGGCCCTCGCGGCCAATCGGTTTCGGTACCGGTGTTTATGAAAATGGATCGCGACGAGACGGCCGTTGCCTTTACGCTTGAATACGACTCGGCGAAATTCTCGAACCCCAGGGTCACGATGAACAACGAGCAACTTCCCGAATCGACCGTACTCACGACCAATACCAATCAGCCGGGTAAGGTTGGAATTCTGCTCGATGCTGAGGTCCCGCTCTCAACGAACCCGAGGGAACTGCGAATAGTCTTTGTGACTTTCGACGTTCGAGTGACCGCGAGCACGGGCCAGTCCATGATTCGAGTGACCGATTCGCTCGCCAAGAAGAGTGTCTCGAACTCGAGGGCTAGGCTGTTGCCCGCCCAATACTCGGATGGGACGATTTCGATCAGCAACTAGATTCAAATTCGATAACTGGAGTAAGGCAAACAAGGAGAGAAACCTATCATGAAGAAGTTATTCGTAGTTTTTTCAAGCGCTGTTTTTACCAGCTTCATTTTCCTAAGCGCGCCGGAGCCTGCTGGTGGACAGTATCGAATGACCGACGGTTCCACTCCCCCTTCCCTTGCCCTTGGTTCAGCTAACGGTGGCGGGAGCGATTTTGGGACTATAGCTCCGTACAACGGTCGAATGAACTATACTCTACCGCTCGTTAGAGTCGGCGGCCGGGGCGATTTAGGACATTCGGTTGCAGTTACGATTAATAGAAATTGGATTTTTGAACACTATTATCAAGAAAGCTCCAGCGGTGTAGCGAACCCCTACAGTATTCCCGAGTTTGCTCCGTGGTGGGGAGAGGAACTGCGTTACATGCCGGGTAAGTTATTCGGTCGCGGCACTGTAAGGCCAACGGATCCGCCTGAATCTCCATGCGAGGGGGCGAATCCTTATGGACTAGCGCAAACACGGCTCTCCTTTGTTGCGCCGGATGGGTCCGAGATTACGCTTATCTCTCAGACCAAAGGCGAAGGCGAACTCGCTGTAACTTGTACTGTCGGACAGCCCGGCCAGTTCGTCGGGCAATCACGCGGGACCGTTTTCATCAGTAATGATGGATCTGCGGTTAAGTTTGTTTCCGACCAAGAGATATTCGACGGGTATCAAAGTGGTTACTTTCGTCCGTCGGGCCTTTTGTTTTTTGCCAACGGAACAAAATACCGGATTGATAGTAGTCGAGTTTCGTGGATCAAAGACCGCAACGGAAACAAGATGTCTTTCTCGTACGATGGTACAAACTACAATTCTCGATTGACAGCCGTTACAGATTCACTCGGGCGCCAGACGGTATTTTCTTACGACAATCAGGATGGAACCTATGGATTGCATGATCAGATAACCTACGGCGGCCTAAACGGCACCCCCTCAACGATACGGGTTTCCTATACTCCGCTTGGCGATTCTCTTCGGACTGGGGAGACACTCAAAACGCAAGACCAGTTGTTTGGGGCTTTGGGGTGTCCGTTAAAGACGAGTACGTGTGGTTCCGCAGTAGTAAATCCAGTTGTCATTTCCTCAGTTTGGTTCCCGGACAACAGAAGGTTTCGCTATTTTTACAATAGCTACGCTGAACTGGCGCGGGTTGAAACACCCTTAGGAGCAGCATTTGAATACGATTGGGGCGGATCATTAGCAGGTGGGCCGAATAATGGTGTGGCATCCCAGACCGGATATTTCGGCCTTTACCCCGAGATCTTCAGGCAAGTTCTTGAGAAGAGGGTTTACCCAAGCGGCAGTTCTGGCGGCTCGTATCAGACAAAAACCCTCATTGGTAAATCCATTGTTTATCCAATCTCGCCCGACATAGTATCAACCCGGACGATCGAGGTTCGGGATAGTTCAAATAGTCTGTTGTCAAAACAAGAGCACCACTTCTATGGAGCTCCTATTCCGCCATTCTCGCTCTTCTTTTCGGGCGATAGTTGGAAAGAGGGAAGAGAATACGAAACGCGCTATTTTGGAAGTGATGGGCAAACTCTCATTCGACGGGAACTACGCGAATGGGGAACGGTATCTCTCGTAAACTTTCCGACTGATGCTCGTATCGTCAGGATCGTCTCTATTGGGTTCGAGGGCGGGTTGGCGTTGGCCAGCTTAGAAGAGTCGGAGTATGGCGGCGGCGGGCAAGGTGATTTCGAGTATTTTGCCCACCTGAATCGTATACGATCGAAAACCTATCACCTAAAAATACTCGACCTGCCAACGGCTCAGAACGGTGCTATAGGCTCAATCACATCGCAGATTTCAACTGCTGGTCTTGCGGCGGTTTCAGAAACCGATTTCGCATATGACCCAGGCTACAAAGACAGAGGGATTCTTTCACGACCGATAGAAGCCCGAGTCGTGAATCCGACCAACTTCAACGACGTATTTGGGAAATCTCAGTTTACTTACGATGAGAGTTTCTATTTTGATAATAACTATTCCGCGCCGGGATGGGAGGACCCTATCTCGATCCTGCGCGGGAACGTGACAACGTCGCGAACTTGGAACAAAGATACGAATACGTGGCTGGAGTCCCACACGATGTATGACAATTTCGGTAATGCCAGAAAAGTGTGGGATACCACCGGAGATCCGACCCGCTTTATTGAAACCCAGTACTCGCCATCTTACTACTATGCATATCCGACTCGAACGATTGCCCCAGCTCCGGATCCCACTGGAGTTAACGGGACCACCGAAAACTCAGAAATAAACCGCACGTTCGACTTCAACACGGGATTGACGCTTAGCGTCACTGATGCCAACGGACAGACGGCCACCACAATATATGACAACCTTCTTCGGCCGACATGGATTTATCCACCATCGGGCGGAAGTGTTTCGCAAATTATCTATAACGACACACCCGGCGATCATTGGGTAAAACGGCGCCAGCAAATTGACGGTTCAAACTGGGCGGAAAGCACAACGTATTTCGACAATCTTGGTCGAACGATCAAGTCGCGGACTAAAGACCTTCAAGGCGATGTAATGTCACGATTAACGTTCGACAGCTTCGGACGAGTTGACCGCACCTCGAATCCGTATCGTGTCGACGGAAGCGGCAATCCTACCGAAACAGTCTATTGGTCAAAGGTTAGTTACGATAATCAAAGTAGGGTCACCGAGACATTTGCCCCGGCCCCAGAAGGACAGACTGGCATTAGCTTAGGAACTGTTCAGTTTGGAATTTCGAGTTTACCTGGATTGGTTGGTTCCTATGTGGTTTCCCTCGATCCTTCCGGAAGGAAATCGCGAGCGATATCAGGTATTTACGGAGTGGTGCGAGTTGATGAAGCAACTGGGATTGGTGGCACCGTTGATCAGGATCTCGGATCTCTTGCCAACCCGACTCAGCCGACGTTCTACACCTATAATACGAAGGGCGAATTGACGAAAACCGTGCAAGGATCTCAAGAACGTCATTTTATGTATGACTCGTTTGGCAGGCTGATCCGAGTTCGCCAGCCGGAACAAACCCCAAACGCAAGTATTGCAACAGCCGGTAACCCCGAGAATAACCAATGGACCGCGGCCTATGCTTATGACATTTTTAGTAACGTTACCAGTGTTACAGATGCAAAGGGTACAACGATAACGAACCATTATGACAAAGCGGGGCGCACCGTAAAGAGAATCTACTCGGACGGCACACCCCAGGCTGAGTATTTTTATGACGGAAAGGGTCTCCCGCAGGTTCCGCCATTTTCAAAGGGATCGCTGACTAAGGTTACAACCGCAGTTTCCGAAGATCGATTCACGAACTTTGACAACCACGGAAGATTGCTTTCAAGCCAGCAGATAACGGATGGTCAGACCTACAATTTCGGGTACCAGTACAATCTCTCGGGAGGATTGATCCAACAGATTTACCCTAGCGGACGGATAGTCACAAATAATCTTGATAGTGTTGGCGGGTTGAGTTCCGTGACAACTCAGCCCTCAGGCGGTGTTCAAAAGACCCTCGCTTCAGATTTTGATTACTCACCAACCGGAGGCGTTCGGCGGATGAAGTTGGGGAACGGGCTATGGGAAACAGCCGACTTTAGCCCTTTAGATCAACTGGAGCAGATAGGTCTCGGCACGAGCGCGACGAACAATGACCTTTTTCACGTGGATTACGAATATGGCGAGCTGAATCCGGATGGAAATTCGGTAGACACCGTTAAGAACACGGGGATGATCGCTAAAACTACGACGACCATGCCCGGAGCGAGTTTTGTCCAGACGTTCAAATACGACGCGATCAATCGTCTTACGGAAGCGATTGAAAAAACCGGCGGAACTCAGAATTGGCGGCAGACATTCGGATACGACCGGTTTGGTAATCGAACGAGTCGATATCAGATCGTCGGAAGCGACATTCTGCCGATAAACAACCAAACGCTTCCGGCAATTGATCAGGCGAATAACCGATTCACAACTGGGCAGGGATACACGTACGACCTAAACGGCAACCTTATCCAGGATGCGCAGGGCCGGACTTTTACTTTCAACGGCGATGACAAGCAGACGCAGGTCTTTGACCCGTCAACCGGACAGACAACGCACTATTCGTACGATGGTAGCGGTGCGCGAATAAAGAAGCACAACCCGACTACCGGTGAGACGACGATCTTTGTTTACGACGCTGGAGGTGCACTTGCGGCTGAGTATTCGACCGTCGCTCCGCCGCAGAACCCGACTACTTCGTATTTGACGAC
This sequence comes from Acidobacteria bacterium Ga0077534, assembly GCA_001464455.1. Taxonomy (GTDB): domain Bacteria; phylum Acidobacteriota; class Blastocatellia; order Pyrinomonadales; family Pyrinomonadaceae; genus OLB17. The sequence continues at coordinate 99,488 of LNEI01000008.1, forward strand.
CGATCATCTTGGCAGCCCAAGGGTTGTAACGGATAGTACTGGAAACGTAGTATCGCGTCGCGACTTCATGCCGTTCGGCGAGGAACTGGGAGCGGGTGTCGGGCCGAGGACGACGAATCTAAAGTACTCAATCACCGGCTTAGACAACGTCCGGCAGCGCTTCACGGGCTATGAAAAGGACGAGGAAACAGACCTCGATTTCGCCGAAGCCCGCATGTATCAAAACAAACACGGCCGTTTCACCGCCGTCGATCCGTTGCTTGCAAGTGCGAGTGCGGGAGATCCTCAAACCTTCAATCGGTATACCTACACCGGGAATAATCCGATCAATTACACGGATCCGAGCGGGCTCAAATGGTGTCGGAATCCAGGTAGTGGAAGTACCTATTGGACAAAAAATGGGGAGGCTTGTGATACTGGCGACGATGATATAGACGGTAGGGTAACGGAAGTCACTGTAGGAAATTTTGACGGCGAATCGACAAACGGAACGGCCGGCGTCGGCAGCATAATCAAAATGAACGCTAACGGTACCGTCACCGTGCTCGAAAGAACGGCACTATCGGTTGCGGTCGCCCAGGGTCAGGGCGTAGTTCAGGAATCGGTCGAAGTAACATCTGAAACCGCTGGCGGAACGGCTTCTGGCAGGGCGGAAATTGCTTTTGATGGTGCCACCATGAGTAGCGGAATTACACCGCGAGGGATGCTGCCTCTGCCGTGTCCACCAGAAACGCCTTTGTGTGGAAGCGGGAATGGGGTGATTGGATCAAGCATTGATACCTCGCAAAATGCACCTCTGAAAACCGTCATGGCGATTGACGAGGCGGCTGGGTTGATTCAACTCACACCGGGGGGGAATGTTCCAGCAAGTGTCATTCGAGGCTTTATTGCGATAGGCCGAGGGGAAACGAGCGAAGCAGGATTTCAATTCGCTGGGGTAATCCCCGGAGTCTCTTGGTTGCGAAAAGCCGATAAGGCTGTCGATGCTTTGAGCTTGGTAACGCGGAACCGGCAGGCAGGCCTAGCGTTTGAAAGATCAGTCGGTATCACAGGACCGAAAAAAGCCATCAGTCTGGCTGACGGCAGAAGGCTATTTCCGGATGAAGTCACGCCAAACTTCTTGACCGAAGCCAAGAATGTGAGAAGATTAAGTTATACCAAGCAACTTAGGGATTATAGTGTGTATTCAAAGGCCAATAATATTGGCTTCATTCTCAAAACGCCTCGGGGAACAAAGCTCTCGGGGCCGCTGAAAAAAGCAATTTCCGATGGGGACATCTTCCATATAACCTACTGACGTCGAAGGTTGAGAATTATGTCATTACCACAATCTTACTACGATATGGAGAAACGATTTGGAGAGCTAATTAAAAAATCTCCAAAAACCGGGATCGAAAGTCAAGAAACCGTCAGAATAGGGCGTGCTTTGGAAGACTTGCTTCGGCAGGAAGCCGAGCCTCTAACAGATGAACTGTGTACTGCGGGCATAAAAGCCGACATTTGGGCTCTAGTAAATACTTCGGCGAGATATCCGGAAGCTATACCGATACTCATTAAGCACCTGAGAGCTCCATATCACCGAAAGAATAAGGAGGGTATCGTCAGGGCCTTAGCCGTGAAAGAAGCCAAAGGAATCGCCGGTAAGACGATAATGGAAGAATACCGAAAAGCTCCGAAAGAAGATCATAATTTTCGCTGGCTATTCGGGAATACGATGAACGTAATCGCCGTCGATGAGGACGTAGACGACCTCATCGAGATTGTCTCGGACAAAACAAACGGCGATTCGCGGCAGATGTTCGTCAACGCACTTGCGAAACTTAAGTCTCCAAAAGTCCGGGAGATATTGATACAGTTATCAAACGATCCAAGTTTTATCGTTGCTGCGGAAGCCCGGAAAGCCTTACGGAGAATAAGTAGTTCAACTAAGGCCTAAACGGCAACCTTCATTCAACGGCCATGACAAGCAGACGCAGGTCTTCGACCCATCGACCGGACAGACAACGCACTATTCGTACGACGGTAGCGGTGCGCGAGTAAAGAAGCACAACCCGACTACCGGCGAGACGACGATATTTGTTTACGACGCCGGCGGTGCTCTTGCCGCTGAGTATTCGACCGTCGCCCCGCCGCAGAATCCGACTACTCGTACCTAACCACCGATCATCTTGGCAGCCCAAGGGTTGTAACGGACGGTACTGGAAACGTAATATCGCGGCGCGATTTCATGCCGTTTGGCGAAGAATTGGGAGCGGGCGTCGGGCCGAGAACAACAAATCTAAAATACTCGACCACGAGCGTAGACAACGTCCGACAGCGCTTCACGGGCTATGAAAAGGACGAGGAAACAGACCTCGATTTCGCCGAAGCCCGCATGTATCAAGCCAAACACGGCCGTTTCACCGCCGTCGATCCGTTGCTTGCGAGTGCGAGTGCGGGAGATCCTCAAACCTTTAATCGATACACCTATACCGGGAATAACCCCATTAATTACACTGATCTACTCGGATTAAAGTGGTGTAGAGATCCATCCGGCGGCGCAGTAAGTTGGGCAAACGGCAATTGCCCAGATGGACAGAAGGTTATTGACGGAACTGTAGGACAAACCGAAAATACCGGTTGCGCTATAGGAATCACCACATCTTGCTACACGGCAGGCTCGGTGATCGGCTACAACCGTGACGGAACCACAAGTTTGGTTCGGGGTGGGCGTCAATTAGACCCATACAACGAGAAGGATGCGGCGCAAATCGCAAAGATATCCGGCACCGAGGTGCAAGCCGAACAAAACGAAACTGCCGTCTCTAACGCGAGCGAAATAGTTAGCCCGATGGCGACATTAATCAGCCTCCGTCCTTTGGAGAATATGACGAGGCAGGAGTTTGAGACTGGAGCTGACAACGTGCAAATTGGGCTTGGCACGTGCGGGTTAGTTCTTGATTTATGTGACCTCGCCGACGGAATGTCGGAGAAGACTATCCTGGAGGGGCTCTATCGATACCGTCCGCAATTCCAGTCTTCGGCATAATCCCGGGAACCATTAAAATTGGGCGGAAAGCTTCAAATGCGATTGATATAGCAAGCGACTCAACAAAGTTGCGAAACGGCCATCTAGCGAATAAGATTCACCCAAAGAGTGGGGTTCCGTTTGATGCAAATGGTTTTCCGGATTTCTCAAAACACCTTTACCCAGGTGGTGACGTCGTAATTAAACCGACCGGCCGAAGAGACTTGGATAAAGCGGCCGCAAACAAGGCGGCAAACTTGAAAGCTACGCCAAAGGGACATGTTTGGCATCATCATCAGGAGACGGGGCGGATGCAATTGGTGGATAAAATAATACATGAACAGACAGCTCACACAGGAGGTTGGCATTTATGGTAACTTTTACCGAAACCGAGGAGAACACAAACAAAACACAAATTAGAGAAATTGAAAATTTAGTTCGACTTACGTTTCCACCTCAATACGAGCGTCATTTGCTTGACTTAAACGGCGGGCGTTGTTTTCCGAACGTATTTAGTTTCAAAGAGCACGGCAAAGTCACCTCCTCGAGTATCGAGTGGTTCTTGGCGATCTACGATGGTCAATACGACAGCCTGAAACGAACGATTCAGACATTCAAGCTGGACGAAAAACGGATGCCGACGCAAATCATTCCTATTGCGAACGATGGCCTCGGAAACTTGATTTGTATTTCCTGCGGTGAGAGTGATTTCGGAAAGGTCTATTTTTGGGACCACGAGCGTGAAGTAGATTATGCCAGTTCGGACGATAATGATTATTCGAATCTATATTTAATAGCAGATAGTTTTGACGAGTTTCTAGATGGCCTGTTTGGTGAAGATGTAGCTTGAATCGCTAAATCCGCTGACTGCGGTGCAAAGGGGCTCCTATATCGAACCCTAATCTCAAATCGCGGCTGATAGCTGAGTACCCCGTCGGGATCAGGAACACTGAAACATAAATAACACTGAAGTGCTGCTGAAACCCGCAAGAAGAATTCTGCGGCTTCTAGCATTGAAGCAATACGCCGAGTTAGCCTTACGATCGCGCAACGAGTATCCCAAAGAACATATCCGTTTTGCCATGGAATAGTACGATTCACCGCGATGGAACCGGGAGCTATCGATGCAGGTGATATTTACGCTCAAATCCAATTCGCCCTCTTCCAGAGTCCATACCGAAAGCATCACGCTCCATCTTCCGGGCGTCGTAGAATCTTCAACCTTTTCCGCGCACCATGGTTGGTGCGTCTGTTTACCAAATGGCTCTAATTTGAGGTGCAGAAAGTTGGTTGCAGAATGGAGGCGCTTTTTCCGACGGGTGGCATGTCGTAAATGTGGCAATAAAAAGGCTTAGCAACCCGCCCTCTCGTGGCTGTGGGGAAACCACGAAAAAAGGGGCTTTCGTATTTCTTCGAAAGCCCCATGTTTATTGGTCGGGACGGCGAGATTTGAACTCACGACCTCTCGCACCCCAACCAACCTGAGGGTTAATCATAAGTTCACAAGAGCTCTCAAACCACCTCAAAATCGGCTGTCTGCGTATCAATCACAACTTGTGAATAGTTATGCGTCGGCAAAACTGCAACCATCTTACAACCAACTTATAGAGATTATCCTCCGTACCGAGGGAAAGTTGAACGATACAGTTTCATTAAATGCACCTGCGAAAAGATGTTTCTGATTCAAGCCTGCTGGTCTATACTTAGAAAGGTTTACGCCATGAAAATTACGAAGCTGAACGACGTTTCGCCTCAGATTACCGTGCCCCTGGACGACTGGAGCAAGGGGGATGAATATGCCCTTGAGCAGTTAATGCCACTCGTCTACGATGAACTGCATCGTATGACAAGGGGCTTTTTGAGACGCCAGCCGACCCACCATACTTTGCAAACCACCGAGTTGATCCAAACTCTGCCTCAAACGATCTATCGAGTTATGGCAAAACCAAGCAACCCGTTACTTTTGACCATTCCTTTGTCTATCGAAACGAAAGCTGCAAATGCCAGCGTAAAACCGAATCCTTGATACGACACGATTCGATCGGAACTATAGCCCTGTGCACAACCCGAAATAGCTTTGGCAAATCCTATCCCGCTGATTGTTAGCCGCTTATTCGCTCGGGTTTCGGGGTGCAAGGGTGAAATTTGGAACGCTGAAGTACCATGTTGGTTCTTCTACTCACCCTGGTCATGCGTCTGTCACCATAAAGGCTCTAATTTGAGGCGCCGAACGTAGGTTGCAGAAGGGAGGCGCTTTTTCTGACAGATGGCACGTCGTAAATGTGGCAATCAAGAGGTTTAGCAACCCGCCCTCTCTTGGCTTTGGGGAACCCACGAAAAAAGGGACTTACGAATTTCTTCGAAAGCCCCATGTTTATTGGTCGGGACGGCGAGATTTGAACTCACGAACTCTCGCATCCAAACCAATCTGAGGGTGAATCATAGGTTCGTAAAATCACTCAAAACGGCTTACTAATGGCCTTTTGCGTGCAAATCACAACGTATGAATGGGTAGGCGTCGGCAAAATTGCAACCATCTTACAACGAACTTACCGAAAGTATTCTCTTGTTGAAAATCAATAGCATTTGGATTTCGAGAAGAACCAAATAGCTTCTTCTGAGGGTGACCCTTTATTTTAGCTAAGCTGGTGCTTAAATTACGTGCCTTGAACTTTTTTGCGAGTTTCTGTAAGTTAAGAGTCGAATCCCGAGGACGAACAGGAAAATCATGATCGCGGGGACTAAAGTAACAATAGGCGAGTTCCCCAGTGTCGCCATGTCATTCGCGGCGGCCAACAGATTTCCGAGGCTGGGTTCCGGCTCTTGAAGCCCGACCCCAAGAAATGAGAGAGCGACTTCGGCGAGCAGGAAAAAGGGCAGCATTAAGGTCGCTTGAACAAAGAGAGGTGAAGAGATATTAGGCAGAATATGCCTAAGGAGAATAGCGCTTTCCTTTAGACCAGTGGAACGAGCTGCGACGACGAAATCTCTTTGCTTTACTTCCAGCACAAGCCCTCGCGTAAAGCGGGCGATCTCTGCCCAGCCCGTTACCGCGAATATAAAAATGAGGAGAATTGCGGCCGACGTTCGTGGCATAACGAGCGGAAACGCAGCCCTCGCTGCCAGAATTAGGATCAGGGTCGGGAGCGAAATCACCGTGTCGGCGATACCCATCATTACCGAATCAAGTGTTTGACTGGCGTATCCGCTGATCGCACCGAATAGCCATCCGATGAGACACGCCAAAAGCAATCCTATGGGGCTAACAAATAGTGAAAATCTAATTGCGTACAAGAGTCTCGAATAACGGTCACGGCCTAGTTGATCGGTTCCGAGTAGGCGGATTCGCGGGGCATTATCTGTAAACTGCGGGTTCACGCCAAATAAATGTGTATTCGCGGGAATAATGCCGAATAAAGAATATGAGTTCCCGTTGACTAAGAGATCTAACGTGAATATCTGCGTCGTATCTTCCTCATAACGCATATCGCGGGCATCGACGAGTTTTTGAGCATAAATAAACGGTCGGGCATGGAATTGCCCTTTCACGTCACGCCATCGAATACTGGAAGGCGGCGCTGACGGCTCGAGTCGGGTTTGCTCGCGATAGTCGTAAGGTGCCATGAAATCGGCAAAGATCGCTACTAAGTAGAATAGAGACACAATGACGACGCCAGCGAGTGGGGCGATCTTGCGGCTCTTCCGAGGGATGGTCGTCTTTTGATTCGCCACGCCTATTCGATCGCTCCCTCACGCAGTCTCTTGTCGTTTACCAATAACAGGAATTCCGCGATAGTATTACCCAGCCAAACTGAAAGGGTCGAGATAACGACAACGCCCATCACGAGAGGTACGTCACGTCCGCGAACAGCGGCAACCATTAGGGCTGCGATACCGGGCCAGCCAAGTACCGTTTCTACAATTACCGAACCGCTGAGCAGACCGCCGAGTGACAGTCCCGTGAGCGTGAGCAAAGGGTTAAGCACGGCCCGTAGTGCGTGCCGGGTTATTATTCGCCATTCGCTCAACCCCTTTGCCCGGGCCAGGCGAATAAAATCTTCGTTCATGATTTCGCTAAGCCCATTTCGGAGTTGAGCCAGATAGATGGATACGACCGGTAACGCAAGTACGAGTGCGGTCAGAATAAACTTCAACGGGTTAAATGAAACCGAGCCGGAAATGGCGAACGAAAACCGCAATGATGCAAAAAGAACAAGCAACGCAAGTAGAATTCGCGGCGTTGATGCCGTTAACAATATCAGGAACTCGATGAACGCCGACAATATTTTCACGTGATATCGCGTTGATAGGATCGCGAGACCCAGCGAAGTGAAGATAGCAATGGCCAATGCCGCTCCGCTCATCATCGCCGTATTCGCGAAACGATCCCTCGTAAGATCCCAGACCGGGGTTTTGAAGGAAAACGATTCGCCGAGATCGCCGCCCATAGCGTTAAAAAGCCAGACGCCGTAACGCTCGATGAACGGCCGGTCAAGGCCGTAAACTTTCCTCAGCCCCTCCATAGTTTGCTCAGAGATCTGCGGATTATCGCGAAGTGCCGACAGTGAATCTCCACCAGCCGACGACAATAAGGCGAATGTCAGGGCGGAAACTACGAGCAGCATCAAAATGCCTTGGATCAGTTTTTTGAACGCGAGTTGCAGCATAGGTGACGGCAGGAACAATTCACGAAAAACATCAACATTCTTTACCATTGCGTGTTGATTTGCAAAAAGAAAGACACTAAACTCGGATACACTTTCCACAGTTGCCGCTTACAAAAACTGAACCACGAGGAACGCAAAACTATGTTGCAGGCTAAACGGACAACTCTCATCACGTTGTTGATTATTTTGGCTGGTTTGTACCTTATGGGCTGCGGCCAGGCCCAGCCGGTATCGAATCAAGCACAAAGCAGCGGAATCGAAAGCAAAGTATCCGGTGTTCGAGGCGGCAACCTTACTTGTCGGCTCACAACGCCGCCGAAATCCTTTAATTACGTTCTCTCGGCTGACGAATCGACCATCGTTGCAGCACTGTACATGCTAACGAGCCGGCTCGTTGAATTCGACCATCGAACTCAAAAATATGTTCCAGGCTTAGCCGAATCCTGGTCGATGGCAGCGGACGGCCGCACCTCTGACATCAAACTGCGAGATGGTTTGAAGTTCTCTGACGGTGACGGACTGACTACTGACGATGTGATCTTCACACTCGCAGCAATCTATGACGAACGCACCGGCTCGCCAGCATTTCGTGATGCATTGCTCGTCGGAGGAAAACCAATCGAAGCGAAAAAGATCAGCGATCGCGAGATGCAGTTGATATTTCCGCAACCTGTTGCTTCATCGGAGCCTTACCTGATAAATCTCGGGATTCTGCCGTCGCATATTTTGGACGCGGATTTTAAGGCCGGAAAATTTGCCGAGGCGTGGAAAATTAACTCACCGCCGTCGAGTATTGTTTCCAGCGGCCCGTTTATCGTGGAGTCGGCAACTCCCGGCGAGAAGATCGTATACGCACGCAACCCAAATTATTGGCGTAAAGATGAGGCCGGAACTCAGTTGCCGTACATCGACCAGTTTACGATTGAGGTAGTCCCTGATGCTAACAACACCTTCGTTCGGCTCAGCCAGTCGACACTCGATATCGCCGACCGCATTCGGCCTGCGGATTTGAACGAAATAACGAAGACGGCGGGAGCCACGCGGGCTTTCGATGTCGGCCCCGGCCTCGGCATCGATCATTTGTGGTTCAATCTCAATACGGCGGACTCGAGCGGCACTCCGCTTGCCAATCAGGTCAAGCGAAGCTGGTTTGCGAATAAGGCATTCCGCGTCGCAGTCGCCTCGGCAATTGACCGCGAATCCATCACGAAAATTACGCTTCAAGGGATGGCGTCACCTCTTTACGGGTTTGTTTCGCCGGCCAACAAGATCTGGTTAAGCCCAAATTTGGAAAAGATTGAGTACAGCCTGGCAAAGGCCGAGGCGCTCCTTAGAGATGCCGGGTTCAAAAAGGGTGGAACCGCCGAAGCACCTGTACTAGTTGACGCTGAAAACCGGCCGGTTGAATTCTCACTGATCGTACCCGCCGAGAACGAAGCCCGAAAGTTGACCGCCGCTGTCATCCAGCAGGATCTCGCCAAGTTGGGCATAAAAATGGAGATCGCACCGATCGAGTTTGCCTCCGTCTCCGAGCGATGGACGAAGACTTACGACTACGACGCGATCTTGCTAGGTTTGTCCCAAACTGATATCGAGCCCTCGTCATACGCGAATTTCCTGTTGAGCAGCGCTCCGGCACACCAGTGGCAGCCAAAACAAAAAGCCCCCGCCACCGAGTGGGAGGCCCGTGTCGATGAACTTTTTCGTGCGCAGGCGATCGAACTGAATCAAGAGAAGCGAAAGGAACTTTTCATACAAATTCAAAAGATAATGCGTGACGAAATGCCTGTCGTGCCGATTGCGGCCCGTCATATACTGTCAGCCTCCAATGCTAGAGTTGCAAACTTTTCGCCCAGCAGCGTATTCCCGTACTCGCTGTGGAATATCGACGAACTATTCATCAAGCCATAATGCATCAGCGATCCCCAAAGACACCGAAACCCGACAGGGTTCACGGGTTTTCGTTATCCTGAACGAACGCTAACAAAAAAGGTGAAGCCCCGAAGGACTTCACCTCTAAAAGTGATCCGAAAGTAAAATCGGCTAGATCAATGGTTGACCCATCGAATTAGTCTACGACTGAGATGGTCTTGGCGATTGGATCAACGGTGAACTTGACGAGCCCGGTTTCAGAGCCGCCAGCCAAGCCTCTTCGTTTATCAGTCGCCCCGCCTTCACGGGCCGATTCCGTTGTAGAACCTGTCGCCGACGCAAAGCCGGCGGTCCCGGTTAATACGTTAGCCTTGACCCGGGCCGTGAAGCTGAACAAAACAGTATTCGGATTATTGAACCGCAACGTCTTATTGCCGCTCTCTTCGCCCCCAATAAAGTCCAAGCCGACCAGTTGAGAGTAGTCGAAGAATGCCGGCGTCGTTGTTCCATTGCCACCGTTGTCAGCATTGCTGACCGTAACTGAATTTCCGGCCGACTGAATGGAAACTATCTCAAATCGTACGTTTGGATAAAAGATCGTCGTCGACTGGTTCCTCAGGGCGGTGACAAGCACCGTCGATCCCGCAGGAAAAGTGATGCTGCGATTGACCGCTCCGATCTGTGCGGTTGCGTCTACCTCAGTTCTTCTTGAGACAGTTATTGCCTCAACATTGCTCGGTAGCGTTACGAATTTGCCGATTCGGCCCGGGGTTATCGATCGGATACGGTAGCTCCGGGTGCCGTCAGCAACATTCGAGAAGCTAGTGGCGGTGGTATTCCCGTCAACAGTACGGACCACTGTGAAATTCACGCCATCCGTTGATTCTTCAATCTCGTATGCTTCTACGCTGCCTCGTGGTGCCCACGTGAGTGAATAGTTGCCATCGAAGTCGAATCGCTGAGTTCCAGCCGTAAAGTCGGACGCAAACTGCTGCACGACGGGTGCGGCTCCGCCTGAGAGTATCGTGCTTTCTATCGTGAAGTCGGTGGGACCGTTTGCCCAGCCGTACGCTCGATAAATGTAGGTCCCAGGAATCGTGGTATTGACCGCAATCCGCTCAGGCCCGATACCATTGCCGGATGAGCCGATTTCATTGCCGTTTGGATCGTAAAGAAGGAAATCGAGGTCGGGCAATGCTAATCCCGCTTCAGGAACAGCCGTCATCGACCAATCAAGAGTTGCGTCGATCTTCAACCCTGAAGGTCCAACCTGAAATGGAACATCAACGTAGGTTGCATTCGAAGCTACGAACACGTTGTTGTCTCGCTGCGTACCCGCGTCACCTGCAAGCACGGTTCCCGAAAATGTCGTTGTCTCAGACGAGGCAACCTGATCTGACGGCAACGATGCGGTCGCCTGAAGATACAATGGCATCCTCAGAGTCTGACCATTGCCGTTCGCAACGACGTACCACTGGAATTGTTTGGTGGCGGTATCCCGAACGACGTTACCGTCGATCGTGATCGTCGAAGTGAAGGTGGTGCTTCCGCCCGGCGGGACACTAACGCTCGATGAGCCTACCGATGTGGTAACGCCTGCGAGGTTGGTTGCACGGTTGTTGACGGTTGAAAGATTGTATGTACCACCCTGGCCCGACGTATCGCGGATCGTAACCGTCACCTGCCGGGTGTTCAAAATACGATTATTCAGAATCGCCGTTTCACCGAATGAGTGGCTCGCGAGGATGCCAGGTGTGTCGATTCCGTCGCCGACCACGCCCATTAGTGCTTTAGCATCGACTGCGGCTTTGATGTCGATCAAGCCGCCACCTTGTTCGTTGACAGAATCCGCAGCAGTATTTGCCTTTGGTACTCCCGTGCCGGTACGAAGGTTAGTCGCCGTGTTTATAAGCGCCGCACGGATCATGTCAGGGCTGTAGTTTAGGTGGGCCTGTTTGACGATTGCGACCGCACCAGCTACCTGTGGTCCCGAAAACGAAGTTCCGTTTGCCGAAATATATCGTGACGGATCCATCATCGAAGCTGCTGGTGCTCCGAGCGGGCTCGTTGCCGAATGAATAGCTACGCCCGGTGCAGTTACGTCTGGTTTGACCTGCCCCAATCCCAATACCGGACCCCGTGAACTGAAGCCCGCGGTTTCGCCAACAAATACGTTGCTTAGGAATGGGTTCAAACGAATATTCAATTCCGAGATTGCTCCATCTGGCGGATCAATCGCGTTATCGTCAGTTGAGGACAATGCATCAACCAAAATTTCGCCGTCGCTGGGAGAAACGGTCGCACAGGGAATCGAAGAGTTGACCGCCGTCGGATTAGTCGTTGTGGAGATCAGGATCATCGCGGATGCCCCGGCGATCGCCGCGCGGTTGCATCTATCCGCAAAGGTTGCTGATACGGGTCCAGCGTTCTTGACAAGTGCGATCCTGCCTGTGACCGCGACAGGGTATGTCAGAAGCGGATTATTGACCATGACGTAACGCCGGCCGATCACTGCTGACGGTGGATTCGGAGTGCCAGCCATAGGGAACAGTTTGATCCGATCAAATCCGGCGAGGTCAACCGACCAGTTAGCGTTTGCGGCACCGGGATGAGTCGTTGCACCAACCGCGATGACATGGCGTCCGGCAGCGGGAGCTCCGATCGTGCCTTCGCCCGGACCGGAGTTACCCGCCGAGGCGACAACGGTGGTTCCCAACAGGGCGGCGTTGCTGGCCGCTACTGAACTTGCTGAGTCGGGACCGCCGACGCCGCCGAGGCTTAGATTAATAACGTGAGCCACTGGCTTTGGCTGTAAGGTCAAAGTCACGGGCGAGACCGAATCTTCGATAGCAAGGATCGTCGAAGCATTGACGCAGCTTCCTGCCGCCGTACAAACCTTGTAGCCCATAAGCCGTGCCTGAGGAGCGATGCCGTGGAGTCGGCGGTCGTCGGCTGTTCCCGGGATGAGGTCAGCACCGGGAGCGAATCCTAGATAACCAGCGGCGTCGGCCGAAGCGTGAGTGCCGTGGCCAAAGTCGTCGATTAGGCCACCGGAAAAGGATAGATAGTAAATGACCTTTTGATTTGAATTGGTGGCGGCAGTTGGCGGGAGTAGTCCGAGACGCGGCGGAGTCGGATCGCCGCCGAACATCGGATGCGACCAGTCGATACCCGTATCGAGAACCGCGATGTTGATGCCTTGTCCCTCAAAACCTTCGCGATGATTGTCAAAAGGTGTCAATTCGGCAACCTGGCCGTAATTTGCCGGAGCGTTCAGGTAAGGGACGCTCTTATCAAGCAGCACACGCAGATAATCGTTGTTATGAACGGTTTTAACTTCAGGCATGCTCTTGATCACAGCGATAGCAGCGGCCGGAACTTTGAGCGTGACCCCGTTGAACACGAGATTGAATCGGAAGTCGGCCCGGCCGGCCGTTGAACCGTCGTAGTTCGGAACGTCTATCCCGTCGATTTCGTAGCTAATACCGCGGGCAGATAGGGCAGCAAGGAATTGGTCTTGGGAACTTTTAACCGAGTTCCGATAACTCTGCAATTGCTCGGCCGATACTGTACCGCCTTGCCTTTCAGTTCGGGCTTTCCAAACTGCTGCCGGATCGCCCCTGAGTTCAACGATAATCGAACTCGCGATGCCCGACGCACCTGCCTCTCTCAACATTACGTTAAAAAGGAGGGCCGTCGTGGCAATGAGTCCGACCGCGATGGCTGTCACGAAAAAGCGTTTCGTGCGAAAACTCCTTTGTGATTTACTTACCGCATCATATCTTTTCATCATTTTTCTCCAATAGTTGAATATTTAATGACAGCCGCCCATTCCCATAGTCTCCACGAGGGGTAAATTAGAGTCAGTTCAAAAGGGCCGATTCCGTGTCAGTTTGTAAGTTATCAAGGGCTGGTTGAGTCAAGATTGAGGCGGGGAGCAAAGACTTGAGAGAAACTTGAGAAAAAAAGAGGTGAGGCCGCAATAGCCTCACCTCAAGAATGCTCGTATCATTTAACTTTGCTGCCTGTACGTTTTAATCACCCTGCGAGCTTTTAATCGTGAAATCGACTGCTTTTGTTACATTGCCCCGGATTCTGAAGAAGTAGCTTCCTGGCTGCAGGTTTTCAAGCTGGATCTCATCGTCCTCAGCAGTGGCGATGACGTTGCCATTAGCGTCCAATATTTCAAAGAATATACGCTGATTGCCGTGGTTCTGCTTTATCTCGGCCTCAAGGCCGCGTCTTCGTAGCTGGAACGGAATTCTGACCGACGATTGTCCTGGCTGTATCGTACCTGAGTAACGCTCCTCAAAGTCGTCATTGTTATTTCCATTGCCATTGCCACCGCCCGGACGAGGAGTCTGTGTCGGTGATGGCGATGGAGTGGCGGCTGGCGTCGGACTAGGTGCGGGCGTAGGCGTCGCTGACGGTGATGGCGATGGAGTGGCGGCTGGCGTAGGCGTGACTGTCGGACTCGGTGACTGCGATGGCGTGGGAGTCGCCGTCGGAGCGGGTGTTGGGGTAGGCGTTTGCGGAGTTGGTGTTGGCGTAACTTCAGGTGACGCCGCAATTTCAAAGTCAGAGCCGGATGCCTGATCGGAGTTCAAGAGGAGGCCGCCTGTAAGGGATGAGCCGATTAGTAATTGAGCTTCCGCTTTTGTGGTTGTTGAGGTTGTGCCGACTACATTACTTCCGACGGCTGCATTGATTTTATTCAGTGAGAGCCTGATGGTTATCTGATTACCGTTGATCTCGCCGCCGTCCACCGCTCCGAGCGTCTCCTGATTCTGCGTTCCGGTCGGAAGAGTTGTGATCTTGCCGTATTCGTAAGTGGTGGCGGTTTCATCAACCGACGCCGAGACAAATACCTCGGTGGCTCCGAATGCAGAGGTCATCGTCCAACGCATGTTTGGCGTGCGAACCGAGGCATCTGATAGGAGCAGGCGGTAGATTATTTGATCGTTGGCCGCGTCGTAAGTGAAATACACCTCGCGTATGTCCTGAGCGGTTGTGCCCAGCTGGTCATCGGCTGGATCGGATATCTGCGGAGCATTCGGATCGTCCGACGGGAAAAGATTCGCAGGGTGCGGTACGGCCGAGAATAACTTGGCCGCACGAACCGCGTTGTGGGCATCGACGTATCCCGCGCCGACTACACGCTCCTCAAACGGCATCGGCGTTGATGTCTGACGTAAAAGCGTAACTACCTCATCGGGGGTCAGAAGCGGGTTCGCCTCCATCATCAGGGCGATGATTCCGCTCACTTGAGGAGTCGAAAAACTTGTTCCCTGTGAGGTTGTATAAAACGGCAGAAACGCCGGTGGTATGGTCGAAAGGTCATTTGCTCCTACGAAAACAGGAATGGTTCCAGCCAAATTTGTTACGCCAGGTCCCTTCGACCGGGTGCTTTTGATGTCTACACCCGATCCGATGATATCGGGACGCAGGTTTGGGGCAACTGTTTCATCGGCTGGCTGGCCCGCTGTGTCACTGCCGGTACCGTTATTATTGCCTCGGGAAGAAAATCCTGCCGGAGTTCCGAGTCCGCGTTTCTCGCCCGCAGCGACCGAAATGACCCACGGAGCGACGGAAAATGGATTGATAACGTCCGGGGCGTCACCGTCGTTACCGGCAGCAAAAACCACGGTAATGTTGCGGTCGTGCATCGTCCGCGTTGCGACGTTGATCGGATCGTTTGGATCGTAAGGCAGATTAGCAAGAGTTGTACCGTAGGAGTTGTTGCAGACGCGGATATTGTAATCAAATTGGCGAACAAGCGTATACTCCATGGCTTGAACGATCGCATATGTTGAAAGCCCTGCATCGTTACCGGCGTTAATGCCGATCAGCTTGGCACCAGGAGCCATTCCCTTATAGAGCCCGCCTGAAGCAGCACCCGTTCCGGCTGTTACACCCGCGCCGAACGTGCCATGGCCGCCCTCGACGTCGGTCATCGGCTGATTTTCTACGGGAACTATGGGCAAGAAACCAGCCGGGAGCTCAAGCGGCACTTCGGCCGTCGCAAAAAAAGTGTTCTGAATAACATTCTGTCCGAGCTGAAGATCTGGGTGAGTTGCATCGATACCTGTATCAATGTAAGCAACCCCGATATTTTTACCGGTTACCGGAAGGCCCTGATTTGAAGAGGTTACCTGCGAATCACGGATTAGATTCTCGACGCCGGAAATCGTACGCCCTTCCCGGTCGAACAGCTCGAATCTGCGATTTGCAAACATTGACCGTATTCGGCTGTTATTTCGAAGCGAATTAAACTGCGAGCGGTTGATCTTGGTGAGAACCATGGGAAGCTGCACTAGATAGCGTCCACCAGTTATTCCAAGCGACCTTAGCATTAGAAAGTCCGAATCGGTCGGGCGACTCTTAAAAGTGATGATGACCGGCGTCAGCGAGAGCGGTGAGGCGTTGACCTGGGTTGAGAGCAATCCGTCCACTGACGGAGCTGCAAAGATCGTCAGATTTACTACCAGGGTTATCGTTGCTAACCCGAGTGCATTAATTAGCCGTTTCATCGTGTTCCTCCGAGTGGTCCGAGCGTTCCTGTGATTGTCCATTGTGAGAGTACTGCCGACTGCTTGAGCAATACTTGAGGTGGACTTGAGGGTTTTCTCACAGTAGGGTCAGTGCCGATTAATTGATCATTCATAAGCCTTGCGATTCACGGCGAGTAAGCGCGAATAAAAAATGGGTGAAGTCTCGAAAGACTCCACCCATAGCACGATCACTAGTTTTTGTGATCCCGTTGTATCCAGGTTAGATTAACGAAGCACGACAAAGGTCACGCGATTCGTCAACGGATTGACGGTGAAGCGGAACAGTCCCGCGACCGGATTGGTCGTTGCCGGATTGATTCCGCCGCCACCGCTGGTCCGCGTCCCGGCGTTCTCGTTCGGTGAACCGTTTGGCAGAACCTGCGTCGTTGCGATGTTAAAGGTGGTCGGGCCGTTGGCAAAACCCAGAACACGCATGACATAAGTCGTGTTCGGCTGTACTCCTGACGATACAAACTCGGTCGCCGTTGCTCCCGCTGACCTCGTCAATATCTGCCCGTCCATGGTTCTCAATTCGAAATCCAAGTCAACCGAGGTCAACGAGGTAAGTGTGGCCTCAAGTGCAAGAGCATCGGATTGAGTCGTGATTAAGACGTCTTCCCATGTAATTCCCTTGAATAATGGATCGCCCCATGTCGCACCGGTTGCCTCGCCGCCGGCTAGAGTTCCCGTGAAGCCCTGGTTGTAGAGCGAGAATACGGTTGGTGGTGGCGGGTTCGACGTTCCGTCTCCGCCTTGCGTACCGGTTCCAACCGTATTTCCGGCGAACGCATTACCGAAGATGCGAGCGTCAAAAGTAAACAGCTGCGTCATCGGATTGTTGAATTCCACTCGTTTTGTCGACGATTGTCCACCGAGTGGTAAGGTCTGGTTGTAGACGAAGGTGTTTCCGGCCGCGTCAGCATTTTTTACCGTCACCGTCGGGTTCGAGATGCTGACGACCTGGAATTCGATCGGCGTGTAGACCGTCTTATCTGAGGAGAATGCTCCTCGAGCGTTGGTTAGTTTGTTATCAAATGACGTGATGCCGCCAGTGAAGCTGATGTTCGACAGGGCCGAATCGATCTGAGCAGTCAGATCTTGCCGTGTCTGAAGAGCCTTTGAGGAACCAGACAGATCTGAGAAACCAACTTGCCCGGTGGTGTTGACGCCGATCGCACGAACAACATATTCGCTATCGAACAGATTATTCAGTCCTGCCGGCGTGAACACTTCCTGGACCTTACCGTTGTCAACATATGTCGTAGCACCTCCATATGCATAACCTACATGGCGGAAACCAGTCGTCGAGCTGTCGCCGTCGTTGTAGGCCCGCTTGCCGTTGGGCTCACGCTGGCCGGCGAGTGCGGTTTTGCGTTTGAGGACCTGATAGGCGAGCGTTCCGGGGACGCTGTCCCACGATACGCGAAGCGAGCGAGTGGAATCAGGCGTTACGCGAATGTTTGTTGGTACTGCCGGTGCAGCCTGGTTGCCGACGAACGGCTGAACCTGAGTCGAGATCGTTGCTTTGCCGCCCGAAAATTCAACAGCATTGACGCCAAGTTCTTTCGAAGCAAACATCTGCTCGATCAGTGCTCGGTGCTTGCCAGGAGCGTCTGAATCTGTAGGATCGCTGGAATACAGCAACTGGTCAGCGACGATCATAGCGTCACGCGATTTAACCAGGGTGTCAGGTGATGTTGTTCCGAGAATGTACATCGAACCGAGGAACTGACGCTCGAAAATGTTCGTTCCCTTGGTGATTGGTTTGAGTGCCGCACCGTCCTCAGGACGCGGGCGTTTGAACTGCGTGTTCTGCGGATACATTTTGTTTAGCATCGTCCGAATGTCCCACATGGTCGACATGTAGATCTCGCCATCGTAATGCTCTTCGAAACTTGGTGCTCCGTCGATGATTCGTGTCGCGATGTCGGAATATTTCAGTGAGGAATTCGCGCTGCGGATATAGCCGATCGAATCAGGATCGCGACCGAGTTCACGGTATCGTTGACGTAGTTTGAACGCGTTAACCACGTAGTCGCCAAGGCTCGGATTATCCGTTATCGTAAACGCCCACATGTCGGCTTGGCCTTCGTTAAGAGCACTGCCTTCGACGCCTTCGAGACCGGCGATAGGCGAGGTGATTGCGTGCATGCCTTCGTGGTACGGAACTGTTCCTTCAAGGGCTAGGTCATTGAATAAGAAACCGTGTCCGTACGACGTTGGATTTACGACGACCGGCGACTTCGTGGCGGTGACGCCTTCGATGATGCTGGTTAGGTTCAAGGCAAACGCGTTATCGAGACCGAGCACCTTCTGTGCGAACTCAGGATCCGTTGCCGGTGGATAGCTGCCGCCCGCAATCGGAGTAATTACGTCCGGGATATGGACCGTTGCCGGAAGAGGCGTCGTCTTATTTGGGTAGGTATCCGGAAATGCTCCCTGCGAACCGAAGGTTGTAGGGTCGCCAGCGATGTGCAGGTTGTCTACATACTCAAGTAGGTACGTCGTGAAAAAGAACGCGTTAATCTCGTCCTGATGCTCAGCAGGCTCGGCAAACTGGTCGATTTCGTTTGTCCTACCTTCAAAAGCCGCTGGATCGTCTTTCGAAAAATGCCATGTGCCAAGCGATGCCTGCGCGAACGGCTGTTTGGTCGCGAGTGCGTTATTAACTACCGTGTTCGTTCCCGTTAGGGTTCCGTTCAATCCGGTAAAGACATTTGAAGCATCGAATTTGCGAAGGTTCACTCGAACCTGATCACACGGCTTACCACCACACGTGCTGATGATTCCCTGATCCTTCAATTCCTGTGTGATCCGCGGGTATTTTGGATAGATATCAGCCGTCATTGGATGGACCGCATTCTGATAATTTACATAATCCTTTCGACCGACTATCTCGCCCGTCGTTGCGTCAACCGAGATCATGTAAAGGCCGAACGGGTTCATCGAAAACTTCGCGACCTTGTATATAAGCTTGTAACCATCAGCGGTCGGATAGATACTGAGCTGCGGTTCGAGATTAGCTATCGGAGCGGCCTGAGCCGTCAGAGCTGCTGATCCGGCCTGAAGAAGGTTCGCGACAGCCGCTGGGATGTTAGCCGCAAAGCGTGCGAGATCAACATCGGCCCGGTTTTTCGCCTGTTCGGCGGTTAGGGTCGGCTGCGTGTTGACGTTGACGTCCCGGAAGAACGGCCCACTCGCCATAACTACCTGGTTGTTACCGTTCATTACGAGGCCGATGCCACCGTCGCTGACCGGAACACCGTTGAAGACCTGTTGAAAGCGTATTAAATGACCGCCGAGTGCTGCTTTTTCACTGAACACGCGAACGTTGTTCATGTCTGAGAGCCCGAAAAGCGAGGCATTTTGATTTAGAAAGGCGCGGCCTGCTTCTTCAGGCGTTCCTGAGAACTGCTGGGATGCGAAATCGTATATCACATCGGGTGAACCGCCGAAATCATTCCAGCGCACCGTGAGGTTTGGGGCGTTCGAAGCAGCTTTCAGATTGTTTAACGCTCCGAGCTGCTCACCAGTGGCGATCCGAATGCTCGGCAGATTGCGCGATTGATTGAGATCGAAATTTGGTGCCGAACGACGGTACATATTAGCGATCGGGTCGACCGCTCCCGGAGCCGCCTCGGAACTCGTACTCGGCTGAAGTAAAAACGCGGTTGCCGCCGCGGCTGTCAACGCCGCAAAGATTGTGAACCGGGTCACCCATCGTTTCGTTGTTTTGTTTACCTTGCTTTTCATTTTATCCCCCAGAAGTTTTGTTGTTTAGAGTTTGGTTAAATCTATAGTCTGGACTTTATCTTCGGTGGCTTGAGAAACACTTGACCGCCCTGTTTTGAGACTTGAGGAAAACTTGAATGGAACTGGTATCGATATGCGTTTGTGGCTGTTTCAAAAACGTAATCGGGTATGCATTTCCCGTGCTGCGCAATAACAAACGCGGAACCCGACGTGGACGAGTTCGTCCGATCGGGTTCCGCGTTGTTAATTCGTTCCCAGCCCCTCGCTTGGAACGAAATTTTGATCGTCAATTGCAGAACTCGCACGAAGTGTCAGGAATTTTCGGCCACCGAACTTTTGATGAAATCGGAAAATCCTTTACCTCGTGCGGTCGCCCCCTTGTAAACTATCCGCCGATTGAGAACAATCCGCTGAACGTATTCAGCCGGGCCGCAAAGTCCGCTCGATTGATCGCAGTTCCGGGATCGAATCTCGGTCCCGGAAGGACAATAAATTGTCCCGGTCCGGTCTGTCGAACCTCGGCAGGAAAGGCCTCGAAGATTCCCTTGTTTATCGCAAGTTGGACGTAGCCGCGAAGTGCGGCAGGGATCTGCGAGTTGTCGGTCAAAGCAACACCACCGGAAGTAGCCGTTGATCCTGCGAGATTTCGGGCGGCGGTATCGTGGCCGAGTGCCTTGACTAAAGCGACCGCGAGATCGAGGCGGTTAATCTGGCCTGTCGGTTGAAAGACGTTTCCGGTAAAAGCGATCATCCCGGTTGGAACGAAATCATAATCCCGTAACGTCGAGCCTTTAGCGGTAACTGCTTCAGCAATATTCAACAATTCGCCCGATACATCACCAAATTTCGGCGTCGCTCCCAAAGATTGGCGAAGCGATGTGTTGAGCACCAGCGATCGTGCGAGATCTTCACGCGTCACAAGCGACGCCGGTCGGAATGTGCCGTCCGCGTAGATATCGATCACTCGGTTTTTGATCGCAGCTTCTATTGCAGCCTTTTGAGGATGCGACGCCAAATCGGCGATATTCGGCAGGATAAATTTAACCTGCGTCACCGTTCCATCAACGGGTCCCGGAGCAGCTCCCTGGGTTGGCAACGATGCCTGCGGAGCCGCAGCCAAGCTGCGTGCACCACGAACTTCCAGCGTCCACTGTCCGGCGACCGGATTGTCGACTACGATCTGACGCTTGTTGCTGCCAATGACCGGAAAGTCGATGGCAGTTGAATAGGTGAGGCCGTTAGGAGCCGTAAGCCGAATACCTACGAGGTTGCCCGTACCTTCTTCAGCAGCGGTATCAACCGTCGCTGCGACGTCGAGCACATTCATGTCCGGACTCACCGTAAACGTGGTTGCGTTGGTTGAAGCCGGGCCGGAATTAGCAGGGTTAAAGTCGATGTGAAATGTCTGCTGAGCAGGACGCTCTTCGCCAAAAACAGCATTGTAACTTACATCCTGGAAACTGCGGTAATCCTTCCCGCGGTTGAAAACTTTATCGACTGCCGCATGGGCGTTAACATGGCCTGCTCCGACTTCATAGTCATCATATCCCGGCATTTTCGATGCCGTGTCTACGAGAATCTGTTTGATCTCGTCCGGCGTTAGTGTGATGTCGGCGTCAAGCATTAGAGCTACGACACCAGCAACATACGGTGTGGCCATTGATGTTCCGGAGATCTGTGTATAGAAGGGGATAAGCCCCGGAGCGAGCTCGGTATCGGCGGTGAGGCCGTTTGCGGTAAGGTTCAACGTCGACCGCGTAGAGGCAATCGCAGAGGTAAATCGTCCAGCGTTCGCTTCGAATGCACGACCGGTTCCAGGTGCTACGAGAGTTGGTGCATCGTTATCGTTTAAAGGGTTATTGTCACTAAGACGTTCCGCACGAGGCGTGCCGCGTGACGAGAAATCGGCCAGCGTACCCTCTTTTGTTCCTGCACCAACGCCAATCACCCATGGAGCCTGTGCGTAAGGGCTCAGCGTGTCTTTTGCAGCACCGTCATTCCCGCCAGCGAAAAGAACCATCATGTTCCGCTCGTAACCGATACGGCTTGCGATCGTGATGGGATGATCCGGATTAAATTCGCCTCCGCCAAGCGGGCCGTAGCTATTCGTCACAACGCGGATGTTGTAATTGAACTGGTTTGCGAGCCCCCATTCCCAAGCACCGAGTGGATTGACCACCAAAATTCCCGCACCGAGCCCGGCGCCGACGATCTTTGCTCCGGGAGCTACGCCAGAATAAAGTCCGCCCGAACGAACGCCCGATCCGCCGACGATGCCCGCGCAATGCGTTCCGTGGCCGACGGTCTCATCCGTGTTCTGGATATTTTCGATGGTGACGTTAGGCGTGAATCCCTGAACAGTGCTGGTTGCAAGCACCGGATGCACATTCTGTACGACCTTCGTGCCGAATGGCAGATCCGCGTGGGTCGCGTCGACCCCGGAGTCAATCACGAGGACCGAGAAATTACCGGCACCGGAAACAGGCATCCCGCCATTTCTCGTCGTCATAGCACTGTCGGACTGGAGTTTGGCGACACCGCCCATTATTCGGGCCTGATTCATGTAATAAATCAACGGATCGTTCGACCAAATGGAGCGGACCGCGGCATTATTTGCCAGTGCCCGTACCTGTCCGACGGTCATCGGCTGAGCTACCATGCCCAGGGTCGGAAATGTCTGCCCGCCGGTAACGCCGACACCTCGCAACACGTTCAAGTGCGAGTCCTGAAGCCCGTTGTTCGTATTAAACGAGACAATGACCATGCCAGCCGAGGCGGCGTCGCCGAGCGTTGCGAGCTTGGTCTGCAACGATGGTGCCAGCGTCGCCGCCTGTGCCGCAAACGCGAACGCGGCCACCGCGACGACGGCGATAGTAAATTTGCCGAGTATTTTATTGATCTTCACCTGTATCTCCCCTCCAAAAATTTTGTTATTCAAAAACAGTTTGAAGAATAAAGGAGAGGCTTTGAGAAATACTTGAGCGGCGTTCTCAAAGGGTTGAGGGAAACTTGAGACGAGTGGAGTCCTAGGGTTGTCTCGGGCTTTCAGCCTCTGATGTTGAGGAGACAATGTAGTAGCGCTAAATCAATTGAGACCTGGAATAAAGACGCGGAATGCGGGGGGCGCCAGTTAATTAGGCCTATTTAAGAAGTTCCTGGACAAGTCGTTTCGTTTCCGCCGAGGGCTGAATACCGAGTTCCTGCTTGAGGAGTTCGGTCATGTCTTCGTAATGCTTACGGACCGCGGCTGGTTTGCTCTGGGCGGCAAGAACCTTCATCGTTAGCCGGTGCAGATCCTCGCGATAGGGATCGATAATAAGGATCTGTCCCGCGAACTTCAGAGCGTCGGTCCATCGTTTCTGTGTGACAGAAAGCTTAGCGAGAGCATTTAGCACGCGGGAAAATTGTTCCTGATAGAACGGACGCTGCTCTTCGGCCCAATCTTCGTAAAGACCTTCCATAAACTCGCCACGATAGAGATCGTAAGCGGATTCGAGAGTTTTTCGCAGCTCATCATCGTCTTTGTCGCGTTTCGCGTTCTCGGCAGCCGCGATAAAGGCAACAAAATCTTCGGTATCGATTTGATACGTGAATTCGGGATTTAATTGGTAAGATCCGTCACGAAAGACGATGAAATTCTGTTTGAACGCCTGGCGGCTATTTAGAGCCTTGCGGATGTGCGAGATTGTTGGATGAAAGTTCTTTTCGATCGCGGCGAGTTCATCATCGCCCCAGAAAGCTTCGATTAAAACATCCTTCGGGACGCGCCGGTTTTTTCGGGTTGATATATAACAAAAAATGTCCCGGGCCCGGCGAGTCGTCCACGCGTCTGGAGCAAATGGTTTGCTTGGGTCGCGGAAAATCTCGACATGCCCCAAAACTCTGATCGTAAGATCGGTGACCGTCGCGTCGAGTGTCTGAATTCGTAAGTCCGGAGTAGGGAGACTAGGCTGATTTTCCAGTTTAGTCTCTCGACTCTCGACAATCTCGCGGAGATCCGGTGGCAGTTTTTCAAGAATATCCTCATATCCGAAAATGCCACGATTGCGGCGAATCTCGGTCTTGAGCCAGTACTCATAATCGAATCGGGCTGAGAGGTCGAGCACTCGTTGAATCGGAGAGACCATTTCCTTGTGTAAGCCTGAAACGAAGAGCGTTTCGGCTAGGAGCATCAATGCGAGAGACTCGTCGTAGTAATAATTTTGACCGTGGAAGAACTCCAGAACCCCATGGATTCGCGTGGCCAACCCGTCGGTTTTCCCTTCGGCTAGATCAACCTGGCACAAACACAATTGAGCAGTATTCGACGTTAACTCAGGATGACGTTGAGACCTCGATTCGATCAATGTCTCCAGAAGGGCTCGGGCCTTTACCGTATCGCCCCGTAATAGATTGAACCTTGCGCGTTCTTCGTTCAATTCCCGAGTCGCGAGATCGACGCCAGCATCGTCATAAGCGTTCAAGGCTCGTTGGTAGAATTCGGAGGCGTGTGAGAAATCCTGTCTTTCCCGGTAGAAATTCCCGTATGTTTCAAATATCTCCGGCAGAAGGGATTTTAAGTTAAACAGCTGACACAACTCTAGGGCAAGTTCGAGATGCTTCTCAGTCTTTTCAAACTCACCCCGATAGAGATGCAGACGCGCGACATTTAAATGGCCGATTGCTTCTTGAGGAAGGTGTTTACTTGACTGGCCTTCTTGAAAAATGCGGTTGAACCAGCGAATTGCTTCACCAAAGTCACCACGAAAACCCGGTGCGAGGGCAAGGTTATGAGCAATTAGCCGAATGTGCTGATCGTTCGATTGCGCCTCGGCCAGCTCTAAAGCTACACGAAACTGCTGCTCAGCCTCATTCCAATTGCCTTCCTGGATTAGGCAGAGACCACGTGTGTTGAGGCATTTCAGATACGTTTCCGATTCCGTAGATACGAGTTTTTCCGCTTTCTCGAGCAGCGACAGAGCCTCTTTGGGCTTCGCTTTGCGTCTGGCAAGACTTGCGAGCGAATGCAGAGCTTCGGCCTCGGCGGCGGCATCCTTTTGCTCAGCAAAAAGCTTTACGGCCCGGTTGAGGAGATTGGTCGATTTTGTCGTTTCGCCTTGCAGCCGCGCGATTTCCGCCTGATGAAGCAGGGATCGGGGATGGCGTTCCAATATCTCAAACGGAACCTTCTCCACGAAAGAAGCAAGGGAGGTGATGGCACCCGCGGCGATCCACTCGTTTCCCCGTTTTGCGATCACCTCGGCAGCACGTTCAAAATTCTCCGCGTCGAGCAGAAATGGTAAAGCCATCTCTGATTGTCTATTTTGTAAGAAGATTTCAGCTATGCGATTTCGCTCCTGCGAGATCCGGGCAACTCCGATCTCAGACCTTAGACGCCGCTGAAGAAAACCGCGAAACAACGGATGAAACCGGTACTCCTCGGCTGTGCCTCCGTCGCCCGCAACACTCAGGAAAATATTCTTCTCAACAAGATCTGGTAATGCCGCGGAACACCGCATGTCGGGAAACAGCATGCTGCACTGATCGAGCGGCAATGATTCTAGTAGGGACAAATACAGGAGCAGTTTTTGCGAATTTTCTTCTTCCCGCGTAAAGACCTCTTCGGCAAAGTAGTCGAAGATATCTTTTTCTGACCGTTGCAGGATTTCAGACAGGTCGAGTACCGCTGCCGAACCTTCGCCATCAATTTCTTTCTCCGCGATCTGCCGAACGAGCTGCAGGGCCGTGATCCAGCCGTGCGTCCGATTCCGATACTCGAGCACTTGATCGTTTCGCAATTCGACATTTAGCGTATTGCGAAAAAGCTCCTTAACCTCCTCATCGTTGAACAGCAGATCGTCGCGTGTAATTACCATCGCGGCCGCTTGCGTTCGCCGCTTCATAATCGCGAGTGGCGGCAGATCTCGGGTCGTGATCATCAAGTGAAAATGCTCAGACGAATACTGCAATATACGGTCGACGATCTTGTGAACGACCGTGTCCGGACCAATGTGATGATAATCGTCGAGAACCAGAATGAAAGGCTGTTCGATCACCCGAAGTATTTCGTTTGATAGCAGATCGGCCGCACGCTCGGGAAATCGAAGAATGTCCTCGTTCGCCTCGGAGAGATATGGGAAAAGTGCCTCGCCGAAACTCGGCGCAATATTCTTGATCCCTTGAGCCACATAGTTTAGGAATACAATCGGGTCGGCATCGGTGTGATCGAGTTGGTACCAAACGGACGGGCGCGATTGCCCGCGGAGAAAATCGGCGATGAGCGTGGTTTTGCCGCATCCGGCATCAGCGGTAACCAATGTGACAGGCGATCCCAAATTAGCAGTCAGTCTTTCGATCAGGCGCGACCGTTTCAGAAACTCCGAAACGGGGCGCGGCGGAAGCAGTTTTGTCCGCAGAAAGAAATTAGAGTGCTGCATTTCACCAAATAGAACGGAAGCAACCTTAGTATGCCATAACCACGTGGGTTATACGAGCACCACACTAGTCGCTATTTTGGCGGGTCTGTGAGAAGTCATATCATGCAGTCAACATCGCGCCTCGTTCTTCGACAAATTGTAGCAGTTTTGAAATCCGTCCGAATGACTTGCCGTGTGCCTCTTTCGCTCGTAAGCGTGTTAGGCATATCGAATCGAAAAGTGCTTCGGTTTCCGTCATATTAAAGGCGATCACTTTTTCGTCAATTACATTCAGAATCTGTTTTGATCGCAGCCGCCACAGCGGGCTGGGCGGTTTGCTCCGACAAAGCAGAAGCAGATGGGTTTCGGCTGGAAGGGAGCAGAGCAGAAGGTTGAAAAACTCGTCGAACCAGGGAGCGTCAAAAATGTGATGAATATCGTCGAGGACGATAAGCGACCTTTGACCCGAATTGCCTTGTAAACGGGGCAGGTTCTTTACCAAAAATCCGGCGATCTCGGCTTGGTCAATCTGTTTTCCGTTTGGATCGTCAGATGAAGAGTCAATCGGCATGCCAGGCAGACTGGCCGAGAAATATCGCGAAAAAACCCGCCATGCAATATCGGTAGACTCGATCGAATACCAACAAGCATTCTTGAAACTCGCCGCAAAATTAGCGGCCAAAACCGTTTTGCCTGTACCGGCCCGGCCCGAGATCAGGGTTGCAGGAAATTGCTTTGCCGATTTGGTTAAAAGAGAATTTAGGCGCGGCCTTTCTACAAGGCCGTGACCGTCAGGCATTTGCAGCTTATCTCGCAGTATGTGCATCCCATCGTTCAACGTATCGCCAGACGCCATTGCCGAAAAACCGCTAAAATCGGAGCGATCCAACATCCCGTCCGAGTCGATACTGTCATATAGGGAAAATGTCATCGTCATAGCAAACTCAGAATACAAGGCGGAACTTGAGGAAAACTTGAAAAAATTGAATCGGACTACCTGCGAACGTCGAAAAATTGTTTACAACCTCAAGTTTTTCTCAACCGTCCTTATTTACTCTTACCTTAGATCGAACAAAATACTGATTTACTCTCCTCAGAAAAGTTTTACCTTTCGCATTATAAGGAGTAGGGAATATGAAAAAGATTCTATTTTGTACAAGCTTGATTTTGATGCTCGCTGTTTTTGCCCTTGGCCAAAAGCAGAAGGAGGAACCGGTCTCTCCAAATGGTGTTAACGGGAGCGGCACACAGAGTGCATCCGGATCGGGTGCCGTTCTTGATTCAGGGACGCGGATCGAAGGCCAGCTTCAGAGCACCGTCGACGTAAAGAAATCCAAGGTCGGAGATGAGGTCGTTCTAAAGACGACGAAATCGATCAAACAGAACGGGCAGACCGTCGTGCCAAAGGGTTCGCGTCTTATCGGCCGGATTACGGAAGTTCAGGAAAAGACCAAATCGAATGGCGCATCGAAACTCGGAATCATCTTTGACCGTCTTGAGGGCCAAGATATTGCGGTCCCGATCAGTGCCTCGATCGTTTCCATCACTAATGTAATGGCCAGCAAACGGATTTCGGACCCGGCTGATTCGGATCTATTTGTTTCGTCGAATTCGTCAGCCAGGGCATCGGGCGGGGGATCGTCAGGCGGCGGATTGTTGGGCGGAGTCTCAACTACCGCCGGCGGCTTGGTCAATACAGGCGGCGGACTGCTTAACACGACGACCCAAACCGTTGGTAGCGTGACGAGTTCAGTCGGGCAAACGGTGGACAGCACGGGCGGTTCGGTAATCAAAACCGTCAGCGGGATCGCAATCTCAAATTCCGTTAGCGGATCGGTTCAGTCCGGGTCGACCTTGTCTGCCGCAAACAAGAATATTAAGCTTGAAAAAGGCGTGATAGTCGGCCTACAGTTGAACGGTTCGATCTGGTCGCAATAATACTTGGCGAAAAAAGGGCTTTGTAGTAGAATCCAGCTAAGCCCCCCTTATTTCAGACTGACGTTTCTTTTTACTCGTTTGTAATCTATATTGCAGAACGTCAAAACCGAAAACATTATAGTTTCGCCCGTAAGGCACTCGAAGTAATGAAAAAAGCCATCTGTCTTCTCATTCTGATAAGCCTATCGGCCAGTCCTGTACTCGCCGGACTGGATATCGTGCGTTCGAATGGAATAACGCTCACGGGGGCGGACGGCATAAATTACATCGGCACATCGGGCATAACGTTGACCGGGGCAGATGGTCTTTTGGCGTCCCGGTCAAACGGAATTACGCTGACCGGTGCGGATGGAATTACCCTCACGGGTGCGGACGGTATCACGCTTACCGGAGCCGACGGTGCAACCTACACGGGGACTAATGGGATTACATTGACCGGAGCTGACGGCATAACGCTGACCGGGGCGGACGGTATCACATTGACGGGTGCGGACGGTATCACACTGACTGGTGTGGACGGAACTCAATATCGTGCAGACTCAGTTGTGCTACGTCGGCCCGATGGCATCACCCTGACAGGAGCCGACGGAATAACTCTAACAGGAGCAGACGGCATTACACTGACGGGGGCCGACGGAACACCGCAGACCGGAGCGAACGGAATAACTCTGACAGGAGCGGACGGCATTACGCTCACTGGAGCTGATGGAATTACACTAACGGGAGCCGACGGCATCACGCTGACTGGCGCAGACTCGGCTACCGGGTTAAGTGCCGACGGCGTCGTTTTCGATCTTGTAAATCCATCCGGCATCACGCTAACGGGTGCCGATGGCATCACATTGACGGGAGCCGACGGCATCACGTTAACAGGCGCCGATAACATTGTTTTTAGGAACATCGATGGAATAACGCTTACGGGAGCTGACCAAAACGGTCTTCAAAGCGTTGATCCGGAACTCGCTGTCAAATTGAATAACGCGACCGACGATAGCAGTATTAATGCTGTCATCGTTTATCACGAACAGGTCACTGAAGCCGATCTCGCTCAGTTGCGACAGATCGGTATCATTGGCGGATCTCGTTTTCGCGTTTTGCCAATGCTTTACGTTAACGGAACGCGTCAGCAGATCATCGCGGTCTCTCGTCTGGCGCGGGTCAGATCGATATACGGAAATCGGACTCTCACGCTAAATTCCGACCCCTATTTCAAAACTACGGGCATCCAGCGAGTTGCGACAGACCTTGATTTGCAGGTCAGAAATAGCGGCATGCCAGTTTCTGGCAGAAACGTAACAGTTGCGGTGCTCGATACGGGCATAAACAGCCAACATGCCGATCTTGTTGGTCGTGTTGTCCAAAATGTAAGGCTTGTCGACGGACAGAGTGTACCCGCAACTTTTACAAATCCTGCTCCGGTCGAAAATCTCGCGAACACTGATCCTGTAGAGGGCCACGGAACTTTTGTGGCGGGTGTTATCGCCGCGAGTGGTTCTAGTTCTGGCGGGAAATATAGCGGTGTTGCTCCAGGAGCGAGGCTTTTAGGATTAAGTGCGGGCGATCTTAATCTCACGCATGTGCTCTCAGGTTTTGATTATTTGCTTGAGAAAGGGGCGATTTACAACGTGCGAGTCGTAAATTGCAGTTTTTCGGCCAACACCATTTATGATACCAACGATCCGGTTAACATTGCGACCAAAATGCTAACCAGCCGCGGCGTAAACATCGTTTTTTCAGCCGGTAATTCCGGCTCCGGCAACGGAACCTTAAATCCGTATGCAATGGCTCCTTGGGTAATTGGGGTAGGTGCTACGGATCACAACAGCGTTCTCGCACGATTCTCATCTAGGGGAACCTTCGGTGGCGAATTACAGCATCCAACGCTATCCGCTCCAGGCGTAAATGTTGCAGGCCTGCGAAGTTTACCGACGATCACGAGTGTCAACGGTCTCGGCGGAGCCGACACCTCCAGATTGACTCCTGGTGAACTACCTTTTTACACGACTGCGAGTGGAACATCGTTTTCCGCGCCACAGGTCGCTGGTGCGATTGCCTTAATGCTGGAAACGAACCCGACACTCCGACCCGCCGAGATCAAGGACATTCTTAGCAGAACGGCGACGCCTCTCCCGAAGTATTTCTATCACGAAACGGGTGCCGGAATGCTCAACACGCATGCAGCGGTGCTCGAAGCCGCGTTCCCGAATCTTCGAATGGGCATGTATCGTGCGACATTATCGCAAAACAAGATCAACTTCACGACGACGACGTCACAGACCTTTTCCGAGACGATATTTCCGGGAGTTAGTCGCTCAGTAGCTATTACGTTGCCTACAAATGTCGTTCAGGCGAGTATCGGGATCTCTTGGGCCCTGAGCTCAAATGATTTCGGCTTGAAAGTCTACAATGCGAACGGCGGTTTGGTGGGCGAATCCAACAGTCTCAACTTGCTGGGCCTCACCGGGCGACGAGAAACGGTGGTCATGAGGAACCCGTCAAGTCAGACACTGCGGTCATCAGTAATGCACACGAGCGGCATCGGACTTTCGCAAAGCATTTTTGGAGCTGTCGAGCTTACAAAAGTTGAGTATCCACAATTGAACGACCTCCAATCGATGTCAAACGCTAATCTCGCGGCGGTTGAGCGGGTTATCTTATCCAATATATTACCGCCTGAGGGACGAAAGTACCGCCCCGATTCCCCGATAACGAGGTTTGATCTTGCTTCCGTGTTTGTACGTTCTGGGCTCGTTTCACAATATGTTGCCCAGACAAATCTCTATTCGGATGTGAGGGACATTTACACGCGCAATGCCGTAGAAAGCGTTCAGTCCAATCCCACTGGAAAACTTTTTTACGACGTGTCGTCCGGGGAAAGGTTTTATCCGTATCACGCAGCCTCGAGATTGGTAGCTGCGGTCGCTTTTGTTAAGGCGGCTAATCTTGACGATCTCGCGGCGTCTTCAACGCTACCCGTCACTGTTGCTGATAGCTCTTCGATACCCGTCGCCTTACGTGGATATGTCGCGGTAGCCTTGCAAATGGGATTTATCAGAATTGACGGAAATAAAGTTTTTCCTGATCGACCGTTTACCCGTCTTGAAGCTGCTCACGCTATAAACAATCTACTCCAATAATCGCAGGCAGTTAGCTTTCTGACCAGAGCCCCGATTTTCACTCTGGCCCGCTGCCAAAAGTCTTCGATGGGTCATATTCGCTGCTTGTCAGCCGCTTACTTACTTGGAAGAGGCTCTTAGGAAATGAAATCCGGAGCCCCTATGCAACAATATTCGGGCATTTATTTGCTAGTCGGCTTTGATTTTTCGTACTCAATTTTGGTTGCAAAATGGAGGCGCTTTTTTGGATGGGTTCGTCGCCTTAAGTGTGAATATTAGGAGACTTACCGTTCCGCCCTCTCGTGGCTGTTGGGAAACCACGAAGAATGGGTCTTTCGAATTTCTTCGAAAGCCCCGTGTTTATTGGTCGGGACGGCGAGATTTGGACTCACGACCTCTCGCACCCCAACCAACCTGAGGGTGAATCATAAGCTCTCACAATCGCTCAAACCGGCTTAGAAATGGACGTCTGCGTACAAATCACAATGTCTGAGAGGTTATGCGTCGGCAAAAGTGCAACCATCTTCCCCAGACTATTTCCTGTTAGAATGTCGATATGATTCGTCGTGCGAGCAAAATAAAATAACATATTCTGATTGAAAATATACATTAATTTTGTATAACCCTTTTCATCGTGGCTCATAAACAAACCATCAAATTATGAACAAATTCAAAAGCGCAATCGGAAAGGCCGCCAAGCTGCTCGACCGCGGTCTAGGTGTCGACTATGATGGCATTTACCCGATGGCGGCGATGCGGCGAATAGGTTTTCAAGATCGGGGCGTGTTTCAGCGCG
Source organism: Acidobacteria bacterium Ga0077534 (assembly GCA_001464455.1). Classification (GTDB taxonomy): domain Bacteria; phylum Acidobacteriota; class Blastocatellia; order Pyrinomonadales; family Pyrinomonadaceae; genus OLB17. The sequence continues at coordinate 131,583 of LNEI01000008.1, forward strand.
TGAGCCGATCTCTTGAACTTCACCGTCATCTGTAGGTCCCCTACTCGCATGGCTGCGCCGTCGTCACGCTCACAGAAAAAAAGGTACGAGTCTAAGTATTTGATGGTGGCGTAACCACCCTGGTCTGCTACGAATCCATTACCATTCTGGTATTTCGCGGCCCAAACATGTTCTTCAATGAAATGAGCACTTCTTGATACACCTCCAGCCGCCATCCAGACATCCGTGAGCTTGACATCAATAGGCAGCTTAGCACGTGACCCGGGGTTTTCGGCGACGCTGGGTTTCCTGCACTTATACACTCCTATAAAATAGAACTTGAAGACTGCGGAACTTAACCGATGGAGCGATCCGCAAGCATATTCTGCTTTACACTCGTTGTACCTATGGAAAATTTCACGACCCAATCCGGTATGGTGTTGAACGATCTGGCACATTTGATTAAAAGGGTTTGTGGTGTTTCTTCGGTAATGATAGTTTCCACTGGTATTGAAGGTCATTGGGGAGCGTCAAATGCTGCCGGCCTGACGCCGAAAGAATTTTACGAGACGGCATTCTACACCCACTCTATAAATCGATCGAAGCCGCTCGTCGTTAATGACGCTTTCGCTGACCCGAGATTTGCCGATAGTCCATTAATTGCTTCCCGGGAATCAGGTCGATTCTACGCGGGCGTTCCGCTACGCGCGACTGACAGTTTCCTTCTCGGTATCCTTTGCGTACTGGATTTCGTCCCGCGCCAAATGAGTGACGAACAAATGGAGACGCTCCTGGCTTTTTCACGACAAGCCACAATGCTCTTGGAAGCACATCGGCGAGTCAATGATTTAGAACAATTGGCTTTTTCTCGAAGTGAGCAGTCGGATGTCGAACTACGAGCGTCCGAAGAACGGTTCTTCAAGGCTTTCGATGCCAGTCCTGAGCCGATGACAATCACAAAATTTGTGGACGGAACTTATCTATATGTCAACAAAAGTTTCGTACATAAGTCAGGTTACTGTCAATCGGAAATTATCGGGCGAAGCACCTTGGAACTAAACATCTGGGCGAATTTGGAAGACAGCGATCGCCTTATTCATCTGCTCGAGGAGCAGGGTAGTATCTATAAAGAAGAAATTCCGTTCCGCACCAAATCGGGCGAAATCCGCACTGGGTTATTTTCGGCGGAGATTATCGAAGTCGGCAGCGAGCGGTGCATACTTTCGTTGACGCACGACATCACCGAGCGAAAACAAATCGAGGATGCTCTTAGGGAGAGTGAAGCTAAATACCGGAGTCTGATCGAATCGCTGCCAGCAATCGTGTACCTCGCCGAACCGCAGCCGCCCTATGCTCCGATCTATGTCAGTCCGAGCATCGAGGAACTCGGCTACCCGCTTGAGGATTGGTTTAATCGCCCGGACGTTTGGGTCAATTTGCTTCACCCTGAAGATCGCGAACGAGTCTTGACTGACACTGATGCGGCGATGAGTGCCGGACGCGAAAATGATTACGAATATCGCGTCGTCACCCGCGAGGGAGTTGTGCGTTGGGTTCATGACCGCGGACGATTCGTGCCCGACAAAAGCGGCAAACCGTTCTGCTGGCAAGGTGTGATAATAGATATTACCGAGCGCAAACTGGCGGAAGACCGTCTCGCCACGATGCACCGGCGTCTTGAAGAAAGTCACGATGATTTGTTATCGCTTCTCAATCAACTGCGCCTCGGTGTCGTAATGGTCAATGAAAACGGACAGGTGACGTTTCTCAGCCAAGCTTGTCAGGAGTTTCTCGGCGAGAATGCGGAACACGTTATCGGGAAACCGTGGGAGTCCATTTATCCTTTTGAGGAAACGGATAGAATCCGACTGCAGACGACAATCAACCTTCCACCCGATAAACGCACTAGAGTTCCGATTCACCTAAAATCTTCTACCGAAGAATCTCGCTGGCTGGAAGTTGACGTACAGGACGACCCGCGCGATTCGCATAGGAAAATTTTCTTTCTCTATGATGTCTCGAATGTCTATGATCTGCGGCGACAGCTCGACGAAAAAGCGCAGTTTCAGGATTTAATCGGTAAGAGCCAGCCGATGCGAGCGGTTTATCATCAGGTTCGGGAGGTTGCCCCACTCGACGTCTCGGTTTTAATCGAAGGCGAGACGGGTACAGGCAAAGAGTTAGTGGCGCGGGCGATTCACTTTTCAAGTCCCCGGCGAAATAAACCGTTCCTCGCCGTCAACTGTGCCAGCCTCAACGAGTCCTTGCTCACAAGCCAGCTTTTCGGACACAAACGCGGAGCATTCACTGGAGCTGTAACCGATCACATCGGATTTTTCGAGGCTGCAAACGGCGGAACCCTCTTACTCGACGAAATCGGTGATATGCCGATTGATTTGCAAACCGGTTTGCTGCGGGTCCTTCAGGAACGGGAAATCACGCGGCTCGGCGAAACTAGGCCGCGAAAAATTGACGTGCGGGTAGTTGCCGCGACCCAACACGATCTACGCGAAGAGATTGTCAAAGGCAGCTTCCGCTCCGACCTGCTATTTCGGATTCAGATCGTCAGAATCTGCCTCCCGCCGCTGCGGGAGCGTCTCGAAGACATTCCCCTGCTCGTCAGCTCCTTTCTTGCAAAGTTTCGTGCGGGCAATGACAAGCGGGTGATCGGTATCAGTGATGAAGCGACGAGATTTTTGCTCGATTATGACTGGCCGGGCAATGTGCGCGAACTAAAAAGCGTCGTCGAGGTTGCCGCAATATTCTGCAAGGGAGAGATCATTGAAGCCAGCGATCTGCCTGTCCAGCTCCTCGCGGCAAACGAGAGACATAGTCTATCTCAAGAGAAATCTCAAACGCGTGAAAAATTGACGTTACAAGATGCTCTTGAACAGTCCGGCGGTAATCGCGCCGCCGCAGCACGATTGCTCGGCATCGGTCGCGCGACACTTTACCGCCGACTCACCCACCCCAACATCCTAAAATAACTACAGAGGAACAGAACTATGTCTCACAGTGTCTCATTGAGACATACATGAGACAGTATGAGACACACTAGTGTCTCACGCACTCCTCGTTACTTTTTTGCAATGTTCGCTAAACCCATAAGCTACAACAGTTAGGCAAATCTTCGCCAACGGCACGCAAGATGCGATAGATGGAAGAGGAAGAACGGCGATTTATAGCTGCGGCGAAAGAGAAATTCAATCGCGGCCAAATAAAAAAACTGTTCAAGAAAACTAATTTGAAATAAAGGAAGTAGCAAAATGAGAACAATAAATTCAGTTTTTTTACGGATGGCACTCGTTGCCCTGTTTTCGACCACTTTAGGCGTTGGTCTTTCGCATGCACAATACAGCGGCGGCGGATGGAACGGAGATGGCGACGGCAACAGTAATTGTAGCGGCAGTGATAGATACGGAAGCGACTTTGTCATTATTGGATTAACCAGCGATCAGCGTCTAATATGCTTCGGCGAATTTCGCCCGGGCAATGCCACGACTATCGGTTTTGTGTCGGGTCTGACGGGCGGCGACACGGCACTGATCGGTATTGATTTTCGCGTACAGGACAGCAAACTCTACGGCGTAGGAAATGCGGGTGGCGTTTATACAATTGGTAGAACCAATGGCCTTGCTACCTTCGTCAACCGGCTGACCGTCGCGTTAAACGGCACCTCATTCGGTGTTGACTTTAACCCTGCGGCTGACCGGCTCCGGGTCATTAGCGACACGGGGCAGAACCTCCGTCACAACGTAAACGCGGGCGGTGTCACTATCAACGATGGGCCTCTGTCCTACGCTCCACCAGCGATCGCGACTGGTGTTACCGCTGCGGCGTACACCAATAACGATCTGGATCCGAATACGGCGACGACGCTTTACGACATTGATTCGAACTTAGATCAAGTCGTGATTCAATCTCCTGCAAATGCTGGATCGCTCGCACCAACCGGCAAGCTTCTAGTAAACACGAATCTATCCGTCGGCTTCGATATTTACAGCACGATCCGCAACGAGAGCACTGTTAACGTCGAGGGCTTTGCTTCGCTTACCAGCGCTTCCGATGGCCGATCGAGTTTTTATTCAATCACTCTATTTAATGGCAAGGCATCAAGCCGTGGGTCGTTTGCAGCGAACAACCAAGTGACAGATATAGCCATACCGTTGAGGCAACGATAGTTCCTGCTAAAGCATATATCCTCGCACCGTTTCTTCGATGATAAGAAACGGTGCGTTGGATGTAGGTGACGTCGAGAGAACACTATGCCCACTTATCACAAGAAGCTTCAACGCCAAGGATACTTTACGCAAAGAATTTCGTTATCTGGGACGCTTCTCGCCGTTCTCGCACTCGTAAGCATTGGGTGTCAGAAAGCGGGGCAATCTGAGACCTCATCGAGCACGGTCGGCTCGGGGAACACGGCAATTGTTACTAACAACAATATGGTACCCCAGCTGCCTGTCGTACCGAAGACTAGTTTGAAGGTGGGTGACCAAGCCCCGGATTTCACGTTGACCGATACGACGGGTAAGGAAGTCAAGCTCAGCGACTTTAGGGGTCAGAAGAACGCGGTCCTTGCCTTCTACGTGCTTGCTTTCACCGGTGGATGAGCGAAGGAACTCAAGGCGTATCAGTCTGATATCGCCAAATTCGAAAAGACCGGCACACAAATTTTAGGGATCAGCTCCGACAGCTACGCGGCCAACAAACGCTTCGCCGAGGACATTAAAGTGACGTTCCCGTTGCTAAGCGATTTCAAACGTAAAGTGGTGAAGGATTATGGCATCTTCGACGAAGAGAGCGGGTATGGCTCACGAGCTACCTTCACCGTAGATAGAGAAGGGATTATCAGGCACATCGAGCAGGGTAATTCAGCAATTGATCCATCAGGCGCATATCAGTCGTGCACTATGCTGATTGATTAGGGAGCCCTTTGGATAGCAGACTGTGCCATCGCTTTGGGTCGCGGTGCAGTCATTTTACCAACCCATTTTCAAGGAGGACTCAAATGCATTTTATTAATATCAAAATCCGTACAATAGCGACGGTAGTTTCTTTTGCGGCAATTGTTTCAGGAACACTCGTTGTCGGCACGGAATATGTATCAGCGAACCATCCAGTTCTGGTGGAGGGTAATTGCAACAACCCACCAGCAGGAAATCCGGGCCCCGTCGCCCCGGGTACTTGCGGCGACTATGATGGCGATGGACGGATTGGGACGGCGGAGGACACTGACGGCGACCGGGTATTCGGCACAATCGGTGCCGCGAATGCAAATACGGCGACAGGAATAAATAATAACGGAACGATAACTATTGTCACGTCGGGCACGTTTGCTGAAACGGTTACAATTACGGGCAATGTCACGCTACAGGCCGCACCGGGCGTGACTGCAAATATCGACGCCGTACTTCAAGGAGACCCGGGAAGCACTGCCCGGCAAAGTCAGCCGGGAATTATCATCAATTCGCCGGCAAATCGATACGTTGTTATCCGCAATATACAGAGCAAGAATTGGACAAGCGGTATTCAGATCAACGGGGCCTCGCGGGTCTCGATTCAGAACAGTAAGTTCGAGAACAACGTAAATTATGGCATCGAAGTCACCGGCACCGCCAAGGTGTCGATTTCCAATTCAGAGGTCCTTGCGACGGGCTTCCGCCTGAACCCAGTTACGGGTAATTTCCCAACCGCGAACGCCCCAAACCCCGGTAAGGGCATCGAATTCGATGATGATTCGTCAGGTTCGATCTTTGGTACGATGGTTAGCGGCAGCTTCGCGGCAGGGATTTCCGATGAAACGGGCGGCGGTAACGACTCTATGAAGGACCGTGGACGCAGCAACGTTTGTGTATTCAACTCAAACGTCTTCGACAACAGGCCGAACTTTGACAACGTACGCCCAGCAAACCAGCAGTGCGGCAGCAATTCCGGTTACGACTACTAGTTAGTATTCACGACTTAGGGGTCCGACAAGGAGCGGCTTATTTTGATGTGATAACTTTCGGAATGTCCGGACGGCGGCGGGCCTCAAAGCCTAGCCGCCTTTATTCGGCTTTGAAGTTACAGGGGACGGCCTCTCAGCTTTGAGTCGATCACGGAAGTGCTCGAACTATCGGAAGAGGGCCTTCCTCGTTCCGTTGTTACTCTGATAGCATGAGCATCATCTCTAGCATGCGTTCAGTCCGGCCTGTAAGTGCATCCTAACACTATGGCACCTTTGACGAAGAAAGCGGTTTAGTAACAGCTCGACATTGACGATCGATAGAGAAGGAATTTCAGGCATATCGAGCAGACAAATCAGCGATTGCCCCATCGGGATCATATCAATTGTGCAGTACTAGCAGTACTAGTTAAGTAATACGCCGGTGGTACCATACTCATCTTCATCGGGCCGGAGGCACGCCTCCTACGTTCGAGTATGCAAATTAGTATATGAGTACCGCGTCGAACTAGTTAACCACTCCCGCCGAGGTCGATACTTCCTGAAGCTTCCCATCGTACACGTTGCCGTTAATGGTCAGGTGGTTCCTCCTATTAAGCAAACTTATTTTGCGAGCTAGAAAAAATCTCTAGCAATAGATTCTTGCGATCCGACTTGTAGGCTATAATTGGAGGCGAGTGTCAGATTGACGGATTTCAAAGCCCTTGGGAGCATGACTTGGAAAGTTTAGCCACACCAAAAACATTATTTGCGTTTGGGCTCAATCATAAAACGGCTCCGGTCGAGATAAGGGAGAAACTGTATCTCAACGAAACGGAAATCGAAGCTTTCCTGCGAGGCACCCGCGAAACACTCTCCGAATGCGTCGTCCTGTCAACGTGCAATCGAACCGAGATATACGCCGTTAGTAATTCGGAAAACATTGACCTTAGATCCTACAAGGACTTGCTACTCGACCTGAAAGGTGCTCATAGTGCTGTAAAGGGCGAGCACTTCTTCGATCTCATTTCGTGCACCGCGTGCCAACAACTTTTCAACGTCTCGACGAGTATCGACAGCAAGATCGTTGGCGATTCGCAGATTTTACGCCAGCTGCGCTCCGCGTACCTTACATCCCAGAATCAGAACCGCACCGGTAAGATACTGAATCAATTGATGCAGCGAGCATTCAAGCTCGGAAAAACAACCTACACAGAGACCGCGATCCACAGTGGAGCCGCATCCATCAGCCTGGCGGCCGTAGAACTCGCGATCGAAAGTTTGGGGCGGCTTGACGGGTTAACCGTGCTCGTTATCGGCGCCGGCGAAACAGCGATGCTAACGACCGAGGCTTTGGTCGGCAAATCTGTGGGGAAAATCTTGCTCAGCAATCGTACCCGCTCTCACGCCGAGGATCAGCTCGCGAATCTTCGCAAAAGTTTGACTTTTTACAGCGAAATACTCGATTTTGCCGACTTTAAGAGTCGTCTAAACGAGGTCGATATTATCATTAGCTCAACGGGCTCGGACGAGCCGATCCTGTATAAAAAGGATTTTCAGACTCGCGACCGAAAAATGTTGGTCATCGATATTGCCGTTCCGCGAGATGTGGACGACTCTGTGCGGGAAAATCCGAATGTGATCGTTAAGAATATCGATGACCTGCATTCAATTCTCGGTGAGCACCAATCGAGGCGCATGGCCGACTTGCCTAAGGTCAAGAAGCTGATCGTTGCGGAGATGGTCGAATTCCTCAATTGGTATTATCTGCTCCCGATTCTGCCGGAATTCGAGAAAACCGGTTCTAAGCCATCACCGGAAACGATTGCCGAGATACTCAGGGTCAAAGAATTTCTTGATCAAAATGTTGCCGAGATCCACAAATTTGCTATGGGCGCAGGTGGCGGTTTCGAGGCCGACCTGCAAAACCACTTCGCTCTCGTTCGCAAGCTTCGGTCACTGAAGGCTATCGCTCTTGGGGCCTCCGCGTAATGAGAAACGAGATTATTATTGGTTCACGCGGCAGCGATCTGGCGATGTGGCAGGCGAGTTTTGTTAGATCAAGGCTCGAGCAAAGGTTCCCTGAAATCACGTTTACCATAAAGGTTATTAAAACGACCGGGGACGAACATTTAGAGGTGGCTCTTTCAAAGATTGGCGACAAAGGCCTCTTCACCAGACAGATCGAAAGTGAACTTCTACGGGGCGAGATCGACATTGCAGTTCACAGCCTCAAGGATTTACAAACGGTCCAGCCAGATGGCCTTACTATAGGAGCGGTTTGCGAACGCGACCTGCCGAATGACGTGCTTATCTCACGACGTGGCTCAACGATCGGAGACATGGGCATTGGTGCAAGTATTGCCACCGGTAGTCTGCGGCGAAAAAGCCAGTTGCTCAATCACCGGCCCGACCTGAATGTCGTCGAAATCCGAGGCAATGTGCCGACACGGCTTAGGAAGTTTAACGAATCTGAACTTGACGGCATGATCCTGGCATATGCCGGCCTGCATCGGCTGGGTCTGGATGCAGCGATCAGTCAGATCATCCCGTTCGAAATTATGCTTCCGGCAGTCGGGCAAGGTGCGGTCGCGGTTGAGGTACGATCGGATGACGAAAACACTGCAAGGCTAGCCGCAGCCCTCGATCACATGCAGACCCGGCAATGCGTAACCGCCGAACGCTCATTTCTCCGCCGCCTCGAGGGCGGTTGCCAGGTGCCCATCGGAGCGATCGCAACCCTCACGGATGAAAATATCCTGCTCGAAGGAATGGTCGGCTCGCTCAACGGTAAAGTTGTTTTTCGCGATCACATCAGCGGAACGGCAGGACAGGCTGACGAGTTAGGGATTAACCTCGCCGAATTATTGATCGCGAAAGGTGCAGAGGAATTGCTTGAAGAGAATCGCAGGCTAGCCGATAGCACAACAGAGGCGGTGATCTGATGAGGCATTCGGCGATCTTGGTTTTGAGGGCCGACGGCCGCTTTAGCGAATTGCTCAGAAAAAATGGCTGCAAGGTAATAAACCTCGAATTGTTAAAGACGGAAGAGGTTAGCGATCTGGATGAGTTTGTTAGCACCATTCAAAGGATCAATGAGTACGACGGTGTGTTTTTGACAAGTCCTGTTGCGGCGGAAATATTTCTTCGGCATCTAACGTCCGAGGGCCGAAAATTTTCCGGCAAGGTTTACGTGTTGGGCGAACGGGCGAAAACCGTCATGGATAGGTCAGGATTGCGAGTAATTTCGAGTGCGGGGGCAAACACTGCAAAGGATCTGATCGAATCGTTCGATCTATCTGAATTCGCTGGCAAAAACCTTCTCTTCATCCGCGGCGACCGTAGTGTTCGAACGATACCTGAGATGCTCGCCAGTATCGCCCCCGTCGATGAATTGGTGGTCTACAACACAGTTGAGGCTCCCCGGAACGACAGCGTGATCGAGGACGTGAGAGATAGATTGAAAATGAATGACGTAGCCTGGACGTGCTTTTTTAGCCCGTCGGGAGTCGACACTTTTATTTCTAACTTTGGAAGTGAAGACCTTGCTACGGTCAAGGCGGCCGTTATCGGCGCGACGACCGCACGTCGGGCAACCGAGATGGGGTTAAATGTCGGCTTCATTTCTGAACGATCAAATGCAGAGGACTTTGCGGCTGGTTTTGCCGCATACATAAAAAATATTGAGTAATACAGACTACTTATTCTTGAGAGCCTGCAAACGCGAGGCCGTCGAACGAACGCCGATCTGGATAATGCGTCAGGCGGGGCGTTACCTGCCTGAGTATCGTGCGATCCGGGAAAAGACCGATTTCCTGACGCTTTGCAAAACGCCGGAACTCGCCAGCGAGGTGACCGTTCAGCCGATCGACATCATTGGCGTCGATGCAGCGATTTTGTTCTCGGACATACTCGTTATTCCCGAAGCGATGGGAATGCACCTTGAGGTACTCGAATCCAAGGGCCCGGTTTTCGACGCCCCGATCCGCTCGCGCGGCGACCTACAGCGGCTTAATATCGATGGGGTCACGGAACGTCTGAACTACATCATGGATGCCATAAAAATGACAAAAGAAAAGCTCAATGGCCGTGTTCCGCTGATCGGCTTTTCGGGTGCCCCCTGGACGCTCGCAACATACATGGTCGAGGGGAAAGGCTCTAAGAGTTTCGACACGGTCAAATCCTTGATCTTCACCGATCCGGTTGCGGCCCATGAGCTGCTGCAGATCCTTGCCGATGCGGTCGTTGACTATCTAAACGCAAAGATCCGTGCCGGTTGCGATGCTGTCCAGATATTTGACACGTGGGCTGGCATTTTATCGCCCGGGGATCTTGAAGAATTTTCGCTTAAGTACATTAGATACATTTGTGAGAGGCTCGAGACAAATGATGCTCCCGTAATAGTTTTTGCAAAAGGCGTAAACGATCTGTCAAAACTCGCCGATCTCAAATGCGACGTCATCGGCCTCGACTGGACCGTCGATATCGGAGTGGCAAGATCTGAGATCGGCAGCACAAAAGCTTTGCAGGGAAATCTTGATCCGTGCGTTTTATTCGCGCCGAAAGAAAAGATCAGACTTGAGACCGAGCGAATTCTTGAAAGATTTGGTCCAGGTGAGGGTCATGTGTTTAATCTCGGCCACGGCATTCTGCCTAAAACTCCAGTCGAGAACACACAGTATCTAGTAAGCTGCGTAAAGGAGTTGAGCGTAAGAAATCATTTGTAGGCTCGGTTATGGCTAGCTTCGGACACACTATAGATTTTGGGGTGTTGAAGAAATTCAATCAGCAGGGGCCGCGCTATACCTCGTACCCGACCGCTCCATTATTCTCCAAATCATTTACCGGTGACGATTACTCACGCGAGATCGTCGAGACAAATGCGGTGATGGGCGGCCAGCCTTTGTCGCTCTACTTCCACTTCCCGTTTTGCGAAAAGCTTTGTTATTTCTGCGGCTGCAACATGCGGGTTACTCGCGACCGCACGTTGATCGCAAAATACAATGATTACTTGAAAAAAGAGATCGACCTTATCCGGCCGATGATCTCGGATGATCGAAAGATCGCCCAGCTCCACTGGGGTGGTGGAACGCCCTCGTATCTGTATCCCACGGAGATCCGGGACATTGGCAATTACATCCAGAGTAGTTTTGATTTCGAACATGACATCGAGGCAAGCGTCGAGATCGATCCCCGCGGACTGACCCGCGAACATATGGAGGCTCTTCGGGAGATCGGATTTAACCGGACCAGCTTTGGCGTGCAGGATTTTAATCTGAAAGTTCAGCAGGCGATAAACCGAGTACAGTCCGAAGAGATCACGCGCCAGACAGTGACGTGGGCCCGCGAACTAGGTTTTCAGAGTATCAACCTCGATCTGATCTACGGTCTTCCGTACCAAACGGTTGATTCGTTTGCCGATACGGTCGAGCGGGTTATCGATATTTCACCGAACCGGATCGCGGTCTTTAACTATGCACACGTGCCCTGGTTAAAAAAGAATCAGACCGCGATGCCGGAAGATGCCTTGCCTTCCCCTGACGAGCGTTTGTCGATCTTGCAAATGACTATCGAAACGCTGATCGGTGCCGGATACGAATATATCGGTATGGATCATTTTGCTAAGCCGACGGACGAACTGGCAATCGCTCAAAAAAATCACACACTCTATCGCAATTTTCAGGGTTATTCGACAAGGTCCGGATGTGATGTATACGCCTTTGGCCTTTCGGCGATTAGCCAGTTCGAAAATATCTACGCCCAAAACCTCAAGACCTTTGACGAATATTACGCACGGATCGACAGCGGAAAGGCTGCTACAAATGTCGGGTACCGAATGACGCCGGACGATCATATTCGAAAGGAAACGATCATGCAGATGATGTGTAATCTCGAGATCGATAAACGGCGCGTCGAAGACAAGTTTGGCATCATTTTCGATGAATACTTCGCCGCGGATCTCTTAAAGCTGGCTCCGTTCGTCGCCGAAGGCCTGGTCGAGACCGATGCCGAAAGGATCAGCGTTACCCGATCAGGAATTTTGATCATCCGCAACGTCGCGATGTGCTTCGACGCGTACCTCGAGGAGATGATGAAAAACAGACCTGTTTTTTCGAAAACAGTTTAAGAAGTTTATGAGTGAAAAGATTGGAATTGTGCTATTAAATCTAGGCGGCCCGGACTCGCTCGATGCCGTCGAGCCATTTTTATATAATCTGTTCTGTGACCCGGATATTATTGATTTTCCGGGAAGTTTCCTGTTTCGCAAACGCCTCGCAAAACTTATTTCAACTCGTCGTTCGCCAAAGATTCGGATCCAATATGAGAAGATTGGCGGCAAATCGCCTCTGAAGGAACATACGTTGAAACAGGCTGCAATGCTTGAAGATAAGTTGAACGAGAAGTTTCCGGCGAAAGTTTACGCTGCGATGCGTTACTGGCGGCCGTCCACCGAAGAGACGCTTGCCGAGATCGAAAAAGACGGCATCAAAAAGGTAGTTCTCCTGCCCTTATATCCGCAGTATTCCAAAGCGACCACTGAGTCGAGCGTAAAGGAATGGAACAAGCAACTTGCCCTTCGGAAAGACCTCGACATCGAAACTACGCTGATCGAGTCCTATTATGACTTTCCGCCCTACATTGATGCGTTCACCGATCGTGTAAACGAGGGGCTCAGCCGCTTCCCCGCCGACGAGCAGGACAAAGTTCACCTGGTTTTCAGTGCTCACGGAACGCCAATGAAGCTCGTTCGTCAGGGCGATCCTTATTCAGCACACATCAAAAAAACGGTGGATTTGATGATGGAGCGCGGCGGCTACACCCAGGATAGCAGTCTCTGTTACCAGTCAAAGGTCGGCCCGCTCAAGTGGCTCACGCCTTCGACGCCGGATACGATCGAGAAACTCGCCAAACAAGGCGTGAAGCACATGCTCGTTATCCCTGTCGCTTTCGCTTCCGACCACCTCGAAACGCTTTATGAGCTCGGAATAGAATACCGACACGTGGCGACCGAGGTCGGCGTCGAGCGGTTTGAGATAACGACCGGACTGAATGATTCGCCCCTGTTTGTCGACGCTCTGGCCCGGCTCGTGTTCGACAAAGTTGGCACTTTGACTCCGGGGCTGTCATCCCGAGCCGCACACCAATGAGTAAACGCGTGTGCGTAATCGGCGGCGGAATTTCTGGGCTCTGCGTCGCATATGGACTAAAACGCGCCGGTGTCGATGTAATCCTTTTTGAAAAAGATTCTTCGGTCGGCGGGAATATCAAAACCGAAACCCGCCACGGATTTCTCATCGAACACGGCCCAAATACAACCCTTGCATCACGCGAACTGCTTGACCTTATAAAAGATCTCGGGATATCCGATCAGATCGCCCAGTCAAATCCGAACGCAAAAAAACGCTATATTCTGCGCGGCGGAAAGCTAATTGCGCTGCCCTCGACAATTATCGGCTTGGTCGGCAATAAGGCGTTCTCCGCGAAGGCCAAGCTTAGACTTTTGAAGGAGCCGTTCATTCGGACCCGGTCAACCGAAAACGAATCGGTAAGTGCCTTCTTCGAACGCAGGGTTGGAAAAGAGATCGTCGACTATGCAGTAGATCCATTCATTTCAGGCATTTACGCCGGGGACCCGCAAAAACTCAGCATCAGGCACGCCTTTCCGCGGCTTTTCGAGTTGGAGAGAGATTTCGGCAGTCTCCTCAAGGGAGCAATATTTCGCCGCAAAGACAAGGCTTCGAAGCTGCCCAAAGATACGCCAAGAAGCATCACCTTCGAGAAAGGTATGCAGACCCTGACGGACGTTTTGAGCAATAATCTCAACGAGAATATCAGACTCGGCACGAGCGTGACGAAAATTACAAATGTAGGATCGCAAAAATTCCGAGTTCGAACCGGTGAAGGCGAAGATGAGTACGACGCCGTTGTTGTTTGCACGCCGGCTCACCAGGCCGCCGGCATAATCGAGGATATCGATTCGGTTCTGGCAAAAGAGCTTCGCAGTATTCATTACCCGCCAATCGCGGTTGTTTTTACGGCCTTCAAACATGAGGATGTGCGAACCGATCCGAACGGTTTCGGATTTCTAATTCCCGGAATCGAGCGACGCAAAATATTGGGAAGCCTGTGGACGTCCTCTGTTTTTGAGAATCGCGCACCCAAAAGGTATCATCTATTCACAACCTTTATCGGCGGCAGCAGAAACGCGGATATCGCGAGTAACACCGACGATCGTTTGATCCAAATTGCGCTCGATGAGCTTGATTCGATTCTCGGTATCGAATGCAGCCCGGAATTCGCAACCGTCAAAAAGTGGGAAAAGGCGATTCCGCAATACAACATCGGTCAAGAATTTCTGGTCGAGGCTATCGAGGCATTCAAAAGTAATAATTCGGGCATATTTTTCTGTTCCAACTTTTATAAAGGAATTTCGGTGACCGATTGTATAAAAAATAGCGTCGCCACAACTCAAAAGGTTTTAGATCGTTTAAACGCATAACACTATCAATGGGCACAACGAATCTTCAAGCCGGTTTTCCCGTAACGCGATTGCGGCGTTTGCGAAAGACGCCCGCGCTGAGGGATATGTTCAGGGAAACTATTCTGAGTAAATCCGACTTTATTTATCCCTTGTTTATTATCGAAGGAGAAAACGTAAAGAAGGAGATCTCTTCGATGCCCGGGCAGTTCCAACTATCCGTTGACAACATTTTGCGCGAATGCGAAGAGCTCCAGAATCTGGGCATTAACTCAGTACTGCTATTCGGAATTCCGCGGGAAAAGGACGATGTTGGCTCGGGAGCGTATGACGACGACGGAATTATTCAAAAAGCTTTGCGTGCGATCAAAGCATCGTTCCCCGATCTGCTCGTCATCACCGATGTCTGCCTTTGCGAATACACATCGCACGGGCATTGCGGCGTGATCGAAAACGGCTATGTGAACAACGACAGAACTCTCGAGCTGCTGGCAAAAGAAGCTTTGTCACACGCTCAAAATGGAGCCGACATCGTCGCGCCAAGCGACATGATGGACGGCCGCATCGGCACAATCAGACGTACACTTGACGAGAAGGGTTTTGCCGAGACGCCGATCATGGCCTATTCCGTAAAATATTCGTCCGCTTTCTACGGCCCGTTTCGCGAAGCTGCGGAATCCACCCCGCAATTCGGCGACCGCAAATCCTATCAAATGGATTTCGGGAACAGCGACGAAGCAATGCGTGAGATCGCTCTGGACATTCAGGAGGGAGCGGATATTGTGATCGTTAAACCCGCCCTGTCGTATCTCGACGTTATTCGGCGAGCAAAGGACAGTTTTAATATTCCGATCGCCGCCTACAACGTCAGCGGTGAATATTCGATGATAAAGGCGGCCGCCCAACCGGGTTGGCTAGATGGTGAAAAGGTAATGGTCGAAGTTCTCACATCAATCAAGCGGGCGGGTGCAGATGTAATAATCACATATTTTGCAAAAGAAGCCGCTCGAATTTTATGAATTCACTTAAGCTAAGGGGCTGCAAAACATCACCTCTGAAACGAGTAGCTGGTTCGTCAAAATGCGTTAATTGAACGCTGCGCACCCACAGTTTTGCCAGGCTTGGTAGAATTGAAAGCGATGAACACAGCAACAGTGTCGCTTAATGATTCGGTGCGTAAAAAGTTCTTGGTTTTGAGGAACATCCTGAGACCGAAATTGGTGGAAGGATTGATCGTGGCCTTTTCGGGAGGTGTGGATAGCGCTTTTTTGACCTGGGCTGCTGAGCAGGAACGCCAGGCTTCAGGCGGGAAACTCGCCGCGCTCACGACGCATAGCGAGAGTTTTTCGCAAGCTGAGAGGGCCGATGCCAAGCGGTTCATTGAAACGCATCGCATTCGTCACCTGTGGCGTGAGAGCAAGGAGTTGTTAAATCCCGAATATGCTATCAATGATGGCAACCGTTGCTTTCATTGCAAAACGGAGCTGTTTAACATTTGTCGTGAAGCGGCTCAAAAGCACGATTTCAAGTGGATCGCCTATGGTTACAACGCTTCGGATCGCCATGATATAAGGCCGGGACACAGGGCGGCTGTTCAAAACTCGATATTGTCGCCTCTGGCCGAGGCAGGTCTGATGAAGGATGACATTCGCAATCTGATGCATGAAAATGGCCTCGAAATGGCGGAGAAGCCGGCGAGCCCGTGTTTGAGTTCGAGGCTGATGACAGGAGTTTTTATCACACCGCGGAAGTTGAAGGACGTTGAGGATTTTGAAGCCATCCTGCGTGGAGGCGGCCTCAGGGTTTTTCGCGTGCGCCTGCACGAAGAGGGTCGAACGAAACACTTGCGACTCGAGGTGGCCCCTGACGAGATGCAACGTGCCGTGCAATTACGTGGAAAACTCGTCGGTGAGGCCCTCGCGCGTGGATATAAATGGGTGACGCTGGATCTCGCGGGTTACAGGACTGGCGGAGGTAATTTGGTCGCGAAATGATAGAAGCCGAGCTTTTTGAACTCTTGGAAAAGGTTAAACGCGAGGAGATGTCGACTGCGGAGGCTCTGGGCATTTTGCAGAACGGGCCGTTTCGCACAACGCAAGTGCCGTTCGCCGAACTTGATCACCATCGAAGCATCCGGCAGGGGATCGGCGAGGTCGTTTACGGTGAATCTAAATCGGCAGAACAGATAATTTCCATTGCCGAACACCTCTCGCATGGCGGACAGCCTGTATTGATCACGCGTCTTGCGCCTGAAAAGATCGACGCGATCGAGCAACATTTTCCGGATGGCCGTGCGAACACGACGGGGCGTACCTTTATCGTAAACGCGAAGTCGGCGAAAGATCGGGCGACCGGCGAACCCTTTGTTGCTGTGCTGGCTGCGGGTACGAGCGACGCTTACGCAGCCGAGGAAGCTTGCGAGGTTTGCGTAGCGATGGATACGGCGTTTGAAAAATATTATGACGTTGGCGTCGCGGGATTGCACCGGCTGCTGGATAAGCAGGAAGCGATCAAAAAAGCGTCGGCTCTGGTTGTCGTCGCCGGTATGGAAGGGGCTTTGCCCAGCGTAGTGGGCGGACTATTTGGAAAGCCGATATTTGCGGTACCGACCAGCGTGGGATACGGGGCGAGCTTTGGTGGTATCGCTGCGCTGCTGGCGATGCTCAATTCGTGTGCCGCCGGTGTCGCCGTCGTCAATATTGACAACGGTTTTTCTGCGGGTTACGCGGCGTGCCAGGTCGTCCGCGAGGTTAAGAGAAGTTCCTATGGGTAAAGCATTATTCTTTGAGAGCGTGGCTGGCGTGGCGGGCGATATGTTTGCCGCAGGCTTTGTCGACGCGCGGCTCGTATCGGTGGAGGATCTAAACGGCGTTGCCGGACAACTCGACCTGGAAGGTGTAACGGTTGAGGTCGAGAGCGTGATCAGGGCCACCGTAAAGGCGACACATGTCCGCGTAAAATGGCAGACCGAGAATTGGAAG
Source organism: Acidobacteria bacterium Ga0077534 (assembly GCA_001464455.1). GTDB lineage: Bacteria > Acidobacteriota > Blastocatellia > Pyrinomonadales > Pyrinomonadaceae > OLB17. The sequence goes on from LNEI01000008.1 coordinate 148,948, forward strand.
AAGAACTTTGGACACGGACACCATCATGACCAGCATCATCACGGTCATGCTCAAGAGCACGCGAGCACAAATCTCTTGCTTGGTGACGCCGCCGCTCAGCATTGGCACACGCATTATACGGACATCGACGCTTTGATCGAGAGATCTTCGCTGGATGCGGAGACAAAAGAAATGTCCCGGCGGATTTTTCGCCTGCTCGCTGAGGCCGAAGCCGGGGCCCACGGGATCGACGTGGAAAAGGTTGCGTTTCACGAGGTTGGGACGATCGATTCGATCCTCGACGTGGTGATGGCAGCTTATTGTGTCAGTAAAACCGGTGCTGATCATATCTTTGCAACGCCGATAAAAACAGGACGTGGAATGGTAAAGATGCAGCACGGCACGCATCCAATACCGCCGCCGGCCAGTATGCGGATGCTGGTCGGTTTGCCCTTTACGCAAACGCCCGCCGCGATAACACGCGAAAATGTTGAGCTCTCGACGCCCACCGGCATCGCGATCCTGAAAGCGCTCGCGCCGCAATTCACGGACGAACTGCCGTCCGGCACTCTTCTAAACCAAGGCATGGGTGCCGGGACGATGGATCTGGGGAACTATCCGAACGTCTTTCGCGTCTCGCTGATCGAGACCGGGTCCGTACCGAATGATCTTCCCTACGAGACGGATGGCGTCGTGGAGATCGTATGCAATATCGATGACGACACAGCCGAACATCTTGCCTGGATGACCGAAAAGCTTATGGAAAGAGGTGCTCTCGATGTTTGGCAAACTCCCAGCACTGGGAAAAAGGGGCGTGTGCTGATTTGTCTGTCTGTTTTGGCGGACGAGGGCTCATGGATGGAATTTGCCGACTGGATCCTGAGAAACGGTACGACGTTTGGCGTTAGATACCGCAAATGGGACCGGCTGAAACTGGCGCGAACATTCGAGATGCGTGATACTACACAAGGCCCCGTGCAGTACAAGGTAGGACGGACGACCGGGGGTGAAGAATTGAAAGAAAAGGTAGAGTATAAAGATTTGGTGAATAGGTGGTGACCAAGTTCATGTATCGACCAGACGACCGTTATGCAGTCCTCGGTGACATGGACTAGAGATATCTATCGATGACGCGTAGATCGACCGCAACGTCGGGTCGTAACGCGTCGGACACTGCTCCGGGTTTCCGCGAGGGGGGCCGAGATGCCACCATTCGGACACCGGAGAACATACCAGATGAATTCAGTCAACAATGACGAAACAACCCCCGAAATTGCCTTCGATATTCAAGCCGCCTCTTTAGAACGGGCCGGTGACACCGTTATAATCACATATTTGCAAAGGAAGCCGCTCGGATTTTGTAAGTAATGCTTGTATTTTAATGAACACCACGAAAAGCAGCCAATTGTTCGCCGAAGCACAACAGCATATGCCGGGCGGTGTGAATTCACCGGTACGAGCCTTTAAATCGGTCGGCCGCGATCCGCTGTACATCGCTAAAGCCAAAGGTTCGAAAATATATGACGTCGATGGCAACGAGTTTATCGACTATATCGGGTCATGGGGGCCAATGATACTTGGCCACGCTCATCCACGGGTTATTCAGGCGGTTAAGCGAACCGCCGAGTATGGCACAAGCTTCGGTGCGTGCTGCGAACAAGAGTTGGAACTTGCAAGGCTGATCAAGAAATTCGTGCCATCTATCGAGATCGTCCGGATGGTGAATTCAGGCACCGAAGCGACCATGAGTGCGATGCGGCTTGCACGGGCCTATACCGGGCGGGACAAGATCATCAAATTCGAAGGCTGCTATCACGGGCATGGCGACTCGTTTTTAATCAAGGCGGGCTCAGGCGTGGCAACACTTGGATTACCAGATAGTCCGGGCGTTACAAAGTCAACCGCCAAAGACACGCTCACGGCACGATTTAACAACATTGAATCTGTAGTTCGGCTGATCGAGGAAAATCGAGGGCAAATCGCCGCTCTTTTTATCGAGCCAGTCGCCGGCAACATGGGATGCGTTCCTGGAGATAAGTCATTTCTTGCCGAACTACGAAATATTTGCGACAGCGATGGTATCCTGCTAGTTTTTGACGAGGTAATGACCGGTTTTCGGCTAGCACGCGGCGGGGCTCAAGAAATCTTAGGAATAACGCCCGATTTGACGACTTTCGGCAAAGTGATCGGTGGCGGCCTGCCCGTCGGTGCATATGGCGGACGCGCGGAAATAATGAAGATGATAGCACCCGCGGGACCTGTGTATCAGGCGGGAACGCTGTCGGGAAATCCGCTCGCTATGGCTGCTGGGCTGGAAACGCTTCGTGTCATCGACGAAGATTCGGGGTTTTACTCAAAGCTGGAATCCGCCTCTGCTCAGCTTGCCGACGGGCTATCGGCGGCGATCTCCGAGAAGAAACTTAACTACACTATCAATCGCGTTGGTTCAATGCTCACTGTTTTCTTTACGGATATCACGGTCACGGATTTTGACACAGCGAAGCGATCAGATACACAAACATTTGCTAAAGTTTATTGTGAAATGCTTGCGAATGGCGTTTATCTACCCCCGTCACAGTACGAATCGATGTTCGTCTCAGCAGCTCATTCTCAGGACGACATTGACGATACGGTTCGCGCCTTTTCCGAGGCCTTCGTTTAGCCGGTTATTCCTCTTCTAAACGATAGTGTATTCCAATTTTTCAGCTAGTCACCTCCCCTTCAAGGTTCTATGATTCGGCGACGAAACGGCTCGCCGAAAAGGTCAAGCTTGGTAACACGAATACGAAGGAAGATCATACCCGCCGTGAAACGATCGCAGCTGCCGAACTTCGGTAGGTCAAGCGATCACGGTGTTCTGAACACTTGCAGAGTTCCCTGACGAGACGGTACCGAGTCGTTTCGAAGCTTGTCCGGATTCGATCATTGAAATAAGGAGGAAAGCCGCGGCCGCTCCTAAAAACATCTTCATCTTCATATTTGTTTCCTACTTTCCTCGCCCCTAGAACCTTATGTGAACACCTGACTGAACAAGCCGCGAAGTGGACGGGAGAATACCGCGGCTGCGATCGATAATGAAGGTACGATCAAACAAGTTCTTGGCGGTAACAAAGAATGTTGTCTTCCAACGCTCGATCCGATAATTAGCCGTCGCGTTCCAGTAGGTCTGTGAAGAGAGTGCTCCACGCTGTCCGTTCGCTATGGAATTGACCGTACTGAGATCATCGCCAAACTGGCGGCCTACGTACACGTTCTCGATAAATGCATCGAACCCGTCGGCGTGCGAATATCCGAGGCTCGTTGTACCCGTAGTTTCCGGAACGTAAGGCAGTCGCTTCCCCGTTATTGAGATCGACGGAGTAACAGAACTGAACCGCACGCCTCGAAACTCAGCGGTCGGTAGCCAAGTGTAAGCAGTTCGCAGGTAGAAGTTATGCCGCGACTCGAATACAACGCCGGAGTCTAACTGTCCCGAAAACTCCAACCCCTCCTGCAGAGTTTTGCCTCCATTCGTAAGGGTTGCACCTACGCCGCCCGCGAGACTGGCCGCCACGATCTGGTTTTCGTAATCGAGCCGGAAATAGGTTCCCTCAATTCGCAGGCCCTTGAAAGGATTGGTGCGAATACCGGCTTCGTAGTTCCAGCTCAATTCGGAATCGAGTTCGACCACTCCGCCCGAGTTCGAGATGATATCCTCCGCTCTCGGCGGAGAAAATCCTCGATGGATGCCTGCAAAAAGAGTAGTTTTCGGAAGGCCGGAATACGCAACGCCAATGCCGGGTATTACCTCGCTGACAGTTGTATTTCCGATAGCGATCGGCGAGGCGAGCAAATTCGTCCGCTCAATATTTATACGCTCGAAACGCACGCCGGGCGTTATCGCAAGATCACCGAATATGAAACGGTTCTGCACGAACGCTGAATATGCATCATTACGGCGTTCATTGATCTCGCTGGCAACTCCGGACCGGCTATTCGGAAGGTTGCCGTTTTCCTGACGACGTTTCTGCACTTCCCAATGGCCGCGAACACCAGCGTGCAATTCACCTCGGAAGAGCGTTCCTGCATCGTAGCTGAAAGTGAACTTCGGCTCAACACCGTATGTCTCATACTTTCGTAGCCTGCCCTCGTTCCCGCATGTCGTGTTCAGATCGGCCATGCTCAGACAGTCCGGATCAACGTTCAATCGATTCGGACGCTGCCCGGAGTTCGAAGATTGTCGCCACCAGTGCCGAGTAAATTTATTCGCGTAAAAATTTGTGTTAACAACCGCATTCGGCGAGAGAACGCCCGCATGCGACGCCGAGAATCCATAACGGTCGCCATAGAAAAAATCGTTCTCAAACGCGTTCGCCCGTGGATTGGCAGCGTACTCAGCGGTCGTCAGACCCGAATATGTGACGTTTGAATCTTCCCCGTAATAACTAAACTTCAACGTCAGAGCATTGCTGTAATTAAGGTTCTGAACAACTTTCGTCGAGATGTCGTTCAGTTTTGAATTTATATTCTCTCGAGCCCCATCACCTTGCTTTCGCGAGTAATTGGCAAAGATGCCTGTCTTGTTGATCGTTCCGCTTCCGCTGAAACTCCCGTTGAAAAATGCCCGGTTTCCGCCGCTTAACCGCACGGCAAAAGATGGTTTTTCGGTTGGATTCGGCGTAATGTAATTCACCAGACCGGCTATCGTCTGCGGTCCGAACGCGATCTGCCCTGAACCTTTTAGTACTTCGATCGACTCGTATCGCTCGATCGGTGGGTGGTAATAGGATGCATTGTCACCATACGGCGCATATGCCAGCGGAACGCCATCTTCGAGCAGCAGCACCTTCGTCGAACGAGTAGGGTTCGTGCCTCGAATGCCGATGTTTGGCCGCAATCCAAATCCCTCCTCCTCGCGTACGTTGACGCCCGAAACTTTTCGCAGAGCCTCGGAAACAGTGAAGATACGGCTGTTTTGTAGCGTCTGGGCGTCCACCCGCTCGATCGATCCCGGAACTTCCGACAGACTTGCGTCAGTGCCGGCCATCAGGTTTGCAGTCACCGCAACCTCCGCCGCTAGCGGTTGCGGAACCAAGGTGACCTCCACCGACGTTCGATCCGGATACGTAAACCGTTCCCGCTGGACCGCAAACGATCTGTTGAAAACTGATAATTCGTACTCACCAAGGGGGACATTCTTAAACGAATAATTTCCATCAGGACCCGCAGCGACTTCTTGCTGATAGCGAACTGTAAGGCCTTTTAGGATAACCCTAGCTCCGGACACGGCAGCTCCATTGCCATCTGCGACCCGCCCCCCTAGCTCCGACTTTGATTGACCAGTAACGGTTCCCAGCATCGAAACAAAAATCAAAAGAATTGTGTTAATTCGAAAAGTTCTAGTAAACATGAACCTGCTCATCCTATCAACTATCGGAATATCTTATTGAAATCGATTATCAATTTCAGAAGCAATATTCTTTCGCATACATCCATTCTTGTCAAGAGGACCAAATCGATGGCCGGTGAATGCGGCTTGTCGTTTTTTTTCCAAACAATTGTCAGCGCTCGTTGCTAAACTGTTGTTCAAATAGTCGAACCCAAGATACAAGTCTTACGGCCGCCGAATGACTATGGATTTGAATATGTAAGGGACGAATTGGCTCGAGATACCCGCAAAGCCCAGCACTAGAGCTATCAAAAGCGTAGCCAAGTTGGTGGGCGTGCTTATCTGAGTTTGGCTATCGATCGCGTCGGAGCGAAAGACAAACGACCTGTTAATTCGCTGCCGAGTTCTGAATCTGCGCATTGCGACATTTCTGATCACTGAATGTTAATTTTCACCATCAGACATGTCCTCACTGCCTTCGTCTCCGAAGGTTTGCTCGTCCAGACGTTTAACCGCCTCCAACAAGAGTTTCTCATCCGTCTGCGCGTAGACCGTTGTAATGCTCATGTCAGAGTGGGCGAATAGGTTCTGCACAATGAGAGGATTCGTGTTTCTTCGGATCAGCTCGCTCGCAAAGTAGCTTCTAAGATCATGGAAATGGAAGTTTTCTTCCCTTGTCCCGTCGCGTTTGTTAATTCCTGCATTTCTGAGTGCAGTTTGCCAACGCTTACGAAAATCTTTCACTGGGAACGGCAACTGGTCGTCCTCGATCATTGCTTTTAGGGTCTTGGTCGCGGTGGCGTTAAGTGGAACTAAACGCGGCGGCCTGCCCTTCGATCCGATCACAAAAACATGTTCGTTCTCAAAATCGATTACGTCCTCGGTGATTGCTACGAGTTGACCGCGACGTAACGGAAGATTAACGGCGAGGACTATCAATCTGTAAAGCAGAGTGTCCTTCTCCAGTTCCGTCCATAGCGCTTCCTTTTGTTTCGCGGATAGCAGCCGCCTTCGAGGGGGCGGTTCCGGAAGAGCCTTTACATATTGCATCGGGTTCCGTTCCAGAATCCCCTCTTCACAGGCAAGGCTGAATATCTTCGACAACGTGGACATAATGCGATTGATCGATGCTGGTGAAAGTGCACTTTCTTTCTTTCGCTTGTTTTGGCGTGTCTGAAGTTTTGTCCGGCAGTTCCGACAGTCCTGAGGACTGATGCTGGATAAGGTCTGCTTCTTGAAGTACCCGAGCAGAAGCCTTACGTAGAGTTCTTTCGCTCCTTTGTTCACGTTGTTCTGCTGAACATACGGCCGGTACTTTTGTTCGATGAAGGATGCCAGTGTGGTCGTCGTGTCCGTAACATTGTAGCTATGATCGAAGGAAGCCTTGATGATCTGCCTCTCAGCCAACTCGGCTTCTTGTTTCGTCTTCGCTTCCGGCACACTCTGATGAATGACCTTCCCTTTCAACCGTTTATAAATCCACCAGCGCGCCTTTGAGTAGTCGGGATTTGAGGATGAGACTCGCTTTCCGTTGTATCGTTTATAGACAGACATATTCTTAGCGAAATAATTTGCGTTAGATCAGTGGCTCGAGGCGTCAGAAACCAAGAGACATTTAAGTAGCCTTTCGCAAATTCTATTCCGCTGATTGTAAGCCGCTTGTTTACTCGGGAATCGGTGGTAAAAAGTGATTTTGGAACGCTGAAGAACCGTTTTGGTTCGTCTCTTCACCGCAGTGGCGTGTCTGTTCACCAAAATGACTCCAACTTTGACGTGCAGAAAGTTGGTTGCAAAATGGAGGCGCTTTTTCTGAGGGGTGCAGAGTCGTAAATGTGGCAATGACGAGGCTTAGCAACCCCGCCCTCTCGTAGCTGTGGGGAGACCACGAAAAAAGGGCTTTCGAATTTCTTCGAAAGCCCCATGTTTATTGGTCGGGACGGCGAGATTTGAACTCACGAGCTCTCGCACCCCAAGCGATTTTGGTAGGTTTGTACAAATTGTCAAAAGTGCTCAAAACTTCTTAGAATCAACAACTTAACGACCGTCTCGATCCAGCACTAATAAGCCATGATCAGGAACGCTGCAACCAACCTGCAACCAAGTCACCTATAGGTATCAAAGTTTCGGTAGCATGCAATTTTGCAAAAAAACAACAACGCCGCCCGAGTTCCCCCGCAGAATAATAACATATTCTAGCCGCTGCCATCCGCTATTTTTTTCACGGCGTTTTACACGGGCGATCCTCGAAAAGACTCTACCGCGAACGGCTTGGATAAGGTTCTATAAGGATTATTGGATCCGTTTTGAACCACGAAGCCGCTGCTCTCGTTGATAACGTTTGGGCATTGACCTATTCTGAAAATTGGAGTAGTTATGGCTTGTTGTGAAGATGATTGTGCGATAGAAGCTTTGCGGGAGAAGCAGAGTTCGACACTGAAGATCGTGCTTGGGATAAACGCCGCGATGTTTGCGGCTGGGATCGGTGCGGGCATTTATGCGGGTTCGAGCGCTTTGCTGTCGGATTCGCTGGACAATCTTGGCGATGCGATGACGTACGGGCTGAGCCTTTATGTTGTTTATAAATCGTCTCAGGCTAAGGCTCAGGTCGCTTTGTTTAAAGGCGGTTTAATTCTTCTAGCGGCGCTTGTTGTGCTCGGACAAGTGATCTACAAGCTGATGGTTCCGAGCGTACCTATTTTTGAAATAATGGGCGTGGTTAGTTTGCTTGCCCTCATCGGAAATTCGATATGCCTTTATCTGCTCACGCGGCACAAGACGGATGACGTGAATATGAGTTCGGTTTGGGAATGTTCGCGTAACGATATTGCGTCGAATATCTCCGTCTTTGTCGCTGCCGGTGCGGTTTGGTTTTTTCAGTCGGGCTGGCCGGACATTATAATCGCTCTCGCTTTGGTGGTGCTTTTCCTGCGTTCCGCTTTTCGTGTCTTTTCAGGTGCAAGACGCGAACTGCGGACCGCATAGATAAAGCTTTCTACACTCACACTGAACTCCGTGTTCCTACCGACATTTCACTTCTGCCAAATTAAAAACTCACCTTGATTCCGGTTTGAACGAGACGCGGACCTGAGGGCAGCAATCCACGCGTACGGTCAACGATGTATATCCGGTCGAGCAAATTCTTGCCAGTAACGAAAAATGTCGTCCTCCATTTCTCGACACGGTAGTTTGCCGTCGCGTTCCAATAAGTTTGGCTTGGTATCGCTCCAAGTTGGCCATTCGAGTTCGGGTTAACCGCGTTCAAATCGTCGCCGAACTGGCGCCCGATGTAAACGTTTTCCACAAAAGCGTCGAGACCGCGTGGATGCGAATAGCCGATGCTTGTCGTCATAAGGACACGCGGTGCATACGGTAGGCGATTCTCAGTAATCGAACAACTGGTGGCCGATACCCGCTTGGTTGTCGGGCAGTACACATTAAGTGTTGCCGAACTGGTGATAGAGCTTAGGCGCATGCCGCGGAACTCCGCCGTCGGCAAAAAGGTATAGGCGGTTCGTAGGTAAAGATTATGGGGGCTACGAAAAACAGAGCCGGAATCGATCTGCCCCGTAAATTCAAACCCCTGCTGTAGTGTGGCTCCGCCGTTTGTGAAGGCCGCCCCGCCAGCCTGATTCTGATAATCGTTGCGGAAAAATGCGGCCGAAAATTCGGTTCCTCTGAGTGGCCGAGTTCGCGCTCCGACCTCATAGTTCCAACTCAATTCCGAATCAAGCTCGATCACGCCGCCAGAATTTGTTACGACATCCTCTACTCTGGGCGGGGAGAACCCTCGATGAACGCCGGCAAATAGCGTAGTGTTCTTAACACCCGAGTAAGCGATGCCAAAACCCGGAATGATCTCGGTCACGGTTGTTTCACCGGTCGCCCCCGCTCCGTTGTTGGCGAGACGATTTGTTCGGCTAAATACTACGCGCTCAAAACGTACGCCCGGCGTCAATGCAAGATTCTTCCACGTAAAGCGATGTTGAATAAATCCGGATTGAGCGAACGCTTTCCGCTCGTTGTTTTCAGCAATGACGCCGTCACGCGAGGTTGGAAGATCGCCGTTTCGCTGGATCCGTTCCTGATCTTCGCGATGAATCCTAAAGCCAACGACAAGTTCGTTCGAAACTGATCCGAAGTCGAAGTTTGTGGTCAGCCGCGTCTCGACGCCCTGAGTAAGATAATCGCGAAGCCTTCCTTCGTTGCCGCAGGTGGTGTTCAATGCAGCCAGGCTGAGGCAGTCGGGATCGACATTCAAACGATTAGGACGCTGACTGGAATTGGACGACTGACGCCACCAGTCGCGTGAAAAATAGTTAGAGTAAAAGCTAGTGGTCAGATTGATTTTAGAGGTCAGAACCGCGGCGTGCTGCAGCGAGAAACCGGACCTGCGGCCATAAAAGAAATCGTTCTTAAATACGTTGCTGCGGGGGTCTGCGGCGAATTCCGCCTCGGTCGCACCTGTGTAGGTTAGATTCGAATCCTCACGAAAGAAAGTAAATTTTCCAGTCAGGGCGTTGCGAGCGTTTAACTGCAAAACCGATTTGTTCGAAAAATCATATAACTTAAAACTTGTGTTCTCTTTCGACCCGTTACCCTGCTTATGATTGAAATTAAAAATCGTGCCAAGTCTGCCAAACGTGCCTCCAAAACCTGCTCCGCCGTTGAAAAAACTTCTATTGCCGCCTTCTAGTTTGAAATTAAAAGTCGGTTTATCAGGCGGATTGGGTGTTAGATAGTTGATTAGGCCCGCGATCGTTTGTGGGCCATAAGCAATCTGACCCGATCCCTTTAGGACCTCGATCGACTCGTATCTCTCCACCGGAGGATGGTAGTAAGACGCATTATCTCCGTAGGGTGCATAAGACAATGGAAGACCATCTTCAAGCAGCAACACCTTGGTTGAGCGCGTCGGATTGGTGCCGCGAATGCCGATGTTGGGCCGCAAACCAAACCCCTCCTCATCCCTTACATTCACACCGGATACTTTCCTAAGCACTTCGGAGAAATTGAACGCGCGGCTGTTTTCCAGTGTTTGCCTATCGATCCGTTCGATAGAACCCGGAATTTCCGAAAGGCTTTCCGGGGTTCCAGCGAGATAGCTTGACGTAACGGAAACGTCCACTGCAATGCCTCCGGCTGTTATGGTAAAGACGACTAGCTGTGTCGACGGGATCGTCATTTCACTGCGTAGTGTCGCAAAACCTATGGCACCGATCGTGACGTCATACTTACCCTCTGACATATTTGTAAGCGAGTACCGGCCTTCGCCGTCTGTTACGGCTTTTGCAACCAACCGGGCATCCTGGTGCCGAACGGTCAGCGTTGCTCCCGCAACTACGTCGCCGTTACTATCAACGATTCGCCCCTCCACGCCATTACGCTCCTGTGAATAAGCGATTACGGCAAAAATGGAGAAGGCTAAACTAAAAGCAACGGATCTCACAGCAATACTCTTCATAAAAACACCAGTTAGATTACGAGCCACTAAAACCAAAACCCTTATTGAAATCGATTTTCAATTTCATATTAATAAAAGTACAAGACCCTGTCGGCAGTGTCAAACAACATATTGCAGTAGCAAATGAAGGAGACGTTATTTCTGATTGATGATTTGAGGCTGACACGACAGGTCTGCCTGGTTCTCCATTTGCGGGATTTATTTAACTGACCCGTACGTTGGGTAGAAGTTGTACCACTACGTCCAATCCACTATTAATAATTACGACGTGGTTTGGGGCGACTCTAGTCCAACTCGTGCGATCATCGGTCAATCTCTCGGAAGCGATGATGATTCCGCTTTGTACACTGTCGGATTCAACTATTTCAAACTTCCCTTCACGGTACCTGTATTTTCCGCGGTTTGAAAAGTAGAGTGAAATCGGCTCAATTTGCGGATTGGAGACATAACGCACTGTTACAAGGCTCTCACCATCAGTGACCGCAAAATTATAAACTGAAGGCTTTTTGATTCCAGCTTCATACGCCCATTCCTCAAGTTGGCGAATGGTTTTCACCAATCCGCTCGCCAAATCCACTGCTCCTAGTTTTTCCGTGTGTCGGCCCAGAAGGTTTAAGAAAACAGCAAAAGCGTGCTCGGAATCCGTGGTGCCTTCAATCGTCTGATAAATCTCGTCAGTCAACGAGTGTCGCAGGCGGCGCTTTATAGAACTAAAGCCTTCGATCGTACCGTTGTGCATCCACATAAATCGCCCTTGACGGAATGGATGACAATTACTTTCGGAGACAACCATTCCGGGCGATGCGGAGCGAACGTGAGCGAAAAAACAGGGCGATCGGATATGTTGAGCCAAATTCAACAGGTTGCGATTGCTCCAGGCTGGAGTTATGCTGGTAAAAACACATGCCTCGTTGGAAATCGCTGGTGAATACCAACCAACGCCAAACCCATCGCCATTTAGGGGCTCGCTCCGTTCTTTGGACTTATAACTTTGACGAATGAGTGAGTTAGCTGGATTTGAAATCAGGTCAGCGAGCAAAATTTCGCTTCCCAAATAACCGAGAAATCTACACATCGCGATTGTCTCCTACGTCTAGCGCGGCTAAACGGATTCTACATAATCAAGCGGGCGACGCGTGAATTCTTCCATACACCCTTCCGAACAAAAAAAGTAGTCTTTGCCATCATAATTCAACGAATAGCTGGCGGCTTCTTCGTCAATCTCCATTTTACAAACCAAGTCTATAATCATCATGTTCTCCATAAATGTGCGGCAAAGCAGGCCGTACTCTGACAACTCGTATCCGACGTTAATGATGCGTCGGGTCCTTTTTTAGTATTTCAGCACGGAGCAGGAAGCTGCCGTCTGTGACGATCTTGTCGCCGACATTCAGCCCTTCGAGAACGACAAACCTACCGTTGTTTTCTTTGCCGAGACGCACCGGCTTTATATTAAAGACATTTGGTTTGTCGGTGGCGACGAAAACAACCTGTTTGTCGTTCATATTTTGGACGGCAGACGACGGGATCATCGGCATTGTGCGTTCGGCCATCCCACCCGCGCCAAAGGCGACGTTTACGTACATTCCGATCTTCAAGACTTGTCCCGGATTGTCGAGTTCGACTCTGACTTGTGCGGTGCGTGTTTCGGGGCTGATATTTGGGTCGATGTAGGTTACGTGACCGCGAAAGAGCTTGTCAGGATAGGCGCCGGTTGTAACGCTTGCTCCGCTTCCATCACGAACTGATGAAAGGTCCTTTTCAAAGACCTGAGCGATAACCCAAACGCTTGCGAGATTTGTAACACGCATCAATTCCTTGTTTGCCTCGACAACTTCACCCGCGTTTACGTCTCGCTTTGTGATCGTGCCTGATATAGGCGCCATCAATGCGATCTCCGACGTTATTTGCGATGGGGAGCGGAGCGAATTTACTTTTTGCGGTGACAAACCTAGCAACAAGAGTCTTTGCTTGGCGGTCGCAAGGTCGGATTCGGCCGTTTGGCGTTTGACGGCGGCCTGCTCAAATTCGTTTCGGCTGACAGGATTGATCTCGGCGACCTTGACGGCACGGTCAAATCTTTTTTTCGCTTCTTCAACGTCCGCCTCCGACGCGCGTACTTTTGTCGTGGCCTGCTCAAATTCCTCGCGGCTGACAGCCCCTATTTCAAGTAACTTAAGCGTACGGTCATGTCTCTTACGGTTTTCTTCCAGCTCAGCCTGAACGGTTTTTAACCGCGCCAACATTTGGTCAACGTCTGTATTGCTCACGGGGCTGATCTTAACGAGTTTTGCCGTCCGGTCGTAGTTTTGCCGTGCGGCCTGAACGTCGGTTTGCAAGGCCAGATAGCGCGATTGAGACGCTGCAAGTTCATCGCTGAAGATAACGGCAAGCGTTTGGCCTTTGCCAACATACTGGCCTAGTTCGCCACTAACGGATCGCAGTACCCCACCGAGAAGTGAGATCACCGGCGTTTCTTTGTAGGCATTTGACTGGACGACGCCGGTCGAGGCCACATCCATTGCTTCACTCGATAACGTTTCGCCAACCGTTTCGATCTTCAAGCCGATCTTTTCAACCTGATCGGGCAGAATGGTGACAGTTTGTTCGGCCGTAGTTTCTGTTGCTTGTCCGGTGCTGTTGTCGTCGAATGTGACCGTCCGTGGAGCCGGGACGGCATTTCCACCCTCACGCGAGCCCAAATACCAAAAAAGTAACACTCCCGCTAGGACAACGCCGATGACCGATAATGCGATATACAGCGGCTTTCGATTCGGTGTTGGCTTCGAGTTTTCGCCCATTTCTGTTTCTTTATTGAACTCTTCGTTATTCTCTTCGGTCATTTCTTTTTCAACTCCGGTGCATTGGTCGCCCGCATGATCTCAATGTTTGATATGTATGTTTCGAGTCCGGCATCGATCAATTCGTTCTCGACATCGAGAAAACGCCGTTGCTCGGCAATGTAGTCAAGCAAACTTCTCGAACCAAGTTCGTAGGTTTGCCAAATTACCTGCAAATTAGAATTTGCCTGATCGCGAACGCCGTTTTGAAAGATCGACAATGACCGCGCCGCACGGTTATATCGAGCGAAGGCCACGGCAACTTCGCGCCGGATAGTAAGTTCGCCAAACTCAATTCGCCTCTGAGCCGCTTCTCGCTCGAATTTGGCGGCTTCGACCGCGCCTTGATTTCGGTTGAGCAGCGGAAGATCGATTTCAACCCCAAAGGTGAAAAAGTGAAATACATCCTGAATGGGCCGCAAAAGGCCGCGATCATCAAAACCGCTGAGCATAAAGCCGGTGTTCATGCGCTGGTAACCCGCCTTGACGCTTGCGTCGATCCGCCCTTCAGACTTTGCCTTTTCGATTTGTGCGACAGCCAGTTGGTCCATTGTCCTTGCACCTTGCAGATCGGGACGCTCACGCAAAGCGTAATCGGTTGATCCGGAGACTGAAGGCGGCGTTGCGATTAGGTTATTGAAATCGCCGCGAAGACGCAGCGGGTCTTCCGGCTTCATCCCAATCATATTGCGAAGCTCGAACATTGCCGTCTCGGCCTTTCCTTCTGCGGTTTCGCGGATCGATTGCAGCCGATTCACCTCGACAAGAAAAATATTCTGTTCGAGCGGTGCGATCTTTCCTTCAGTAACTCTAGCCGCAACAAGCTCGAAACCCTGCTTTGCAGCTGCCAAGGTCTTTTCGGTAACCTCCAACTTTTTGATCGCCGCCAGAGCTTCACCGAATTTGAGTCTCACTTCTGACGCAAGCAGACGTTCCTGATTCTCAAGCGCAAACTCGCGAATTTCTAACTCTCGTTGTGCGACGGCAACTCGGGCTGCTCGACGTCCGCCAAGCTCAAGCGGCAGCATGGCCTCGGCCATTTGATTATTATCAGCGGCGCCAATCTGCTTTGCTCCGCTGGCGGTCAGCTTTGGATTCGCTCGCAAACCCGCTTGTTTGACCAATTCCCTCGCTGCGTCGACCTCCTTGCGCAAAGCTTGTATTTCGCCATTGTTTTCGAGCGCGAAGGCCACGGCTGCGTCAGCCGTCATTCCGCCTTGCGGATTCAAATATAGGAGCGAAACCGGCTGGTCGCTCTGGACTGTCTGAGCCGTCGCCGCCAGCGCAAATATAAACCCGAACGCGAATAATTTAACAACGGACTTGAGAGCAAGCGTCCTAGCTTGCCACGAGCTCGAACACGTGAAAAACTTGTTGGCGTCTCGCGATGGCACCGCAAGCGGGACGCTTGCGGTCCAGTCGGTCATCAAGAGACTGCCTGTAATCTTACAAATCTTCATTTCGTTTCAATTCCGTCACGATCAGCACGTGCAGGAGGCTCGAGACCATGCCGCCAAAAACCGGCGTCGCCAGCGGCCTCATCACTTCTGACCCTGCGCCGGAGCTCCACATGATCGGCAAGAGCCCGACAACAATGGTCATTACGGTCATGACTTTGGGACGAAGACGCAGAAGAGCACCTTCGGTGACTGCTTCGAGCAAAGTTTCCCTATCAAGCTGGCCGACTTCGTCCGCTTTACGTTTAACCGCCTCTTCTAGATAAACGACCATCACAATCGTGGTCTGCACAGCCGCCCCAAAAAGAGCAATAAAGCCAACCCAAACCGCGACCGAAAAGTTGTACTGCAGCATCCAGAGAAGGTAAAAGCCTCCGGTCAAGGCGAACGGTACGGCAAGTAGAATATGGGCCGCTTCGAGGAAGGAGTGATAGGTAATATAGAGGGTGGCAAAGATGATAAGCAGGACGATCGGAACCACTATTAACAATCGCTGACGGGCACGCTCCTGATTTTCGTATTGGCCGCTCCATGTGATGTAATAACCTGCGGGCATCTCAACTTTGTCGCGAATAGCATCCTTTGCTTCCTCCACGAAACTTCCGATATCGCGGCCGCGAATGTTGAGCAGAACCGTACCGCGAAGCAGGCCGTTCTCGCTTTGAATCATCGATGGCCCTTCGAGGCTGCGAATATCGGCAAGCTGCGAAAGCGGGATCGACCCTCCAGTTGGAGAGGTTATCGGAATCTGGCCGATCGCGGTTGGTGATGAGCGAAACTCGGTTGCGTAGCGAACACGGATGGGAAACCGTCGTCGTCCTTCGATCGTCACGGTCAGATTTGTTTCGCCGATTCCTTTTTCGATCACATCCTGAATCGTCGCGACGTCAATGCCATAACGGGCCGCCGCCGTGCGGTCAATATCAATATCGACGTACGGCGCTCCGCCGATCCTCTCGGGATAAACGTCCGCAGCGCCGGGCACATCTTTTACCACCGTCGCAATTTGCCTCGCGGTTTCTTCCAAAGTATCGAGGTCGTTGCCGAAGATCTTGATACCGACCTGCGAGCGGATACCCGTGGCAAGCATTTCGATACGATTGATGATCGGCTGCGTCCAGATGTTTGTAACGCCCGGCATCCGTGTAGCTTCGTCCATTTCCGCGATCAGTTTCTCCCGCGTCATCCCGTCACGCCACTGATCTTCGGGCTTCAAATGAACGATGGTTTCGTTCATGTTTATCGGCGAGGGATCGGTCGAGGTTTCGGCACGTCCGGCTTTCCCGACCGCCCATTCAACCTCGGGAATGGTTTTCAGGATCTCGTCTTGTTTACTCAGAATTCTGGTTGCCTCGTCCAGTGAAATTGCGGGATCGGTCACGGGCATGTACATCAGGTCGCCTTCATTCAGGGGCGGCATAAACTCGCTGCCGATCTGAATCGCAACAAACATCGCACCCGAGAAGAACGCCAGAGCGAGCAATACCGTGGCGAGCCGATTCCGAAGCGCGACGAGCAGCAGCGGCTTGTACACTCGACGCAAAAAGCGCATGATCGGATTCCACTCTTCGGGACGCAGCTTCCCGCCGAGCAGATAGCCGCACAGAACAGGGATTAGCGTGACCGCGATTATCGCCGCCGCGATCATCGCGAAAGTTTTCGTAAACGCCAGCGGATGAAAAAGCTTTCCTTCTTGTCCTGTTAATGCAAAGACGGGGATAAACGCGATCACAATGATCGCTATCGACGCGACGATCGGGCGCCCAACCATCTTCGTCGCTTCCAGCACTATCTCCCAAACACGCTTTCTGTCGGAAAAGCTTACCCCCTCTTTCTCGATCGCCCGATACGCATTTTCAGTCACAACAATTCCAGCATCCACGAGGTCTGAAACCGCTATCGCGATACCGGCAAGCGACATGATGTTTGACGTGATCCCAAAGATATACATCAAGAGAAACGCGGCAAGCGCGGCAAGCAAAAGAGGTATCGTAACTATCAGGGTCGAACGAAAATGAGCGAGGAACAGCAGATTTACGATTGTTACGAGGATGAACTCCTCGGTCAACGCCCATGTGAGCGTGTTGGCAGTGCGGTTGATCAGATCGGTGCGGTCATAAAATGGAACCAGCCGAACGCCCGGAGGGAGACCGGGTTTGATCTCCTCGATCTTCTTCTTGACGTTCTCGATCGCTTCGAGAGCGCTGATGCCGTACCGCATGATGACGACGCCCCCGACCGCTTCCTTGCCGTTTTTATCAAGCGAGCCTGTCCGAAAGGCGTTGCCGAGCTTGACCTCGCCGAGGTTTCGGACATAGATCGGAGTGCCGTTCTGAGAGCCGACGACGATATTTTCGACATCCGCGACCGATTCAACCAGCCCTATACCTCGGACAATGGCCCATTCGCCGCCCTGTTCGACGACGTTTCCGCCGACATTGTTATTCGACCGTTCAACCGCTTCGACCACGGTGGATAACGGCATGTTGTGAGCGCGGAGCTTATTCGGGTCTATGTCCACCTGATACTGCTGGACAAAGCCGCCGACCGTCGCGACCTCCGCGATCCCCGGCGTTGAATTAAGCTGATAGCGTACGAACCAGTCTTGCAGCGTGCGCAGATCGCGGAGGCTCATCTCGTCCGATTCGAGCGTGTACCAAAATACCTGGCCAAGACCGGTCGCGTCCGGGCCGAGCGTTGGCACTACGCCCTGAGGCAATTGTTTCGTGACGAGATTTAAGCGCTCCAGCACGCGTGTCCGGGCCCAATAAAGATCGACATTATCCTCAAAGATAATATTGACCATCGAGAAGCTGAAGGCGGAACTAGCCCTGACGGTCCGAACTCCCGGCAGCCCCTGAAGACTCGTCACAAGCGGATAAGTAACCTGGTCCTCGACCTCTCGCGGGGAACGGCC
>LNEI01000009.1 GCA_001464455.1 Acidobacteria bacterium Ga0077534
CAGACGGTGACAACAGGAAGCTTCGGCAACTACACCTTCGAAGGCCTCGAACTAGGACGCGACTACATGGTCACCGTCCAGAATCGAAGGTTCCGCTTCGGAGCTAGGATCGTCAACCTAACGGAAAACCTTGCAGGTTTCGACATGGTTGGCCTCGAGTAGGTACCGGCTTGATCCAGTCGCGTTCAAATGAAAAAAGGCTGCCCGCACACTTGTGCTGGCAGCCCTTTTTTCTTGTCCAGATCGCGATGCTATTGCTGCCCCACGAAATTAACATCGCTCAGCGAGTCAACTACGTTAACGACCCGCGGTGAGAAACGATAACGCTTGCCGGCCACGCTTACGACGTAGGCCCGGCCCGACTCGACCGACTCGAAACGGTAAATACCAAACGATGCCGTCGTTGCGGTCCTGCGAATCCCGTCCGGATCCGTCATCATAACGATAGCATTGCGGATTCCCTGTCCTGCGGCATTTGTGACTCGCCCGGAAACAGCTACACCGGAAGCGGTCGATCCGATTTGAACATAATCCGTCTGATAGATGGTCGGCAATAGAACGCCGGCGTTACTTGATACGCTCTTTATCGTCGGGCCGTTCTCAAATGTAACCGGATAGAGACCGGTTTGGGCCGTCGGCGAGACGTTGAAGCGGACAGTGATGATCTGGCGTGTTCCAGGCGCATAGTTTACAACTGAATCGATTAGAATGCCGATCTTTCCTTCATTGAGAACGTTTACGTTGGTGCCAAGATTCGTTCCATACGAGACACCGTTCCCTAGGGATACAATCGGATTCCCAAGCACGGTTTCGTCGTAGTTGATCGTGAAACTGGCTGATGATTCGTTTCCTTGAGAATCGATCTCAAACTGGACGGTCACTACCTCGCCGGGGCGAGTTCCAACACTGACAGCCCTGATGACGCGCTCATTTCCGGCGATCACGATCGGCGTCGGAGCCGCGTCCGGAACGACCGGTCCGGCGGCTGTAGTATCGGGCAGCATACCCAGACTATAGAGCCGAACGACTGTCACATCCGAGGCGTCTATGACCCCATCACCGAATAGATTCGTCTGAGGATCGCGCGGAGCGGTGTCACCTCGTTGGAACTGGCCCATGCCCATATTCGCTTCGGTATTTCCAAGTGCGAAACCGCGGGCCACGCCGAGGTCGTCACCGTGAACACCGTCACCACCCATAGGACTGCCCGAAGAGTCTACGACGTCGCCTTCGCCACCGATCTGTGGGCCTGGTGTAGGAGTCGGCACTGGCGTGCCATCTGGATCCGGGGTTGGCGTCGGGGTAATAGCCGGCGTCGGCGAAGGGCTAACCGCTGGTGTCGGCGTTGTTCCCGGTGTCGGCGATGGAGTCGCCGACGGCGTGGGTGACGGAACTACAATCGGCCCATTTCCTGCTATGAAATCCGCATTAGTTATATTGTCGACAACGTCGGTGTAAACACGTTCCGTTGGGGTGTAACTATACCCAAGTCCTGACGGGACCACGGTGTAATTCCCTTCCGGAACCATCGACGCAAACGAGTAGTTTCCGCTCGCGTCGGTGGTTGTCTGCCCTGTGATCGAACCTCCGATGGTTACCGTGCTACCCGGCAGGTTTTCGGGGTTGCCAAAAGGGATAAGCCGTTTAATATTGCCCGCAATAAGGATCACCGTTGGGTGGGCAGCGGCTCCTGAGGAACTCGGATGGAAATTTCCATCGCCGGCATATGCAGCAGTAACACTACGATTCCCGGGGAGCGATGATGTCAGGGAACACAAGCCGACCTCGACTGGTGCCGAACAGGTTGCCCCGGCATCGTCAGCTACGACAACGATTCCGGTTGGTATACCGTTTATCGACTGTAGTGTCGTGGTGACCCAGCGAACGTTGTAAGACTCTCCAACGCGCGATCGGATGCCCGATAACTCTCCGGTATTCGTGATCTGCGTCGTTGTCGGTGCCTTTGTGATCGAAAGGATGGCTCCGCTGAACACGAACTGGTAGTTTCCAGCTGCCAATGTTCCTTCAGAGACGGTTATCGGATAGTCTCCAACCGGGCTTGAGATGGTCGCTGCGGTTGCAAAGCTCGGCAATCCCGTCACGCCGCCGGTCTGTGCGTTTTCACCATTTACGAAACCGCTGTACTGGAAGCCAAACTGTGGATTCGGCATTCCATACGGGCGAGTAGTATTGGCCGCAGAGATCGTAAGGACGGCCTTGTCGATCGTCAGCGTTCCGTTAACGAAGCGAAAGCTGTAGTTGTTGGATTGAAGCGTTCCCGCACTGGCAACTATCGGATACGGCCCCCCTAAAACCGGGCTCACTGCTGTCGCAGGCGTTGAAAGCGATGGTTGCCCGATAACGCCACTCGTAGCGAGGGTCTGACCCATTGCGAAGCCGGTGACTGTCGATGTCAGAGATGGATTACTTGCTCCGTAAACGCGGTTTTTGTTGTCAGCCGTTAGGGTTAGTTCCCTCTTGCCAACGGTGAGGCCTCCGCTGACAAAATTGAAAGTATAGTTTGCGGAAGTTCCGCCTGAGCAGGTTACGGGATAGTCGTCTTCACTAACTGGCGAACCTTGTGTGTAGGTGCTGGAACACGTCGGCTGTGTCGCAAGGCTCGACGCTGTCTGACCAAGGACAAAGCCTGAGATCGACGGAGAGAGCGTTGGAGGCAGATCGCCAAAGGTAAGCGTCGAGCGTGGCGCCGTTACAGTCAGCGGAGCTTTCGCAACGGACACCGCTCCATTTACATAACTGAAGTCGTAATTCGCAGATTCAGCACCTGTGCAGCTGGTCGAGACATTTGCAGCCTGGGCTGCAGTTCCAGACGTGTACGTTGTTGCACAGATCGGCTGTGTGGTGAGTTGCTCGGCTCCATGCGCAAACAGGAATCCGGCATAGCTCGGCGTGACGGCAGGTGCGGCGTCGCCGTACGTTACCGAGTGGCTGGATGCAGTCACAACGACACTTGCCTTTGTCATACTTACGGCGCCGTTAGTGTATGCAAAATTGTAGTTAGGCGAACTCGCTCCCGTGCAGCGCGTCGAATAGGGACCTCCTGCGACCGTGGATCCAACCGTGTAAGTTGTCGAACAGGACGCAGGCATCGTCAGATCGCTAGGCCCCTGTGAAAGGACAAACCCTGAATATCCGGCCGTCACGGCGGGTTTAGGAGCTCCGTACGAAACCGAATGGCTTGATGCGGTCACATTGACCAGTGCTTTCCCAACGGTAACGGTACCCGGAACATACACGAAATCGTAATTTCCGGCGGCCGCACCTGAACAGTTCGTTGTTAGTCCCGCAGTTCCGGCGCCCGTTCCCTGCGTGTAGGTCGTGGAGCATGTCGGCTGAGCCGTAAGATTCCCGGGGCCCTGCCCAAGGAGGAAGCCAGAATACGAGGGAGTGACAGTAGGTACCGAGTCGCCGTAGGTTACGCTCGGGCTCGAAGCTGTGACGGTCAGTGTCGTGCGGTCCATCGTCACGACGCCATTCGCGTAGGCAAAGTCATAGTTCGGAGAGACTCCTCCGACACAACTTGTCGGATATGGGGCTCCGCTTACGCTTGCTCCGGCAGTGTATGTCGTCGAACAGGTCGGCACGGTTGTAAGTGTCGCCGGGCCCTCTGCAAGCACAAAGCCTGAGTAGCTCGGCGTGACCACAGGTGCGGCATCTCCATAAGTGACAGCGTGGCTCGAGGCCTGAACGGCGAGAATAGCCTTGTCTACCCCGACCGATCCATTTGCGAAGGCGAAATTGTAGTTTGGAGAGGCTCCACCGGAACAACTCGTCGAATATGGCGATCCAGCAACGCCGGAACCTGCAGAATAGGTCGTCAAGCAGCTAGGCAAAACGGTTAAGGCGGCGGAGTCTTCGCCCAGAACGAATCCGGAGAATACTGGCGAGACACTCGGAGCCGTATCACCGTAGGTGACGGTATGGCTTGAAGCGGTTGCTGTTAGTGTGGCTTTGTTAACCGCTACCGATCCGGCAGTAAATACGAAGTCGTAGTTTGAAGACGTGCCGCCCGAGCAGGCCGTTGAATAAGGTCCGCCGGTGACCGCTGATCCGGCCGTGTAGGCCGTTGTGCAGCTAGGTGGGGTTGAGACCACGGGTACGCTTTCGCCCAGAACGAAACCCGTGTATGACGGTGTGACATTTGGAGCGGGATCGCCGTAGGTAACGGTGTGACTTGATGCGGTCACTGATAGAGGGGCTTTATTTACCGTGACCGTTCCACCGGTGAACTCGAAATTGTAGTTCGAAGCCGCGCCGCCCGAGCAGCTTGTCGAATATGGTGATCCGCCAACCGGGGAACCCGCAGCATAATTGGTGGTACACGATGGCTCGGCGGATATTGAGCCGATTCCTTCGCCAAGTACGAATCCCGTGTAGGACGGCGTGACGGCGGGTGCCGAAGCTCCGTAGGTGACAGTGTGGCTCGATGCGTTGACCGAAAGCTGTGCTTTTTGGACTGCCACCGACCCGTTCGTGAATACGAAATTGTAATTAGTCGAGGCGCCGCCGTTACAACTAGTTGAATACGGTAATCCACTTGCTCCAGAACCCGTCGCGTAGGACGTCGTACAGGTTGGAGGCGCGGTCAATACGCCAACACCCTGACCAAGGACAAAGCCCGAATATGATGGAGTAACAGTCGGTGCAGCCGCGCCATAGGTAACCGTATGGCTCGATGCCGTGACACTGAGGTTGGCTTTGTTCACTGTTTGGGCGACTGTGTTTCCGCCGCCGGTAAAGTTTGGACCGGGCGAATACGAAGCGGTAATAGTCCTGGAACCGGCCGCAAGATCGGCGACGGTACAGGCTGCTTGACCGGAGGCATTTAAGGGAACGTTCTGACAGCCCGGGATCGGAGGACCGCCGTCGAAGAACGTTACCGTGCCATCAGGAGTTCCGGCGCCAGGCGCCACGGTTGAGATGGTAGCGGTAAAAGTCACCGATTGACCATACGTGCTTGACGAGTTCGAGGTCGAAACCGACGTTGAGGTAGCGGCCGTTGTTACGTTCTGGCCGCCAGAAAGTGTGCCTGAACTCGGATCAAGGTTTCCGCTGTAGTTCGCCGTGACGGTGTGATTGCCTATTGATAAGTTGCTCGTCGTCAGTTGTGCGGTCCCATTACTTACGGGAACTGGCGGACCAAAATTGCCGCCATCTACAACGAATTGTACGTTGCCGGTCGGGGTCGCATTGCCTGAAACCGGAGCAATAGTTGCCGTAAAGGTAACATTCTGATTGATCACCGACGGGTTTGACGATGATGTAACAGTCGTCGTGGACGGCGTCACGGAAGCGATAACATTCGTTATTACGGTTCTCCCGCCGACGGTCGGAAATCCCGGTGCGGAGATCGAGTAGTTGCCATGTGCTAGCGAACCGCCACCGCCTGCTGTCACATTCCCCGTAACGGAAAAATTGCCGCTCGCCCCTGAAGGAATATTGTTGTAATTGCAGGTAACAGTTCCCGCGCTCAGCGAGCAGTTTGTTGTATCGGAAATGGATGTGAAGGAAACACCCGCTGGCTGGGTAACCGTTACCGCTCCGTTAACTGCATTTGAGGCTCCATTCTTGTATGTATAGTCGTATGTGATCGGGCTACCCGAAACCACGCTCGCTGGCCCGGTTGCGGTCACCGTTGGCCCGGCGATCTCGTTATCGGTGATCTCATCAACATATACATAGCCTGGATGGCCGCCGAGAGAACATCCGGCGGCAGTGACTTCGACACGGATCTGATCGCCGGCATTCACGGGATGCCCGGCTCCGGGTGTCAGGTCAACGACTTGCCAGTTCAGATAGCTCCAACTCTCACCTCCGCTAAACGCAGATCCCGGAAGCCAATTTTTCCCCGGTTCATTGACATACGACGCAAAATCATACAAAACGTCGCCGCCGTTACTCAGATTAATGACCCGCACACGAAAATAAGGCTTTTCTTCAGCGGTGTGAGGATTGCTAACCGGATTGACCATAACGGCCGCGTAGGCGAACTTAACATGGGACAAGTTATCGGCCGGGTCAATGTATGCGGATAGCTCCTGGGTGATGCGGTTGGCGTTTCTGCTATACCCGCCGCTTGAGTAGGACAGTTCACTATTCACTCGAGCTGAATAGTGTCCGTAGGCTGGATATTGGATCTGATTATTAGACCGCGGATCGGAAAGACTGAGAGGAGCGGTCGTGGGTCCCCCGACGATCGCACTCAGGTTTGTCATCGTAGTACCCGGTGGTTGACTAAATCCGTTGTTACGAAAAGCGGTTATCGTCCACGAACCAAAGGTGCCCGATTCGAAATTGCCGTTAAGTATAAGGGCCGAAACCGAGGTTGAAATTATGAGAGCGCCGACGAGTACGGCGACAAAGAGTACGCTGAAACGTTTCATGATCTGTTAGGGGTTCTCCAAGATTGTCGAGAAGACAGCAGGGCCCGGCTAAGTTCCGGCCGAAAGAGCATAGTGATCCCCGGGGAGGGACCTTGATCTGTTTAGAGTTACTGAGGATGAGCGCCCCGCGAGAGCCGGGCTGTGGTGCAAGACGGCTGAAGCCGCTAACGGTAAGTTAACCGATTTTCAAATCAAATGTCAAATATTTATTAACAATGACTAACACTTCAACCCGCACTTTCATTCTATCCCAAAGGGCCGCTAAATTGCTTAGGGCTTCAGAACCGGGGCAAAGTCGCGTTCTAGCAGAGTCCGACACTTGCTTATGCTCAATTCCGAATATGTGAATAAACAGTTGGTTGAAAAATTAAATGATGGCTTTTAAGCTCTTGCAACGCATTCAAAGAGGAAGAGAAGTATTCTTCGAGTCGAATTTGTATCGACTTATCAAAAAAAGGAGGCAATTATGGCAACTGATCTATTACTACAATTGGACGGAATACGTGGAGTCATCGAAATGATCATATTTCGAATCTTCGTAGCATAACGAGACAACGGCATCCCAAATACAATTGGGTATCAACGAAGTGATGCGTTTATCTCAGAAAGCATCTCACTTCCCGGACACAAGTCGGCCTTTGAGAGTGAGTTCAGAGGCCGTTCACTTGTCTTGATCATTTCATGCAGGTCGCTCGAATCCTGATCCACATACAATAAACCTGTCAGGATCTCTCCCTTCTGTTTAGCTCGCAGCATCGCATCGATCACCGAAAACCGATCTAGAGGGTCCCAATCTTTTTGTAGTTTATGCAAACGGATCTCCGAACCGTCGTGCATGGTGATGTCCGAGATATCCCCTGCCTCATAAGAAGCCGTGATCTCGCTCATCATCGGAGCAAAATCCATCGTTCCTGTGATCTGGACATGCTCGCGGACGTAATCGTAGGATTTTGTCGAGCCTGGATTGTTATTGAAGGTCACACAAGGCGATATCACATTAAGAAACGCAAACCCATTGTGCTTCATTGCCGCTTTCATCAACGGAATAAGCTGATCCTTGTCGCCCGAGAAGCTTTGGCCGACAAACGTCGCCCCGAGTTCGATAGCAAGGCTCGCGAGGTCGATAGCTTCGAACAGGTTAACGCTTCCCGCTTTGCTTTTGGAACCGGCGTCGGCAGTCGCACTGTCCTGGCCTTTGGTCAAGCCGTAGCAGCCGTTGTTCATCACGAGGTAAACCATGTTCAGGTTTCGCCTTACAACATGGACGAACTGCCCCATCCCGATCGAAGCAGTGTCGCCGTCGCCAGAAACGCCGAAATAGATCAGGTCGCGGTTCGCAAGGTTCGCGCCAGTCGCGACGCTCGGCATTCGGCCGTGCACGGAATTAAACCCGTGCGAGTTCGATAAAAAGTAGGCTGGCGATTTCGACGAACACCCGATTCCCGATAGCTTTGCCACCTTATGCGGCTCGATATTCATTTCCCAACACGCCTGCACAATAGCCGCGTTGATCGAATCATGCCCGCACCCGGCACATAATGTGCTTAGCGAGCCCTCGTAATAATCAACCGTATACCCAAGGTCGTTTTTGGGTAATGCGGGATGGCGGAATGTTGATCGAACGTAAGTCATGTATTATTTAGCTCCCTGAGCAGCAAGTTGCTTGGCAAAAATCCGCGAACTTAGGTCGTAAAGATCCGGAAACGTGTTAGGCGGGAACACGTCGTGTCCGCCGGGAAACTGGCGGTATTCATGAGGTATTTTCCGTTCTATCATCAACCCAGCAAGATCGCGATTTGGCTTGAAAAGGCCGAGCTCGTCCTCAGTGCCGCAGTCAAGATAGAAGAATGGCAGATCTTTGAGTTTTTCTGATGGGTATTGCGCGAACAGCTTGAATAGATCGTTCGCTTGAAGATCGGTGCGGTCCTTTCCATCACCGAACACGGTTGTCAACGTCTGCTTTAGGGACGGAATGGAAGGCAGATCCGTTGCATCGTGAAACGAAGTCACGTTAACCGCACCGCTCCAAGATACAGCCAAAGAAAACAGCTGCGGATACTTTATTCCAAATTTTAATGCGCCGTATCCGCCCATTGAAGCCCCCGCGACTGCTCGACCGCGTCGTTCAGCGACAGTTCGGAATTTCTTGTCCACGTCCGGGATCAACTCCTTGATGATGTACGATTCCCACTTATCTGCGGCCTTTGTCGCACTATCGGTATAAAATCCATTCCCACCCTCGACAAAGACCATTATTACCCGCTGCTTATCGGTGTATTTTGCCGAGGTCAACCTGGTTATCTTATGGCTTCCACCGAGCCCGTGCATCATGTAGATAACTGGAAAATGGACATCCTTTTCAGCTTCATAACTGGCCGGTAAGATAACGCTAAAGGGCATCTTACGCTCCATTAACTTACTGTCCAGTTCCGAGGTCTGGATCGTTGGTGCAGCAACAGGCGATGGCCTCGACTCCGGCGACTGTGCGAACGCCGTTATGACGAGAGCCATAACTATGAGGACCGAACCGAGGAATCTTTGATTTTTCATAACTGATCCAAGGTAACCGTTATCTGCTGACGTCTTTATCGTTCTGCGACCCTTTGGCGTTAAATTCCATCATGATCAGGCTGCCGAATCGGGCGTCGAATCGGCTTGAACCATTTCGACGC
The DNA here is from genome assembly GCA_001464455.1 of Acidobacteria bacterium Ga0077534. Taxonomy (GTDB): domain Bacteria; phylum Acidobacteriota; class Blastocatellia; order Pyrinomonadales; family Pyrinomonadaceae; genus OLB17. The sequence goes on from LNEI01000009.1 coordinate 9,077, forward strand.
CCGATCTACGGTACTTATCACCGAGGTTGCGGAACCACGGGACGGATGGAACGGATCGTCCTGCCAAAGATCCCGAAGATGGTCATGTTCGGCACACTTGAGTTTAGTGTTCGGCAATTGCCTGTATAGTTAACTCCGCTGCAAATCTCCCAAACGCCTTGGCCAACGGTCACGCTGCCTGTCGTTTTGGCTATCCTAGGCTGTGCGCTGCGATAGTTGGTGGGGGTTCCGCGGTAATTCGCCTGAGTGTAAAGCACGACATACCAATCGGATCCCGGTTGAGGTCCCGGTTGAGCAAAGTCAGCCGGACGGACCGATGCGACCCGTCGATTCATTCCGACCGATGAGAGGTTCGGAGTGCTTCGGTCAAGGGTGACGCAGCGGCCGGTAAAGTTGGCTCCTTCACAAAACTGCCACGAGCCGGCTCCAATGGTCACGCTCTGTGCACGACGATTGAGGTTTGACGCCGCAGTGTTGTAATTTGTCGGATTGCCCCGATAGTTCGGCTGGTCATAAAGGACAATGTACCCTTCCGAAGGCGCTGGCCCTGGAGTGACCGATCCATCCAGCGGGCGTGCGGACGCGATCCGGCGCCAGAGCGAGTAGGTTCGCAGATCGGGAACGCTCTGCGCGATCCTGATGCAAGTTCCCCTAAAGTTTGCCAAAGTACAAAATTCCCAGGTGCCGCGACCAATTGTCACGCTCTGGGCGGTGAGCGGCAAGTTGGCGACTGCCTGGCTATAGTTTCTGGCGTTGCCGCGATAGTTCGTCTGGTCAAACAAAACAATGTACGACGACCCCGGAGTTCCCGGCTGCCAGGTGCCAATGCGGCGGAACGAAGAGATCATGTTGTCCCAAGAGTTACGGCGCAGGTCGCTTTCCTCGCCCGAAACGACTACGCAGCGACCCTGATAATACGCATCCTGACAAACTTCCCACCGCTCACCCGGCCCGACGCGAATGCTCGAGATCCTGTCATTGAACCCGCTGCCGTCCAGGTTCTGTACGTCACTGGTGTAGGTAGCGGTCCTGCCGCGAAAATTCCTGTCCTGAAATACGGTGATGCCGATCCCGCCCATTTCCCTGTCCTGAGCGTAAGTCGAGACGAAAGATCCGGCGATCACCAGCAATAAGGCTATTAAATTCAACACGTTAAAGTATCCTCTTTTCATACATCCTCCATGTTCAAAATGGTTACTAGGCCCCCGGCCGATAGGGAGAATTCGCTAATGAGGACGGTGGAAATATTATCATAATCTTAACTTGATACAGCGGTGGACAAGGTCAGCTGTTATCGGCGTTCCGTCATAGTTAAGGACCGATACAAGCTTTGAAGAATCTGCTCCCAATTCGATCATCATCAAGCTGCGGAATTGGGCGTCGCGGTTTTGTTCAATGACAAAGATACGATCGTGCGTTTCTACAAAGTCACGAAAAGATTTGCCAAACGGAAAAGCTCGAACTCGCATTGCGTCAAGGTATATTCCTTCTTCCGCAAGCAACTCCAGAGCCTCTTCCGCCGCATATGTTGAGGTCCCGAAGTAGATGACTCCCAATTCTGCATTTCGAACATCGGATGATGAATCCTCTGAACGCACCGATTCAGGGTACGAAATTCGATACTCTTCATTCGAGTGAAACTCGGGCTGTGGTACAAGTTCCTTCGCCGTTTCCCACTTCTTTGCGAGGCGATCGACATTGCGGCGGTAGGCGTCTCCGTCTTCGGTGTAGACGCCGTATTCGTCACGGGACGAGCCGCGTGTGACGAATGCTCCGCGGGTCGCATGCGTTCCGGCGATGGTTCGGTATGGGATGCCGTCGTCGTCGATGTCGAGATAGCGGCCGAATTTGCCGCGAAACTGTTCGAGCGGTTCGCCAGCGGTCTCGTCGCTGCCGTCATCGGCATTCAAACCGGAGTTGCCATCCAGCACGTCGTGGCCGTTGCCGTTCGAAGCAGTAATGGCTGCCTGAGCAGCATAGATCCGGTCCATCTGCTTTGCAGTCAGGACTTTGCCGCGATCGTAAGTCCGGGAATCGTCCCATACCAGCGGATCCGTGATGTGGTCGTTCATGCCTAGATCGAGGTCGGTCATCATAATGACGGGCGTTTGCAGGCGTTCGGCCAGGTCGAACGCATCGGCCGTCATCTCAAAACACTCTTTCGGACTTGCCGGAAACAGCAACGGGTGTTTTGTGTCACCATGTGATGCGTAGGCGGCCAGCAGGATGTCCGATTGCTGAGTTCGTGTCGGCATACCCGTTGACGGTCCAGTTCGCTGTACGTCGATCAGTACCGTAGGTACTTCTGCAAAATATCCGAGTCCCAAAAACTCGTTCATCAACGACACGCCGGGACCGCTGGTTGCTGTAAACGATCGAGCCCCATTCCACGAGGCTCCCATCACCATGCCGATCGCCGCTAGTTCGTCTTCGGCTTGGACGATCGCGTAGTTGTTTTTGCCGGTTTCGGGATCGACGCGGTACTTCGCAGCGTACTTGGCAAACGCGTCAACGACCGAGGTCGACGGCGTGATCGGATACCAAGCCGCAACCGTCGCACCAGCGTAGACAGCGCCTAATCCGCACGCGGAATTGCCGCCGAACAAGATCTTATCGCCTAACAGATCACGGCGTTCGACGCGGATGTTGAGCGGGCAATCGAAATTCTCACGGGCGTAATTTACACCGATGTTCAAAGCCCTAATATTTGGCTCGATCAGTTTTTCCTTTCCCTTGAACTGCTCTGCGATCTGCCCTTCGAGCACGGAAAATTCCAGATCAAGCAATGCCGATAAGGCGCCTATATAAATGATGTTCTTAAACAATTGCCGCTGCCTCGCATCGGTAAACTCAGCGTTGCAGAGATTCATCAGCGGGATCGGGACGTGCGTTATGTCGTCGCGGTCGTAACCCGGCGGCAGAGGCTTCGACGAGTCGTAAAGAAAATAACCGCCGGCCATAACATCGGCGTAATCCTTTTTCATCGACTGCGGATTGACCGCGATCATCAGATCAACGCCTTCGCGGCGGCCGAGATGTCCTTTCTCTGAAACACGGACCTCGTACCATGTCGGCAGGCCCTGAATATTCGACGGAAAGATGTTCTTCGGCGTCACCGGCACGCCCATCCGAAACACCGCCTTAGTAAACAAAGCATTAGCCGACGCCGAACCGGTGCCGTTGACGTTTGCAAATCTAACTACGAAATCGTTGGTTTTCATCAGTATTTATCTATCTAATCCCAAATCAGGATCACGGCTATCGTGTTTAACGACGACAACGTGGACAGTTGACTCGTCGAGAACCTCAAAAAGAATGTGGTATGGAAACCTATCGAAATTGATCCGTCGAAGCCTAGACGTATACATCGGAAATGCCTTCGCCCGCTCCTCGACAACGCCTAAACATCTGAGAAATTCTTCGTAGAAACCGATCGCGATCTCCGCACCTGCTTCGCGAGAATAATACTCGATGTGGCTGACTAGGTCGTCATCGACCAGTGGATGAACTATGACTTCCATCCGAATCTCTCGCGAATCCGCCGGTCAAGCTCCTCGATTGACATCCCAAGTTCAGGATTCTTCCTCAATTCGTCGCTTCGTCTTAATGCCTCGTCAACGCCATCATCGTTATCATCCCAACCAGGCGAAGGCAACGAGCGGATAATCTTACCTGCCAACGCGGCCCGATCTTTCACCGAAAGACTCAACACGATCTTCTCTGCTTCTGCTATTGTTGACATACTTTCACCCTTGTCAAATTATATCACCGACACGCTCTCTTACTCCGCCGTTCTTAGTATCTTCTCCATCTTCTTGCCCTTCGAGAGTTCGTCGATGAGCTTGTCCATCCAGCGGATCCTTTGCATCAGCGGGTCTTCGATGGTTTCGACGCGGATGCCGCAGACGGTGCCGGTGATGAGCGGGGCGTTTGGGTTGAGCCGTGGGGCCTTTTCGTAGAAGTCACGCATGCTCGTCCGCTTCTCGATCTGTTTCGCGAGCCCCGCCTTCGTATATCCCGTCAGCCAGCGAATGATCTCGTCAACCTCTTCCCTGGTCCGCCCCTTCTTCTCAGCCTTCGCCACATAATGTGGATAAACGCCCGCAAAACTCATCGCAAAAACTCTTTCGTTCGACATTCGATACCCCTCAAAATATTCGAATCGGTGCTAAACGCTCAGTTCACCTTGACGTTGAACGACCGTTTCTTTCTTATTCAGAAGTCCGGTCGATAGCAGTAAAACGAGCATGATCACAAAGCTAGCGCCGAAGGTGATAGTTTCATTAAATGAGCCCACGAAGGCCGTTGATCGCGGCATGAGGTCATTGCTCTCGAGAATTGCCCCGACCAAGAAACTCGATAACGGCATTAGGCCGGTGACCAGCAGAGGCCAGTTGTTCCTTCGGTCTTTGAGGAAAAAGAGGATCCCGATGATGAGGCGAATAACGAGACCCGTTATCGCGGCATACGCGAATCGGTAGAAGGTTTCCGGGCCTTCGATCTTGAACTGAGGGACAAAGGTGAGAAGCGAGAAAAATATTGCAACTCCCACGAATGCCAGCGCCGTACTCAAAAGAAACGCTCCATGCAATGCCCTTCTTTTCCTCACAACAAAAGCAAACAGGATCAGGACCGCCAATTCAATCGTCCCCATCACGTTCTGCACAAACAAAGGGTCGCCTCTACCGGAGATCACCCCTTTATTGGCCGAATGCACCGTCATGATCGCCGTAGTCGCCACGAGCAAAGGTGCAAAAAATAGAATTGAGAGCCCGATCTGTTTGTGACCCCAAACTTGTTTCTTTCCGATAAGGCTAAGTTGATAGAGGAGCAGAAACAGCCAGACAAACACGGTGATCACGTGAAAGAAATGGTGAGAAGTAGGTTTTGCTTCGGGACCGAAGAAGATATTCCAAAAGCCGGTAATACCCAAACCTATCGCGCCGATCATAAGCACGTACTCGAATCTATATTTTTTGAGATTCGTCATTGTTTGAAAAAGCTAAGCCTGCCCACGAATGCGAAAAGCCCTTTGATCTTCAGTCGGCCAACAAACAACCTCGTCGACGTCATCCATACGCCGCGCGAGGCACTTTTCGCGATTCGTCTCGAATTATTGCTCTTCGTGAGGGAATTATTGGCCAACGTGAGCGATTTTCACGGTCTAAGAGCCGACTGCGTTGTGTCTAAGGGAATTTTGGTTATTGATCCCGCGGAACGAATGGCGGCGAATATATCTGTCCCAAGCAAAACTATAAGGACGGCTGCGCACGCAATATCCACATAAACCGAGTTCTCAAGGAAGTCATATCGACTCCATATATCACGAAGGTAGAACTTATAGTCAAGCATGTTGTAGTACTGAAATCCTGCTACTGACAGTGCTAGCAGTCGTACGACCAACCCTCCACTGCGGGAGCCGAATATATGGCCTACAGCATACACTGCGAAGCAGATGCTGATTATGATGTACCAAATGTTGATCGACTGAAAATGATTGGGGCCGTGGGCCGCAAAGCCGTGTGTAGGGGGATCGGTAAAGACGCCATAGAGATAACCATATTTAGAGCTCAATCTACTCCAACTCAGAAAACATAGGCCGATACATGCCACCGCCAAGACGAGCGGTATCCACCTGCGGACTCGTAGCACCCATACTTCACTCAACATCGGACTAGACCGCGCCATTTCCATTCCTTTCTATCTGCACTAGATTAGCTACGACCGTCGGGCCATATTTCACCTCGCCGGCTTTGCTGATGTTGTACCAGAAGGCCTGCATGTCCCAGGCGGCGGTGGGGCAGCGTTCGGCGCAGAGGCCGCAGTGGAGGCAGACGTCTTCGTCTTTGGCCATGATGCGGCCGGTTTTTAGGCCGTCGGCGACGTAGATATCCTGGGTTAGATTAAGGGCAGGCACCTTTAAGCGACTACGCAGATCGTCCTCTTCTCCGTCTCCGGTAAACGTGATGCAGCTGGTCGGGCAGATATCGACGCAGGCGTCGCACTCGATGCATTTGGGGGCGTCGAAGACCGTTTGTACGTCGCAGTTCAGGCAACGCTCGGCCTCTTTGTAGCCCGCAAGCGGGTCAAAACCGAGTTCTACTTCCTTTTTGCGGTCCTTGAGGGTGAATTCCTTCGGGGCTTGCGGCACGGCGAGGCGGTCGTACTCGTCGATCGCGCTGTCGTATGCCCATTCGTGAATGCCCATCTTCACCGAATGAAGATTGACAAAGGGGGAGAGGCGTTCGGTCTTTACGTCTTTGCCGTTGCAGAAAAGGTCGATCGAGACCGCTGCCTGGTGGCCGTGGGCGACGGCGGTGATAACGTTCTCCGGACCAAATGCCGCGTCGCCGCCGAAGAATACCTTTGGATGCGTTGATTGAAAACTAACTTTATCAACGACAGGCATTTCCCATTTGTCGAACTCCACACCGCAGTCACGCTCGATCCACGGGAAGCTGTTCTCCTGACCGACGGCGATCAGGACATCGTCCGCCGGATAGAATACGTCGGGTTCGCCCGTCGGCACGAGGCTTCGCTTGCCGTTCTCGTCGTACTTGGCCTCTACCTTTTCGAAGGTCATGCCGACGAGCTTGAACGGAGAGCGGACGCTCTTGTCCGCATCGCCGGTTCCTCCGGCGACACTGCTACCGTAACCTTGTCCAGCCGACGAAGCGTCGCCTGTGCGGACAGGAGTGTCTGCGCTCCGTTCGTAGACGAAGCTCTTTGGAACGTGATTGTCGATGATCGGGATGTCTTCGTGCTGAGCATCCTCTTTTTCCCAAGGGCTGGCTTTCATCGAGGCGAAGGGCGAGCGGACGATGACCTTCACATCCTCGCCGCCGAGTCGACGCGCCGTGCGGCAGCAGTCCATCGCGGTGTTTCCGCCGCCGAGGACGATCACGCGTTTGCCGATCTTCGTCGTATGTTCGAAAGCGACAGAGCCGAGCCAGTTGATGCCGATGTGAATATTCGCATCGCCTTCCTTACGCCCCGGAAGGTCCGGAAGATCACGGCCCCGTGGAGCCCCAGTTCCAACGAAGACCGCGTCGTAATCCTGTTCGAGAATTTCCTTTAAGCTAGGAACATAATGCTTGAAATGGGTGTGGATCCCGAGCCGCAGAATATAATCGACCTCTTCGTTCAAAACCTGCTCGGGTAAACGAAACGCCGGTATCTGCGAACGCATAAACCCGCCGCCTTTGATCTGTTCGTCAAATAAATGGACTTCGTAACCCAACGGTGCCAGATCGCGGGCAACGGTCAAACTAGCGGGCCCGCCGCCGATCAACGCGACCTTTTTACCGTTCGACGGAAACGGCCCCTGGGGCATAAAAGGAATGACATCGTCTCGATTATCCGCCGCAACACGTTTCAGCCGGCAGATCGCGACGGGCTCTTCATCAACCTCGACACGGCCGCGACGACACGCAGGTTCGCATGGACGATCGCATGTTCGCCCGAGAACGCCGGGAAACACATTCGAATCCCAGTTGATCATATACGCTTCCGTATATCGTCCGGCCGCGATCAATCGAATGTACTCGGGAACAGGCGTGTGTGCCGGACACGCGTACTGGCAATCGACAACCTTATGGAAATACTCGGGGTCCTTGATATCAGTTGGTTTCAAAGCGGCTAACTTCCTTTAGCAATAATTATTTAAGTGAATAGCAGAAAGATAATAAGGTAATAGTTAGCTATTTCCAAGCGTTATTTACATCGGAGAACCGATTCTGCTTAGGTAAGAAATAAATCAGCAAAAATGTTGCGCCCCGCTGTAAGAAAATGCGGCTATACGTCATATACAACGACGGCGATTCCTTCTACTAAACCGTCTAACCTCACCGGAACCCGGTTTGAAGGTGAAGGGGTTCCAGGGCTCAGGCTCTGGAAAAGCGGACCCTGATCTGATCAAATACGGGTTCTCGTGAGGCTCTTGCGGACGGCCGGAAATACCCTTTCCCGGCCGTCCATTTTATTCCGAAAACGCGACAAGCTTTTCCCTTCCCTCTCGCATCAAACTCCAATTGCCGTGCCCGCAATTGGGCATCTTCGATCAATGTAGTATAAATGGAATAAATATGAGGCTAGATAGAATCATTTACGTTATGAAGTCGTTTTTGATCGCCATCGCGTTGTCTACTTCGCTTTTTGCGAATGGCCTGTTACCTGCCGCCGTCGCGGAGGGGCAGAAAGGCGGAAACGTCGCGTCGGCGTCGTCCACCGATGTTACCGATTTTGATTTCATCGATTTCGCCGGCAAGCCCCGTAAGTTTTCTGAGTTCAAGGGCAAGGTAGTGCTTATTGACTTCTGGGCGACCTGGTGCGGGCCATGTCTTGCGGACATTCCGAAGCTGAAAAAGCTTTACGAAAAATATAAGGCTGATGGATTTGAGATCCTCGCAATGAACACTGAGACCATCGGCGATGACGATCCCGACCCGGAATTTATAAAGGGTACGAAAAAGCGAGCTCTTCAGATCGTAACGTCCCGCGGAGTCACGTGGCCTCAGGCCGATTCGGATTCTTCGCTGCCGGTCGCAGAAAAGATCTTCGGCGTGAAGGTTCTGCCGACCAAAGTACTGATCGGGCGCGATGGAAAGATCATCGCCCGCATCGGTGAAAAGGACGACACTGATAAGATCGTTTCAGATGCAATGGCCGCGAAGACCGCCGCTGCAACCGACAAATAGAAAGACGTGACGGTTGTCGAAGGGTAGTATCACAGTCAGCTTTACGCTTAAAACTAACCCGAAATAACTTGATCTCTCATTCAGCGTATTATCTAAATCTTGAATAAATTACTACGCCAACTTGTTCCGCTCACTCTGGTGCTCTTGACGGGCTTTTTCACGTCGGCGGCTCAGAATCCCGTTTCGGGCAGCGTTTCCGTTTCGCCTTCGACCGTTCCGGCGGGTGGTAAGGGCACGGCCCGTGTCTCGATCAGTATCGACGCCCCCTGGAAGATGTATTCCATTACCCAGGCCGCGGGCGGGCCAATACCGACGCGGATCACGCTCGGCGAAGGCCCGTTTACGATCGGCGGAGTTTCCGGCCCGCGGCCCAAGGTCGCGATGGACCCGAATTTCGGCATCAATACCGAAACTCACACCGGGGGAGTAACTTACACGGTTCCGTTTACAGTCAACGCCGGCACTCCAGAAGGGCCGCAAACACTGAATATCAATATGCGATATCAGGTTTGCACCGACACTGTCTGCCTGCCCCCCAAAACACTCAGGCTATCATCGTCAGTAACGATAGGTCCGGGTAAGACCGCGGCATCGCCGTCACCTACTCCTACGCCGGGCCCTACGGCTACACCGAGCCCCGGTTCATCCCCGACCCCTTCGCCGTCCGCTTCGCCAACACCGGCCGACACGGACGCAAATGTTGCAAGCGTGTCAACCGCGACCGCTCTGCCGCCGGATTCGAACAGCAACACCCAAGGATCGGTCGAGCGGCCCGCCGAGGGGAACATCAACGATCAGCCGATCTGGGGATTTATCTGGCTAGCGATCACTTTTGGAGCCCTTTCGCTGCTGACGCCTTGTGTTTTCCCGATGATCCCGATCACTGTTTCGTATTTTACGAAGCACGGTTCCGATTCGCGGCTAGGGTCGATTCGTGATGCGGGTGTTTATGCTTTCGGTATCATTCTGACGTTCACTGCCCTCGGTATCCTGCTCGCGGTCATTTTTGGAGCAGCGGGGATAAATCGGTTTGCGGCAAATCCGTACGTCAATCTGCTGATCACAGGTATTTTTCTCGCCTTCGCGTTCAGCCTGCTGGGAGCTTATAACCTGGGAGTTCCTTCGAGCGTACTTACCAAACTCGACGGATTTACGCGATCGAAGGAATCCGGAAAATTCATCGGCCTCCTGCTGATGGGCCTGACGTTTTCGCTCACGTCGTTTACGTGTACGGCGCCGCTTGTCGGGACGATCCTTGTGTCGGCAGCCGGCGGTGACCTGCTCTATCCGGTCGTCGGAATGCTTGCATTCTCCAGCGTTTTCGCTCTGCCGTTTTTTATCCTTGCGCTCGCGCCTAATTTGCTCAATTCCCTGCCGCGTTCGGGCTCGTGGATGAATTCGGTCAAGGTCGTCATGGGTTTCCTCGAGATCGGGGCGGCACTGAAGTTTCTCTCGAATGTCGACCTCGTTTGGGGCTGGGGCATTTTCTCGCGGGAAGTTGTGATCGCCGGATGGATAGGTCTCTCCATTTTGATATTTCTTTATCTGCTTGGCGTCTATAAATTCGCGCACGATTCTGATAACCAGAGGGTAGGTTTGGTGCGGGTCTTGAACGCGTTTCTTTTTGCGACGATGACCTTCTACCTTTTGACCGGACTTTTCGGAGGCCGGTTGGGTGAAATTGAGTCGTTCCTTCCGCCCATGAAACAGGTGGCGTCAACTTCCTCAGGCGGCGGCCAGACCGCGAATGGCGAATTATTCTGGTTAACAAACGACTATCAGGCGGCCCTCAAGCAGGCCAAGGACGAAAATCGCCGAGTTTTCATCGATTTCACGGGCTACACTTGTACGAATTGCCGATGGATGGAAGCGAATATGTTTCCGCAGCCTGCCGTGCGAGCCGAACTTGAGAAGTTTGTGCGGGTAAAGCTTTTCACCGATGGCGAAGGCGAGCCGTACGAAGGCTTCCAGAAAATGCAGGAGCAAAGATTTGGTACCGTCGCTCTGCCTCTTTACGCGATCATCACCCCTGACGATCAGATCGTCGCAAGATTTGAAGGACTGACGCGAAACGAAAGCGAATTCGTGAATTTTCTTAAGAAGTAACTCCAAACCAAGCACAGTCGGCTATAGATTGGACCGCATGCGGCCCGCTTGCAGTTCTGCGGAGAGCTCCGCGAAATTCCTTTCCTTTTCCTGCAGATAGATTTATCATTGTCCTTGCCGTTTGACCGCTCCGACGGCTCGCGAACCTAACACACATCTGATCGACATGCCCGCTTTATTCGAAGCCAATTTTGGTATTCCAGACACCTTTCTTTACGCGATCGTCTTTATTTGGGGCGCCGTGATCGGCAGTTTTTTAAATGTCGTTATTCACCGTGTTCCAAATGAGCTTTCGCTGCTTCCCAGCTCAAAATGTCCGAAATGCGATAACGGCATTAAGCCTTATCACAACATTCCGATCTTTGGCTGGCTGATGCTGGGCGGCAAATGTGTGGTATGCAAGAACCCGATCGCGTGGCGATATCCTGCTGTCGAACTGGTGACAGGGCTCGTTTTCGTCCTGACGTTTTCGCAGATCGGACTCAGCGCGTTTCTGCCGGTCGCTTTGGTCTTTGTTGCGACGATGATCGCCCTGCTTTTTATTGACGCGGAGCACATGATCCTGCCAAACGTGATCACGTACCCGCTTTTTGTTGCCGCTCTCGCCGTACGCATCATCTATCCGATAGCTATCGAGGGTGCGAGGTTTTCTGACATGAACTTCGCCCCGGTCAACTACCTCGTTGGCTATCCGGAATGGGCTGTAAGCCTCGCCGGAGCCTTGCTTGGAGCTCTTGCGGGTGGAGGGTCGCTTTGGCTGGTCGGTGCGATATGGAAAGCCCTTCGCGGCGTCGAGGCCATGGGGCTGGGCGATGTGAAGATGCTGCTCGGCGTCGGAGCGCTGCTCGGATGGCGGCTGACGCTGCTGACGATCTTTCTCGGGGCTTTTTCGGGAGCTCTGGTCGGCGTGGTCATGATCATGAAAAGCAAAGATCGCGACCTGCAGACTCAGTTACCGTTCGGGATATTCTTAGGGATCGGCTCGATCGTCGCTTTGTTGTTTGGCGAGCGAATGATCTCTTGGTACGTGAGCAACTTCATTCCGTAAAGCAGCCTGCCCGCTGATGCAGCTGACTAGCTCAGGCATTCGTCCGAGCAGTAAAACTGTTGTCCGACCTTTCTCGCCCGATTCTGCGGAACCCAAACCCCGCATTTTGTACAGTTAACTAAGGCTGAAGCAGCTTTTTCCGGCTGCCTGGCCGTCGGCATACTGCCGATGGCACCGCTCTTTGCGTCCTTTAGCATTTTTGCAAAGCCCAGGACACCGGCGATAGCTTTCCGATATCTAAACGCGGTCCAGCCCGTCAGAACAAGGATAACTAGAAGGATGAAAAGGGCTTCTCTCAATTTGCGCCGCCTTTTTGCTGGGCAAGTAGCGAATCGAGTTCTTTGATCGCAGAATTGCCGGGATTGACGGTCTTGAGTTTGGCAAGGGCCTTTTCAGCATCTGCTACCCGTTCGAGCTTGAGGTAAACACGGACGAGAAACTGTAGCGATCGGTCGTGATCCGGCTTTGCTTTCGCAACCTTTTCAAGTTCGGTCGCCGCTTTCGCGTTGTCGGGTGGTTCCTGGAGAAAATAGGTCAGGCCGAGGTCGGTGGTTACATCGGGTTCACCAGGTTTTATGACTAAAGCCTTGCTGTAAACGTCACGGGCCTTTTGGAAACTGGCCAGATCCTTCTTATAGAAACCGATGTCGAAATGGGCATTTCCGAGCGCCACAACAACGTCAAAATCCTTCGGGTCAAGCGAGTTCGCCCGCTCGAGCACTCGGGCTGAGTCGGCAAGCAACCCGATGTCCTGTTTCATAGCGGCGTAGCGGTAGAGCGATACGCCGAGACCACGCTGAAACGCCACATTGGTCGGATTCGCGTCCGCTTCGGCTATTTTCTCGCGTATCTCAGCCTCGCTAAGTTCAGTTTGCGGGGCAGCTGAGTTTGAATTCGAATTGGTCACCGTCGCGACGGCCGGAGCAGTCCGGTTTATCGAGTTGGCCAGCCAAAAACCAGCTACAAAACCGCCAAGGGCGGCTGCTATCACAAATGCTAGTGTATTTCGGTGCATCCTTATCAAGATGGTAGCAAAGAACCTGCGAGACGAAAAAGTGCCGCCCTAAAAAGGGCAGCACTGATACAAAATAACTCTTCGCTTCGGACTATTTTTTGTCAGTCGGAGCAATGTACGGCAGATCGTCTGCACGGCGGCGGATAGGCGGATCGGTAGCGCGGCGGCGCGGAACTTCGCTTGCATTGCGACGGTCGACGCTTCCTGCCGGCAGGCCTTTTCCATGAACGGCCTCGACCAAAATTCGTGTGATCTCTTGAGAGAGTGTGCGATGTTCACCGGCGGCCCGGCGCCTGAGCGATTCCTTAAGCTCGTTGGGTACATACGCACCAATAAAAACACCTTTACGGTTAGCCATAAATAAACCTTCTCCTGTTTTTTACGAAAAGAAACTGCCGAGCTACCAAAATAAATGAGACGCGTCTATAAGCCGAATCTTGTCTCCCGCTGGATATAGCGGGCGGTGATCATTCATCTAGGCCATTCGTTGCCGAATGGCTCAAGCGGCCTACCCGGAAACGCCGCCTTTCGGCACCCGAACGGGCAGCTCGGTCTCGTTTCCCTATTTGGCCTTGCACCGCGAGGAGTTTACCTGGCCGCCGAATGTTACCACCGACGCCGGTGAGCTCTTACCTCACCGTTTCACCCATCACCCCAGATCGTTAGATCGGGGGCTGGTCTGCTCTCTGTTGCACTTGTCGTCACCCATCATCAAGGTGCCCGGACGTTATCCGGCTCGCTGCCCTATGGTGTTCGGACTTTCCTCTGTTTATCACAGCGATCACCCAACGCGTCTCAATTATCAAGGCTCAGAAAGTATAGCAAAATTTGTTGAACAATCAAAGAATTTGTTACATGGATGCTAATTCCCGATCTCTATCACATCACCGGGAGCGAGGAACGGGTCTATCGCCTTGCCCGATCTGATCGACCTGAGATTGTGCTCCTGGACATTAAATAATCCCTTATCGTTCTTGCGCCGGATAACGGCCTTCTTAGGATCGCCCTTTGCACCGCCGGCAGCGACTATCGCCTGGTAGAGCGTTAAGCCGCTCGTCAGTGTCTTTTGTCCTCCGCTCGCGATCTCTCCGCCGATGAAGTATGAACCATTCGCTCCGATCGGCAAGCTGTCTCCTATGAATTCAATGATATCCCCTGGGTGGATCAGCGTATTCTCCGTCTGCGGGTCGTTTAGATCAAGAATCTCCGCGTTCTGCGTTCCGCGACGGATCGAAACCTTGGTTGCTTTTGGACTCGTGACAGCCTCAGCTCTAATTGCAAAAAGGGGCATCGCTTCTCGCTGCAGATACTTGTCTCCCGCGTTTTCGACCATTCCGCTGACCGTGATGCGGTGACTCGCATACTGACGAACCTTGACCTCGACCTGTGGTTCCTTGAACAAGGTTATCGAGCCGGCCAGGAGCTCTTCGATCGTATCGATCGTTTGATCCGCGACTTGGACGTTCTCGCCCCCTAGCGGATAGTCTATGGTTCCGTCCGGACGAACTGTAAAATATCCCGATCCCTGGGGAGAATTTCGTAGGCCGACATAGAGAACGTCGCCGATACCGATCTTGTAAATTTCAGTTGGCGGCAGAGCTTTCGCATCCGCAGCCTTGGCTATCTTGAATGTTGCCTGTGCGATCGACGGGCGGTTCGTTTCGGTTCTAGCAACGTCATCAGAAACGGGGCCTGACTTCTGCATTACAAAAGAAACCGAACCGTCATTTTTGGATGAAGCGGATGGAGCAACGTCGTCACGCCTGGCGGCCTTGCCTTTCGGGCTTGGTGAGTACGGGTTATTGCGGCTTCTCCCTTCGTTCGATTGACCAAAACCCTCGCCAGCGATGAGCGTCAAGGCAATAACGCAAATGCTGGCGAACAGGTATATTTTACGGAGAACGATCGTCTTCATCAGTGGCACTTCCGTTTGCTTATTTGTTCGCAAGCAGCGGGCAAGCTGTTGCGACGTTGAAATAAACGAACAAAGACCCGACGATTTTAGTTTTTTAATGAATTATCTGTGTTTGGCGTCAAGCAAGCCGCTTGGGAAAAGCGTTTGCCAATGTTCTTTGTAGAATTTGCGAAGAATCGCCTCGACCTGATCTGCGGTTTCGGCGATGTCGACGGAGGCAGCTAACGACTGCGCATCAGCTAAGCCGATACCTGAGATAAGATGGCGTATCTGACTGATAGAGTTCGAGTTCATGCTCAACTCTCGGGCACCGAGGCCGATGAGCAACGGCACGTAGAATGCAGATCCTGCCATCTCGCCGCAGATAAGGAGTGGCTTCCTTGAAGACTCAGCCGCATCGATAACCGCTCTCAGCGCACGGATCACGGCGGGATTCAGCGTTTGATAGAGTTCGGACACCTGATCGTTGTCGCGATCGACCGCTAGCAAGTATTGGACGAGATCGTTTGTTCCAAGAGCTAGAAAATCGACCTTTGCCGCTATCTCGCGAGCGGTAAAAATAGCCGAAGGTACCTCGATCATTGCTCCGATCTGCGGTGAGCCGTGTTCAACACCTTTTAGCGAAAGCTCCTTGCGTTCGGCCTCGATCATCGCCATCGCCTCCTCAACCTCGCCCACGCCCGAGATCATAGGCAGCACGATCGCGATACCGTGATGTGCGGCCGCACGAAGAAGCGCTCGGATCTGAACGCGAAAATACGATCGTTCGTGCAGGCTGAGACGGATCGATCGCAGTCCAAGCGACGGATTGATCTCGGTGTGGCGTCCGTTTGGTGAGTATCGTTCGATACCTATATCAAATGTCCTGATACGGACGCCTTGATCGCCAACTGCCGATCCAATTTGGCTGTACGCTCTAATCTGCGCATCCTCGTCCGGGATCCGGCCGGGCTTGCCGATAAGGGATTCAGACCGAAACAGACCAATTCCGTCAGCACCGGCTTGCTTAGCGAGAGTAAAAGCCGCCTCGCTGTCTGCGTTGGCACGGATCGTTATATTAGTTCCATCGATGGTTTGTGTGCCGCCGCCGCCAATTTCGGATGGTGGGCCATCGGAGATCGAAATTTCAGTATTAACGGCATATGTCGAAAGAGATATCTCAGACGGATCGACGATGATCCTGCCTTTTTGCCCGTCAACGATCACCATTTCGCCGCCGAGAAATTTAGTTTCGATGGATTTTACTCCAGACACCATCGGCACCTGGAACTCGCGAGCCAGGATCGATGAATGCGATGTCCACCCGCCGCGTTCGGTTATGATCGCCGCCGGACTCTGACGGCATACTTCCACCATTTCAGAGGGTGTTAGTTCATGAGCGGCAACTACAAAGTCTCGATAGGTTGTTTGCTGCTTCCTGGTTTCGCCGGAAAGTGCCGCGGCTATACGATTACAGACGTCTTCGATATCGAGACGCTTTTCGCGGTGGTGAGGGTCGTGTACGCTGGCCATTTTTTCGGCGTACCGTAGCTGAACATTCTGAAGGGCCGATTCCGCAGTGAGGCGCGCACTTTGCATCTCGTCCTCAACGTTTGAGACAAAAGACGACTGTTCGAGGATCAGCAGCTGAATATTCAGGATGTCGGTAAGGTGGCCGTTCGGGGTCACATCCGCTGCGTCGATCAATGATCGAAGTTCTTCGATACTTCTATCTACCGCGAGTCTGAAGCGTGATATTTCGGTATCAGCATTCGGGCGTTCGTCCGCGATGCGTTCGAAGCGTTGATTTCCGCGCTCGAACATTACGACAGAGCCCATCCCGACACCTCTTGATACGGCTACGCCGTCTATCCGCCATTCGGTAACGGTGGTAGCATTCGGATTCGGGACGTCGCCGATCGCGACTGCGTTTGATCTAATTTCCAAAGCTAAATCCGCCTCCGCTGCCGCCCTGCGACGGGAAAAAAGGCTTGAGCATGCCGGCAAAAGCGGCAAGGTTTCGCGTTTGAATAAGTATCTCGCCAGGGCCGGTAAACTCAGCAACCATGCCCTCGCCGCTCAGCATACTGCGGAAAAAGCCGCTTTTCGCCGCCTTTCGCAGGTTGTATTGCATGTGGCCTTCCCAGGCCACAAGATGGCCAGTATCGATGACGTACTGTTCGCCCGGACGCAGCGTTTTGCGATGGATCGCCCCAAACGACGACACCAGCAGCAAACCTGCACCGGAAACCTGAAGAACGAAGAGGCCTTCACCTCCAAAAAATGACTTGGCACCACCAAATTTCGTATCAACCGTGAGAGCCGTGTCGCCCGCAAGATACGAACTCGATTGGACCATGAAAACCTGATTCTGCATCTCGATGCCCGCGACATCGCCCGGAGCTCCCGGAGCCAAACTCACCTCGCCCGGACCACCCTGGGCGGTAAATGTCGACACAAATGCCGACTCGCCGCCGACCGCTCGTTTCAAAGCCCCGAATACGCCACCCTTGAGTTCTGAATTGAGATCAATGTTCGCTGACATCGAGACCATGGCTCCTGCTTCAGCGGATATTGACTGGTTCGCCTTTAAATTTACGACCGCCAGAGCAAACGCTCCCTGGTGCTTTATTTCCCAGGTATATCCTCGGCCCTGTCCGCGACCGTCGGTGTCAAAGTGAAATGCTTCGTTCCCTGACTGCGGGGGCATTTGAGGGGTTGGGGCGACCGGTGGAGGCGGTGCGGCTGCTTGCAGAACAAGTCCGCAGGAACCGCAAAATCTGGCCCCGTCCAGCAACGGAGCATTACATTTAGGACAATTCATCGTGAAACTTCTCCAGGACGTCCTATCAGAAAAGATGCCGCTGTTTCGGCATCATCTGCAAAATCGAGAAAAGAAAGGTCCTTATCGCTTACGACTAGGTTTGACCTCCACGCCTCCACGACTGCGTTCCAGCAATCGCCCACCAGAACGAGCGGACGCGGTTCGAGAACGCCTGTGGTCAGCTTGTTCCAAACGAGCGATATCTCCGTAACGGTTCCCATTCCGCCACGAAAAGCAACGAATCCGACGGAACGCGCAATGAGATTCTGCAGCCTGTCATAAAAATGATCGGTCGCGACTTTGTCGGTCAAAAAGCGGTTAGGCTCGGATTTGAACTGATTCATCACGATGCCCAGCACGCGGCCGCCTTTCTCGCGTGCGCCGCGTGATGCGGCTTCCATTACGCCGAGATATCCGCCGGTGCAGATCGTAAATCCAGCCTCAGCAAGGCGCCCGCCAAGTTCGCGGGCTTCACGGTATTCGGGCGAATCTTCGCCGCATTTTGAGCCGCCGAAGATGGTTACTATTTTTTCGGTATTATTGGTTGCGAGCACGTCAATGACTCCATTATAGTCCGTTTTCTCAGGTAATTTCAATTAAGCCTTACTTGCTTCCTCCGGCGTCATGTTACCGGCTTCGTGAATAGCACGCGTGGTATCGGTGAACAAGAGAACGATCGTTCCAACAACAAAAAAGACGATCAACCCGAGTATTGCTTGCCGAAACGACCCGGTCGCTCCGACGATGATCGTGAACATGAGCTGGCCCATCCATGATGTTCCTTTCTCCGATATCTCGTAAAGACCGAAGAATGCCGACTCGCGGCCTTTGGGGATCATTTGCGAGTAAAGCGATCGCGAGAGAGCCTGCGCTGCACCGAGAACCATGCCGATCGCACCGCCCATAAGGTACGCCTGTGTCTTGGTTTCAAAGAATGCGTATGCGTATATTACGATCCCGCTCCAGATAATAAGCGCAAGGATTATGGTCGACTTAGAACCGAGAAACCGTGCGATCCTTTCAAATATGAGAGCCCCGAGAAATGCTGAAAACTGTGCGATACAGAAAATAATGATCAGAAATGAATTGTCGGTTTCGAGGCCCTTCGAGGTAAACAGCTCATAAGAAATGAAAACGGAAGACTGCAGGATCACGGTTTGAATACCGTCATTATAGAAGAGATAGGCGATCAGAAATAGCATTGTAAACCGCAGCCGCTTTAGCTCCCTGAATGTCTGCCATAACTCGCGAAATCCGACCCTGACCAGGTCCTTATTCTGCTTCACCGATTTTTCCGGCAATCGGTTGCGAACGAGTGAAAAGGTGACAACAGCAAACAGCCCCCACCACAGCGACGCTATCAGGAACGAGATCCTTACCGCCATGCCCGTCGATATCCCGAGGGCTTCTGCATTTGATATAAAAAGCAGATTCAGCACCAGCATGACAAAACCACCGATGTAGCCAAGCCCGTAGCCGTAACTTGAAACCTTATCCCGCTGGTCCTCGGAAGTTATGTCGATGAGAAAGGCATTATAAAAAACATTGGCGGCAGCAAAACTCATCGTCGAGACGATATACAAGATGCTGCAGGCGATGTACGATTCGGTAACGAAGAAAAGCAAGGCACCCGCGATGACGCCCAGATAGCAAAATGCAGCCATCATGAGCTTTTTTAGGTGTGTGTAATCTGCGATCGCACCCAGTACTGGGAGAAAGATCACCAGCGAGACGACAGACAGGGCCGTGCAGAACGCCGGCAGGCCCTTTGGCGTTACATTAAAAAAGAAAAGGTCGAGGATGACCCCATTTTCGCCTACCGCTTGCTGGGCCAGATTTAGAAGATACGGCCCGATGAGAACGCCGACGACGGTCGTAAAGAACGCCGAATTCGCCCAGTCGTACATCATCCATCCGAAGATCTCTCTGCGGTCATTTTTGCCGACGATCGTTTCGGTCATATTGTTTCGCTAAGCGGAAAGTAAGTTTCAAAATAGAGCAGATAGCCGAGTTTGTCGAACGCGGATGCCTCTGAACTTTCGACTTTGTAACATTGATTTTCAAAACATCCCGATTTCCCTTATCATCTTTATTTCGACTTGTATGAAGGCAATGATCCTCGCCGCGGGTTTCGGCACGCGACTCTTTCCACTGACCATCGACAGAACCAAACCGGCAATTCCCTTCCTGGGTAAGCCATTGGTGGGATACGTCGCGGAATATATTGCAAAATTTGGCATTACGGACATCGTCGTAAACCTGCACCACCAACCGCAGTCGGTCATCGACGCTCTCGGTGACGGGAGCAGGTTTGGTGTGAATATCGACTATACGGTCGAGCAGCCCGCTATCCTTGGAACATCAGGCGCTCTCGATTTCGCTCGCAAGCATCTCGAAAACGACACTTTTGTCATCGTAAACGGAAAGATAATCACCGACATCGATATAGCCGCAGCGATCGAAACGCACAAAAGGTCCGGAGCGATCGCCACGATGGTCCTCAAGGAAAATCACAAGCGAGAGAAGTTTACCGTTGTCCACACAAAAGACGGTGCGATAGATTACTTTGGCCCCCACGCGACGCCCGTGACCGGTGCAGAGCTTCGCGATACCGAGCATGACATCGTAACGCCGCTGATGTTTACGGGAATTCACATCCTTGAACCCGAGATCCTCGACATGATCCCGCCCGGCGTCTACTCCGACACGGTGACCGACATCTATATCCCTTATATTAAAAGCGGAGGAAAGATCGCGGCACACGTCGCCGATGGAGAATGGTTCGAATTATCGACCATTCCGCGATATCTGGACATCTCTCTAGCTATGATGGGGACGTGCAATATGCATTTCGGCGAGAATTGCGTACTTCGCGGGGCAGCGGGGCTGCGTGATTCGATCCTTTGGGACGGCGTCACGATCGGCGATGGTGCGACGCTATACAGGACGATCATCGCGGACGGCGTCACGATCGAGCCGGGTGAGCATTTTGAGAACGCCGCCATCGTCCGAGCGGATATGGTCAGAACCTGTAAAGAAATTCCAGAAAAAGCACTAAAAGGCTACGTGCAGGGCGAAAATTACATTGTTCCGTTGAACTAATACTCGATGTCCGACCACCAAAAACGGTTAGAAGCTTTCCTCGATTCACGCTCTCAGCCCCGCGATCTCCAGTCGCTGACGGCGGATGCTTCGACGCGCGAGTATTTTAGGATCAGTTGGAACGGCTCGTCCGCGATCGCGTGCGTTTACCCGGAACCTTTCGACCCGACCAGCCAACCCTATCTCGACGTAACCAGGCTTTTCCACGCCGGCGGGCTTCCCGTGGCAGATGTTTACGACTATGACGGCGATCAAGGCGTGATCGTTCAGGAAGACCTCGGCGACACGATCCTTCGCGAGGTCCTGCTCGAAACGGACGAAACGGACGCTAAGCGCAAACTCGACGAGGCGATATCCCTGATCGCGCGGATCCAAACCGTCACTCAGAAGGCGTACGATACAAATTCCATCGCATCGAGGCTTAAGTTTGACGCGGAGAAGCTTCTCTGGGAACTGAATTTTTTTAAGGAGCATTACTTCACGACCTACAGAAAATCCCCGCTCACGCCGGACGAGGACGCCGAAATAAGCGCCGAATTTGTAACTTTAGCGTCGGAACTCGAGTCGTGTGCGACCGTGCTGTGTCACCGCGACTTTCATGCGGCCAATATCATGATCGACGGCCGCGGACAGATGCGGATCATCGACCATCAAGACGCCCGGATCGGCTCACCCACGTACGATCTGGTCTCGCTGCTGCTCGATCGGATAACCGAACCGCCCTCACGCGAATGGCTCGGCGAGAAACGAGGTTATTTTTTGAGCGTGAGGCGACGGCTCGGGCTTCCGGCACTGGATGAAGACCAGTTCGCGAATGAATTTCGCTTACAGACGATCCAGCGGTGCCTAAAAGCCGCGGGAACGTTCTCCTTTCAGTCGGTAAATCGCGGAAAAACCTATTTTGTGCCCTTTATCAAGCCGATGTTCCGTATTTCCTTACGCTCAGCCGAAAGCCTGGGCCGATTTCCCTTCATCCAAAAGATCCTCGCCCGAGCGATCTCACAGGATTGATCGCAGGCCCGCGACGGGTGATTCCGCAGCGAACAAATTCACGTGACCTGAGCCCTCTGCCCCGTGACCTGAGCACTCTGCCCCGTGAGTTGAGTACTCTGCCCCATGACCTGAGCCCTCTGCCCCGCGAGTTGTGCACTCTGCCCCGCAACCTGAGCACTCTGCCCCGTGACCTGAGCACTCTGCCCCGTGGCCTGAGCACTCTGCCCCGTGGCCTGAGCACTCTGCCCCGTGACCTGAGCACTCTGCCCCGCGACCTGAGCACTGTGCCCGCAGGGCTGAGAGGTCTGCCCGCAGCAAAATAGTCGGAAACTCAAGTCACTAGTAAAGATCTTCCCGCGTGATTCGCAGAAATAGGCCGCCGGACACCGCATTGGTACTGGCGTTCGTGGAATTTGGGACTAAACTGTATTTTCGAGACGTCGGATCGAAGCTAATGCGGGCGATGCATGCCTAAACTCGCAGATGATCGCCGCGCCAATTCTTTATCGCCAGCTTTATTTCCTTTGTGGACGCGAAATCTCCGTTCAAGGTCCGCTCGACCAGAGCCGGAAGTTCCTCGTCCGACGCAAACCTCAAGGCAATTATCTGGCCCGTGCGAAGTCCGCCCGCCCGCTTTGCGAGTTCCGGCGACAAAACCTCGCGGTAACGCAGCCGTTCCTCGAGCCTGATGACGCGGTCCTGAGCCTTGAGCGACTGCAATCTCGCGGCGAGCGAAAGCAAGGCGACTCCGAACGAAAGCAGCAGATATTGAACGCGGAACCATTCGAATTCCATCACGACGCAGACGGCCGCCCAGATGAGATTGATGAGCAGGATCGGCGTGATCACGAAATGAACGAGCGGGTACCAGCGGGTGTGATTTTGATAGGTTTGTGTTTCGGCCATTTGATTATAGTTTGGTCGCACTTAGCGTTTCTTTTTCTTTACCGGTGAAGTCTTCGCCGGGATTTACAAATAAATTCTGTTCAAAACGGTACTGCTTATCGTAAAGCTGTCGATAACGCCCGTCCATCGCGATCAACTCGTCGTGCGTGCCGCGTTCGAGGATCTCGCCGGCTTCGACCACTAGGATCTGATCGGCACTGCGGATCGTCGAAAGACGGTGGGCGATGACAAATGTGGTTCTTCCCTTTCGCAGATTATTTAAACCTTCTTGAATTAAAGCTTCCGATTCGCTGTCGAGGCTCGAGGTCGCTTCGTCGAGGATAAGAATTCGCGGGTCGGCGAGCAGAGCACGTGCGATAGCGATGCGTTGCCGCTGTCCGCCCGAAAGCTTGACGCCTCGTTCTCCGACGATGGTGTTATAGCCTTCGGGAAATTTCTCGATGAACTCATCCGCGTTCGCTACGCGGCAGATCTCCTTGATCTTCTCAAGGTTTGCTTCGGGGTTTGAGAAACGAATGTTGTCGAGTATCGTGCCGTCGAAGAGAAAATTGTCCTGCAAAACAACCCCGAGATGGCTGCGGTAATCGCGGAGTTTGACGGATTGGAGGTCCTTGCCGTCGATCGTGATACGACCGGCGTCGACAGACCGGTCAGAACCGCCTGCGTCAGCGGGCGGCAATCTCTTCGCGTCGTCGTCAAGTTGAGTCGCAGGTTCTGGCGTTGATTTCGCGGCAGCGTCAGTGCCCCCCGCTAACGCAGGGGGGTCTGACTTCTTAGGCTGAATAAAATTCAACACCAGACTCAATATCGTTGACTTGCCCGAACCGCTTGAACCAACCAACGCGGTCGTCGTTCCCGCTTCCGACCGGAACGAGACGCCCTTCAAGACCGGTACGCCCGGGTCGTATTCAAAATAAACGTTCTCAAACTCGATCGCCCCGTCCACGGATGGCAGCGGCTCTTTTTCCGCGTCTTCGTCGGTCTCGGTCTTCATCGCCATCACTTCGCGGATGCGGTCGAGGCCGGCCAGGGCTTCGGTTATCTGCGTTCCGACCGAAGTCAGCTCAAAGACCGGGATCGCGAGCAGGAACGTGAACGATATGTACATCAGAAAATCGCCCAGCGTCATCGTGCCTGTCTGGACTGCATTCCCGCCGATAAGGATCATCACGACCGCAACGGCGCCGATGATGATCGAGGAAAACGAACCGATCGCCGAAACGCCGGTGACCGATTTGGCGATGTTCCGAAACAGCCGGTGGGCACCACGTGTAAACGAAAGCTCCTCGCGTTTTTCCGCCGTGTATGCCTTTACAATACGAATTCCGCCCAAACTTTCGCCGAGCCGTCCCGTAACCTCAGCCGTTATCTCGCCGCGTTCGCGAAAGATCGGCCGCAGCACCTTGAACGCGTACATCAGCGCAGAACCAAAAATGATCAAAACAACCAAAGTCGCCGCCGTTAGCTGCCAATTCAGATAAAAGAGCACGCCGATCGCAATGATCGCGGTCACGATGCCGCCGAGTATCTGCCCAAGCCCCGTGCCGACGAGATTTCGAATGCCTTCTGCGTCGTTCATGATCCGCGAGATCAGTTGGCCGCTCTGCGTCGAGTCAAAATAGTTGATCGGCAGCCGCTCGATGTGAGCCTGCACGCGCATTCGCATGTTCGTGATCGCAAGCTGAGCCGCGACGCCGAGTATCTGCGACAAAGCAAAGCTGGTAATTCCCTGCACCAAGGTCGATACGCCGATCGCAAGGGCGATCCACTTGATCAGCTCATACCGTTGGTTCGTGAAAACCTCATCGCCGATAAACTTCGTCGACGCCGGCAAAACCATTCCCGCGAGCCGCGAAACAAGCATCAGCAAACTGCCCACCAGCAGCCGCCACCGCGCGTTCCACATGATCTTGCGAGCCTCGGCCCAGGCGGTCGAATAGTTCACCTTCTTCTTTTTCTTTTCTTCCGCCATATTTGTATGCCCTCAGTCTGATTATTATCGGGACGCAAGTCAACACTCCTTTTCCGCAGATCGGGCTTCGATGCGGGGCGGATTCTCGCGCATCGAGATTCTGCCTTTGCGTTTTCTTTGCAATCTTTGCCGCTTCGCGTGAGAAATGGTTCGTTACCGCAAAGCCCCCGAAGTTCGCGAAGAAAATGCGTTTTGTTTGTTAGTTTCTATCATTTAGAATCGTAGTTCTCGTGAGATCTCTATGAAACAGACCTACATCAACCAACTCAAAGGCCATATCGGCGAAACCGTCACCGTAAAAGGCTGGCTTTATAACAAGCGTTCCAGCGGAAAGCTCGTATTTCTTCAGATCCGCGACGGCAGCGGCATCGTTCAGGGCGTAGTTTTTAAGCCAAATGACGAGGCTCTTTACGATCTCGCGGACTCGCTTGGACAGGAAAGCTCGATCATCGTGACCGGCAGCGTGAAGGAGGACACGCGGTCTTCGCTGGGCGTGGAACTCGACGTCACCGGCCTCGAAGTCATTCAAAACGCACACGATTACCCGATAACGCCAAAGGAGCACGGCACCGAATTCCTGATGGACAACCGCCATCTGTGGATCCGCTCGAAGAAACAGCACGCGGTCTTGAAGATCAGGCATACCGTGATAAAAGCGGTACGTGATTTCTTTGATAACGACGGCTTTACGCTGGCCGACACGCCGATATTTACGCCCGCGGCTTGTGAAGGAACGACGACTTTGTTCGAGGTAGATTATTTCGACGATCAGAAGGCGTATTTGACCCAGTCGGGACAGCTTTATAACGAAGCGACGGCTGCCGCTTTTGGTAAATCGTACGCTTTCGGGCCGACTTTTCGTGCCGAAAAGTCAAAAACACGCCGTCACCTGACCGAATTCTGGATGGTCGAGCCCGAAGTCGCCTACGCGGGCTACGAAGACATGATGGACCTCGGCGAACGCATGATCCTCGCGATCGTTGAACGCGTGCTGACGGACCGTCAGGAGGAATTAAAGACGCTCGAACGCGATACGACCATCCTCGAGGCGATAAATTCGCCGTTCCCGCGTCTGCACTACGACGATGCCGTCAAAATGCTGCAGGAAGGTTTTAGTAAAGGCGAACTCGAGAACAATTTCGAATGGGGCGGCGACTTCGGAGCACCCGACGAGACGTATCTCTCGACGCAGCATGGCAAGCCGGTCTTCGTACACCACTTCCCGACTGCGATCAAGGGATTTTACTTCGAGGTTGACAAAGACCGCCCCGAATGTGCCCTCGGCATCGACCTCCTCGCCCCCGAAGGCTACGGCGAAATCATCGGCGGCGGCGAACGCGCCGCGAATCTCGAATACCTAGAAAAACAGATCGAAGCCCACGGCCTCCCGCGCGAGTCGTTCGAATGGTACCTCGACCTCCGTCGCTACGGCAGCGTCCCCCACGCGGGCTTCGGCATGGGCATCGAACGCTGTACAGCATGGATGGCAGGCATCGAACACGTGCGCGAGACCATTCCGTTTCCGAGGATGTTGTATAGGTTGAGGCCCTAAAGTTCTGGAGTTTACTGCGGAAAGACGTATAATGTTGGACGTATGCATACTGTAGAAGCGATCGTTAAAAATGGGATGGTCGTACCCCTAGACGACACGGAACTGGAAGAAGGCGCACGAGTTCTCGTGACGATCTCGGACGGGGAGGATCGAGACTTTTGGATGGCCGCGACCGAGGCGAGCCTCAAAAAGATATGGGACAACGAGGAAGACGATATCTATGCCGAGTTACTCAAGGGGTGATATCGTCCTCGTCCGAATCCTTTTCTCGGATCTTTCAGGCTCCAAGATCCGGCCTGCGGTCGTTATCAGTCCCTCCCACGCTTCGCGAGATTTGCTGCTTGTTTCACTTACTTCAAAAACAACATCGCTTCTAGCGGGGGAGTTCGTGATCAGAGATTGGTCTCGAGCCGGACTACTTACCGAGACTGCGGTCAAACGAGGCATCTTCACGATTGAAGACAAACTCGTTTTGAAATCCCTTGGTCATTGTCAGCGGACGACATGGCGGAGCTCGAACGCTCTATGCTGTTTTGGCTGGGATTGTAGAAGGTGGCTGGCATCGAGCCCGTAGGCGACACAGTTCCGTTTCCGAGGGGGTTGAATAGACTAAGGCCCTAGTATAATGTGCCACGCACTCTACATCGCATCCTCTCAGCCGTTACCGCTTGTTGGATGGGACGAGCAGAATCCGGGATTTCATACTACGCAATTGCAAGAGCATGAAGAACTGGTGAGAAAGCAATTCACGCTTCCCTTTGTTGCGTACGCCGGATCTTTTGAAGGTTGTTCTTGTGGTTTTGTTTATGACGATGAACCAATTGATGACGACGAATTTGAAATTGAGTATGATCGCCAATCTCGTGAATCAGTACGCCAATTGGGCCTATACATTTCCGATCTTCTGGAAAAGAGCGAGGTTGAGATATTTTCTTGCTGGGAAGGTGAACACGTAAACCCTCCGTTAGTACATTTAAACGTCGGGATGGAATTTTTCAGTCAGAAAGTGTTTGGTTTTGAGGAATCAACACTCGTGAGCATAACTAAGTAGTATATTGGCGAAAAGTGCACAAGAATTATGTCAACCTACACAGCAAGGATCATTTGGAAATCCGACGCACCCGAAAGCTTTACAAAGAACCGCTACACACGCGGCCACGAATGGTCGTTTGATGGTGGGGTGACTGTTCCTGCAAGTTCTTCGCCGCATGCGGTTCGGGTTCCGTTTTCGGTTGAGGCGGCGGTTGATCCGGAGGAGGCTTTGGTGGCGTCGGCTTCGTCTTGTCATATGCTGACGTTTTTGTGGTTGGCGGCGACGGCGGGGTTTAATGTTGAGTCTTACGAAGACAATGCTGTCGGTGAGATGACCGCGATGGAAGACGGCCGGCAATGGGTTTCGACGATCACGCTCGACCCGCAGATCGCCTGGACCGGCGACAAACTCCCAACAGCCGAAGACATCGCCCACCTCCACCACGAGGCTCACGCAAAATGCTATATTGCCAATACGATCAAGTCTAAGATCGTTATCAAACAGTAAGATAATACAGGGGGGAACCATGAAAACGCTCCGACTTTTCCTATTCACACTCGTTCTCTTTGCCGTCACCGTCTCCGGCCAGGCTCTCGTTTCATCCTCTTTAAATGGAACGATGTCAGCGTCCGAACTTAACGAACGGATGGCGAAAGCGTTCGGCGAATCCGCTCCGCCATCGGCGTCGACGGATGTGGAATTGCATAAGATCACCTACACATCGATCGATGTAAACAAGAAGAAGGTAAATCTAACAGGCCTCGTCGCGTGGCCCGTCGGCGGTGCTCCGAAAGGGTTGGTCGTTTATTGCCACGGCACAACCGTCGACCGCGACCGCTCTCCGTCGAGGTTCAAAGGGAAAGGCGAGGCTCCGGAAACGATCGAGGCGATCACCGCATTTGCGACCGGCGGTTACGCGGTGATACTCCCCGACTATCTTGGCCTCGGCGATCACAAAGCGGCTCATCCCTATCCGCTTAGTGTGGTCAATGCCCGTTCCGGCGTGGACATGATCTCGGCGGCACGTGCCTTTTCGAGGCAAAAGAACTATCCCATCGGCCGCGAGCTTTACATAACCGGCTACAGCGAAGGCGGCGGCGTGGCGATGGCCTTGACTCGGTCGCTGCAGTCTTACATGAACGAGGAATATCAGGTCACGCGCAGTGCTCCGGCGAGCGGGCCGTATGATCTGTCGGGCACGACGCGTGAATTCATGCTGCAGGAAACAGGCGAACAGACCGGATTCGTTTTGCGGCTCTATCTGATGTCGTACGCGACGAATTACCTGAACAAGGAAAAAGGCATAAAGCTAAATACCTTCTACAGACCTTCGCTCGCCAACGCTCTGGGGCTAAATTACCGGCTAAACCCATCGGACGAAGGCGTCATTAAGAATATCGGACTAACAACGACGCTGATGCGTTCGAAGAATCAGCTTTCCAATGTCCTGCAGCCCGCATTCCTGCGTGATATGAAGGCCAACCGCAAGAGCAATCCCTTTGTGCGGATGCTCCACGAGAACGACGTTTACGACTGGGCCCCGACGCGCCCGATGCTTCTGATCTACGTTGATAAGGATTTCGTTGTCAGCCCCGAAAATACGGAGAAAGCCTACCGCACGATGAGGGCTCGTGGTGTCACTGATCAGATACTCAGAAAGCTCATGCTTCCTGCGAGCTATGATCATCTGACAGGAATTCCGCCGGCAATGGCTCTCGCTCGGGCATATTTTGATGGTGGATTTGCGGCTGTACCGGAAGCCCGTTGAGTTATCTGATGATCAGAACCGTCGAATTCATCCTGACCGCAAGCGAGTCTTACCTTCCGGGCGATTTCGTAGTCTATCGTGCCCTGCCTCGAAGAGAATTGCGGCGGGTTGGTGGGTTTGTGTTTCTGGATCATTTCGATCAGCAGGATGTCACACCCGAGCTTTTCGACGTTCCGCCGCATCCGCATATCGGGCTGCAGACCGTGACGTACCTTTTTGAGGGCGAGGCGTTTCACACCGATTCGCTGGAGAACGCATTGTCCATCAAAGCG
This sequence comes from Acidobacteria bacterium Ga0077534, assembly GCA_001464455.1. Taxonomy (GTDB): domain Bacteria; phylum Acidobacteriota; class Blastocatellia; order Pyrinomonadales; family Pyrinomonadaceae; genus OLB17. Next base: position 38,258 of record LNEI01000009.1, read on the forward strand.
GGCGATGTCAACTGGATGACGGCCGGCCGCGGCATCACACACGCTGAGCAGGTCGCGACGACGCAGCCAAGGATGCACGGGCTGCAGAGCTGGGTCGGCCTGCCGCACGAAAAGCGAAAGGTCGAGCCCGCCTTCGACAATTACCCTGCTGATTCTCTGCCCAAGATAGCGATCGACGGCGTCTCGGTCACCGTGATCGCCGGCGAATTGCACGGGCGGGTTTCTCCGGTCACGACATTTCAGGAACTGAGCTACTTTGATATCTCCGTGACGCATACAGCGGCGGTTGAACTACCGGTAAATGCAGAGCACGAGCTGGCTATCTACGTTACAGAGGGCTCCGTTGAGGTCGGCGGCGACGAGATCACGCTCCACGATCTCGCAAAGCTCACGCCCGGCGACAAATTTGCTTTCGCGGCCGAAGCCGGGACGCGATTTGTCCTCTTCGGCGGCGAGCCGCTGCCCGAACCGACGGTCATTTACTGGAATTTCATCACCGACACCGTCGGCGAGGCGAAGCAGGCGGCGATCGACTGGCAGGATGGCAAGTTTCCGCCGGTCGACAAGTACAGAAAGTTCACATCTGCCGACGTCGGCGACGAAGCCGAGCGGATGCAGCTACTCTAGAAGAGATTATGCAGGATGAATGGACCTACCATAGGTCGAAAAAATACGACAAGCAGAAGATGCGTTGGCATTTCGTGACGCGATATTTCTACGTTGAGGACGGCGAGGACGAGCCGCGTGAGTTGTATTTTCGAAATGACGACAGGACAGAGTTCGGAATGCTCCGATTTGACCGGATAAAGGACAATCCTTACCGCGATTGGGACGCTGTTATGACAAAGATCATGAACAACGTCCCGTTTCGCCGCTCGCTGCTCGATGAAGAGACAAAGACCGTCTGGAAAAAGAAGTGGGATTAGCCGGGGCCCCGCAGACTAGATCAAGTCCACGACTCACGTGTGATCCTGATCTCGCGAAGTTTAACGACAAAGCTTCTCTGAGTTAACTCGATAGCTCCGTTCGCAACGGCGATCTCGCGGCCCAAGGCTGTCAGGTCAAAATGTGGGGAACTTTTGGGCTGAAACCACTCGCGTTTCAGCCCGATGCTTTCGGCGAATTCGATCAACTCCTCGACCGAATCGCCGATCAGATGGCAGGAAGGCCCGTGCCGCCAGCCATAATCGCGAAGATTATCAACGTAAACCGCCACGTCCGACTTTATTTCTTCTTCGCGACCTCAGTACCGAGTTTCTTCACGCCGCGGCCACCCCAGCTTCCGTCCAGCGTTCCGTCGGCCTGAACATCGTAGCCGACAAATGCGCACTGCTTGCCGCCGAAGCCTACCGCGATCAGTTCGCCGGCTCTAATGCCAAAGCCCTGAAGCGTATCAGGAGCAGACCACATAAAATCGTATCCCAGGCCATCTTTCTTGATCTTTAGATTCCCCTTGTACTCCTGTCCTTCGGGGTTCTTGCCGCTGATCTCGTACTCGCCTTCGAGGTCGGTTCCGCTCTTTCGGGTGGCCTTCTCGACTTCCATCTTATTCTCGCCCCAATATCCGACCTTTCCGTCGAGCGATCCGTCGGCGTTGATCTTATAGAGGACGACGCCGCAGCCCTGCCCGTCTTTTCCGGTGGTGTATGCGACCGCGACTGCGTTCCCGTTCTGAACGCCGACGCCGTCATAATCATTTCCGCCTGATTTCCACGAGAATTGATAAACATCATCCCGCTGGGTCACGGTAAGGTCCGCCTTGTAAGCGGCTCCGTCATCCGGATTAGTGCCGTTTGCTTCATAATTGCCGGCGATGTTCTTCGGGGCGGCTGGAGCCGACGACGCGGTGTTAGCCGGAGCGGTGTTAGCTGCGGCAGTGTTCGCCGCGGTGTTCGAGTTAGAGTTTGACGAGGATCCGGAGTTGGTCCCGACACTAAACTCGCAGCCCGCTCCGCCTACCGCAATTGCGATGATCACGAGTGCAAGCCCAAATAGGCCGCGTTTATTTTTCGACATGAGAAGTTCTCCTTTGATTTAAGATTCCGGTAAAGCTTGATTGCGATTATGATATTAAAGAACATCAAAAACATCCATTCGGGACCCGAACATCTTATGAAAAGGTACATCTCCGCGATTCTTTTGATCATAATTACGGTCGGCGGCGTCGTTGGCGAGTCGTCAAAGGCCCAAGATCTGAAGCCGACGGTCATTTTGATATCGCTGGACGGCTTTCGCTGGGACTATCTCGACAAATTTAGCCCGCCGACGTTAAATAGGCTCGCGAAGAACGGCGTGCGGGCAAAATGGATGATCCCGTCCTTTCCCACCAAGACCTTTCCGAACCATTACACGGTCGTCACGGGGCTCTATCCGCAGAATCACGGCATCGTGGAGAACAGCGTCTACGACTTTGGCACGACGCTGACGATGTCGAAGCGCGAAGAGGTGCAGAACGGCCGCTGGTGGCTGGGCGAACCCATCTGGGTGACGGCCGAAAAGCAGGGGCAGCGAGCGGCGAGCATCTTCTGGCCCGGCTCCGAGGCGAGAATTTCGGGTATTACTCCGACCGATTGGCTGGTCTACAACGGCGATATGCCCAACACCCTGAGAATCGATCGCGTACTCGCCTTGCTCGACCGGCCTGCGACGACGCGGCCGACGCTGATCACGACATATTTCAGCCACACCGACGACGTGGGCCACGCCTTCGGGCCGGATGCCGAGGAAACGAAGTACTCCGTGCACGAGGTCGACACCTACATCGAGCGCCTGATGGCCGGGCTGAAGAAACGCGGCATCGACAACCGAGTGAACGTGATAATTACGTCCGACCACGGCATGGCGAACGTCGACGTCAGGAAGGTTACCTTCCTCGACGACCATTTCGACACCGAAGCGCTCACCGAACGCATTATTTGGACGAGCGAGATCATCCAGATATTCCCAAAGCCCGGCAAACTGGAGGAAATTTACGCCAAGGTCAAAGATCTGCCGCACACAACCTGTTGGAAAAAAGGCGAAATACCTGCGCGGCTGAACTACAACGACGGCCCGCGCGTCGCGCCTCTCATTTGTTCGAGCGAATTGGGCTGGATGACGAACAATCACGAGTGGTACGACCCTTGGTTCAAACGCCTCGACGCCCCCGAACGCCCCCGCGGTGCCCACGGCTACGACAATAAATACCAGGAGATGCAAGCCACCTTCATCGCCCACGGCCCCGCCTTCAAAAAAGGCTTCACCGCCGAGCCGTTCGAGAATGTCGAGGTCTACAACATCATGTGCCGAATCCTCAACCTCACCCCCGCCAAAAACGACGGCGATCTCAGCCGCGTAAAAGCCATGCTGCGGTAACGAAAGCGAAGATATTGAACCCAAAAGCCCGCGTAGCGGGCGAAATAATGTAGCCACGGGCGTGAGCCCGTGGAAAGAACGACCAAGATCGTGGAAAAGGCGACCAAAACGATGATAGCCCACGTAGCGGGCGGCAGCGGACGGGGCGAAATGAAGTCAAACGAGTTCCAAAAGCCCGCGTAGCGGGCGGAAGCATGTAGCCACGGGCGTGAGCCCGTGGAAAGGGCGACCAAGATCGTGAAAGCCCGCGTAGCGGGCGACAGCGGGCCCCCCAAAATGTCCTCGCGTCAGTCCGAATATCAATAATTCCCGCTCTCGCCCGCTACGCGGGCTTTGTTTTACCTCTCCGCCGTTCCACGGGCTTACGCCCGTGGCTTTATGCTGCCGCCCGCTACGCGGGCTGACTGAGCCGCCCGCCGGGTTGAGCACTCTGCCCGCTGGGTTGAGCACTCTGCCCGCTGGGTTGAGCACTCTGTCCGCTGGGTTGAGCACTCTGCCCGCTGGGTTGACCACTTTGCCCGCTGGGTTGAGCACTCTGCCCGCTCGGTTGAGCACTCTGCCCGCTGGGTTGAGCATTCTGCCCGCCGGGTTGAGCACTCTGCCCGCTGGGTTGAGCACTCTGCCCGCTGGGTTGAGCACTCTGCCCGCTGCAAATTCGACAAAATCCTTGTAAATATGACCGGCTTGGCATAGAATTTTGCCAAATAATTGCCCGATATCAACATTTTAGGAGGAAACATGGCGGATTTTTACCCAGGAAACATGGAAGGCAAGGCCCAATGGCACAAGATCTTCGCGGCTCACCTTCCCGGCTTGGCGGCGAAGTACAATATCACGCCGGCGCAGCTCGCATCGGTGGCGGCGGACAATGCATGGATGCAGTTTTGGGTCGCCCAGCGTCACTTGGCGGCGACTTTTGCGTCGCAATTGGCGGCATATTTCAACTCGGTCTCGGGAAATGACGCGAGTCTCGACCCGCCGGCGACCCCGGCCTTCGCGCTAGCCGGCCCGCCCGCCGAGGTTCCGTGCGGCATCGAGTTCCGCAGCCGCGAACTCGCGAGACAGATCAAGGGCCACAGCTCGTACTCCGAAGCCGACGGCACCCTGCTCGGCATCATCGGCGAATTCAGCGGCGCACTGAGCATCAGCAGTTCCCTAAAGCCGAAGATCCAGGCCGTCGCCGCCTCGTCGGGCTACGCGTTCACCGTCTCCGTCTCACTGCGCGGCAAATCCGACGCCTGGCAGGTCTGGGCCACCGTCGCGGGCGAGAACAAATGGCAAAACATCGCCACCGCCACCGGCCGCTCCGCCACGGTCACCTACACGCCCCTCGATCAGGACAACAAACTGCCCTACCAACTAAATATCCGCGTCCAACTGCGACGCAGCAACCGCGATTACGGCGAAGTTTCCAACATCGCCCCGGTGACAGTGAACCCATAGCCGGGCGCCATTCCAGAAAAGCCCGCGTAGCGGGCGAAATAATGTAGCCACGGGCGTAAGCCCGTGGGAAAGGCGAGTAGTTTCATTCAAGCCCGCGTAGCGGGCGACAGAGGGCAATAGAAATGTCGGCACGAATTCCGGTCGCCGCTGCACGCCGTTGTCACCCGCTTCGCGGGTTCTGTCGTAACTCGCCGCCATTTGCATACCTTTACCTCGCACGGCTTGAAACTTGTCATCCGAAGTCTCGTCGGTTGCATCTAAATCGGTAAAGGCTATATCGCAGGGTTTAAAAGATGGCCTTTGTTTGTTCTTGTACAGACTTTTGCCCCGGGACGTAATAGTCTGAGGGCGGGAAGGAGAATCGATATGTTAAGAAAGAATATTATTGCGACAGCGTTGATTATCGGGGTTTTTGCATTATCGGGCTTTGCACAGAGATCGGCGACCTTTACCGGGACGGCGGTTATTTATGGCTCGGGGTTTAATACGCGGACCGTGACCCGCACCTTTACGTTAAAGGTAGACAGAGTCACACCGGCGGAAGATGCGGCGAGATATCTCACCACTCTCGAGCAGGGCGGGCAAAACGCCTTGATGGATGAGATCAGGAATAACGACCTCGGGCAATTTACGCTCGGCGGCTCGCTCGGGCGCGACCTGAATGCGGTGATCTTTGACACTCACGACGGAAAAACGAGGATCAGAGCGATCTTTGACAGATGGGTCGGTTTCGGCGAGCTGCGAACAGGTGCCCGCTCGGTCGATTATCCTTTCGGATACGTGGAAATACTCGTCGACCCGAAAACCGGACGCGGTGACGGAACGATAATCCCCGCCGCCCAGGTGCGTTTCAAACGCGGAAAGAACGGCGCCACCGATACCGTCGAAATAGAAGACTTCGGCATCTACCCCGGCCGCCTCATCGGAGTCCGGAGCCGCGGGAATATCGCGATGTGATCAAGGGGCCCGATCGTATTTGCTAAACGGTCGGGCCATTGACCAAACAAAAAAGAATAAACGACCCCATCGCTGCCGCTACTATTGCGAGAAGTTTGGGGTATTTTAGTACCGGCGGCACCGAAAGATCGGCGAAGCGCTTGTGCCACTGCCAGGGAATGACGGCGAGGACAGCCGAAGTGCCGATCAGTAGCCAGCCGAAGACCAAAAACACCGGGCTGAACAGCATTTTGGTCGCCCAAACGACCAAAGCCGCGCCCACGATGATGCGAAGAGATATCTCGAGATAGTGCGTGAACGCCGAGGTCGCAAAACCGAGCAGAAAGTTCTTTCCCCGCTCCTCCGAGAAAACCAAAAGCCCCGCCAGCGTCAGCAGAAAGATGCCAAACGCAAGGACCACAAGAAATAGAGTGATATCGATGAGCATCCGCGTTACTCGTTTTCCCTCATGGCGAGCCGGTGTCAGTTAAATGGGCCGCGTGAATTGTTTCGCCTGACGCACTACTTCAATATCGGTTGAAATTTCGCCTGTGTTGTTTTTGTAGGAGCCGGACCAGTTCAGGATCCTGTCATTGACGCTCAGAAATAACCAGCCGCTCAGATTGCTCTGCTGCTTTGGAAGATCCTTCCCGGCTTTGAATGCCGGGTTGCTGCCGATCTTTCCGATCAAGGAACGGGCATTGAGCTCGGGCGCCAGATGATCGGTGGTTAGATGATCTGAACCGTCAAGATCATACAGTTCACCGTTCTTCCAGTATGCGACATTGCCGCGGCTGCGGATCTCGATCGTGTCCGCCTGCTGAATATTCACCAGTTCTTTTCCCCACGCCATCTCGATATCATCGTCTTCCGCATAAATATTGTATTGGCGATACAAAATGACGGCCACATTAAGCCCGCCCCGGTTATCGGCATAGCTGTTCACCAGGTCATTTACCGCCAAATACAGTTCACCGCTCTTTTTGGCCTGGAAAGCAGGATTTGTGCTGGCCTGAAAATAGTTACTCTTGTCGCTTTCGCTTCCGATCCACGCAACTAAAGACCCCGGATAGGCTTTTTGGAAAGTATGACTGGCCGAGACCTCTCCTTTTTCGTCGCCTTGCAGGGTCAGGGTTTGCCCCGCTTCCGGCTGATGGACGCCCATCGCGGAAACTCTGAGAACATCTCCGGGCAGGACCTTTAATCCAACCTCAACATACTCACTGGTCGCGTCAACTGTGATGTTCTTAACGGTGATGGTCGCTTTTACGTTCAGCTTATTAGCGTCAGACAATGTGTCGCCCACGTTCTGCGGTGCTTGCTGATCTCGATAAAGAAAGAATCCGACCCCAATGACCAGACTGAAGATAACTGCGAGAAACAATATCGGATAAACAGCAAAATATCTCGCCGGCCTTTTTTCTTTTGTCAGCGCCAGATCCGAGCTATTAAAGGTTATGGTTTCCTCGCCTCGAAAATGCTGGACGGTTTGTTCTTCAACGATAAGAGCGGTTCCGGCCGGCTGCGTGATCGTAACCTCCGGCGTAAACCGGTAGCCGAGCTTCGGAACCGTTTCGATCATTCGTTTGCCGCCTGAACCGTCTCCCAGCAGAGTTCGAAGCGACGACACATTTCGCGCGAGCGTATTCTCCTCGACGTAAGTTCCCTGCCAGACCGCATCTAGCAATTCGTCCTTCTTCGTCGTCCGTCCGGCGTTCTCTACAAAGAAAAAAAGCAGGTCAAACTGCTTGGGTTTGAGCGGAATTTCCTCGCCGCCGCGCCATAAACGGCGCTCAGCTAAGTCGAGATCAAATTCACCGAAGTGATAAAACTCCTGTGTTTGTTGGGGTTGAGCGTTATCCAAAAGAAATCCAAAAAAAATCCAAAATAAATCAAGACCCTGAGCGGCAATTTCATTAAGTTAGCAGAAATTGCTTTTAACACTAAGCCAAACCAATGGAAATCACGCGAAAAGTAGAGTTTTCGATTGCGACAAACCGCCGGTACGTCATACGTGAGTCGGAAGGGCTTTCACGACCGACCTGCTTTGTTTGCGGTGAACCGATGCTCACGACAGAGCAGGCAGCACGCCTGTTTGGCATCACCCAGCGCCGCATCTTTCGAATGATCGAACTAGACGCAGTTCACGCGACAGAACTGGCAAGCGGCGCCGTGTTGATCTGTCTAGCGTCCTTATCGCAGACCGTAGACCGTGAATCACACGCGGAGTAAAAAAGGCAGATTCCAAAGCAGATTTCAGCAGATCAGAAATAAAAATGGAGAAAATTACAAGTATGAGATTCAAATTGCTCGCAATCTTCGCGAGCCTATTACTAACAGCCTCGGCACACGCCGCGACTTACACGGTGACGAACACGAACGACAGCGGAGCAGGCAGCCTGCGCGATGCGATCGCGGCGGCAAATGCGACCGCTGCAAATGACGTCATCGAATTCGACGCCTCGTTAAGCGGTCAGACAATAACTCTCAACGGCACGCAATTGACGATCGTTAACAACGGCACATTGTCGATCAACGGTTTGGGAGCCGATCAGTTGGCGGTGTCGGGCAACAACCTGAGCCGCGTGTTTTTTGTCGATAGCGGAGCCACGGCCGCGATTTCAGGCTTGACCATCACGGCGGCCCGATTCACCGGCGGTAACGGGGGCGGCATTGTTGCCGGCAATTTATCAACTTTGACGCTGAGCAGCCTTCGCGTAACGGGCAACTATGCTCAGTCGGGCGGCGGTATTCTCGCCTCGCCGGGCAGCACCGTCAACCTTACCGACAGCACCGTAACTAATAATGACACTTTCCGTGCTGGCGGCAGTCTTGGCGGAGGATTATACAACGATCAGGGTACAGTTACCATCGCAAATTCAACCTTCAGCAGCAACAACGCGGGATTTGGCGGCGGTGTTTTCAGCAACGGTCCGACGACAGTAACCTACTCGACCTTTACGCTGAATACTGCAAATCTTGGCGGCGGGATTTCGAACGGTGCCGGTTTTCAGGGCGTCAACAGCAGCATTGCTTTGACTATTGCTGACACGACGCTCAACGGAAACATCGTAACGGGTAGCGGCGGCGGACTGTATGTTTTTGGCAGGACGACAACCATCTCTAACACCTCATTCACCAGCAACGCAGCCCCATTTGGTGCCGGAGTTTATAACGAAAGGGGAACCGTCACGATCACCGGTTCGTCTATCAAAAACAATGTTGCCAACAACGAAGGCGGCGGACTTAGCAATAACACCAACTCTACCGGTGGCTCAGTAACCGTTAACGACTCGGTCATTGAAGGAAACAGGGCAAACGGAACCGCCGGAAACGGCGGTGGCGGTATTGCAACCTTTGGAATCGGAACCCTGACCGTAAATGGTTCTACCATTAGCGGTAACACGTCTACTGGATCGGGCGGCGGCATCATCGTCTTCTCCGGCATGGCAAACCTGACAAATTCGACCGTCAGCGGCAACACATCAACAATCGGAAACGGGGGCGGCATCCGCAACCTCGGAACTTCGACACTGACGAGCTCAACCTTTAGCGACAACTCCGGCAATAATGGCGGCGGGGTATCTAATGGCGGCACGATTAGCAGCATGACGCTCGAGAATACGATCGTGGCCAATAGTCCGAGCGGCATTGATTGCGGCAGTACGGGCGGCACTATAAATGCAGCCTACAGTTTGATTGAAAGCGGTCTCGCGTGTCTCAACGGATTGAACTCAAACAACCTAACCGGCGATCCGCAGCTTGGCTCGCTTCAGGATAACGGCGGTGCCACCTTCACCCACGCATTACTCGCCTTTTCGCCTGCGATCGACAAGGGCTTCTCCACCTTGACGACAGACCAAAGAGGACTCGTCAGGCCGGTAGACCTGCCTAATTACCCGAACGCCGCCGTTGGAGCAGATATCGGTGCGTACGAGCTGCAGCAGGAATACGACCGGGACGGCGACGGCACTTCGGATACCGTTGACAACTGTCTGGATACACCCAACCCCGATCAGGAAAACAGCGATAACGATTCGCTCGGCAACGCCTGCGATGACGACGATGACAATGACGGCGTGCTGGACGGAAACGACGCGTTTCCAACCGACCCGACCGAATCGGTAGACACCGACGGCGACGGCACCGGCAATAATGCTGACACCGATGACGACAACGACGGTCAATCGGACGCGGACGAAACGACGTGTGGTTCAAATCCACTTCAGGCGACGAGCAAATCGCCCGACGCAGACAGCGACAACTCGCCCGATTGCGTCGACCTGGACGACGACAATGACAACATACCAGATGTCTGCGACGTCGATCAGAACCCGGGTTCGGTCGACTTCGACCGCGACGGGATCGTCGACAGTTCACAGTGCGACACGGTGATCGGACCTCCCGTTGACAAAGAACAGTGCAAGAACGGCGGATGGATGCGGTTTAACAACCCCACCTTCCCCAATCAAGGTCAATGCGTCAGCTTTGTTGTGAGCAATAGGCCGTAGACCAGGGCGGAGACTCAAGAATCTTCTTGGGTCTCCATTCGAAAGCTAACGACAAAATAAAACCAAGACCTTAAACCAAAAGAAAATTATGAAGAATCAACTGACAAAAATCACGTTTATCGGCGTCTGTCTCGTGGTAGCGGGCTTTGCCGCGGCCGAAAGCGTCTCTGCCCAAAATTGCCGCCCGAACGCTAACCAGATAGCGATCTTTGACGATTGGAAGTTTGGAGGAAAATGCAAGGTGCTCGACATCGCGGGATATGCGACGCCCGAGGCGTTGGGATTTGATAACGACAGCATCTCGTCGATCCTCGTCGGCAAGAATGTACAGGCTGAGATCTGTCAGAACGACCTTTATAAAGGCGCCTGCGAGATACTCGTAAGCGATAATGATTTTCTGGAAAATTCGCGGGTTGGTAACGATTCGGTCTCTTCGATCCGCGTTACGCGCAAGGGGCCGGGCGGCAGTACTTCGGCTGCGGCGGCGACCGGAGTAGAAGGCCTCAAGAGACTGCTGATCGGCTCATCATGGATCTTTGATGACGATAAAACCGTCAAGATCGTTTGGGGGGCAAGCAGCTGGAAATCCTACAAGAACGGCAAATACAACCGGACGACGGGATACAAGCTCCTAGAGCCGAACATCATTGAGTACCCGAATTCCGAAGGCGTGATGCGTCAGGGGTACATCCGCTTCGAGAACAACAACAGGAAGCTGATCCTGGAACGGCCAGATATAAACGAGACGTTTACATACACACGCGTCGGAAAGTAGACGCGAACCCAGCAGAGGAGAGAAAAAGCATATGAAGAAACTACTTTTTATCGGCTTGTGCCTCGGATTCATTTTCGCGGCCGCAGAAACGGCTTCGGCCCAGTTTTGTAGACCCAACGTCAACCAGGTGGCTATATTTAACGATTGGCGATTTGAAGGGGCTTGCAAGATATTGAACCCAGGTGAGTACCGCACGCCTCAGAGTATGGGAATGCCGAATGACAGCATTACATCCATAATCGTCGGCGCCAATGTCCAGGTGGAGCTCTGTGCAGACAACGACTTCCAGGGCGTCTGCCAGACGTTCGGATCGAATAACGATTTTCTGGGGAATACGCGTGTGGGGAACGACAATGTCTCGTCCCTGCGCATCTTTCCTAAGGGTAACGCGGGAGGCAATCAAAACCCGCAGGGTGCCTCAACCGGAACGAGTCCACTATGCAGACCAAACGTCAATCAGATCGCGATCTTCAACGATTCACAATTCGGCGGGGCCTGTAAGATCCTGAACCAAGGCGACTTCCGTACGCCGCAAAGCATGGGAATGCCTAATGACAGCATCTCGTCGATCATCGTGGGCGCGAACGTTCAGGTAGAACTCTGTGCTGACAACGATTTTCAAGGCGCCTGCCAGACCTTCGGTTCCGACAACAACTTCCTTGGTAACACTCGCGTCGGGAACGACAATGTCTCGTCATTGCGTATCTTTAGGAAGGGATCCGCCGCCGGCAACCCTAATCCTGTACCGGCACCTGTTGCTCAGCGGCCGGCCCCGCCACCGCCTGCAAATCTCCCGCCGCCGACCGACGAGATGCTATATCCGTTCAAGGCCAGGGCAAACGTTACTAACTGCACTCCGAATCCCGGCTGGGCAAAATGTATACAGCTCGCAGATCCGACGATCCGTATCATGGCGACAAAGGCCGTGAGCCAGTCAGCAATGAACGGCGTGGCGAACGTCTATGCTGAGATGCTGCGTCGCTTGAACCCGAGATACCCTAAGAACAAGCTCGATACTTTCATCGTTCACATGACAAACGCCGAACCGTGGTCAGAACTAATTAATCTGGCACCGATCGGGATGGCGTATCCGCAGTCGCCGTATGATAGCAGTGGCGATTTCCTTCGCGGTTACGGAAACCCTGATAATTTGTGGATCACCGAACAGATGATCTGCAAGCAGGGCGTTAAAACGCGAAATGACAAGAAGCCGAACTCCGATAATGAGTACAGGTCGTTCGACCAGGTGGTCCACGAATTCGGACATTCGCTTCACTCCAATCTTCTTACCGATCAGTTGGTGAACAGCACGTTCAAGTTCATGACCATGACTCCGCTGGAAAGCTTTCCTTATCGCATCCAGCAGTGGTTCCGAGTTCCTAATCTGGATCAGGTGCCGATCTCGCCGAAAGAGGATGCCTTTATGAAAGGCTTCTTCTCCGCGAGAGCGTCGTTTTCGTGCGACGGCTATAGACCCTAGGTCGCGGCGTTTCTTTTCGAAGAGACTAGAAAATGATCCCGTAGTACGCAGAGAAGAAATTATTGCCGCGGCCGGAATTTCCGAAGGAGTACGCGAACGTTAACGTTTGCGACTCCTTCGTTTTGTAGCTAAGGCCTACGTTCGAGGTGCCGAGAGCATTGTTTCCGCTGGTAAAGTCAGCTACCAGGGTCAATGGTTTGATAGAGGCTTCTCGATCCCAGCCATTACACCCGTCCTTCTTCCGAAATTGTTGTTGGCGGTTGCAACTGCGTGCTGACGAGTCTTAGTGTCCTGCATAGTGGTCGAGTGAATGAATAGCATTCCGGACCGCACCGCAGCGATGACAGCAGTGGGGGCAGAAAAGATTAAGACCAGACAAAGCCGGGTTAATGTCGGCACTGACAATAAAGATCATCTTCTACTAAGAGAGCTTACGGGACAAAGAACCAACGCTCCAGCCGCCACAGCCGCGAATAAAACACTGCTCACACAATGATCCGTTACATATCTTCGAGCAAAACCTCTAGCATCCTCTCTCGATTCATCAAAAAGTCTCGTGTCACCTGATAATGTTCGGTTTCCTCGTAGGTGGTTTCGATGATCCCGTCGGCGGTGCATTCATAAATAGTCGCGTCAGGGTACGCCATCAGGATCGGCGAGTGGGTGGCGATAATGAACTGCGAGTTGTCGCGGACCAGATCGTGTATCCGCGAAAGTATCGCGAGCTGCCGGGCCGGCGACAGAGCGGCTTCGGGCTCGTCGAGGATGTAAACGCCGTCGCCGCGAAACCGTGTGGTCATCAGCGTGAGAAAACTTTCGCCGTGCGACTGCTCGTGCAGCGATCTGCCGCCGTACCAGCCCTGCAGATCGAGCTCGTCGATCTGTGTAGCGACATTAAAAAAGCTCTCAGCCCTCAAAAAGAAGCCGTCACGCGGCTGCCGATGGCCCTTTGTCACCCACAGGGCACGCGAAAGGTCTTGCCGCTCGTCACGCGTCTCAAAATTGAAGTTCTTCGTCCCGCCCTCGGCGTTAAAACCCAAGGCGACGGCGATCGCTTCCAGTAAAGTGGATTTCCCGCTCCCGTTTTCGCCGATAAAGTAGGTGATCTTAGGGTGTAGCTTGAGCCGGCGCAAGTTTTTTAGCACGCCAAGGTTAAAAGGATAAGCGTCATTCGACGGTATCCTCTCACGTTCGAGCACGAGATCGAGCAGGTAATGGGAATGCATCAGCTTATACTACAACGGTGCGTTTATCTCGGTGAATTTCAGCTATCCTGACCGCACCGTCAAAACCCGAATTTCCGGCGGGACCATGAATCGGAACGGCAAAATGCTGCAGCCGATGCCGCTGGTTACGAAAAGATCGACATTGTTTTGGCGTACATGGCCATAAGCGTACTTCTGGCCGTAGTTTGAGGGGACGACGGGCCGGCCGAGCACCGGTAAAGCGATCTGTCCGCCGTGCGTGTGGCCCGCGAGGAAGAGTTTCAGGTCCTTGGAGATGGCCAGTTCGCCCGTTACGACCGGAAAAAGGTCGGGACTGTGCTGGAGCACGATCAGATTCCCTTCGCCAGCATCGTCAACGATCTTTTTCGCGTCCGCTGAGGTTTCTTTCCAGGGTTTATTGAGCTTCAGGTGGTCGATCATGCCGAAGATACGGAGCTTTTTGCCCGCATTCTCGATCGACGCGACCTCATGACGGAGGACTTTGTACCCGACGCGGGTGAATTCGGCCGCAACGACGCTGTCGTCGTACCAACCGTCGTGATTTCCGAGCACGGCGAAAACACCATATTTCGTTTTCATCCCCGCCAGGCCGTCCGCGACCGTTTTCATCTCCATTTTGAGCCCCACTTTCGCCACCGGCTCGTCCTCAACGGTCTCGGAAACGTAATCGCCGAGCAAAACCACGACGTCGGCGTTCTGCTCGTTCACCTTTGCGACAACCTCGCGAAGCCTTTCCACGGTCACGCCGTTAGACCCGCCGTGAATGTCGCTCAGCATCACGATTTTCAGCCCGTCAAACTCCTTTTCCCAGTCTTTGATCTTTAATTCGGCCTCGTTTACGACCAAACGATTCGGTTCAATGAAATATCCGTACCCAAGACACGCCAAACCGACGACGGCGAGCGTCGCGAAAGTGAAAAGGAGATAGCGAAATGGTTTTTTCATCGCGTAGCGATCGTGCGAATTTAGCCGTGGGTTTCAACCCACGGAAATCAGGAAAGAAAGATATTTGTCGCGTCAGCGACTGACGGCATCCGTGGGTTTAAGCCCACGGCTAAAGTCGGTTGCCGCCCTGCGGCAGACTCTCAAAACGGAAAATATTCCTTCCACCGGTTATCCACGAGCTTTACGATATCCTCACGCGGCTCAACCTCCTTCGGATACCACGATTTCATTCGAGCGTCGATGATGATCGGGGCCTCGTAGCCGATGTGGTTGTTCTTTAACGTGGCATCTTTTGCGTAAATATCGCTCGCCGGATCAAAACGCGTCCAAGTCGCCCACAAAAACTTCTCAGCAGAACGCGCGAACTCGACATCGTCGTGGATAACGACCATCTGCCAGTCGTCAAACTTCCCCGCTTTCGCGATACGGGCGGCGAGATCCTTGTCGTTTTCGTAGTTATCGCCTTCGACCACCAAGCATCCGCCGCAAAACGGCTCGGCCCGCTTGATGCCCGCGGGAAGCTCGCCGGAGAACTCTCGTTTCAACTCACGTTTCGCATCGCCCATGCCCATTAGAATAGCCTTGCTGCCGTAGTTTATCTTCCCGCTCGCATAATCGAGCGTATCGAACGCTGTCTGGCTGAAAATGAACAGGTCGCGATGCCACTCGGCACGGGCGAGGATGTGTTCGAACAAGGATCTAAAGTCGCGAAGGTCCTGCGGCGTGTCCGTTAGAAGCAAAAACTTTGTCAGAGAAAGCTGGCCCTCGCCTAAAATGCGAAATCCGGCGGATAAACCTTCGCGAGCATATCGATCCTTTACGACCGCCGCCGAAAGCGAGTGAAATCCGGTCTCTCCGTAGCTCCAAAGGTCTTTCACGCCAGGCATTACGAGCGGAAACAACGGCGAAAGCAGTTCCTGCAAGTAATCGCCGATAAAGAAATCCTCCTGGCGAGGCTTCCCGACGACCGTCGCAGGATAGATCGCGTCCTTCCGCTGAAAAACGGCGTCCGCACGGAACACAGGATAGTCGTGAACGAGCGAATAATACCCATAATGATCGCCAAAAGGGCCCTCTGGGCGTCGCTCATGCGGAGCGACCGAGCCGCAGATGGCAAATTCCGCCTCGGCGATCAGTCGATGCCGACCCTCGCCGAGCGGGTTCTTCGCCGTCGCGATCTTTCCGTCATTCAGGAGCGAGGCAAGCATTAATTCGGGAATGTCCTCAGGCAGCGGAGCGATTGCCGACAAGATCATCGCAGGAGCACCACCGAGAAATATGGTCACCGGCAGAGGTTTATTCTGTTTCTCCGCTTCGAAATAGTGAAAACCGCCGCCCTTACCGATCTGCCAATGAATTCCCGTGGAAGTCTTGTCGTAACGCTGGATGCGATACATACCGAGATTGTGCTTGCCGTTGACCGGGCTTTCGGTATAAACGAGCGGCAAGGTCACAAAGTGCCCGCCGTCTTCGTGCCACAGCTGGAGAAGCGGGATCTTCTCGAGATCGACGGTCGATTGGCGGCTTTCTAGAACCGGAGCATTGCTCACGCTCTTGGTTCCGAACTTAAGAGCGGAAAACGCGAGGTCGCGATACTCCCAAAGCTTCGACGGCTTTGGCGGCAAAAGGTTCTCAGCGGCGTGAACGACACGCTTTACGAATTCAAGAGGTTTGGAACCGAATGCGAGATCGATCCGCTTGCGTGTTCCAAATAGATTTGTAACGACGGGAAAATCGGAACCCTTTACCTTGGTAAAAAGAAGCGCCTTCCCTTCATTCTCGATCACACGCCGGTGGATCTCCGCGATCTCAAGATACGGGTCAACTGCCGCCGATATCTCGACAAGGTCATTCTCTCTGCGGAGCGATTCAATGAAGGTTCTGAGGTTGCGATGCATATTTCCGGTCACGCCTAAACCTCAATTGAATCAAAGCGGCATCGAAAGGGCAAACCTATGAAAGATAGGGATTTAATAATATTTGGCGTCAATGAAACTAACAACTGACATCGCGCATCTTAGATTGCAAATTGTCCAGAGGAAGCAAGGAATCATATGAAGAGGACCGTACATTCCATCACCCTTGCCGTCGCCGTTTGCGCTTTTGCTACTTTCGAATGCTTTGCACAGACTCCGGAAGAAATGACGACGGCACAGACGGCCGAACACGCAGCAAGAAAAGCTTTTGCTGAGAAGGCCTATCCGGAGTTCTTAACGCAAATGATCGCCGCAAATGCCGCTCGGCCAAATCATTCGAGACTTATTTACAATCTAGCGACCGCGTACGTTCTGAACGCGGAAAATGACAAGGCTCTGAGCCTGATAGAACGCCTCGCAAAGATGGGACTCGCGTTTGCCGTCGAAAGAGATCCTAGTTTTAAGCCGATAGCTGATAGTGAGCGGTTTAAGGCGGCACAGGCACTATTTGCAAAGAATCGGGAACCTATAGGCCGCAGTCAGAGAGCATTTACAGCCGATGACAAAACCCTCATCGCCGAAAGCATCGCGTACAATCCGAAAACGCAGACATATTATATGGGGAGCGTGCATCAGCGGAAGATCATTGCTATTGATAAGAACGGCGTTGCGACGGATTTTTCCAAACCCGCTGAGGGGTTGTGGAGCGTTCTAGGAATGCGGGTCGATGCGGCCCGCGGATCTCTATGGGTTTGTACGAGTGCGTTCCCCCAAATGCGCGGATTTTCTGCAGAAGATAAAGGCCGGGCCGGAATATTCAAATACGAACTCGCGACGGGAAAGCTGGTAAAGAAATACATTCTTCCGCCCAGCGAAGCCCACGCTCTTGGCGACCTGATCATTGACCGTGACGGCAGTGTTTTCGCGACCGACAGTATCGCTCCGGCAATCTACAAGATCTCGGCGAAGGGTGACACGATCGAGGAATTTCTGCGATCGAACATGTTTTCGTCGCTTCAGGGCCTCGCTTTCGATAATGCCGGGGCGAATCTCCTTGTCGCGGACTATTCGAAAGGGATCTTTCGGGTGGATCTGTCCTCTAAAGAGATCGTCCAGCAAAAGCCTGCTGAAAACATTACATTGCTCGGGATCGACGGTATTTATCAACACAACGGCAGCCTGATCGCTATCCAAAATGGTGTTTCGCCAAATCGCGTGATGCGTCTATCTATTGTCAGAGATCAGATCGTATCTCAGGAGATACTCGAGGCGAATCATCCCGATTTCGACGAGCCGACGCTCGGGGTTCTGGTCAATGACGACCTTTATTTCATCGCCAACAGCCAGTGGAACAACGTCAACGAAAAAGCTGAGCTTGCTGTCGATAAGCTGCGTCAGCCAGTCGTTCTCAGGCTCAAGCTGAAGAAATAGTTATTTACGCAAGTTATCTTTACTCAGGTCGATATCGTCCGCATTGATAACGTCAAATGTTGTACCCGGAAAACGTTTTGCGAGATCTTCCCTAAACAATGAATAGTCCCCGACGATGATCACATCGCCGCCGTACAGATATTCTGATGCGAAGTCCTTTACCCGCTGACTTGTTACGGCGTTGATGTCGCCGACATAGGAATTCAAGGCAGTTGTAGGCAAACCGAATACGTAGAGATCACCAAGAGCGGCTGCGAGTCCGCCGCCGTTTTCAAGATTGCGGCTAAATCCTCCGGTCAGAGCGGCTTTGCGCGGTATCAACTCTTCTTCGGTGACCGATGTCTCGACCATGCGTTTCAGCTCGGTGAGGATAAGGCTTGCAACTTCCGGAGCAGATTCGTTCTTGGTTTGAACCTGCGCACTGAAATTCACAGAAGAATTTCGCCACACGAAACTGCTAAATGCTCCGTAGCTCAACCCGCGTTTGATGCGGATCTCCGAATTAAGCCGCGACGAGTAACCGCCGCCGAGGATCGAATTCAAAACCGATGCGGTGAAGAATTTCGGGTCCTTACGGCTGATAGGAGACATTGGTTTAGCATAGGTCACCGCAGCCTGTCCCGATTTTGGGAGGTCGATGACCAGGATTCGTCGGAATAACGGCGTTTGGCCCTTAGGGCGCTCCGAAATCGCTTCATTTTTCGTTCCATTTGGCGAACGTTTCCAGCGACTGAAATATCTATTTGCCATTGCATAAGCGGTTTGCTGATCAATGTCGCCCGAGAAGACCAGAACTGCCGAATCTGGGCTGTAATTAGCCTTATAGAAATCCGAGATTTCCTTCTCAGTGATCGCTTCGACGCTCGCCTTTGTACCCGTCGCCGGATGTTCGCCGAATGAATATTTACTCACGACATAATTTGCTAGCGATGTCGGCTGTTTTAGATCGTAGGTCAGGCCGTCGAGAGTCTGAGTTTTGATTAGGTCGAGTTCCTCTTTAGCAAACTTTGGATTTAGCACCACATCAGCAAGTATTGCCATCGCCTGGGGCAGTTTATCGGACGTAACCGTTACACCAACAGACGTGCCGAGCCATCCCGCCGGGCTAAAGATCGAACCGCCGAGGAACTCGACCGATTCCGCGATCTGTGTTGCCGTCCGTGTTTTCGTTCCCTTTGTGAGCATGGCTGCCGTCAGATCGGCGAGGCCCGCTTTGCTTGCAGGCTCATTGTTCGCCCCTTTCTTTATGACGAGCCGAACGGTAACTATCGGGCTGGCTGTGCGGCGTACTACGCTTACATTCAATCCATTAGCAAGGTTTTTCTCGGCCACAGCAGGGATCGATACAGCCTTTGGCGGCCCCGGCATCGGCGGCTGAGACTGAGCTGGGACGGCTGATGTCAGAATTGATGCCAGCGATAGGAGGACGAAGGATATTCTCACTATCTTCATTATTTCGTACCTCCTTCGTTTAAGTAGTAGATCACGACGCGGTTGGTATCCGTGAAATATTTTCTCATCACACGCCTAATGTCGGCGGCGGTTACAGCCTGCAGTCGGGCGACGGACGTGTTCACTTTTTTCGGGTCGCGTTGGTAGGTGATCGCAGTTTCGATGGCAATTGCTTTGCCGTCGTTGTTTTCCCTGCTCTGTATCTCACCTGCAATCACCTGATTTTTTGCCTTGGCAAGTTCCTTTGCGGTGACACCTCGTGTCTGGATCAATTTAAGCTCAGCAAGTAATGATTTTTCTAAGGCTTCGGCGGTAGAGCCTTCTGATCCAATGGCGTAAAGATATGCCAGGCTTAAGTCAACTTTGTTGTCGAGCGTCAATGTCGCTTCCTGAGCTATCTGCTGCTTGTAGACGAGGCTTTGGTAGAGCCTGGAGCTTTCGCCAGCGGAGAGAATATTGCTTGCCATTATAAGCGGCGCGATATCGGCGTCGCTGGATTTCGGAGCCAGATAAGTAATGGCTACTGCGGGAAACGGAACGTTCTGACCCGTTGTAACGTGTCGAACCTCTTTTGTCCGAGTGGGTTCGGTTACGGTGACGCGCGGGATCGAACCTGAGGGCCTAGCGATCGCTCCGAAATACTTGTCGGTCCACGCATCAAACTGCCGTTGATCGAAATCCCCAACAACGATCAGATAAGCGTTATCCGGCCTGTAGAAAGTTTCGTAAAATGCTTTTGCATCTGCGGGCGTCGCGGCGTCGAGTTCGGCTAGATTGCCAATGACACCTCGTTTGTACGGGTGAGCTGAATAAGAAAGCCGTGCAATATTTTCAAAGAACTGGCCGTAGGGCTCGGCGAGAACGCTCTGTCGAAACTCTTCTTTGACCACTTCGCGTTCGGAGTTGAAGTTTGCTTCATCGACATTGAGATTTACCATTCGCTCCGCTTCGGCCCACAGCAGCGGTTCGAGGTGATTGGACGGAACAACCTCGTAGTAGTTGGTATAGTCGTCCCACGTTGAAGCGTTATTGAAACCGCCTACATCCTCGGTCAAACGGTCCATCTTCTCGTTCGGCATGTTCTTGGTCGCCTTGAACATCATATGCTCAAACATATGGGCAAACCCCGACCTGCCCGGCGGATCGTCCTTGCCGCCAACGTCGTACCAAACGCGTATCGCAACTGTCGGGCTGGAATTGTCTTGAAGCGAGACCACTTTCAGCCCGTTCGCGAGCGTCCGTTCCTTTATGTTGAGCGGAGCTAGTTTTAGCTGAGCGTATGTCGATGCCGCAAACATTATTGCAGCCATGGCTAGGAGGATTATTTTCTTCATTTCGACAACCTGCGAACAAGAAAAAGGCAAGCACAATGCTTGCCTGCTAATTACTGATAATCGTAAAAGCCTTTGCCGCTCTTACGACCCAACCATCCGGCATCGACGTATTTTTTGAGCAGCGGACATGGGCGATATTTAGGATCGCCGAGCCCTTCGTGAAGGACGTTGAGGATCGCGAGGCAAACATCAAGGCCGATGAAATCTGCGAGCGTAAGTGGGCCCATCGGGTGATTCATGCCGAGTTTCATGATCTCGTCGATCGACTCTTTCGTCGCGACACCCTCGTGGAGGGCAAAGATCGATTCGTTGATCATTGGCATGAGGACGCGGTTTGATACGAATCCGGGATAGTCGTTACACTCGACCGGAACCTTTCCGAGCTTTTCCGACAGATCTTTGACGATCCCGTAAGTTTCATCGGATGTTGCAATTCCACGGATAACCTCAACCAGTTTCATAAGAGGAACCGGATTAAAGAAGTGCATTCCGATCACCTTATCCGGACGTTTTGTCGCCGCGGCGATCTTGGTGATCGAGATTGAGGACGTGTTGGATGATAGGATCGCGTCGGGCGATGTTATGCGGTCGAGTTCCTCAAAGATCTTCTTTTTGATCTCGAAATTCTCCGAAGCCGCTTCTACCACCAGAGTGCAGTCGTTAAGGTCTTCGAGATTGGTCGTTGTTTTGATCCGGCCGAGAACTTCGGCTTTCTGTTCCTCCGTCATCGTTTCTTTTTTCACAAAACGATCGAGGCTCTTGCTGATATTGGCGACACCGCGTTCGACAAACTCTGTCGAAATATCGCACATGATGACATCAAATCCTGCCCCTGCGGCCGTTTGAGCAATACCATTGCCCATTGTTCCTGCACCGATAACACCAATTCTTTCTGCCATGTTTAATTCCCTTTTGATTTTAAATTAACCCACAAGCTATAGACGCCTGCCGGTAAGCTTATTCCGCATACAATAGCAATGACGCTTCCTGCTATACCCCACCCGTAAGCACCTGGACCGTTTCGTAGCATTTTATATCCAGCTAATACCTGAAGCAGGAGAAGCAGAATGGTAGCAACTACGGCACCTATCATAACTCGCGTGAATATTATGAAAACTGGCTCTTGGTTCGAATGGGATAGATCCAAGATCCTGGTTATCATAATTCCGGCGACTACAATGTTCACCACCGCGAAAATTATGAGTAACGATCCTGCGATCTGTCTGTGTTTGACCAAGCTCATTGTCCTACGTCTATCCGAAAATTAAAGAATGAATTTATCAAATCGTTTGTCCAAAACAAACGAGCGACCGAAGATAACTTCGAATCGCCCTGTAAATCTCGCATTTCCATCATCCTACTGCCAACTATTCGGAGGCGGCGGTACGACGTTTGAAGTTCCAGCCAATTGAGAACGATACGCGGGATCATTGAAATACCGCTTCCCTTCGTCGCTGAACAGAAAGATCAAACCAAAAACGCCGATCGCGGTGCCAAACGGAAACGACAAACACGCCATGATCGACGCCACTACCGCCCAGATCCATGCCCAGGGCTTTTCCTTTCGAAGTCCATACCCGGCAACGATCTTTGGTACTGAAAAAAGCAGCACAAAGGCGAATGCAAAGGCGAAGACCACGACCAGGATGGTCATTATCAATTCCGGCGGCGGATCGCCCGCTTTTTGGGGCACCTGCGAGAACACCATGCCAAAAATACCGATGTAAATTACCGCGATCACGGCTACCATCAATATGTTAAATGCCGTGTAGATCCAGAACAGGAGCCCGAGCAATCGTGCTTTATCGTGTGCGTTCATATGGTTATATCCCTCGCCATATCGTACGAGACGGGTTCAAATTTGTTGCACGAAGATTCGTTGCAAAAGCCCGCTCGTGAGCAAGGGCG
This sequence comes from Acidobacteria bacterium Ga0077534, assembly GCA_001464455.1. Classification (GTDB taxonomy): domain Bacteria; phylum Acidobacteriota; class Blastocatellia; order Pyrinomonadales; family Pyrinomonadaceae; genus OLB17. Next base: position 60,969 of record LNEI01000009.1, read on the forward strand.
ATATGCTCTACTTGCGTGATTCGCCCTTGCTTACGCGCGGCTTCCGCAAAGAATGAACTAATCCCGCTCAACTGCAAGAGCGACAGAATTCCCTCCGCCGAGACAAAGGGCGGCGACACCGCGTTTGGCTCCGCGTCGCTTCATCTCGTACAAAAGCGTCGTCAAAACGCGTCCGCCTGAGTTTCCGATCGCGTGGCCGAGAGCAACGGCACCGCCATTGACGTTGACCTTTTCCATGTCGAGGCCGAGTTCCTGCATCACGCCAAGAGCCTGCACAGAGAATGCCTCGTTTAGCTCAAAAAGATCGACGTCTTTCATGTCCCAGCCAGCTTTGGCGAGTACGTTCTGAACACCTTTGACCGGGGCCATCATGATGAGTTTTGGCTCAATTCCCGAACTTGCCCAGGCGACAACTCGTCCGAGCGGCTCGATCCCGGCGGCTTCAGCATTTGCTGCCGAAGTCACGACCAAAGCCGATGCTCCGTCGTTTACGCCGGGGGCATTTCCAGCGGTTACGGTTCCGCCATCCTTCTTGAAAGCAGGACGCAACTTGCCAAGGCTTTCAACCGTCGTTTCCGGCCGAACCGGTTCGTCATAATCGAGAATGATCGGGTCGCCTTTCTTTTGTGGGATCTCGACCGGGACCATCTCTTCTGCAAATCTTCCTGCCTGCTGAGCTTCGTAAGCTTTTCGGTGCGAATTAAAGGCAAAGTTGTCCTGCTCGTCTCGCGATATCTGATATTTCTCGGCGACAACCTCACCGGTATTTCCCATGTGCCAATTCTCAAATGGACACCACAGCCCGTCGTGGATCATCAGATCGGTCGCGGTCTGGTTGCCCATACGGAAACCTTCGCGAGCGGTCTGCAACGCGTATGGAATGTTCGACATCGATTCCATTCCGCCCGCGACCACATATTCCGCATCACCCAACTGCACAGCCTGCGACGCCAATGCGACCGCACGCAATCCGGAGCCGCAGACCATGTTAATGGTCAACGCCGAAACTTCGGGCGGAAGACCCGCTTTTAACGCTGCCTGCCGCGCCGGAGCCTGGCCGATCCCCGCCTGAACGACGCAGCCCATGATCACCTCATCAACCTTGTCGGAGCTGATCCCGGCCCGCGTGACAGCTTCCTTAATAGCTATCGCTCCAAGTTCCGGAGCGGTAAAGCCCTTCAAAAGACCCTGAAACTTCCCCGTCGGCGTTCTTGCCGCACTGATTATTACTGCTTGTCGATTTGTTGTCATTTGAATGGATGGCTCCTATTGTTTAGTCCGGTTGTATAACCATAAACGAGTATTTTACGACAAGGCAGCGGCACGTTCAAAGTTCCTCAAAGGTAAACACGTTGTGCCTTTTTCCCGCGGTCCGGCGTAGATATACCCAACGCCGGCCCGGCCCGGAACCCCGCATCTTAAAACGTTCCACTTACTTGCTGAAAGTGGAACGGCTAACCCATTGTATCTGTGCGAGTTACGGGCCAAAATCGTTCCATTTGTAAAAAAGCGAAGCCGCGGAAGTGGAACGCTCACCGTCTCACCTCCGTGCTGAAAATGAGACGACTTATCTTGTTTATTACTAACATCTTACAGCGAAAATTCGTCTCACATGCAAAAAAGCAGAAGGTCGAAATGAGACGCCTTTTTTCACAGCGTGGCTCCGATCGAATTTTCAGAAAACTAAGATTTTCCATGCAATGCTGTCACGAATACGAGAACACGTTGCAAGGATAGCACGCCCACTAAAAAAAGTCAAGCCCGCAGCCGGCACAGAAGACGAGTTGTTCGGAATGATCTGAGGACGGTTTGGAATGGCTCGGAGTGACCACGGAATGAGCTAAAGGCGTTCGGAAATACCTGATGGTTGCATTTGACCGAGAGATCTTAACCACGAAATTTAACGAAGAGGCACGCCACCGGAAGATCTGAGCCACTTAACAACAGGAAGGAGCACCAATAAAACCTATCCTCTTTTTGTGCTTTTCGTTAACATTCGCAGTCGATCTTCCTGGTAAGTTCTACTCTTCCCCAATATCCTCATTCCAAATTTCCGGATGTTCTTCAATAAACCTACCAAGAAGATCGACGCATTCTTGCGAATCCATATCGACGACCTCGACCCCGCATTCCCGAAGCCATTCAATGCCGCCTGAGAATGTTCTCGACTCGCCGACGATGACCTTTCCGATGCCGAACTGCCGCACGAGGCCGCTGCAGTACCAGCACGGGGCGAGAGTTGTGACCATGATCGTGTCTTTATAATTCCGCTGCCGTCCGGCCTTGCGAAAGGCGTCGGTTTCGCCGTGGACGGACGGATCGCTTTCCTGAACGCGGCGATTGTGACCACGGCCCAGGAGCACACCAGAAGAGTCGAACAAGGCGGCGCCAATGGGTATTCCGCCTTCGGAATACCCGAGCCTCGCTTCCTCGATCGCTATCGAAAGCATAGCCTGATCGTTATTTGCTGAAACCATACCTTTCCGCCTCCTTAGAGCGTGACTCAGCCCCAATTGACAATGTGCTGGCCTTCAAATCCCATTGAAGCGCTCGTGGGCCGCAGCCTCGAGCATCTCTCTGTGATCGGGGTGCGCGATCTTTATCAGATCGCTGGCTCTCTGCCGCAGATTTCTACCGTACAGATAAGCTACGCCGTACTCGGTCACGACGTAGTGGACATGAGCTCGAGTCGTCACAACCCCGGCCCCCGGCTTGAGGAAAGCGGCGATCTTGCTCTCACCGCGGGTTGTCACCGAAGGAAGTGCGATTATCGGTTTACCGCCATCGGAAAGCCCTGCCCCGCGGATAAAGTCCATCTGCCCGCCAACGCCGGAGAATTGATATGTGCCTATGGAATCAGCACAAACCTGCCCAGTGAGATCTACTTCTATGGCGCTGTTGATCGCCGTAACCTTTGGATTACGTCTGATCACTGATGTGTCATTGACATATGCAATATCCAGCATCAGAACCTGCGGGTTATCGTCGATAAAATCGTAAACTCGCTGCGTTCCCATGACGAATCCGGCAACGATCTTGCCGGGATGCGTTACTTTCCGTGCCCCGTTCACAACGCCGGATCGAACAAGGTCTATGAGCCCGTCCGAGAACATTTCGGTGTGGATACCGAGGTTCTTATGGCTGCCAAGTGCGGCCAGCACCGCGTTCGGGATCGAGCCGATGCCCATTTGCAGCGTTGCCCCGTCGTCGATAAGTTCCGCGATGTAGTTTCCGATCGCACGATCGGCTTCCGATGGTGCAGGTGGAACAGCTTCGTGCAAGGGCTCATCGACGTCGACTATTACGTCAAGATCGCTAAGATGTACGAGAGCGTCGCCAAGTGTTCTGGGCATCCGCGGATTGATCTGAGCGATGACATGATCAGCACTTTCTACGGCAGCACGAGCGATATCGACTGATACTCCTAGTGAGCAAAATCCGTGCTTGTCAGGCGGAGAAAGATTTACAAGCGCGACGTTGAGCGGCAGGATCCCTTTGCGAAATAATGCGGGTATCTCTGAGAGAAAGACAGGAATGTAGTCTGCCTGTCCGTCCCTTACAGCGCCCCGAACATTAGCTCCGACGAAGAAGGCATTCACTCGGAAGCTCTTACGATTCTCGGGGTTCGAGTATGGAGCAGGGCCTTCTGTATGGAGATGGACGATCTCGACGTCCCGGAGCTCCGGTGCTCGCCTGGTCATGGCGTCGATCAGTGTTCGCGGAGCGGCCGCTACTCCGTGAATGAACACTCGATCTCCTGAGCGGATGACTTTAACGGCGTCGTCCGCGGACAGTTGCTGCGGCATTGATCCGCGGTTTCCTTCTCGTCTATTAATCACGAGTTCAATTCTAGTTTCAGGTAACTCTTTATGCTAATCTCGGCTTATGTCTCAGAATTTCCAGCCCGGTGATTTCCTTGTTTTTCAACTGGAAGCCGGGTTTGCGCTGCTTCGCCTGTTGGACATCGATACCGGTCACGACGACCGAACCTGGCACGTTGCGGCGTACCGCGATTTCTTCGCCGATGTCGAAACCGCTGAGACGGCGACCGGTGATCCCACCCGATTGGCTTTGAGCGACCCCCATATCGCACTGACAACCCGAGCGTTCGAGAGCACGCAGGTCGCCCGGCTCGTAAATGTCCCGTTGACCGAGGCCGAGATCGCACCTCTCAACCGGTGGCGATCTGATCCTGATCGAGAAGTGTCTGACAGGTCAGTTCGGCTTATGCTTGGACTGCGATAGTGGAATTTTAGTCGAGCTTTCTTCTTTTGATCTCTTTCCCGAGCATTTCCAGTTCGCGGCTTACCTGGCCCGCGGCGGATGAGTTCTCGTTCGCGCGTCTTATTAAATAAGGCATCGCATCAGCGATGGGCCCGTACGGAACATATTTTGAGACGTTGTAGCCTTTATCAGCGAGCACGTACGAAAGGTTGTCGCCCATGCCGTAAAGCTGAGAGAAGAAAATATTCGGATGATCGTGAGGTATCTGCAGCTCGTGCATCTTCTCGGCTAAGAATTGCGTACTGGCTTCATTGTGGGTGGCTGCGACGAAAGCCATATCGTTATAATGTTTCAAACAATATTCGATAGCATCGTTAAAAGCGGCGTCGGTTTCAGCCTTCGTCTCAAAAACGGGTGACGGGTAGCCCATTTCCTCGGCCCGTTCGCGTTCTTTTTCCATGTAGGCACCGCGAACTAGTTTCACCGCCATGATGTAACCGTCGAGTTGAGCCTGTCGGCGGGAATCCTTGAGAAATTGCAGCCTGTCGGTGCGATACATCTGAAGCGTGTTAAATACGATAGCTCGCTCGCGATTGTATTTCTCCATCATGTCGATCGCCAGGCGGTCGATGGCGTCTTGGATCCATGACTCCTCAGCATCGATGAAGATCGGCTGCCCGAGCGAATATGCGTATTCGCAGATCTCACCGACGCGCTTGTAGATCCTCTCGCATTTCGCCTGGCTTTTTGCGTCGAGCTTCTTTCGTTTGCTTAAACGCTCAAGCGTTCCGAGCGGGGCAACGCCGGTTACCTTAAAGACCGCAAACGGAATATCAGGGTCGTTCTTGGCGCGTTTGATCGTCTTGATGATCTCATCGCGGGTCCGGTCGAAATCGTCTTCGCTGGATTTCCCTTCAACCGAGTAATCGAGGATCGTCCCAATTTTAGCTTTACCTAAACGATCGACAGTGTCGCTGCATTCGTCGATCGACTCTCCACCGCAAAACTGCTCAAAGATCGTACTCTTGATCAAACCTTCGACAGGAAGGCCGATCGATAGTGCAAACCTCGTAGCAGTTGCTCCGATGGCATTCAAAAATGGAGAGTTCAAGAGTTTGAAGAGCCTGTATTTCTCTTTTAGCTCGCTGTCTGACTTGTCGGCAAAGGCAGTCGCGGTGTCTTGGAAGTTGAGGCGATATTCGCTCATAAAGACGATACTTTAGCATAGAGCCGCATCGAATACAGAGCAAGCCGTGAGCAAAAATTTGGCAAAAATTGTTCGGGGCCGCATTTTGCCGTATCATCTATATTTTTACTTTGCGTCCCGTCTGGGACTGTGGGGATTTATATGGCAAAAGGATTACCGACAAGAGCAGAAAACTATTCCGAATGGTACAACGAGATCGTGAAACGCGCCGATCTCGCCGAAAACAGCGCGGTTCGCGGCTGTATGGTCATCAAACCGTACGGCTACGCGATCTGGGAAAAGATGCAGCGTGCCCTGGACGACATGTTCAAAGCGACTGGCCACGTTAACGCATACTTCCCTCTCTTCGTGCCAAAATCCTTCCTCGAAAAAGAAGAGGAACATGCCGAGGGCTTTGCTAAAGAGTGTGCGGTCGTCACGCATTATCGCCTGAAAGCAAACCCTGACGGCAAAGGCCTGATCGTTGATCCCGAAGCAAAGCTCGAGGAAGAGCTGATCGTCCGCCCGACCTCGGAAACCGTCATCTGGAATACCTACAAAGGCTGGATCCAGTCGTGGCGTGATCTTCCGCTGCTTATTAATCAATGGTGCAACGTCGTCCGCTGGGAAATGCGGACCCGCCTTTTCCTCCGTACCGCCGAATTCCTCTGGCAGGAAGGCCACACGGCCCACGCGACTCGCGACGAAGCGATCGAGGAAACGGAACGAATGCTCGGCGTCTATGCCACGTTTGCCGAGGAATGGATGGCGATGCCCGTTATTCAGGGAACCAAAACGCCTAACGAAAGATTTGCCGGGGCCGAAGACACCCTGTGTATCGAAGCCATGATGCAGGACGGCAAAGCTCTGCAGGCTGGAACTTCGCATTTCCTCGCGCAGAACTTCGCCAAGTCTTTCGACGTGAAGTTTGTCAACAAAGAGAACCAGCTCGAGTACGCATGGGCGACGAGTTGGGGGCTTTCGACGCGAATGATGGGAGCTCTCGTCATGGCACATTCTGATGACAAAGGCCTCGTGCTTCCTCCAAAGCTCGCTCCGATCCAGGTCGTGATCGTCCCGATCTATAAAACTCCCGAAGAACTCGCCGCGATCTCAGCAAAGGTGGATCCGCTGTTTGAAGAACTAAAGGCCGCGGGCATCCTCGTCAAATATGACGACGCCGATCACCAGCGCAGTGGCTGGAAGTTTGCCGAATACGAACTCCGCGGAGTTCCCGTCCGCCTCGGCCTCGGCAGCCGCGATCTGGAGAACGGAACTATCGAGGTTGCCAGACGCGATAACCTGACAAAAGAATCGATCGCCATCGACTCGGTCGTTGAGCACGTCAAAGCTCTCCTCGACGAGATCCAGGCCAATCTCTACGACCGTGCCCTGAAATTCCGCGAGGAGAACACCCACGTCGTCGACAATTGGGAAGATTTCAAAGCCCAGATCGAAAAAGGCGGTTTCATCATGGCCCACTGGGACGGCACCAGCGAGACCGAGGAAAAGATCAAGGAAGAAACCAAAGCCACGATCCGCTGCATCCCCTTCAACTCCGCCGCCGAAATGGGCAAATGCGTCTACTCCGGCAAAGACTCAGCCAAACGCGTGGTCTTCGCCCGGGCATATTAGTCCGATGAATTGCCCCTAGCTTCAGCTAGTGGTTAAGAGCCAAACAAAATAATGGCTTTAGCCGAAACATCAACATTCGGCTAAAGCCCTTCTTCCTCTTACCAAACCTCCAGCTAAAGCTGGGGGCAATTGATCGCAAAACCCAAGAATTTACGGCCTGCCAAGCGGCGTGCCTTTGTGGTAGTTCGGGTACGGCGGACGTTTGTATTCTTTTGGCGGATTCTTCTTAAGCTCTGCCAGGAGATATTCGACCGCTTTCTCGAGCTGCGGATCGCGGCCTGCGCGCCAGATGGCGGGGTCGTATTCGACCTCGATGTCGGGGGCGACGCCGACGTTCTCTACTTCCCATTCGCCGTTCAGGCCGTAAACTGCCCCGTTCGGCGCCCGGATGCTGCCGCCATCCATTAACGGCGGTATACCAAAAGCCGCAACGAGCCCGCCCCAGGTCCGTTTGCCGATAAGCGGGCCGACCTTGAGCTTTTTGAAGAACCACGGCATAGCATCGCCGCCCGACCCCGCTAATTCATTAACGAGCATCGCCTTAGGGCCATAGATCGCACCCGCGGGAACGTTCCAGTCCTTGCCGTCGCGGAAAGCGAGCTTTGCGAGCTGCTGGCGGTTGAGGAACTCGACGACATAATCGGCCAGAAGCCCGCCGCCGTTGAAGCGTTCGTCGATGACCGCGCCTTGCTTATCAGTTTGAGCGAAAAAGTACCGGTTGAAGCTAGCGTACCCGGGACCACCGGTGTTTGGGATATATACGTAGCCGAGGCGGCCGCCGCTGAGACGATCGACCGTGCGGCGATTGTCTTCGATCCAGGCGAGGTTGCGAAGGCCGCCGTCATTTGGAATGGGCACTACTTTGACATCGCGTGAGCCCGATCCATCGGGATTGGGCCCGACCTTGATAAGTATCTGTTTGCCCGAAGTGCTTTCAAAGAGCCGATAAATATTATCGGCTGCGGTTAGGTTCTGGCCGTTGACTGCGAGCAGATAATCGCCCTGTTTGACGTTTACTCCAGGAGCTGTAAGCGGAGCTCTAAGCTGCGGATTCCAGTTTTCGCCGTTGAAGACACGAGCGAAGCGGTACCTTCCGTTCTCGATCTTATAATCTGCTCCGAGCAATCCACCCGGGACAAAAGTCGGACGAGCCTGGTCGCCGCCGCCGATGTACATGTGGCCGACCGTGATCTGATTGAGCATTTCACGGAAGAGGTAGTTGAGGTCGTCGCGATGAGCGACGGCGTTAAGGAATGGTTCATAAAGCTTCTTAGCCTTTTCGATGTCGAGGCCGTGCGTGTTCGGATCGTAAAAGAAATCACGTTCTCCTCTCCAGATCTCGTTGAACATCTGTCTCCACTCGACGCGAGGATCGACGTAAACCTCCATGTCGCTGGTCTTGACGATGCCTTCGCCGGGGCGTGACGGGATGGTGGTCGAAACCAGATTCCACGCCGGACCTTGCTGGAAAAGCATCTTTTCGCCGTTCTCCGAGACACGGAAGTTGTTGACGCCCGCTTTGACCTCATCGAGTTTGCGCTTATCGATGTCATATTTATGGATCGTTACGCCGGGGCCGGTCGCGGATTGCGGGATCTCGGAAATGTAGATCGTTCCCGCCTTGCCGGCGATCAACGCGTTGAAGTTTCGCGTCGGGATCTGCGGGATCGAGACGATACGCTGATCGATACCTTCGAGGTCGATGCGAACGGGTTCCGGGCCTTTTTTCGCAGGCGGCCCTGCTGGAGCACCGCTTGGCGAAGGAGCCGGTGAGGCTCCCGGGGTTGGTGTCGGCGTTGGATCTGGTGCGACCTTTTCCTCATCGCTTTCCGGTGCGAGCAGCGACGGGATGTCATTCCGCAGGACAATAGCGTAAACGCTGCGGGTTGTCTGATGAGCGATACCCGAAAGGTCGGCAAAGCTGATGGTCGGCCCGACGTTGGTGCTCGCGGTAAAGAATATGTACTTCCCGCTCTTATCAAAAACGATGTAGCGAGCGTCGCCCAGCCCGTCGGTCACCTGATTAACCTTGCTGTTGTCGAGCGAGTACAGGTAGACCGCACGCAGGCGGTTGTCGAGCTGTTTAACGTACGTGATCCACTTGCTGTCAGGCGACCACGACGGCTCGAGAACATCGTCCTGAGTTCCGAATGGATTCGTATCGACCTTGGTATTCGTTCCCTTTTCGATGTCGAGATACCAAAGATTTACACGCTGGTCGTTATAGGCGACCTTCTTGCTGTCGGGCGACCAAACAGGGCCCGAATAGAAGCCGGGAGCCTGACCGAGTGTGAACTTCTTGACCTCGCCCATGCCCGTCTGATCACGAAGGTGCAGCATGTATTCGCCCGATTCGTCTGAAAAATAGGCGATCCATTTGCCGTCAGGTGACCACGCCGGGTCGCGTTCCATCACGCCGGTCGTGTTGGTCAAATTTCTAGCGTCGCCCTTGTCAGCCGGGGCTGAAATTATCTCACCGCGTGCTTCAAATACCGCACGGACTCCGGTCGGTGAAATGGCGGAGTTCGAAATGCGAGGTCCGACGCGTTCATATCGCGGACGAACGCCCGGAAAATCACCGGAAACGCGGATGTCTACCTTCTTAGGCGACTTCGAGCCTTCGTCAAGGGTAAAGATCGTGCCGAACTGCTCGTAAACGATGGCTCCGCCGCCGGCCGAAGCATATTTTATGTCGAGGCCCTTGTTATCGATTATCTGTTCAACCTTTTTCGACTTGGTATCAAATGAGAAGAGCGAGACCGTTCCCGTCGGACTGTTGCGGTCGGAAAGGAAATAGACCTTGTCGCCTACCCACATGGGGCACTTGTCGTTTGAATTCTGACGCGGGAGCTTTTCAATCGAAGAATCGGCGAGTTTTGCGATCCAGATCGGCTGCGTTTGGCCGCCCTGGTGGCGTTTCCAGTCAGCTTGCCACTGCGAAAGCGGTTCATAAGCGACAGATTGTCCGTCGGGCGAAAGCCAACCGCGGATCGCCATCGGCAGAGGGATCTCATTCGGAAGTCCCGAACCATCGACCGGCATGGTGTAGAGACGCAGATAGTTGGCAGAGCTGTTTCGGCTCGATGCGAACATTATGTTCCGGCCGTCGGGCGTCCACCCAGACACCAGGTCAGGCGCGGGATGATATGTCAGTCTTCGCGGGACGCCGCCGCTCGTCGGCACTACAAAAACATCAGTGTTGCCGTCATATTCGCCGGTAAACGCTATAGAAGCTCCATCGGGCGAGAAATAGGGATTTGTTTCGATTCCGATCCCGGTCGTAAGCCGTCGTGCATCTCCGCCGCTCCGCGCTACGATCCAAAGATCGCCGGCGTAGGAGAAGGCGATCTCGGTCTTGCTGATCGCCGGCTGGCGATAAAGGCTGACGGTCGACGACTGGGCAAAAACAGAAAACGCGCCCAATAATACGGCCGCGAACGCAACTACACCCTTACGGATATGCTTACTCATATTAAATTCTCTCTAGATTGGTCGGACTTTAGTTGTTACGTAATATAGATGTTTAATGTTCCGAGTGCAATCCTTCGAGTATCTAACCGAGCTGCTCGGCGGCCTGTTCCCATTCGGAATACAGGTCCTTTATTTGTGATTCGGTGTCAGTGAGTTTCTTTGTGATCTCGGCGAGGCGGGCGTAGTCAGATGCGAGGTCGGGATCGGTCATCTGGGCCGAGAGTTTCTCGGCATCGGCTTCGAGCTTTGGGATCTGAGCTTCGATCTCTTTAACGCGCTTTTCCAGCTGGTTGCGTTGGTTTTTGGAGAGGTTGTTGTCCGTTGCTCGTGTTGACCCGGTCGCTACCGCTCCCGGTTCTGACTCTATCAATGTCGCGTCAGGCTTTGCGTCAGTCGTTTGGTCGCTCTTATTCGTACCAGCGGTCGACGGAGGTAGCGCCTTTTTCCAGTCGTGAAATTCCGTGTAGTTTCCGTTGAAATCAAGTACCGAGCCATCGGATTCGAACGACAGCATCTGGGTCGCGATCCGGTCGAGGAAAAAGCGGTCGTGGCTGACGGTGATGACCGTGCCGGGGTATTCGTCGAGAGCGGATTCGAGAGCCTCTCGGGCCGGTATGTCGAGATGGTTTGTGGGCTCGTCTAAGACGAGGACGTTCTTTTGGGAATGAATGAGCTTCGCGAGAGCGAGCCTTCCCTTTTCACCGCCTGAAAGATCTTTTACCTTCTTGAAGATGTCGTCACCAAAGAAAAGGAATCGGGCCAGGAACGAGCGGATCTCGACATTCTCGACGTTCGGAGCGACACGCCGCATCTCAGCGTGGACCTCGTTGCCCTCGTGCAGATCGTCGAGCGACTGCGAGTAGTAGCCGATATTGGTTTTGGTACCCCAAACGACCCGGCCTGAAAGCTCGCGGATCTCGCCGAGAAGGGTCTTTAGCATCGTGGTTTTCCCGGTGCCGTTCCCGCCGATGACGCCAAGCGTGCCGCCGCGATGGAGCGAGATGCTGATGTTGCTCGCAAGCACCTTTTCACCGTATCCGATCGTAAGTTCCTCAGTCGTAAGAACGTTGTTGCCCGTTCGCTCGACATCTTTTAGCTTGAAACTTCCACCGTGCTTTTCGCTCTGAACGGCGTCTAGGCGTTCCATACGTGCGAGCAGAGTGCGGCGGGATTTGGCCTGCTTTGTCTTTTGGCCTTCAAGATTACGACGGATAAATTCCTCAGTCTTTGCGATCATCGACTGTTGATTTTCGTACTCACGCTGTTGCTGCTCACGACGGAGTTCGCGTTCGACGAGGAACTTCGAGTAATTTCCTTTGTAGCTGACTGCCTTTCCGTTCTCGATCTCGATAATTCGCTGTGTTGTTCGGTCGAGGAAATAGCGGTCGTGGCTGATGATCACGTACGCACGATCGTATGCCTGCAGGTGTTCTTCGAGCCATTCGACGGCGTCCACGTCAAGATGGTTTGTAGGCTCATCGAGCAGTAGGACGTCGGAATTCGAGAGCAGCATTCTAGCCATCCCGAGCCTGTTTCGCTGCCCGCCGGAAAGCATTTGCGTTTCCATCGTCCATTGCTCGCGAGTGAAGCCGACCCCAAGAAGAACGGCTTCTGCTTTAGCCGCATACGAAAAACCATCGGCATTCTCGAAAGCGATCTGAAGATCGGCGTACTTTTCAAGAACGGCGTCGGAATGGTCGGTTTCCATTACCTTCTCGAGCTTACGCATTTCGGCTTCCATGTCGTGAATATGCTTGAAAGCCGTAAGGGCTGCGGTGTGCACGGTTTCACCGGGTTCTAGTTCGACATGTTGTTCGAGCAGGCCGAGCTTGAGGCCGTTGATCTTGACGATATCGCCTTCGTCCGGTGATTCGACGCCGGTCAGGAGCTTGAATATGGTCGTTTTGCCAGCACCGTTCCGCCCGACCAGGCCGACCTTTTCGCCGGGATTGATCTGAAACGAAACGCCACGGAGTATCTCGTTGCCGCCGTAGGACTTGGTTATATCTGAGAGTCTGAAAAGCACTTCTTGATCTAATTGAGGCGGCTTCGCCGCTCTATTTGCGGAGAAGCTCTGCTTCTCCGGCGAGGGTTATAACGATTTCGCGGCTATGCCGCCGCCTTAACTCGCTCGTTTTTGGCGGCGGCATAGCCGCTAGCTAAATGGTAGTAAAACGGAGAAGCATAGCTTCTCCGCAAATAGGCGGGCAAGCCCAAGGCAGCTTGTACGACTTATTTATTCGCCGGTGCGTTCGCCGCCGGTTTATTAGCCAAAGCGTTCGCGGCCGGAGCATTTGCCGCCGGTTTAGCATTAGAATTGGAATTTGCTGCCGCGTTCGCATTTGAAGCCGGAGCTGTATTCGAATTCGCCGCGGCCGTGTTCGTATTGGACGGAGTGGAAGCAGAACCTGCCGGTCGTGCTCCGCTCAGTTCATTCGGATTGTCGACTACCTTTTTAGCGAGGAAATTCTCGATCTTCGCTTCATTCATCGCCATTGCCTGATACGATGCTGCCAGAAGCTGCTTGCGGTTGTCGACCAGCATCTGCTGGATCTGCGGGCGAACTTCCGGGCTTTCGAGCGTGAGGTTTTCGTCTTTTTCGATACGTTCCTGCAGCTTAAAAATGTAGGCTTTTCCGTTCAGCGGGATCGCATTCGTGATCCTGCCGACCGTAAAGGTCGGGCTCATGAAGGCTGTCGCGATCTGCTCACCAAAGTTCTGTTTTAGGCTGTCCTCGCTGATGTAACCGAGATCGCCGCCCTGCAATTTGCTGCCGTCTTCGCTGTATTCACGAGCAAGTGCCGCAAAATCGCTAGCAGGCTGCGAAACTTTTCCGAGCACTTCCTGCACACGCTGCTGTGCTTCGTTGGCATTTCTGGTCACATCGCCCTGGCCGCTATCCGCCGGATCGACGACGATCGCCGCGAGACGGACACCGCGTTTTTTGACGAACATTTCAGGATTGCTGTTAAAGAAATCCGTGATCTCTTTGTCTTTCGGAGTTTCGATTCGAGCAGTGATCTTGTCGACAAGTTTCTGGATCGCGAGGCCCTTCCTGATGGATTCGCGGAATGACTTCTCGTTCAGTCCGGCCTGCGTCATCTGCTTATCAAACTCTTCTACTGAGAGTCCGCTCTGCGTCTTGCGCTTGTTTATCTCGCCCGTCACCTCTTCTTCGTTCGGCACGAGAGCTTCTTTTTCGGCCTTCTGGAACATCACTTCCTGCTCGATGATGCTCTGTAAGACCTGAAGTCTAGCTCCTGCCAGTTCGAGAGGCGAGAGTTTTGCTTCCTGGCCCTGGGCCTGTTGTTTTACGGCACGATCGACCTCTTCCATGGTGATGGTTTTGCCGTTTACTTTGGCCGCGGTTTCGTTTGGATCGACACCACCGGCCGAGTTGCCTGCCGGGGCCGGGCCGCCGCAGCCCGCAAAGAACGTAGCGAACAAAGCGAGGGCCGCGAGGCCAGTGATCCTTTTACTATTTTTCTGCACGATTGCTTTCACTCCTTCTAAACTTATCTATGTTAAACGTTAGCTTGACTAAGCCTTTCGGCTTTTGTTATATATCTTGTTTCGAGTTTTTCTTGAAAACTCTGTATACCTCGTAAATTTCGAGAGGCAAATATTATGGCAAAACGCTGCGACGTATGCGGGAAAGGCCCGCAGTTTGGAAATAACGTATCACACGCAAATAACAAGACCCGACGACGTTTCAACCCGAATCTTCAGCCGGTGCGTGTTCAACTTCCCGCCGGCGGTAACGGACGTATGAAGGTCTGTACCCGCTGCATTAAGTCCGGAAAAATTATCAAAGCCGCTTAAGGCTATTTGAGCTTCGCCTTGGCAAATAGGTTGCACAAACGCTTGATTTTGATCAGGCGTTTGTTTTTTTGCGTAAAAATTACGCAAGTGCGATGCACTCGATCTCGACCTTAGCGTCGCGCGGCAAACGAGCAGCCTGAACCGTAGCTCTCGCGGGTTTGTTGTCGCTGAAATACCGTCCGTACACCTGATTGACGGCCGTAAAATCATTCATATCCGCGAGAAAGATCGTCGTCTTTACGACATTCTCAAAGCTAGATCCTGCTGCTGCGAGAACCTCGCCGAGATTCTTCAAAACCTGTTCGGTCTGCTCCGAAACGTCATCAGACACAAACTCGCCCGTTGCCGGATCGAGCGGTATCTGCCCCGAACAGAAAACCATGCCGCCTGCCTTCACCGCCTGCGAGTAAGGTCCGATCGCACCGGGAGCTTTATCTGTCGAAATGATCTCTTTCATACCTCAAGCAAAACGCGAATGTTACCAAATCGGCGCTGAAAAGGAAAGCGGTCAGGCGAGAAGCTTGGTAACATTAGGAACCGGGACGGTAAACCCGCGATATCTTGCCCTTTTCCTTTAGCTGTTCGGGATAAAAGTAAACCTCACGAAGGCTGCCGGTCGAGTATCGTTCCGCCTGGTCGTTGAAGTGTTTCGACTGCGGATCGCCGCTCTCGCCGCCCGCCGTTATCGCCTTGGCACGGACCTTTTTGCCAAACTCGACGACCGCGACAAAGCTGTTTCCATAAGTGCCATACCATTTCTTCGAACCGCGAAACGGCCGTGCACCGTAGGACGCAAGCGAGCCGAAATTTCCAGAAACAAAACCGACCGGAATACTAGGTTTTGCGTCGTCGAACGGGTGGACGATGTCGGGAGAGATCCTCTGAAACCGGTTTATCTCACCCCAGGGCGTTTTCCAGGTGCCGAAATCAGCCTGCAGCTTATCACTCGCGGCGACAAGCGAGTTGAGTAGCGTTTCTGGCGTCGCCCGGGTCGCGAGGTAGTCCTCGTTCGCCATACCGGCAGTTCGAGCCGGGCCCGCAACCTTGCGAAGAACATCGTCCGCCCAGAATATAGCGAGCGATGTCGGAACCGACGTGGTCGCCCAGCGCTGGTCCCAGGCACGAAGCAACTTGATCTGTTCGCTGAGCTTTGCCTTCGTCGGATTCGTTCCGGCCATGCCATCCCAAGCTTTGATGACCGCGGGCATTGTTTTCTCAAACCACGGCATGTAGGTGCTGTAGGCAGTAGTGTTAAGGGACTCTAGTGTAAAGTCCTTTCTATCCTTCAAAACGCGGAGAGCGTGGATGCCACGAGCATTTTCGGTGCCGCTGTCGATGTATGGGGAATAATCTGACTGCTTCAGGCTCTGATCGCCTGCCGCGGACCAGGGCCAATTATTCGAATTGTAAACCCAGCCGTTCCTGGGGTTTTTAAGGTTAGGAAGCTCGGAAAACTCGTGCAGGCCTTTCCAGTCGGTCGCCGGATCGCTACCGTCGACAGGTTTCGTCCAGTCGAATTTAGGATCACGACGCGGGACGAAATTGGGATGGATGTAAGCAATATTTCCGTCGGCATCGGCGTAAAGCGTCGCGTTAGAAGAATTTGCCCGCAGCTCCATCACCTTTTTGAAATCCTCGTAATTCTTCGCCTTGGTCCGCCCGTAAGACTGCATAAGTGCGTTGACCGGGTCGTTCATCAGACCGACCGAGATCCACTTGTCGCCTTCCTTACGGACGATCGGGCCGTGATGCGTAGATTGTGCGTTGAACTTACGTTCAGCGATCGCACCATTAGCTCCGCGGTATTTGATTGTGATCTCTTTTGAGGTTAACGGCTTCTCGTTACCGCCATGTTTGTAAAACGTCTTCCCGTCCGGTTTTCGAACTATCGTCTCGGCCCATTCGTCGATCGAATCGACCGAGCTAGACGTATGCATCCAGCCTAACCGTTCGTTAAATCCTTGATAGATGAAGAACTGACCCCAGGTCGACGCTCCATAAGCATTTAAGCCTTCTTCGCTGGTCATCTGAAGCTCCGAACGGAAAAAAAACGATGTGTGTGGGTTTATCAGCAAAAGTGCCTTTTTACCCTTCGTAATCGCCGGAGCGATAGCGATCCCGTTCGAACCTAAGGGTTCCTTCATCGGATCGATCTCCTCGGCTTTTGCAATAAACCCTGCGTCGTAAAATTGCCGAAGCTGACCGAGATTTATTGATTCGATATCTCCACCGATACTTCCCTCGCTAAATGTCAGCGGCATCCAAGGTTCGAATTTCGTGATAACGCGAGGTTTTACATTTGGGTGCGTGGCAAGGTAGTAATTCAGTCCGTCGGCCCAGGCGTTCATCAGCTTTCTTAGCCAATCGGGGCTCTCGAGATACAGGCGTTTCATTTCCTGTTCATCAATAAAAAGCTTTTGACGCAGGTCGCTCCAGATCGCCCGTTCGCCTTCGGCCTCGGCAAGACGGCCGATGGAATTAAGGTAATTTACCTCGATCCGATTGAAATCGTCCTCTGCCTGAGCGTACATCGCACCGAAAACAGCATCGGCATCTGTCTTCCCCTTAACATGGGCGATACCCCAATGATCGCGGGTGATCGTCACGTTCTTGGCCGTAAGTTCCCAACGTTCGCGTTCACTACTCTGGGCGAACCCAGCAGAAACAAGTGCAAATAAGACAAAAGCGAAGAAAGCTGTTTTTTTCATATTGGAATTAATGACATTGTAGTCGGCTTTGAGTATTTCCGCACGTAATGGGGCAGGCGAGGATCGAAAATCGGGATCAACGAACAGGCCGTGAAAAATGACTAGAAACATAATCTGGTCAGTTTCCGTATAAAAATTTGTCACGGACCGCAGGGCGGCGGTGTTCTATGTTCAAGAAGTAACCTTCGTACCCCTTATTTGCAGTAACGTTTTATACCTTGGAGTCGACCCAAAATGTTTTACCGTTCCCTTTTATTTGCAGTACTTTGCACGATCTCGTACAGCCATCATATTTTTGCTCAGGCGTCCTCCCCCGGGCCTCTTGAAGTAGCATTGAAGGATGCTCCGAAAAATGAGCCCGCTACCAACCCAGAACCGTCGAACCCGGCGTACGTTAAGAAAAGTTCTCCCGTCCGTGTGCCAAAGCTCACCGCACCGCCTGTCATCGACGGCCTTCTGAATGATGCGGTATGGCAGGACGCGGCGCTCTTTGGAGACTTTATCCAGACCCAACCGGGCGACAACGTGGCACCAAAACATCACACCGAGGTCATGATGGCGTACGACGCAAAGCACCTCTACCTCGCTTTTCGGGCGAAACAGGATCGCAGCACGATCCGTGCGACGGTCGCGCGGCGTGACAATATTTGGAACGACGACTATTTCATCATCTTTCTCGACACTTTTAACGATAAGAGGCAGGCCTACGCCTTAGCGTGGAATCCACTCGGTATTCAGGCTGATGGCACAATGACCGAAGGCCGCGGTGAAGACTACAGCGTCGATATCATAATGGAGTCTAAAGGTGTTTTGACCGAAGATGGCTTTAATGTTGAGGTCGCCATTCCGTTCAAGTCGCTTCGATACGAAGCCGGCAAGAACAAGAACTGGGGGCTGCATCTATTTCGCCGTGTTAAATACAACAACAACGAGTTGAATTCATGGATGCCGATAAACCGCAGTGTAAATGGATCTCTCGTTCAGTCGGGTGCGATTACAGGACTCGAAGGTGTCGAAACCACGCGCCAGCTTGAGATCAACCCGAGCCTGACATTAAGCGAAACAGGAAGACGCTCGCGATTTACCTTCGACGGCAATCCCGCCGGGCGATACGTGAACGAAGGTGTAAAGGCAGATCTTGGTTTGACGGCAAAGTTCAGCATTTCGCCGACGGTAACGCTTGATTTCGCATATAATCCCGATTTCGCTCAGGTCGAAGCCGACGCGCCGGTCAGCACCGCGAATGTCCGCTTCCCGATCTTCTTTGCTGAAAAACGCCCCTTCTTCCTAGAACGCATAGACATCTTTCAAAGCGGGATGAACGTCGTCAATACTCGAGCGATCGTCGATCCTGACGTTGCTCTAAAATTGACCGGGCGGCGAGGCCGGAATACATTCGGCATCATGTACGCTTCGGACAACGCTCCTGGGAACTATTCGGTCGATGAACGCGAGAGTTTGCTCCAATGCCAAAATCGCCGCGCAGCAAACCCGACGGCCGGCATCGTTTGCTCGACAGAGCGATTCATGGACGAGAATGCCGATATCGGCGTGGTCCGGGTGAAGCGTGATGTTGGACAAAATCACAACCTGGGGTTTTTCGGGACCACCTACAACTTTGTTGACCGTCATAATCATACGGCCGGTTTTGACGGGCGGTTTAAGCTGACCCCGAAAGTTGTAGCTGAGTTCCAGGTACTAGGCACAAACTCCCGACGGAACTTCTACAGCCCCGATCTCGATCAGAATCAGTACCGCACCGGCAACGGTTTCGGATATCGAGGCTTTATCCAGCGAAGCGACCGAAATCTATATATGGAACTTGCGGCGGGCGGCCGAACGGCTGATTATCGAGCAGATGTTGGCTTTACCAGCCGCACGGATACTAATTCGCTTAACTCTTTCGTCCGATACGAAACCAATCGAACGCCAAAGAATGCGATCATCTTCAAGCGTCTGTTTAACCAGTCGAATATCGTTTATGACTGGAAAGGGCGGTCGCAGGGGGCTCAATCTAACACGCAGGGTATGCTCGCATTCCAGCGGCAGGTATTTGTCGGCGGTGGATTTGAGTGGGGCTACGAACGTGTTTTTGAACACGAATTCGGCCCCCGACGTTCTGCGACGCGTCAAGGAGCATTCTTTGGAAATAGTGGCGAACGCTCGGCTCATCGGAAGGAAGGCTATGGATTCATCGAGGCTTCGCCGGCAAAGCAGTGGTTTCTACTTTTTGTTTTGAGCCAGAACTACGGCAGCCTGGATTACGATTTTGGGGCGGGGCCGAAGTATCCGCGTGTGTCGGCGCCTTATGTTCAATGGTTTGAGACGTGTGGCCAGTTCGGGGCTCTGTGCACGACACCAGCCCCGCGGCAAGACCCAGGAGCCGGAAACCTCACGTATATCGAGTCATCGGTAAGATATCAGCCGACGACCTCATTCCAGATACAGGTCAACTATAACCGCTCGCGATTGACCCGCAACGATACGGGGCGGGTGGCATTTGACGATAATATTTTCAGCGTTCGCTCCACCTATCAATTTACCCGCAATGTTTTTGCCCGTATGCGGCTTGATTATTCGAATATCTCGACACGCATTCGGCCTCAATTTGTCTTCGGTTGGACGCCAAGCCCTGGCACCGCTATCTACGCTGGGTACAATGACGATCTGAATTACAACGGATTTAACCCCTACACCGGCCAACGCGAACCGGGCTTTAGCGGCAACGGGCGAAGCTTCTTTATTAAGATGTCGTATCTTTTTCGAAGGAGCTTTTAAGCCAAATCACTAAATCTAGATAGTAAGCAGCACGAATAGACACGAAGCGGATCAATTCGATTTGTTTCGTGTCTTTTCGTGTTGTTTCGAGGTTGCCTCAAGTTTTTTCTACGGGTACTGTGAACTATACTATTTTCAACGGTTTCGCCGTTTTAATATCGTGAACTTTGAACAGATCAAGACTATAGAAGATCAATTTCAGGTCGAGACCTATGCAAAAATGGGTATCTCGGTCGAGCGCGGTTCCGGACCTTGGGTATGGACAAGCGAAGGCGACAGATATCTCGACCTCTACGGCGGCCACGCGGTTTGTGCGACCGGGCATTCGCATCCGCACGTCGTGAAAGCGATACAGGAGCAGGCAGAAAAGGTGCTCTTCTACTCGAACCTCGTTTACTCGGGAATTCGAGCGCAAGCCGCTGAAAAACTCGTTTCTGTCGCCCCGGATTCCCTCACGAAGGCCTTTTTCTGTAACTCAGGAACCGAAGCCAACGAGAATGCCATGCGAATGGCCAGAATGGCGACGGGGCGTGAAAAAGTGATCACGTTTACGGGCGGCTTTCACGGCCGGACGGCAGACTCCATATCAGCGACATTCCTAGGCAAATACCGTGAGCTCGGAAAACCCAATGTTCCAGGCCACGTTTCCGCCGTCTTTGGCGATATCGAGAGCGTAAAAGCGGTCGCAGACGAACAAACCGCCGCGATAATGCTGGAACCGATCCAGTCGATGGCCGGCGTTGCCGAAGCTGATCCGGGTTTTTTCCGCGAGCTGAGAAATCTCTGTTACGAACTCGGAATTGTGCTCATTTTCGACGAGGTTCAAACCGGGATTGGCCGCACCGGAAACTGGTTTTTCGGCGCCAGCAAACTCGCTGACAACGTCCAACCCGACATCATCACGCTCGCCAAATCTCTCGGTAGCGGTGTTCCGGTCGGAGCCTGTCTTGTAAATGATTGCGTCGCGGAAGGCATCAAGCTCAACGATCTCGGTACAACCTTCGGCGGCGGAATGCTCGCGATGGCGGCGGTAGTTGCGACCCTCGAAGCGATCGAATCGGACGATATGATCAAGAACGCAAGCAACGTCGAGCATCATCTCCGCGACTCACTGAGCGGCGTTGCGGGCGTTGTTGCGATCCGCGGAAAAGGATGTTTGCTCGGAATAGAATTCGACGGGCCGTGCTCTCCGGTTCACAAGAAGCTGCTGGCTGAAAACATAATTACTGGCACATCCAGTAATCCGAATGTGCTCCGTCTGCTGCCGCCAATGTGCGTCAGCGTCGACGAAATAAACATGATGGTCGAGGTGCTATCGAATTGAAGAATTATCTAGTTACAACTGATTTCTCGACCGAGTATCTCAACGGATTGATCGAATCCGCCTTGAAGATCAAAAGCGGTGAAGTCCGAAACAAACCGCTAGACGGCAAATCGATCGCGCTTGTATTTTTCAATCCATCGCTTCGCACGCGTGCGTCGATGCAGGTTGGTATTTACGAACTCGGCGGTAACGCCGTGATCCTTGAACCCGGCGGCACTTCGTGGACGCTTGAGCATCGCGATGGCGTTGTCATGGATGGAAACAAGACTGAGCATCTCGCTGAGTTTGTTCGCGTGCTCGAACGTTATGTTTCGGCCATCGGCGTTCGTACATTTGCGGAGCTAAAAGACTGGGAAACCGAACGCACCGACCCGATCCTAAACGCCTTCGCCAAATACGCCACCGTCCCGATCATCAATCTCGAATCCGCGATGCATCACCCATGTCAATCGATGGCGGATATGATGACGATCCGCGAAAAGCTTGGAGCTGGCCGGAAAAAAGTACTGATGACGTGGGCGTGGCATCCTAAGCCGTTGCCGATGGCGGTGCCAGACAGCTTTGCACTCGCCGCGGCACAATTCGGTCACGACCTTCGGATCGTCCATCCGAAAGGGTATGAACTGGATGATGCATTGATCGCTGAGATCGAAAAACAATCGGCTGCGAATGGCGGCAGCGTTGAATTTACCAACGATGTTCATTCTGCATTTGATGACGTTGAGGTTGTTTACGCAAAAAGCTGGGGTGGAAAGCAGTTTTACGGGGACACCGATAAAGACATTGAATTTCGAACGGGTCTGAGAAACGACTGGATCGTTGACGAACAGAAAATGGCACGAACCAATAACGCATCATTCATGCATTGTCTGCCCGTGCGGCGAAATGTCATCGTGACGGATGGCGTGATTGACTCGGCAAATTCGGTGGTGATCGACGAGGCCGAGAACCGGCTTCATATTCAGAAGGCGATCATGAGTGAGTTGATAAAGTAGCTGACGATCCTTCGGGTTGAGAGAGAAAATCGTGGACGCTTTCGGCAGCTTTTCTGCCGTCCGCGATCGCCCATACAATTAGCGACTGGCCGCGTTCGCAATCTCCGGCAGCGAAGATGTTGTGGACGCTGGTTTGTTTTCTTTCGCCGACGGTGACGATATTGTTTTTGTCGGTTTTGACCCCCAGATCGTGAAAAAATGACGTGTCCTCGCCGCCGGTAAAGCCCAGCGCGAGGAAAACCGTATTGACCGGCCAGAATTTTTCTGTTCCGACGATCTCGTTCAATTGCCCCGCATCCCAGCTTACTGCGACAGTTTCGAGGCCGTTGAGATTGCCTCTTCCGTCGCTAGTAAACCGTTTGGTCAACACAGAATATTCTCGTGGGTCGTCACCAAATACGGCCTCAGCTTCGCTTTGTCCGTAATCGACTTGAAACGTCCTAACCGTACTAAGCCAGCCGTCGTGCGTCGCTGTTCGATCTGCCGGACGTGGCATTATTTCGAACTGAACGAGGCTTTTACAGCCTTGTCTGAGTGAGGTTCCAACGCAGTCCGTTCCCGTGTCGCCGCCACCGATTACGATGACGTTTTTGTCTTTTACGTCGATCGGGGAAATTGCTCTTTCAGCCATCAGCGTTTGGGTCGAATGTGTCAGGAATTCCATTGCGAAATGGATCCCGCTGAGTTCCCTTCCTTCAATGTTCAGATCACGCGGTTTCGGAGCACCGCAGCAAAGGACGATGGCATCGAATTCCTGGTTTAATTCGCCTACAGAAATATCTCGTCCGACACTAATATTCGTCCGAAACTCGATGCCTTCCGCCGCGAGCAGATCGACGCGTCTTTGGACGAGCGATTTTTCGAGCTTCATGTTTGGAATGCCGTACATCAACAGGCCGCCGATTCGGTCTTCGCGTTCGAAGACGGTGACGGTGTGGCCGTGTTTGTTGAGTTCGTCGGCACAGGCTAGGCCGGCTGGTCCGGAACCGATTACTGCAACGCTTTTGCCCGATCGTGTTTGAGGTGGACGCGAGACGATCCAGCCCTCGGCGAATGCACGGTCGACGATTGAGACCTCGATCTCTTTGATCATTACTGGATCTGCGTTGATGCCCAAAACGCATGACGATTCGCACGGTGCCGGGCAGACGCGACCGGTGAATTCCGGGAAATTATTCGTCAGAGCGAGCCGCTCGTATGCCTCTCGCCATTTGCCGCGATAGACGAGGTCGTTCCATTCGGGGATCAGATTGTGCAGCGGGCAACCGATCGTCGCACCGTTCATCATCGTGCCGGTGTGACAAAACGGAATGCCGCAATTCATGCACCGAGCACCCTGGTTTTGCAGTTCGATATCGGAAAGATGATCGTGGAATTCGGCCCAGTTCCCGATACGCGAGCGAGCATCACCGAGGATCGGCAGCGTGCGGGAATATTCGAGAAATCCGGTCACTTTACCCATTACGCCGACACCTCCTCGAACGTCGCGAGTTCGGCGTCCTCTTTCGATAAACCATGCGCGATCATGCGTTTTTGTGCATCAAGGACCACACGGTAATCGGTCGGAATAACCCGAACGAACTTTGGCAAGCTGTTTTCCCAATCCAGCAGTATCGCCGTTGCAAGCGAGCTGCCGGTCAGCTCGATGTGGCGGAAGACCTGGTCTTTTACAAACTCGATCTCGTCCGCATCCTCGATCACCTTCAACTCGACCATTTGCTTGTTGCACAGATCTGGAAACTCGCCGGATTCGTCAAAAACATAGGCAATACCGCCCGACATCCCCGCCGCAAAATTCTTTCCCGTCTGGCCGAGAATGACGACGGTTCCGCCTGTCATGTATTCGCAGGCGTGGTCGCCGACGCCCTCGATGACGAGATCGACACCGCTGTTTCGAACCGCAAAACGCTCGCCGCTAACTCCGGAAATATAAGCCGAACCGCTAGTCGCGCCGTAAAATGCAGTGTTGCCGATGATGATGTTGTCCTCAGGTGCAAAGGTCGCGGCCTTTGACGGAAACACGACGATCTTCCCGCCCGAAAGGCCTTTGCCGATGTAATCGTTCGAGTCGCCTTCGAGCGTCAGCGTCATCCCGTGGGGTACAAACGCTCCAAAACTTTGTCCGGCTGAGCCAGTAAAATGAAGCTTTATCGTATCGTCGGGCAGGCCTTTCGCGCCAAACTTTCGCGAGATATGGCTGCCGACTATCGTTCCAACAGCTCGATCAGTGTTTTCGATTCTTAGGCTCGCTTCGACCTTGGCATCGTGCATCAGTGCGGGAAGGCAGATTTCGAGCAATTCACGTTTATCCAGCGTATTCTCAAGCCCAAAGTCCTGCTGAGTCTCCTGAAAATGCGGCGTGTCCGCAGATATTTCTGGTGTGAACAAGATCTTTGAAAGATCGAGTCCGCTTCCTTCCGTTTCCTCTAGAGCATCGACGCGGCCGACCATTTCGTTGATAGTGCGGAAGCCAAGTTCTGCCATCAGTCCCCGCATTTCTTCGGCGATGAACTGCATGAAATTGACTACGTATTGCGGGTCGCCGGAGAACTTGGCCCGCAGTCGCGGATCCTGCGTCGCGACACCGACCGGGCAAGTATTGAGATGACAAACGCGCATCAACACGCAGCCGAGCGTGACGAGCGGAGCGGTCGAGAAGCCATATTCTTCGGCACCTAGTAAGGCGGCGATGACGACATCGCGTCCGGTCATCAACTGTCCATCGGTTTCGAGCCGAACGCGGCCTCGAAGTTTGTTTCGCAACAAAGTCTGATGCGTCTCCGCCAGGCCCAATTCCCACGGCACACCCGCGTGCTTGATGCTCGTCTGTGCCGCTGCACCGGTTCCACCGTCGTGGCCGCTGATGAGAATGACTTCGGCTTTTGCTTTTGCAACTCCGGCGGCAACGGTTCCGACTCCGGCTTCGGATACGAGTTTTACGCTGATCCGTGCCCTTTCATTGGCGTTCTTTAGGTCGAAGATGAGCTGCGACAGATCTTCGATCGAGTAAATATCGTGGTGCGGCGGCGGCGAGATCAATCCAACGCCTGGTGTCGAGTGTCGCGTTTTTGCGATCCACGGATAGACTTTGTTGCCAGGAAGCTGGCCGCCTTCGCCGGGTTTTGCTCCCTGGGCGATCTTGATCTGTAGCTCTTCGGCATTGACGAGATAGTGGCTCGTGACACCAAAGCGGCCGGACGCGACCTGTTTGATCTTGCTGATCTTGTTGTCGCCAGTTTCGGCGGGCGTGTAACGATCCTCATCCTCGCCGCCTTCGCCGGTGTTACTGCGGCCGCCGATGCGGTTCATGGCGATGGCGAGCGATTCGTGAGCCTCGGCACTGATCGAGCCGTACGACATCGCTCCGGTTTTGAAGCGTTTTAGGATTTCTTCGACCGGTTCGACCTCGTGGATCGGGATCGCGTTAGTCGCGGTCTTGAACTTCAAAAGCCCGCGCAGAGTTCCTTGCTGCTTCGTTTGATCGTTGAGCAATTCGCTGTATTGCCGGAAAAGTGAGAAATCGCCCGTTCGACAAGCCTTTTGCAGCAAATGGATCGACTGCGGGCTGTAGCGGTGAGCTTCGCCAGCAGCTCGCCATTGATAGTTCCCGCCGGGTTCGAGGTTTTTGCCGTTGGCGTCGGGGAAGAATGCACGATCATGCCTTTCGAGCGATGCGGCCGCGATCTCATCAATGCCGATGCCGCCGATCCGCGTTGGTGTGCGAGTAAAATATCGTTTGACGAAGCTCTTTTCGAGCCCGAGAATTTCAAAAACCTGTGCCCCGAGGTAGCTTTGAATCGTTGAAATACCCATCTTTGACAGGATCTTAACAACGCCCTTATTCACGGCTTTCGTGTAGTTCTTTTCCGCTTTCGCTTCATCGATCTCAAGCTCGCGATTGAGGATCTGGTCGCGGATGGTTTCGAACGCCAGATATGGATTTATCGCCGTGGCACCATAGCCGAGGAGCAATGCAAAATGATGCACCTCGCGCGGTTCGCCGCTTTCGAGGACGAAGCCGCAATGCGTCCGCGTGCCTTCGCGGATCAGGTGGTGATGAACGGCGGAAACGGCGAGCAATGCCGGGATCGGCACTCGGTATTCGCTCATCTGGCGGTCGGAGAGGATCAGGATGTCATAGCCGTCTTCGATCGCTTTGCTCGCGAGATGGCACAGTCCGTCGAGAGCCCATTCGAGGCCTTGGGCTCCGTGTTCGCGGTCGAAAAGCATTGGGAGCGTGATCGATTTGAAGCCGAACTTGCCGAATTCGCTCTCAGATTCGCCAAGCAGCCGTAGTTTTTCGAGCTCGACGTTGTTGAGAATGAAAGAATTGAGCTTGATCTGCCTCGCACACGCTGGAACCGGTTCGAGCAGGTTATCCTCGGGGCCGATCGTGGTGTCGGTCGATGTGACGATCTCCTCGCGAATGGCGTCGATCGGCGGGTTGGTGACCTGAGCGAAGAGCTGTTTGAAATAGTTATAGATCAACTGCGGCTTTTTGGACAGCACGGCTAAAGGCGTGTCGTTGCCCATCGATCCGATCGCTTCCTCGCCCT
This sequence comes from Acidobacteria bacterium Ga0077534, assembly GCA_001464455.1. GTDB lineage: Bacteria > Acidobacteriota > Blastocatellia > Pyrinomonadales > Pyrinomonadaceae > OLB17. Next base: position 87,668 of record LNEI01000009.1, read on the forward strand.
TTTCAAACATTGGAGCCAGCAATATCCGAAGTTCTTCGTCCGTGTACCCAAACGCCCTCTGACGAGCCAAAACCGTCTCGTGATCAGGTTCGTGAACGAACGGCGGATGCGGTATGTCGTTTATGCTTATCAGGTTATCGTCGAGCCATTGACGATAGGGCTGGGCGACCGCGACCTTATGTTTGATCTCTTCGTCATCGACGATGCGGCCAGCTCGCGTGTCGATCAGGAACATTTTCCCGGGTTGAAGGCGGCCCTTTTTCACGATCTCAGCCTGATCGATCTCAAGCACGCCCGTTTCCGACGCCATCACTACCAGGCCGTGTTTCGTCACGCAATAACGCGAAGGCCGCAGGCCGTTTCGATCAAGCACACCGCCGATGATCTCGCCGTCGGTGAAGGTGATCGACGCCGGCCCGTCCCACGGTTCTATGAGGCAGGAATGAAACTCATAAAACGCCCGTTTTTCATCGCTCATCCGGTCGCCGTCGAACATCGGTTCCGGGATCATCATCATGATCGCGTGCGGCAATTCGCGGCCCGCGAGCGTGAACATCTCGAGCGAATTATCGAACGCTCCGGAATCGCTCGTGTCGTCATCCACAACATGCAAAACCTTAGCCAGATCGTCGCCAAACAGCGTCGAACGCATTCGCTTTTCGCGGGCGTGCATCCAATTAACATTGCCGCGAAGCGTGTTTATTTCACCATTGTGAGCGATGTAACGCAGCGGCTGCGCACGGTTCCAGTTCGGTAGAGTATTCGTGCTGAAACGCGAATGAACAAGTGCCAAACCGCTTTCAAAGCGTTCATCAAGCAGATCGGGATAAAATTCGCGGACTTGCTCGGTCGTCAGCATCCCTTTGTAAACGATGGTCTTCGAAGAAAAGCTTGCCGCGTAGAACCGCTCAGCCAGATCTCTTTCTGCGCGAGTTATCAACTCTTTCGCCCAACGGCGAATGACGAAGAGTTTGCGTTCGAAATGGGCATTATCGGAGATGCCGTCGCCTTTCCCGATAAAGATCTGACGGATGAACGGCTGCGAACCCTTTGCGGTTTCGCCGAGCGTTGAGTTGTCAGTCGGTACATCACGCCAACCGATGAATCGCTGGCCTTCTTCCTCGATCGTCTTGAGAAGGATGTTCTGGCATAGCGTCCGCTTTTCCTCATCCTGAGGCATGAAGAACATTCCGACGGCGTAGTCGCCCGGATGAGGCAAAACGATGCCGAGACGAGAGCATTCGTCAGCGAAGAATTTATGTGGAATTTGGGTAAGGATTCCGGCGCCATCGCCAGTGTTTTCTTCGGCACCGCGGGCTCCGCGATGTTCCATGCGGCAAAGGATGCTGAGGCAATCTTTTACAATTTGGTGGGATTTGCGGCCGTGTATATCCGCAATTAGGCCTACGCCGCAAGAGTCGTGTTCAAATTGCGGATCGTATAAGCCAAAGTCATCGGTGAAAGTCAGGTCGCTTTCGAGCATTAAATAAAGGTAATAATTTTGGCTGGTCTAAGCTTCATTTTCCACGAATCGATCTCTCGATAATAACCTTATAGCATGGAGATTTCATAAATCCAAGTAATAATGTTATCGAATACATAAGCATACATTATTGTAGGATTTCAATTTCAATCTGATTTCTTTGCGGCTACCTTGCGTCTTGGTGGCTTTGTGGGAGGTGAACAAGTTCCCGCAAAGCCGACAAGGAAGCAGAGTTCGCAAAGTTGATACTTGCAGTGCTCGAAATAGCGGTTTGCGTCAAAAACTGCTAAATTACGAAAGCTTATGGATCAGGAAAAATTAGATCTGCTTCGCGAGGCTCTTCCCTACATACAACGATTTCAGGGCAAGACGTTTGTCGTTAAATTCTCGGGTAAGGTGACCGAGGACCGGGAAAACCTCGCATCACTTGCTGAAGAACTCGCGCTGTTACACGAAGTTGGGATTCGGGTCTGCGTCATTCACGGCGGAGGCAAGCAGTTAACCGAACTCGCGAGAAAACTCGGGGTCGTGCAAACCGTAATTGAGGGCCGTCGGGTGACCGATGACGACACGCTTGACCTTGCAAAGATGATCTTTCGCGGGAAGATCAATACCGAGATACTGGCTCAATTTCGGCGACGTGGAATAAGAGCTGTCGGTCTATCGGGCGTTGATGGCGGTGTTGTAAAAGCGATAAAGCGTCCGCCGAGAGATGTCCTGAACAAAGAAACCGGGGAAACAGAGACGATAGATTTTGGTCACGTTGGCGATGTGGTTGAGGTGGACGCAAGGTTGATCAATACTCTGCTCGATAGCGGCTATCTTCCGATCATCTCCTCGCTTGGAGCAGACAATGAAGGTAAGATATTCAACATCAATGCAGACACCATAGCATCGGAGATCGCTGCAAGCCTTGGCGCCGAAAAATTGATCTTGCTCTCTGATGTAAACGGTATCTACCTTAATGCAGGCGACGAAGACACGAAACTTTCCCGCATCACCGTCGATGACGCTCGCCACATGATCGCCTCGGGGCGTGCGACTGGCGGCATGATCCCAAAACTCGAGAGCCTGATCAACCTCCTCAGTCGCGGCGTGAAGTCTGCTCATATCGTGAGCGGAACAACCCGCAACGCGACGCTTGCGGAAGTGTTTACGGATCAGGGAACTGGCACGATGATCGTCGAAAAATAGACTGGAGGCCAAGTAGCTTGCTTGCTACCGGATAGAGCGAGCGAGATTCTCATCTTCAAGGAAAAAGAAGCCGTCCTTATCGGACAGCTTCTTTTCTAATATGGTGCTCAGGGGGGGACTCGAACCCCCACGGATTGCTCCACACGCCCCTCAAACGTGCGCGGCTACCAATTACGCCACCTGAGCTTACTTTTCAAAAAACTACTTATTTGCCGCCGGTGCCGCTGGAGGAAGAACTGCCGTTGCTGAGTTCCCCGCTGGTGCTGCATTGGAATTGGCATTAGCAGCAGGAGCATTTGCGGCAGGAGCAGTGTTAGCGTTTGAATTTGCATCTGCTGCGGGGGCCGCGTTCGTATTTGCATCAGCCGGAGCGACATTGGCGTTAACATCCGTGTTAGCAACCGGGGTTTCGACTGGAGCTTCAGGGTTGCTCGACAGTACAGAGACGTTCCCGGTCAGTGCGGGCATCGCCAGCAACAGCGCCGAGACCATGAATGTTGTCGCTGCAACGATCGTGATCTTCGAAAGGACCGTTGCGGTTCCACGCGGTGCCATTGCCGAGCTGGAAACATTGCTCGTGAAAAGAGCACCCGCGTCCGTTTTACCTGGCTGCAGCAAGACCGCCGCGACCAGGACGAGACACGAAAGAAAGAAAAGTGCGTACAAAACGTAAACCATTATTAGCTTGGGATAGTGGTCACCAAGGATGACTTTTACTATCTGTCAAAATTTACAATGCGAGCGAAGCTTTCCGCCTCGAGACTCGCTCCCCCGACCAACGCACCGTCGACATCCGGCTGAGCCATGATCGACGCTATATTGTCAGGTTTTACCGAACCGCCATAGAGGATTCGAACGCGATCAGCAATATCCCTTCCATGCATTGAGGCGACCGTTTTTCGCACCGCCACGTGCATATCTTGAGCCTGTTCGGGCGAGGCGGTTTTACCCGTACCAATTGCCCAAACAGGCTCGTAAGCGATTATGATACGTTCCATGTCAGCGACTGTCAAACCTTCGAGCCCGCTTTTAAGCTGGGCCTGCACGACAGCTTCGGCATTACCGGCTTCCCTTTCAGCCAGCATTTCGCCTACACAAACGATCGCCGCTAAGCCTGCCGCGAGTGCTGCTTTTGTCTTTTGATTGACCGACGCATCAGTCTCGCCGTAAAACTGGCGACGTTCGGAGTGTCCAATTATAACGTACGAACAACCGACGTCCTTCAGCATTATCGGAGCGATCTCGCCCGTGTGGGCCCCAAAATCGTTCTGAGCCGCACAGTTTTGTGCAGCGACCTTAATATTCGAACCCTCGAGCCGGTCAGAAACCGTCTTGAGCGCCGTGAATACCGGAGCTACGATCACTTCGCAGTGATTCGCGTTAGCGACCAGCGGCTTTAGCTCAAGGGCCGTGTCAACAGCCTGGGCCAGCAGCTTATACATCTTCCAGTTTCCGGCGATTACGCGTTTTCTCATAGGTGCCTGATCAGAATTGAAAGTTTAAGTTATCAAAAGATGACGCACGATGCGAAGCCATAGGGAATATTTCTCGGCGGTGATATTCTCAAAGCAACAACAAGGGGTTAATCTATGCTCGCAAATTATTCACGGCCACGTCGCGTAGTCATTACCGGTATCGGATGCGTTTCGCCGATAGGTGTCGGACGCGATGCTGTCTGGAACTCGTTCGCCGATGGCACGAGCGGAGTTCGTCGCATCGAAAGCTTCGATGTTTCTAATTCGCCGGTCAAGATCGCCGCTGAGGTTGCTTATTTTGATTGGCAGGCCGAGCTAGACCCAAAAGATCGAAAACACGTTCCACGTACCGTGCCGCTAGCATTAGCCGCAGCAAAACAAGCGGTAAAGGATGCGGGGATTGATGTCACCACCTTGGATCTGGAAGAGCGGAGGCGAATCGGCGTACAGATCGGGACGGGCGGCGGCGGGTTGGCGTTTGCCGAGAAGCATTACGAATACTTCTACCTCGGCCCAAAAACCCACGCAAGCGTATACATAATTCCGGCCTCGACGCACGGCGGCTTGTCGTCTGAGATATCGATGGCGTTCGGTCTGCGTGGGCTTTCGCACGTCGTTTCGACAGGGTGCACGAGCTCAACGGACGCAATTTTCTACGCGGCTGAGCATGTTGCTCTCGGGCGGCAGGACATTATGATCGCAGGCGGTGTAGACGCTCCGCTCGCTCCTGGTATCTTCGCCGGATTTAACCTGATGACCGTACTTACCCGGCAGTGGAATGACGAACCTCCCCGCGCATCACGACCGTTTGATAAAGATCGTTCGGGTATCGTTTTAGCTGAAGGTTCCTATTTATTTGTTCTCGAATCCCTGGAATCGGCACAGGCTCGAGGAGCGAAGGTCTATGCGGAGATCGCTGGATACGGTTCGACTTGCGATGCGTATCACCGCGTGCGGCTCGACGACAGCGGGATCGAACCCGCGAGGGCGATGTCCCTCGCTCTGGAAGATGCGGCGATGGAATCTGGCGAGATCGATTATGTCAATCTGCACGGGACATCGACTCAGCTAAACGACCGCATTGAAACAAAGGCCGTGAAGATCGCACTTGGCGATCGGGCGTACGAGATACCAATGTCGGCAACGAAATCACAGGTCGGCCATCCGCAGGGGGCGAGCGGTGCAGCTGGGCTTCTCGCAACACTTTTCGCCTTCGATACAGAAATTATCGCGCCAACGATCAATCTTGACGATCCCGATCCCGAGTGTGACCTTGACTATTCGCCGGTGCCGGGACGAAAGGCTGAGATAAATGCCGCGCTGTGCAACTGCATCGGTTTCGGTTCGAAAAACAGCGCCCTTGTGCTGAAGCGGTATGCAAATGTTTGAGCGATTTAGGACCAGAACTGAAAAGCTCGAACGGATCGATACCGGCGACTACACTCCCGCCGAATACGCCCGGTGGCAGCGGGAAATGGTGTTCATCCATTGCTGGTTCGGCGAAACACGAGCACTTCGGCGGACACTCGCTGATAAGGTCACGACAACCACGGCGATATTGGACGTTGGGGCAGGATCGGGAGAACTACTCAATACCCTTCGCGAGTTATCTGTGCAGAACGCCCAACTTCTTTGTGGAGCGGACATAGAATTCGAAGCCGCCCGCACTATCTCGGAACGAGGTTTTACACCGCTCATTTGCACCGGCGTTGAACTGCCCTTCGCCGATGATTCATTCGATCACGCTGTCAGTTCGCTAGTATTTCATCATCTCTCAAGTGACGTTGCGGTTAAGGTTTTGCGTGAAATGATGCGAGTTTCGAGGCATGAAGTTTTTGTATTCGACCTTAGACGAAGCGTAGCAGCCTATTTTGGCTATCGCCTGCTTGCTTTCTTTCTTTTCCAGAAACTTACACGCGAAGACGGCTCGCTCTCGATACTGCGTTCCTATACTGACAACGAATTGATAGAGATCGGTAAAAAAGCCGGTCTTCGTGATGTAAAGGTCGAGAGATCTGCTCTTTTCAGGCTGATCCTTAGCGGAAAGAAATGAGGAATGCTAAGACTACTTACGATGTTTTAATAGCGGGAGCGGGCCCGGCCGGATCTTCGCTCGCTATACGTCTGGCAGGGGCGGGGCTAAAGGTCGCGCTTACCGAGCAAAAGAAGTTTCCGCGTCACAAACTGTGCGGTGAGTTTGTCTCGCCGGAATGCGTCGAACATTTCGCCGAGCTTGGCCTTACCGCAACTATAGAATCGGCGTGCAGGGCAGAGCTTCGGGAAACGGTTTTCTATTCATACTCCGGCCGTTCGGTCAGTATCAGGAGCGACGTATTCAGTAACGGGGAGAGTTCTGCGATCGGCCTCAGCCGTTCCCGGATGGACGAGCTGCTGTTTGAGCGGGCACACCAGGCCGGAGCCGAGGTTCTGCGCGAGACCACCGCGAGCAGGGTGATCGTGAATGGTAAGAAGGTAATGGGTGTGGAAGTGACCGATGCGAATGGAAATAGGTCTGAGATCAACGCGCGGTTAACTATCGATGGTACCGGCCGCTCCCGCCAATTAGTCAGAATGGTTATGCCTCTCGTTAAGTCTCGGCCAACATTGACTGCATTCAAGACCCATCTAGCGGGGGCTGAGCCTGATGACGGGGCTTGTGAGATCTACTCATATCCCGGGGGCTATGGCGGGCTAAATTCCGTGGGCGACAGGTTCAATCTTTGCTTCGTCGTCGCGTCGGATAAAGTTCGCGCGACAGGCAACGATCCTGAACTGCTAATGCGGGAGATAGTTATGAGGAATCCGAGAGCCGCTCAGACCCTTAGAAATGCCCGGGCTGTCGAACCGTGGCTGGCTGTTGCGATCGACCGCTTTGGAACGGTGGAACCTGCACCCGTCGAGGGACTGATCTCGATCGGCGATGCGGCATCGTTTATCGATCCGTTTACGGGTAGCGGAATGCTGATGGCTCTCGAAAGCTCCCGCGTCGCGGCCTCCGTCATTCCTGACAATATCGCCGACCTATCAGCTCTACGGGAAGAGTATCTTGAGGTATACGGCCGCAAGTTCGCGAAGCGCCTTCGATATTCAAATATTCTGAGGTTTGCTTCAAGTTCTACACGAGTCGGAGAGATCGCCGTTGCCGCATTACGGTCGAGCAGGTCGTTAAGGGCTCAAGTTGCGAGACACACCCGTAATTAGTGCATCACTTTCCGTTTTAGCAGCCCGCCCTGTACGTCAGATAGCGTGTGCTGCGTTATGAAGGCCTGGTCGTCGATATCGATAACGACCGATTTAACGGCCCCGATCTCAAGGCGGGTGACGACACAGTAAAGTATCTCTCTATCTTCATCGCTGACGCCGGTGCTTCCCATTCCCCCCTGGCCTCTGAAGACTGTTACGCCGCGTTTTAACCGATTGATTATCGCCTGCTTTATGTTCTCGCTCTTGGTAGAAATGATCATTATCGCCGTGTACTCTTCCACGCCGTGAAGGATAAACTCGATCGTCTTCGAGGCCGCAACGTAGGTAAGGATGGAATACATCGCGGACTCAGGTCCCAGAAAGAAGGCGGCCGCAATGAAGATGAAAACGTTTAGGATCAAAATGATGTCGCCGACTCGCAGGAGGTGGCTTTTGCGGCTGATCAGCAGCGCCGCGATCTCCGTTCCGTCCAGAACAGCTCCGCTTCGAATGGCGAGGCCTATTCCTGCTCCGATAAAGAGTCCGCCAAAAATTGCGGTAAGGAGTTTGTCTGGAGTGACGTCTGGAAATGAGACAAAAAACAGGCAGAGTGCGAGCCCAGTGATCGCCAAAGCACTCTTAGCAGCGAATTTTTTTCCGATCTGCCGGTAGCCGATGGCTATAAACGGTACGTTGATCGCAAAGATCAACACAGCAAGAGGCAAACCGAGAATTTCGGAAAGGAGCATCGAAACACCCGTCACGCCGCCATCGATAAAGCGGCTGGAGAGCAGAAACCCCTTCAAGCCGAACCCCGCGCAAAATATCGCGATGACGATCAGAACTATGTCCTTTATTTCGGTGACCGTCTTTTTCATTTTGTGAGCTTATCGGTCGTCTAGTGCTGCGACACCGGGCAGTTCGTCGCCGGCTAAAAATTCAAGCGTTGCACCGCCTCCGGTAGAAATATGGCTGATACGATCCTGCACGCCCGCTTGATTTACAGCCGATACTGAGTCACCGCCACCGACGATCGATGTCGCCCCAGCATCCGTCGCCGCAGCTACGGCTTTGGCTATTGCAACGGTGCCCTCATCGAAAGGCTTTTCTTCAAACATGCCCATCGGGCCGTTCCAGACGATCGTCTTCGCACCCTCGAGAGCCTTTTCAAATATCGCCGCAGTTTCAACTCCGATGTCCAGCCCTACCAGGCCTGCGTTTGTGAAATCTATCGGGATCGTCTTTCGAGAATTTAGCGGATCGAACGAATCTACGACCTGATGATCGGTCGGCAGCAGCAATTCCACGCCCGCGTCCTTTGCCATCTGCTCGATCTCCAAGGCCTTAGACATCATATCGTCTTCGACGAGCGACCTCCCTATCGTAAAGCCTTGTGCTTTGAAAAATGTATACGCCATCGCACCACCGATAAGTAATTTATCGACATTTCTTTTGATCAGGGATTCAATCACCGGTATCTTATCCGAAACCTTTGCACCGCCGAGTATTGCCACAAATGGGCGGTCCGGGGCGTTAAGAGCCTTGCCGAGAAAGTTAAGTTCTTTTTCCATTAGCAAGCCCGCAACACAATGATCGATGTAGTGGGTGATCCCCTCGGTCGATGCGTGGGCACGATGTGCTGTGCCAAAAGCGTCGTTGACGTAAACATCGGCGAGACTCGCGAGCTGTTTGGCAAATTCTGGATCGTTTTTCTCCTCGCCTGCGTGCAGTCGAAGATTTTCTAAAAGAAGTACCTCGCCATCGTTCAGTTCCGCAGCCTTATCCGATGCTGCTTCGCCTATACAGTCTTCTGCGAAAGCTATCTTAAAACCACCGGTCTTAAGAAGATGATCGTAGACGGGCTGTAGCGAATATTTTGAGGCGTCGTACGGTTGTCCCTTCTCTTCCGCTTTCTTTTTATCCTTTAGTGGACGCCCGAGATGGGATGCGAGTATGACCTTGGCTCCCTTCTCGACCGCATAACGAATTGTCGGCAGAGCTCCTAGGATCCGCGTATCGTCAAGTATCTCACCGCCTTTTATCGGAACGTTAAAATCTACACGGATAAAAACCCGTTTACCGCCGATCTCGACGTCTTTTATTGTTTTCTTGTTCATCTTAAAACTTAATCAAGGTTATGTTTAATAAAAACCACGAAACTTCACGAAAAAACCACGAAACGTTACCTGTTCGTGTCCATTCGTTCAATTTCGTGGTTGCAAGTCTTGCGTTCTACTTTAAACCAACTTGTGATTTTGACATCACCTTATCGTTTCGAAACGAGAGAATGATTGACTGAAAGCGTTCGCCCTCCCATTTATTTACCGAAAATTTGACTCCGCCGCCGACCGAACTGCTGATCTCTGTGCCTTTGCCGCCGAGAGTGTTTTCAACCTCGGCCCGCGGCATACCAACCTTGATCTTGTTGTACTTCTCGAGCGAAAGCGAGTAGTCGCCCTTGGATGTTACTGGCGTCGAAGCCGGCGTTGAGCCCGGCGTACTTCTCGGAGCCGGTGTCGAACGATCTTCGGTCAATTCTCGAAGTCGGTTCGGACACGAACAACCAAGTACCACAAGAACAAGGGCGATAAGACTGAGATTGAGCGAGTTTTTTGACATTAGAAGATCGTTCTCCAAACCCGGATGTAGGACATTCTGTCGTTGTAACGAAGATTACGCGAGCCGGGGCCGTACTCTTCGCACTGGCCGCTGCCGCGTGAACTTCCATCGTTGTCGCAAATACGGACACGATAGCCGCGCGGCACGTAGATCGAGGTTGCGTCATCATTCTTGATGTTGCCGAGGCCGCGCTGATCATTACGGAAGGTTCCGACGCCGAACGATTGTTCGTCTCCTCGCTGATCTCGTTCGGAATAAACGATGACCATGTTGCCTGAGCCTCCGCCGGAGTTGCCGCCGCCCCATCCGCCGCCGCCCCAACCGCCTTCACGACGGACCTCGATATACGACGCTTCGTCATTCAGGCGAAGATTGTGACGGCCTTCGCCTAGTTCTTCACACTGGCCACCACCGTTGCCCGTGCCTTCACTTTCACAAAAACGAACACGGAAACCTCGCTCGACGATCACGGACGAAGCTTCATCGTTGCGGATCGCTCCAAGAGAGCCGGTATTGTTAAGGTAACGCCCAGGACCAAAGGTCTGCGAACGTCCCCGAAAATCGCGATCGTCGTAAACCGTAACTCCACGGCCGCCAACTGAGCCGCCGCCCCATCCGCCGCCAATGGTCCAGACTCGAATGTACGATGCCATCCGTTGATAGCGAAGGTTATGATAGCCGGGCCCGAATTCCTCGCACCGGCCAGTGCCGTTTCGGCCCTCATTTTCACAGAATCTGACGCGGTAACCATCGGCAACATGAACTGACGCCGCCGAATCGTTTCTGAGTGACCCGAGCTGGCCACGGTTATTCTGGAATTCTCCGATCGAGAATGACTGGCTTCTGCCGCCGCCATTTTGCTGATCGTAAACCACAACCGGGCCTTCGCCCCAGGCCTGAGCAGCGGAACGCTCGACCGCGACTAAAACAAAAGATACTGCAACCGCAAAAATAATAAAGATAGACCTGAATGTTCTCATTTATCCTCCTTTGTTAGGCGGCTCGAAGCCGCTTAAAGCCCCTTGTTAGCCACGTATTTTACGAGATCGCGAACGCGGCAGGAATATCCCCACTCATTGTCATACCACGAGAGTATCTTGATGCAAGTGCCGTCGATAACCTTGGTGTTCTCGGCATCGACTATCGATGAATGTGAGTTACCCTTAAAATCGATCGAAACGAGAGGCTCCTCAGAAACCGCAAGAATACCTTTCAGAGCCCCGCCGGCAGCTTTCTTGAGTACCTCGTTCACCTCCTCGGCGGAAGTCGCTTTTTCGACATTCATTACGACGTCGACGAGCGAGACGTTTGGGGTCGGTACCCGGACCGAAATGCCGTCAAATTTGCCTTTCAGCTCCGGAATGACAAGAGCCACTGCCTTCGCCGCACCTGTCGACGTAGGTATCATCGAAAGAGCCGCGGCCCGAGCACGTCGCAGATCTTTGTGCGGCAGGTCGAGCAGCTGCTGATCATTTGTATAACTATGAATTGTATTCATGAGCGCATTCTTGATCACGAAGTTCTCATGAATGACCTTGGCGACCGGAGCAAGACAGTTCGTCGTACACGAGGCGTTCGAGATGATCGTATGATTTGCGGGATCATACATATTCTCGTTGACGCCGAGTACGACCGTCACGTCCTCACCTTTCGCCGGAGCGGAGATGATCACCTTTTTTACGCTGCCCCGCAAATGTTTGCTGGCATCTTCCGCCTTAGTAAAGCGGCCCGTTGACTCGATAACGATCTCGGCACCGACCTCTTCCCATGGAATAAGCGAAGGGTCTTTTTCGGAAAATACTTTGAAACTGTCTCCGTCAACGTTGATGGTGTCACCATCGGCAGAAATATCATTAGTGAGATTGCCCATTACCGAGTCGTATTTGAGCAGATGAGCGAGTGTTTTTGTGTCAGTAAGATCGTTTACAGCGACGAGATCAAAATCATCATCGTTTAGCCAGGTTCGAACTACCGCCCGGCCAATGCGTCCAAATCCATTTATGCCTACTTTTATAGCCATAGTTAAATAATTTCCTCCGAATAAATGCTTGTATGAAGTTTCTACAGAATAATCCAAAAATATTGATAACACAATGAATCGGAGCGCGTGACCTCAGTCGCAGATAGTTGAAACAAAGCCATTTTGAAAGTCGTAGTATGGATTTGAGTTTTTCTCAATAACTAATAAAATCAGGTACTTACGTCGGAGCCCTTTATAATGCCATTTTTGCGATTTCGCTTTCTTACAACTTTCGCCCTGATCGTCGCTGGTTCGGCGGTTGCGGCTCTGGCTGCGCCGCAGGAAGTAACGCAGGTAGCAAAGATAACTCAGGAACCTCAGTCAACCAAGGTCCTTGAGAAGCCTGATACTGAAGTGGCGAAAGCCCTGAACACGAAGACCGAGCCGCCGAAGCTTTCGCGCATCGGCGTACAGTCGGCCCAAACCCTAACGTTGACACTCAATGAGGCGATCCGCAGATCACTCGAGAGTAATAACGATATCGAGGTTTCTCGAGATGACGTTCGCTTTCAGGAAACGCAGGTCCGATCGATTCTCGGTATCTATGACCCGGTGTTTTCGATCAATCCCAACTACTCGAGAAATTCGACGACCGGATCGTCGGCGACAAATGATTTCCGTGTGAATTCGAGCTTCTCAAAGAACCTCGAACGGGGCGGGGGAAACTATCAAGTCTTCTTTAATAACCAGCGAACGGAGAACGCCTTTGCCCAGGCTCAGGTGAGTTCCGGATCTCTTTCTAGCAGCGGAAGTGCGATATATTCGTCATCTTTCGGGATTCAGTACATCCAGCCGCTCGCCCGGAATTTTCGTATCGACAACACGCGGCGTCAGGTGACGATCGCAAGAAAACGACTTGAGCAGACCGATGCAGACTTTCGGCTCCGGGCTACGGAGACGATCACTGCAGTACAGCGTGCTTATTGGGATTTCGTTTTCGCTCTTAGAAATCAACAAAACCAGGTCGCCAACGTAAATCTCGCCCGCGAAAATTTGCGCCAGGTCGAAGCGAGGATCGAAGCTGGGGCTGCTGCCCCGCTCGCCAAAGCCGAGATCGCAACAGAACTTGCAAACCGCGAAGGTGAACTGTTACTTGCCACGCAGACGGTCGCGAGCTCTGAAAATGCTCTGAAGCAGCTGATGCTAAAAGACCCAAGCTCACCCGATTGGTCTCAGTCGCTGGTGCCGACGGACAGTCCCGTAATAACGCCCGGACCGCCGAGTCTCGATGAAGCGATGAAAGATGCGATGGACAATCGCTTCGAACTACGTCGCCTAAAACTCCAGCGGGACATCAACGATGAGGATATAAAATACTTTCGAAATCAGACGAAGCCACAGATCGATCTAAACACCACGTTCTCGCTCGACGGACTAGCGCGTAGCGGAAGTAGCTCGACCGTGACGACGAATCTGATCACTTCGCAGGGCGAACTGCTGCTGCTCAACGGATTAAACTCAACCCGTGCATCGCTGGGACTTCCGTTGATCACCAATCCAAGCGTTGTGATCCCGGCGTCGCCTGGTTACCTTTTTGGCGGATTTGGCCGCTCGCTTGCTAATCAGTTTCGGACAGACTCGCCGAACTTCTCGGTAGGTGTCACGATCTCGTTCCCACTGAGAAACCGCACTGCGAAGGCAGATCTCGAAGGAGCACTGATCACCGAAAATAGACTTCAGGCACAGACTCGCGGCCAGGAACAGGCAGTTATCGTTGAGGTTCGAAACGCCGTGCAAGCGGTCGAAACTACACGACAGCGAGTCTTTACGGCTCGCCGGGCTCGCGAAAACGCCGAGATCCAGCTGGAAGGCGAACGAAAGCTCTTTGATGCCGGTCGCTCTACGACCTTCTTACTTTTCCAACGCGAAAACGCTCTAACGAATGCACGAAATGCCGAGATTCGTGCCGAAACTGACCATAACAAAGCCATTGCCGATATCCAGCGTGTGACATCGACGGTGTTCCGTGCGAACAACATCACGGTCAATTCGCCGGTTCCGATCCCGAGGTAGATTTCCGCTTTCACCGGAAGTCTGCGAAAATCTTCCGGATGAAGATCTCGGCAAAGATCATTGTTCGCAATGAGGAACACAACGTTGCAGCCGTATGCGAAACGGTCGACTGGGCGGATGAGATCGTGATCGTAGATTCCGATTCGTCGGATAAAACGGTCGAGATCGCCCGGAAATACACCGAGAAGATCTTCAACCGTGAATGGAACGGCTATAAAGACAAGCACGAGTTTGCTGATTCGCAAACTTCGGGCGACTGGATATTCTGGATCGACGCCGATGAACGGGTAACCCCTGAACTTCGAGCGTCGATCGAGCGTTTGCGAACGCTTCCCACCGAGGAACTGGCAGCGGGCTATCGGATCAAACGAAAGACCGAGTATTTGGGAGCCTGGATATTGCATTCGGGTTGGTACCCCGACTATCAGATGCGGCTCTACTGTAAGGATAAGAGCTATTGGGACGGCGTCGCACCGCATCAGACGGCACGAGTCAATGGAACGGTAGAAACGCTTTCCGGCGAACTTCTTCATTACACAAAACGCGATTTGAGCGAGCATCATAGGGTGACCGATTCGTACGCAAGCCTGGCGGCCGAACATTTGGTCAATTCGGGGAAGACCGTAGGTTCTGCGGGCATTCTCGGTAAAGCTATCGCCGCCTTCATTCGAACGTACATTCTTAAACAAGGATTTCGGGACGGTGTTCGAGGTATGATAATCGCGGGAATGACGGCGTACGGTGTTTTCCTTAAGTATGCCAAGGTCTGGGAGCTAAATAACGACAAGAAATGAAAGCTGTCATTCTATGCGGCGGACGTGGTACACGGCTCGGTGAGCATGGCCGCTCAGTCCCCAAAGCCCTGGTGCAGATCGGTGGAAAGCCGATAATCTGGCACCTTATGAGCATTTTTGCTCATTATGGCGTAACTGAGTTTGTGCTGTGTTTAGGGTATTTAGGTGACGAGATCCGCGATCATTTTGACCGACTTGACCACGATTGGACGATCGAATGCGTCGAAACCGGACTCGACACTAACACCGGTGGTAGACTGAAGCGAGTTCAGAGCATGCTCGACGGCGAGAGAGACTTTTTCGTGACTTACGGTGACGGTCTGGCTGATGTGAAGATCGACCGTCTGCTGCAATTTCATCGGGAACACGACCGAACCGCGACGATAACAACGGTTCATCCGTATTCGAATTTCGGCATCGTCGATATTGACGACGAAGGCCATGTCGTACGCTTTCGCGAAAAACCGCTTTTGAGAGAATGGATAAACGGCGGTTATTTTGTCTTTGATCAACGAATATTTGACGTTCTAGGCGAAGATTCAATACTCGAGCGAGAGCCCTTTGAACGACTCGCCAATGACGGGCAGATGCTCGCATTTCGGCACGAAGGGTTCTGGAAATGCATGGACACGTTCAAGGACAATCTGGAGTTTGAAGAGATATGGCAGCGATCAGCGCCGTGGAAGGTTTGGTAGAAAATGAGCGAATTTTGGAAGAATAGGATCGCGTTTGTTACTGGTGCGAGCGGCTTTGTCGGGGCAAATCTTGTCTTGGGCCTCGTCGAAAAAGGTGCGAGCGTAGTTTGCCTGGAACGTGATGAAACGCAGCGAAACTCTCTAGATCTCTTAGGTTTACGCGACCGAGTGACGGTCGTTCGCGGCTCGGTCGAAGACCTGCCCCTGATGTCTCGCATACTAAACGAGTACGATGTTGACGCCGTTTTTCATCTCGCCGCTCAGGCACTAGTCGGAGCCGCAAACCGGTCGCCCGTCTCCACTTTCGAATCGAACATTCGCGGAACGTACCTACTGCTCGAAGCCTGCAGGCTGAGCCCGACCGTAAAGAGGATCGTTGTAGCGTCTAGTGACAAAGCGTACGGGTCGCATGACCAACTTCCCTACTCCGAAGACTTCAAGCTCAACGCGGTCTTCCCATACGATGTCTCTAAGGCATGTACCGATCTGCTGACGACATCCTATGCCAAGACATTCGAGCTTCCAGTTGCAACGACCCGCTCGGCAAATATTTACGGGCCTGCCGACGGAAATCTCTCGCGGATCATTCCCGGGACGATCCTGTCCGTTCTTGCCGGCGAACGGCCTATCATTCGCTCTGACGGCACGCCGGTTCGCGACTTTATCTATACGACCGACATTGTCGCAGGTTACATGCTTCTCGCTGAAAACATCGAGAAAGCTGCGGGCGAAGCATTCAATTTCGGTTCGGGCGAGCCGATCTCGATGCTCGATCTCGTCAACAAGATCGTCGAGCTAATGGGCCGATCTGCCGATCTGTCGCCTGAAATACTGCTCGCTACGAAGATCAAAAATGAGATCGACGCTCAGTATTTATCGTCAAAGAAGGTCTCCACCCACTTTGGCTGGCGGCCGCTCGTCGATATCGAAACAGGCCTCGCGAAGACGATCGAGTGGTATAAGGCTCGTTGGAGATAGGCTCCGACAATAATGCAACGCGGTCGAAAGCTCTCACATCATAGCCATTGGATTAAGCCACGTTTTTTGCTATATTTCGGAGTGTAATGAAAAGATTTTTCCCGATCATCTCGATCATGCTTTTTTCGGTAGCCGTCTTTGGCCAGAAGGGCGTGGACAGTCAGACCAAGACCATCAAGGAAGAAGGCAATAAGGTCACAACCCGCGGGAACGATGTGACTCGAGCTTTCGACTGGGGAAAGGGAAAAACTCAGGTCCGAGCTCAGCTTCCCAACCCGTACAAACTGACTTCGAGGCGTGACGTTTTGATAGGTATGGTGGCTGACGTTCTTCGCGAGAAAAAGCTTGTGGTAGACGAAGCTTCGTCGCGTCCAAAAGATGGCGTCATCATAACGCAGCCTTTCGTGTTTGCAAAGGGTGCGGTCATTACCCAAAATGAGCTGAACCGATATGGAATTCTGGAGAATTCGTACTCTTCCTGGACCCGAGCACAATACACTCTGATCATTGAGGTACAGGCGATCGATGGTATACAGAACAACGTATCGGTCAATGCCAAGGTTGAAGGCCGAGCCGGAAATGGCCTGACTTCTGAATGGGTAACCGTCAGAAGCTCTGGAGCGGCCGAAGACGAGTTTCTGGCGAAACTAGTGGAAATGGTCACGGGCCAGTCGCCCGACCCAGTTCCGGATAAACCCTAGGATTTTTGGATGAGAAACAGCAACATACTAGTCTCGATCCTATTCTTTACAGCGCTGCTATTCGCGAGCGGACCCGCATATTCGCAAAGCGCGGATAATGCGAGCCGGATAATTCCCAAAACCGAAGACGATAATACCGATCAGCCAAAAAGCTTTCGAGAGACGCTTGTCAAGCTGCGCATCGACAAGGAAAAGAAAGACTTTGCGGAGATGATCGAGCGCGGTGAAGAAGCTCTAAGGCTAACGAAAGAGGTCGAAAAGGCATACGCGAGTACCGGCCGTCTCGATCCAATGCAGCTTAACAAACTCAACTCGGTCGAAAAACTGGTGAAAAAGATCCGCAGTGATCTCGGCGGAGGCGATGATGATGAC
Organism: Acidobacteria bacterium Ga0077534; assembly: GCA_001464455.1. GTDB lineage: Bacteria > Acidobacteriota > Blastocatellia > Pyrinomonadales > Pyrinomonadaceae > OLB17. Next base: position 105,195 of record LNEI01000009.1, read on the forward strand.
AAAGATCTGCCGTACAGTTCGGCTCCGGAAAAAGGCGAGGTAGTCAAAACGTTCAAATCGACAACAAAAGACCTGCTTGAAGAACTAAGAAAGACCACCCGATTTACGGTCTCGGCGGCAGCTATTCAAGCATCTAACGCGGTCCTTAAGATCGCGAGGCTGCTGAAATTATCAAAATAGCTACGTCCTCCCTCGCTTTTATAAATGAGGCCTCTCAGAGTACAACTGCTCTCTCTTTTCTTTTTACTGACTCTCATAACTTCCGTCTTCGCGCAAAAAGACGATGAGATAATTTCGGTTGACTCATCGATCGTCGTAATGAATGCAACCATCACTGACGGGGCGGGAAAGGCGGTGAGTGGGTTGTCACAGAAGGTTTTCAGGGTTTTTGAAGACGGCGTAGAACAAGAGATAGTTTCCTTTTCTTCAGAGGAGACTCCTTTTGCCGCCGTTATTTTGATAGATACCTCCGGAAGTATGGAGCAGCGTGTCAGCCTCGCCCGTTCGGCCGCGATCCAGTTTCTAAACGGACTGCGCATCGATGATAACGCGGCGATCTATAATTTTGACTCGAAGGTCACAATGGTTCAGGATTTCTCGAACAGCCGGGATCTGCGAGATAGTTTCTACGATCTTAAGGCCGACGGAATGACTGCGTTAAACGATGCAATATTCCTTGCGGCCGAGGTTCTTTCAAAACGCGAAGAACGCCGCCGGGCTATCATCGTCCTGTCTGACGGTGCCGACACTATCAGTAAGAAAAATTCGGACAAGGCCCTGCAAGCTGCATCAGCCGTTAACGCGACGATCTACACGGTTGACATGTCATCGCCAAACGACCGGAGCAGCGGTCGGCCGCAAAATCAGGGAGCCTTAAAGAATTTTGCTGAGAAAACCGGTGGCAGATTCGTTGCCACGCCCGGCGGAGTTGCGATGCGGGATGCGTTCAAGCGGATTGTCGAGGAGCTTGGCTCTCAGTACACGGTAGCATTTCATCCCGCCAATACAAAGAAAGACGGAAAATGGCGGTCCCTCGAAATGCGGGTCGAGAGACCAAACCTTACGATCAGGACGCGCAAAGGATACAAGGCGCCCAAGTCCAGCTAGCAAAATATTTATCGCTGCGTTTGATTACGCTGCTTGTCCTTGTGTCTCTCGATTGCCAGATCGATCAGCCGGTCAATGATCTCGGTGAACGATCTGCCGCTGCCGGCCCACATTTTTGGAAAGCCCGAAGCATCGGTAAGGCCGGGAAGAGTATTTATCTCGTTTAAGAGAAGAGCTCCGTTGTCGTTACGCAGAAAAAAATCGACACGAGCCAGGCCTGAACCGTCGATCGCCTTAAAGGCCTTGACCGCCATCTTCTGGATCCTCGCGGATAATTCGTCGGAAACTGGAGCAGGAACGACGAACTCATTATTCCCTGTTCCCGAATACTTTTCGGTATAGTCAAGGAACTTCTTGCTCTCGTCCCGAATGATATACTCTCCCGGCAGGCTAGCCTCAGGATCATCATTTCCGATAACAGCACATTCTATTTCGCGCATTTCCAGACCTTCTTCGATTATTATCTTCCGGTCGTAGCGGGCGGCGATGTCAATGGCATTGGCAAGGCTAGCTGTGTCGATCGCTTTTGAGACGCCGACGGACGAACCGAGATTCGCAGGTTTTACGAAGGCAGGAAAGCCCAGCTTTGCCTCAACTTGGGTCAAGACTGTCTCGCGATTGCTTTCCCATTCCTCACGCAGAAACCAGACGTAGTTGCACATCGGCAGATCTGCATCGCGAAAGAGTGTTTTCATGAAGACCTTATCCATCCCGCACGACGACGCGAGCACGCCGCAGCCGACATACGGAAGGTCGGCCATTTCGAACAAGCCCTGAATGGTCCCATCTTCACCAAAAGTGCCGTGCAGCACTGGGAAAATAACGTCGAGCGCCAGCATTTCATGGCCCTCGACCGATATCAAACCCCTGATCTGCGAATCGCCCGAGAGACAGAAACGCGTTGCCGAAGGCGGGCCGGATCTTTCGATGAAACTCCCACGAGTTGGCTCATCAAAAAGATCCAGCGAATCTGCCGGGCTTAACCAAACGCCATCTTTTGAGATCGCGATCGGTACGACCTCGTATTTATTCGGATCGATCTGTTTGATCACGGTTCGGGCGGAACGGACGGATACCTCATGTTCACCCGAACGCCCGCCAAAAATGATGCCTACACGAGTCTTCATAAGATCGTTTTTCCTAAAGCAGAAAGAATGAGCTCGCAAGCCAATTCAACGGTGATATTGCTTTGATCGAGCAGCGGATTAACTTCGACGATCTCAAAAGATCTCATTAGGCCGGTCTCGGCTATCATTTCCAGGGTCAGGTGAGCCTCGCGGTAAGTTGCACCGCCTCGGACCAGCGTTCCGGAACCGGGAGCGAAACGCGGATCTATCCCATCGACGTCAAATGTGACCGCAAATCCGCCCGGGGCCTGCGAGGCGATCGCGATCGCATCCGCAACACAGGCGCTCATCCCGCGTCGGTCGATGTCGCTCATCGTAAAGAAATTATTTCGCAGGCCAAGCCTTTCTACCTGTTCACGCTCACCGACATCGATGTCGCGGGCTCCGATGTGGGCGAGATACTTCGGATTCAATTTTGGAAATGCTCCACCTAGACCGGTTAATTCTTCATGGCCGTGACCAAGCAGAACTGCCAGTGGCATTCCGTGAATGTTTCCGGAAGGCGACGATTCAGGCGTATTGATATCAGCATGAGCGTCAAACCAGATCAGGCCTATTTCTTTGTCATTCCGCCGGTAATGTGCCGAGATCGCCGAAAACGTCGGAATTGCGATGGAATGATCACCGCCAAGGATCACCGGAATGGCTCCGGTGCTAAGTATCTCATCGAGGGCACCCATGATGTTCCCGCTTGACGCGAGCATCTCGGAAAGATGCTTTGGATTCTTGATGTCGGTATCGTCGTCGGGCTGAACGATCTTTGCATCACCGTGATCGGCTACGTTATAACCGAGCTCGCGAATGTGCTCGGCCAGATTGTGCCCCCGTATTTTCGAAAGGCGCATCGCGTTCACACCTAGCTCGCTGCCGGTCTTACCGGCCCCGAAGCCCAGCGGAACGCCCAAAATCCCAACGTGTTTTCCAATTCCTGGCTGCATAAAAATTACAATTCGCCGAAACCCTTTCTAAAAAGTGCCTCGATCGCCGAAACAGCTTCTTCTTCATCGGCACCATCGGCGATCAGGGTGATCTCTGTTCCCAGCGGAGCCGCGAGGTGCAAAACGCTTAGAATGGACTTTGCGTTTGCTTCGATCCCCAGATCTTCCCGAACGATGGTTATCGTACACGCGAACCCGGCTGCCAGCCGGACAAGCTGAGCCGCAGCTCTGGCGTGCAGGCCCAGCGCGTTAACGATCGGTACGGACCGGCTAACCATCTTTTGAGATCTTCTGCGGCGAAAGCAGGATACTAGCCCTGCAGATCGCCTCCTTTCCCTGTTCCTCGACTTCTTTTGCGAGTTGCTGAAGAGTCATCTCGCGGTTGCTCGAAGCAACCTTGATAACCATCGGAAGATTCACGCCGGTCACGATCTCAACTTCGCTGTCCTTTAGAAACATCGCTGCAATGTTCGTAGGGGTTCCACCAAACATGTCAGTTAGCAGCAGAACTCCGGCACCGGACGAAACCGTCTTTATCGCACGCCTGATCTCGTTCTGGGCCATCTCAACGTCATCATGCCAACCGATGGAGACCGCCGCGAGGTCAGTTACATCACCTACTACCGCCTCGGCCGCCGCAACAAGTTCATTTGCAACCTGACCATGCGAAATTATGACTGCTCCTATTCGTTTCATATCCGTTATTTCTGAATATCGCGATGACTCACAGCTGTGTCGAAACCCTCTTTGCGCAGGGCTTTTCGCAGGCTGTTTGCTACCATCACAGAACGGTGCTTGCCGCCGGTGCATCCCACGCCTATGGTCAAATACGATTTGCCCTCGCGCTGATACTTCGGGAGTAAATAAAGCAGAAGGTCAGTAAATCGATCTATCGTTTCGGTTACTTCCGGCTTTTCCAGTAGAAACTTAACAATCTTAGCGTCATCGCCTGTCAGATGTTTCAGATCTTTGTTGAAATATGGATTTGGCAGATGTCTGACGTCAAACATAAGGTCGACCGCCCGCGGATTGCCGTACTTGTGGCCAAAACTCATCACCTCGACCTTCATCGGCACGCCATCATCAAATCCGCTAAACTTCTGAACGAGAAAGTGGCGAAGTGTATGTACCGTGTGGTCCGACGTGTCAATTATCAGGTCGGCTAGTTTGCGTATCTCCTTTAAGGCCCGCCTTTCACCGCGGATGGCGCTAAGCAGGCCTTTACCCGTGTCAGCCGGGTGCGGACGACGCGTTTCCGAGAAACGTCGCTGCAAAACCTCGTCGGAAGCCTCGAAAAATACGACGAACGGCGTCAGATTTCGCTTTGCTAGTTTCTTTAGTTCACCCGGAAAGTCGTTGAGGAAATGCCTTTCTCGAATGTTGATGACGAGGGCCGCCTTTTCGATCGACGGATTTCGCCGGTCGGCAGGGACGAGAAGACGACCAAAGGTCGATAACATCGACAGCGGCAAATTATCGACGCAAAAATATCCCAGATCCTCGAGCGCGTCGGTAGCCGAACTCATGCCCGAACCGCTCAGCCCCGTGATTATCACGAAGGCCGGAAGATCACGGTTGTCACCTTGCTTTCTTGCCGCCATAAATTGGGTTCGATCAATGAGACCTTATAAATGCCTCTGAGGCACCGATCTCCTCAACAAAAGTAGTGAGCTCGCCATCTCTATCGGGCTGATGGTCATAAAACAGCACTGGAAAGCCATAAAAGTCTTCAAACCGTCGTTCCCTTTTCTCATCATTTGTAGGCGTCAGCCTTATGACGATATCGATAGGAGAACTCTCGGCTACCGCAGTTATTCCAAAGGCCAGCCTGAGGTCGACGAGGCCGAGCGGTCTGACGTTCGCGACGCCGCCGAAGCCATCGGGAGGATTGCCGACCAGTCCTCCATCCTTAACCCTTAGTTCGATCACATCGTCCGCTATGAGTTGATGTCCGGCCGCAATAAGCCTCAGAGCACAGCTGGTTTTCCCCGTTCCCGAGTCACCGATAAGTAAAATCCCGGTTCCCGAAACCCGAACCAGAACACCGTGTATCGTCCTAAGGCGAGACGAGGCCATAGTGCCCGTCCTTTCGACGAAAGATCACTGAAACGCCGTTGATCTCGGTGTTTCGAAATACGACAAACTGTTGATCGCTGCCGTCAAGTGCCGCAGCCGCCTCGTCGGGCGACATCGGCTTGCTGTCGCGGCCATCGACCTCAATTATCTCGGGACTAAACGGCGCTGCGAGATCAGCAGTATCGCTCGGAGCAGTGACCGAGGCGACTCTTTTCGCTTTATGCGATTTATCGATGACTTTGTCCTTTAGCTTTCGAGCCTGTTTCTCGATCTTGCCGATGGTCTGCGACAACGACTGATACATGTCGGAGACGCTCGTTTCGGCCGTGAGCACCTCGTTTCGCCAATTGATCACGATCTCCGAACGATGTTTACCACGTTCAACCTCGATAATGACGTGTACTTTCGGTGGCCGGCCGTCGAAAAGATGCTCTATTTTTTCAAAATGCTCTTCAACATGAGCTTTCAGTGCTGGTGTGAAATCTAGGTGTCTTCCGGTGAATTCAATTTTCATATAACGGTCTTTCGCTCCCTCGAGCCAGGGATGTTCATCTGGTCTCGATATTTGGCCACGGTCCTCCTGGACAATTTAACTCCTTCTTTGATCAGTATCTTTGCGATCTGATCGTCAGTAAGTGGTGATTTCGTATCTTCGTCCTCCACCATTTTCTTTATTCGCAGTTTGAGGATGCGTGTCGATACTTCTTCGCCTTCCTCATTAAGCATGCCCTCGCTAAAAAACCGGCGAAGTTCAATAACGCCCTGCGGCGTATGGGCATACTTGCGATTAACGACGCGGGAGATCGTCGATAGATGCATGCCGATGTCTTCTGCGACATCTTTCAGCATCATGGGTTTGATGAATTCGACTCCTTTGTCGAGAAAGTCTCTCTGTCGCGACACAATGCATTCGACAACCCGATAGATCGTCTGGCGTCGATGCTCAATGTTTCGGAGCAGATCTACAGCCGAACGAACCTTTTCCTTAATGAAGTCCTTGGTTTCTTTCGTCGTATCGGCCTGATCGAGCATGCTGTGATAGGTCTGGCTTATTCGCAGCCGCGGACTACCATCATCTGCGAAATAGATAACGTAGTCGTCGTCCAATTTTTCGACGTACACCTCGGGCGAAACAAAGATCGAATCCTCGGATGCGTGCCGACGCCCTGGAAACGGGTCTAGCTTTCTGATCTTTCCTATCTCGGCATCGAGTTTGTTTACGTCAATGCCCGTTGCTTTTGAAAGGTGCTGGAGACGCGAAGGATGCAGGTCTTCGAAATGATTTTTAACGAGATCACAAGCCAGCGAATCGACCTCGCCGATCGCGGCAAGCTGGGCGAGCAGGCATTCGTTGATGTCAAAGGCTCCGCAGCCAACCGGGTCGAGCTGCATTACTGCATTGCGTGCAGCCTCGGCCCGTTCGATCGAGCAGCCGACCGATTCAGCTATGTCCGCGACCGTCGTACCCACCAGCCGGCCGTCTTCGTCCAGATTGCCGATAACCTCGATCGCAGCCTGTTCCGAAACCTCATCAAGGCTCAGCAGATTAAGCTGCCACTCGAGATGCTCGCTTAAAGATGGTGAGTGAGAGAGAAACTGCTCAAAGCTCGGAGCGTCATCCTTATACTCGATCTCCTGTGTTCGATATCCAGGGTCGAGATAATCCTGAAATTCCCGTCCGTAATCGATCTCGTCAAAGGCATCCGCAGTTTCCGGGTGCATGTCATCATCGCCGTCGAGATCGCTGCCTGAACCTTCTTCATTCCCATTGAGCCCCGCGCCTTCACGAACAGACCCTTCGAACTCGCCCAACTGGTCAGTTCTGGCCTCGGATACGGCGTCGGCAGACCTGTCGGCATAATTATCCAGCCCTGCGTCCTCACCGCTCGAGTTCTGATCAAGGATGCTCGAACCGATCTCCTGCACCTCTTCGCCGGGCTGAACCTCTTCGAGAACTGGATTTGCGACGAGTTCGGTCTCGATCAGGTCGTTCAGTTCGAGAGAGTTCATCTGAAGCATCTCGATGCGCTGCCGCAACTGCGGCGTGAGCACCATTTTCTGCTGAAGCTGAGCGGTTAATCTTAGGGACGACATATTCCGTGCGAACGTACTTCTACCGGAAATCGCGTTGGGGGCTGCAATTACTTTCCTAAGCCAAATTATAACGATTTCAGTAAGAAAAGGAAAAGACTAGCTGACGGCTAAAGCGTAAATCTTTCACCCAGATACAGCCTTCGAACGTCAGGGTCGGCTATGAGCTCATCAGGATTACCGTCCTTCAGTATCTGACCGTCCGAGAGGATATAAGCACGGTCTGTAATGTCGAGTGTTTCGCGGACGTTGTGATCTGTAATAAGGATCCCGATGCCCTGCTGCTTCAAATAGAGTATGATCTCGCGGATGTCGTCGATGGCGATCGGGTCGATGCCGGCGAACGGCTCGTCGAGAAGAATGAAGCGCGGTGACGTAGCCAGACAGCGAGCGATCTCGACACGGCGCCGTTCGCCTCCGGACAGAGCGTCGCCCCTTACCTTTCTTACATGGGTGATGCCGAACTCTTCGAGTAACTCCTCTAGTCTAGCAAAACGTTCCTGACGCGACAATTGCGTAGTTTCGAGGACGGCAAGTATATTTTGCTCGGCTGTGAGTTTGCGAAATACAGAAGGCTCCTGCGGAAGGTAACCCAGGCCGAGCCGGGCCCGTAGGTACATGGGTAGTTTGGTAACATCGAGTCCATTTAGGTCGATGGAACCTTTTTCGGTCGACTCTAGCCCGACCAGCATGTAAAACGTGGTGGTCTTACCGGCTCCGTTCGCCCCGAGGAGCCCGACAACCTCGCCCTCGTGCACGATGATATTCACATCGTCGACTACACGCCGGCGGCCATAAGTTTTTTGCAGATGCGCGGCTGATAGAGCTCCGGCCTGGCGTTCGGAGTGTGATCCGTTTGACGCGGCGTTACCGTTAGAACTGGTCATCAGGGCTTAGATTCCTTAATTTTATGAACGGAACGATTTCGCGTCGGCGTTGACGATTTTGTTTTTGCCTCGGAAACAAGTTTATTCTCGCGCATCGAGAGGGTTATCTGCCCGCTCTGCGTCGAGCCATTTTCCTGATCTGAAACGGTTGCCGGGCTGCCTCGTAAAACAGCCGTTTCAAGCTCAGCCGAATACTCGGCCCAGTCTCCCGACGCCCTACGGTTAGCCTGGGTTATCGTGACCTTATTCTGGGCAATGGTCTTTATCAGGTCGTTTGATTCGTTCAGGTAAACGTCGGCCGATTCGGCAGTGATTCGATCGGTTCCCTGTCGAATATCGACGGCAGTTCGGTACTGTAGCACACGCTGATTTCGATCAAAAGCGAGCGATCCCGCGGACGCCGATGTCGGAACGTCGCTTTCTTTTCCCTTTTGTCTGAGCTTCGCCGTGTAGATCTGGCTCTGAACGTTGCCCTGGGCAAGAAATGTCCCCTTTCGCTGGTCGAGCATTAGGCGGTCGCCGCGCACATAGTTATTTTCCTGCCAACTTCTCGCATTGCCGGTGTAAACGGCTGTTTCAGCTCGGTGGTCAAATTCCGCGGCGTCGCCGGTCAGAAATATCGGAGTATCGTTTTTGCTGAACGGCGTCGATTGCCCGATCTGCTTTCTACTGTAATAGGTCGTGCTTACTCCGCCGCGAAGGGCGGATCTCTCGTTCCGCGTATCGATGTCTATCTCACGAGCTTTCGCCCTTCCTCGGTTATCCCAAACCGTCGGTTCACCGCCTCTGAGCCGGATAATCTCATCAGCCTGGGTAAAACTCATTTCCGCCGCTAGGCCGTTGCGATCAAGCTCGTTGTATTTGGAGTTACCACTCGCTTCCAGTACAGCGACGTCGTTCGACTTCGGGCTGAAACGGGCTATCAGCACCTCAGAGGTAATAGTCTGGGCACCTTTACCATCGACCGCAACCGAAGGCGTTCTGACCGCTTTTACTTTCTTCGATGCGGTGCAGAGTTCAGCGTTATTGCCGCTCTGAAAGAAGTCGCAGTCAAATCGCGGAGCATTGATCGCAGTTCTATAATTTCGAGCGTTCGCCGCTATCGGTTCGATCAAAAGCTCAGCGTTCCCAACAGCTTCGGCTTTCTTGATGTCCTTTCCGTTCACGGCGAAAGTAGTCTTTACAGCATCTGCCGAGAGTTTCTTGTTCGCCGAATCAGGCTCTCGAGCAGGGACATTTAGTTGGATCGTAGTACGGCCGTCGGTGCGGAATGTATCCATGAGTTCGCCCGCTTTGAACAGAATTCCGATCCCGCGTCCCGCATCCGCAATGACGCTCGTATAGGACGCATCGGTGAGCGGCGTCATCTGGGCGCGACTTGCTCCGATAGCGTTCGCGTTCTGCGGATCGCCGTTTTCGGCAAAGTCGGCATTAAGCTCGGGAGCGGAAATATCGAGCACAGATTCTTTCGAAACCTGCTTGCCCGAAGCATTACCGCGCGCGATGGCACTCTTTATCTTGCGGCTGGCATACAGGTCTGCAAAGATATTGCTCCCCTTTAGGAAATCGTCGCCCTGAACTACCTCAGCATTTCCGGTTAACGCAATTTTCAACGCAGTCTGTTCATAGACCGCTTCATCCGCGTTAAGCTTTGACGTTCGCTCGCCGGATGTCAGCTCGATTCGGGCGCTTTGCTTCAATTCGTACCTGTCGGCTGGCTTGTCGTAAAGAGCATAGCCTGATTCCGTTGTAGCGGACGAGCCAGTGGCATCTTTCGAAACGATACGGACACTGTCGAATAGTTCGAATGTTCTTAGGCTGCGATCCTCGTCCGAAGATGCTATGAAGTTGACCGACGCTCTTGCAGAATTGATGTTCGTGGAGCGTCCGACGGTGTCGACCTTGATCGCGACGTTAGAATCCAGATCGATCCTGTTGGCTATTTGATCGAACATCGCGTGGCCAGAGTTCATCTGCGCGTACTTAACGCGAGTTTCCGCAGTATTTCCGCCCTCAAAAGTCTCGATCTGTACGTCCTGAGCAAGATCGAGCCGTTTTTCATTTAGCAGAGCGGTCGCACCGGTCGAGTGTCCGCGAACATTATCGCGCTCGAACTCCAGTTTCCCTGTGACCTCTGCCTTGCCGTCTCGCGTGGAATAGGAAAGGTCCTCGGCTTTTAGCTTCAACCGATCACGCGTTTCGATGTTTACGTTACCTTTTAGATATGCGTGAAAGTTCTTTTCTTCTTCCGGGATGTAAAGGCCTGATTCGCCGGACATGTTGTAATCCTTAGTTCCGGCCTCGTCGTAGAGTTCAAAATACACATTCTGTAGTTCAAGATGCTGATCCGAAAATGTGCGGGCGAAATCGGCCTTGATCAGGTATTTGGCGACCCCGTTTTCAGACTCAAGACGTTCGTAGCCGCTGACTTCTGAAACGACATCGGTCGAGAGTTTTGTGTGCTCGCTTTTTAGATTGAATGCGGCCCTCGAGCGTTCGCGATAGACGCCGATCACAACTACGCCGATCGCGATCAGGATAGCGATCACAGCACCCACGCGAAAAAAGAGCGGCATCTGTGAACGCACTCGATACTTCGCTTTTAAGTTGTTGGGTTTTGAAGCTGCCACCTTGGTCAATTATCTGCTCTTAAATCCTCGACTACAAGTTGCAGACGGGTGTTTCCCTGCCACGTATTCGCCTCTGCGACGTAGGCTAATTCGATGCGTGAACCAGGTTTGAGAGTTTGCCCCTTTGATTTCTCGACGCCATCCCACCAGACGGCTTCGAACACTCGATCGTCCTCGCCGGTAAGCATCATCTTAAGATGCTTTTCTTTCATCACGTAAGGTTCGTTACGAAGAACGAGGTCGCGCGTGACGAATATCGGCTTCGGATTCCCCGCACCAAACGGCTCGAAATCAACAAGGCTCTCGACGAGGTCGATCCCGAGCGTTCGACTGGTGACCAGCGCATCGATCTTCAATTCAGGAGTCAGTTCTTCGCCCGCAAGCTTCTCCGCAGCGTATGCATTGATCTTTTCTTGGAGAGCTGGGATGTTCTCGATCTTGATCTTCATACCGGCCGCTGCGGCATGGCCGCCGTATTGTTCGAAAATATCCGAACAGCTATCAAGAGCCTCGAGCAAATGAAAACCCGGAATACTGCGAGCGCTTCCGTGTCCAAAACCGTCCTTGATCGATAAAACTATCGTCGGACGATAAAGTTTCTCCGCGATCCGCGAAGCCGCGAGCCCGATCACGCCCTGATGCCAGCCTTCGCCCGCAACGACGACGAAATGCAGTCCGTCCCGATTCGCTGTCTCGGCTAACGCGAGTTCAGTGATCTTCTGCTGTACCTGCTGGCGTTCGCGGTTGCGGCTGTCGAGCAGGTTGGCGAGTTCCCTTGCCTTTCCAAAATCCGGAGCCTCGAAAAGCTCGACAACGTGCCGTGCAATGTCCATCCGGCCCGCGGCGTTAATTCGCGGACCGATTCGGAAACCGATATGGTAGCTCGTCATGTCCGAACGGCAGTCCGCGACTTCCATCAAGGCCTTGATACCAAAACTCGGGGTCTTCGGCAGATCGATGAGTCCGAGACGAACGATCGCACGGTTTTCGCCGGTCAGATTCATCACGTCTGCGACAGTGCCGATGGCGGCGATCTTGAGAAACTGCGGAAATTCGGCTTCCATTCCGTTCTCACGGAGCAGAGCGTGAGCGAGTTTGAACGCGACGCCGACGCCGGCGAGGTTTTTGTCGGGATATTCGCAGCCGGTTTGGTTGGGATTGACAACGGCGACGGCAGGCGGATTGCCGCGGATCTCGTCGGAAAGGTGATGATCGGTCACGATGACATCGAGTCCGTTATCACGTGCCCATTCGAGCGGATCAAAGCTCCGAATGCCGCAATCCACGCTGATCACAAGCGAAACGCCGTCCTTCTTCGCCTGTTCCAGAGCAGGAATGTTGATCCCATAACCCTCGGTAAAGCGATTCGGAACATGAAACGTCGATTCCGCACCGAGCAGCGACAGCATTTTGCGCAGCAGAACAGTTCCGGTCGTCCCGTCCACGTCATAGTCGCCCCAGATCATGATCTTCTCGCCGTTATCTACCGCTTTCTGGATGCGATCGACCGCCTCTCGCATCCCTTTGAGAAGAAACGGTTCGTGGAGATGCTCTATCGAGGGATTTAGGAACGTTATCGCCTTCTCAGCCGTATCATGCCCGCGTGCAATAAGAAGCGCGGCGATCAGCGGCTTAACCTGCAACTCACTCGCAAGCCTATTCACCGCCTCGGCGTCGTGTTTACGTATTGTCCAGCGTTTTTTCACAAGAAGTTTAGCCACGAATTAACACTAATGGCACGAATAAGAGGAAGAACAAAAAGCCAATTCGTGCAATTCGTGTTCATTTGTGGCAAATCTCACTTTAGCCACGAATTAACACTAATGGCACGAATAAAGAAAGAACAAAAAGCAAATTCGTGTAATTCGTGTTCATTCGTGGCAAATCTCACTGCACGACCGGATCGATCACGCCCTGCCACAGCAGGACGAGGATAACGATGCCGAGGATTATCCTGTAAGCGATAAAAATACCGGTTGTGTTCTTCTTAAGGAATGACATCAGGAACCAGATCGCGAGGTAACCGACTACGCCAGCGACGATCGTGCCGACGAGGAGCGGTACAAAGCTTTCATCGGGCAGAATGTGCCACGCTTCTCTAAGCTCGAGCAGTCCGGAAGCCGTGATCGCGGGTATTGAGAGGAGAAATGAGAACCGTGCGGCGGTTTCGCGGGTTTGGCCGGCAAAAAGCCCGCCCATTATCGTCGAACCGGAACGGCTCGCTCCGGGCATGAGCGCCAAAACCTGTGCAAAGCCGACGATCACCGCGTCCCAGATTCCCAGATTCCGCATCGTCTTTCGCTGTGAACCGAGCCATTCGGCGAGCGTCAGCAGAAGTGCCACCGCGATCAGCATTGTCGCGATAAACCACAGATTCTTTGTCCCAGGACCCTCGATAAAGTCTTTAAATAGCAGACCGACGGTTCCAATAGGAATAGACCCGATGATTATCAGCCACCCAAGCCACGCTTCCGGTGAAAGGAAGATCGGGCGGCTGCCGTCGGTGCCGGAGAATCTCATTTTCCGGCGGTTAAAGACAAAGTTCCAATGATCGCGAACAAACGCCGACGAGATCCCCCAAACATCGCTCGCAAAATAGACAAACACGGCGGCAAGGGTTCCTAACTGAATAACAGCCATCGTCGCCGTCGTCATCGCGGCGTCGCCGTTGTACAGATTTGTATACCGGCTAGCAAAAACAAGATGCGCGGTCGAGCTGATCGGAATAAATTCCGTCAGCCCCTGAACGATCCCCAGAATAATGGCTTGAAGCAGATTCATCGCGAGGCAAAGGAAGATTGTCGGTCATCAAACCCGATTTGGCAATTTTCAAGATCAAAGATCAAAGGCCAAAGTTCAAAGATCAAAAACCCGCGTGCCATCTGATACAGATACCCTCCAATAAACGCCTTAGATATCGACGGCCAATTTCTTTCCGCGAGGTTTTATGAAAATTTCAATGATGATCCTATGGATATTCGTTACTCTGCTGAGTATCGAGATCGGAGCGGGGCTTTATGAGACGTTTGTGGTGATCCCGATGTGGATGGGCGGGGCGCCGGACTCGGTGGTCAAGTATTTCGAACTCTATCAGGCCAATCCGCAGTTCGCTTTACGTGCGGGGCCGAAGTTTTGGATATATATGACGCCGCTCGCAGGGCTTTTCGCTCTCGCGACGCTCCTTACCAGCTTTAATACGTCGCCGCAGCATCGCAAATGGCGTCTTATCGGCAGCGGAATGTCAGTTTTCATTGTCGCGGTGACCTTTGCGTGGTTCGTACCAAACATCATGCGGCTCACCTACGACATCCCCGCAATGTCCGCCACCGAGATCACAACCACAGCAAACTGGTGGGTCAGCCTAAACTACCTCCGCTGCATCCTGGGAGTCACCGCACTCCTCTGCACCTTCCGCGCCCTCAGTTTACCCGACGAAAGCCCGCGTTAGCGGTTCCGGGAGCACTTGCAGACGCTCTGGGAGCACTTCCAGACGCCCCGGGAGCACTCCCAGACGATCCGGGAGCACTCCCAGACGCTCCGGGAGCACTTCCAGACGCTCCGGGAGCACTCCCAGACGCTCCGGGAGCACTCCCAGACGTTCCGGGAGCACTCCCCGACGCTCTGGGAGCAGTTCCAGACGCTCTGGTAGCACTTCCGGACGCTCTGGGAGCACTTCCGGACGCTCTGGGAGCACTTCCGGACGCTCCGGAAGCTCTTCCGGACGCTCCTTTTGTTGAGGTGGTGTGTCTGCTACGCGTTTAGGGCATGAATTCTCCTTGAATGACCTGCGAGGAAGTCGTGTAGAATGGTTCGTACACGAACATGACTACTATCTTGCAGCGAATAATGGCGAGCAATGCTCCGGCGGCGACGGTCTTGGTGCGGTTTATTGTGGGAGTTGTTTTTGTTTCGGAGGGATTTCAGAAGTTTCTGTTCGCGGACGAGGTCGGGGCGGGGCGTTTTGCTAAGATACCGATCGCAAATCCTGACGTCGTGGCTCCGCTGGTTGGGGTTTTTGAGATAGTTTGCGGGGCGCTCGTGCTTTTTGGGCTGCTGACGCGAGTTGCTGCGGTTCCGCTGATCGCGATAATGCTCACGGCGCTCTTCACGACCAAGCTGCCGATTCTTCTGGGCCACGAATTCCTCGGTTTTAGCCTCAGAAAGGTCTCGTATTATGGCGTTTGGGGCTTTCTGCACGAGTCGCGGACCGATCTGGCAATGCTGTTCAGCTCGATCTTCCTGCTGATAGTCGGCGCAGGCAGGTACTCGCTCGATGCGATAGTGCGCCGGAAGTAAATGCTCTGCGTCCTAATCTCCGCGGGCTCTGCGAGGAATCTTTGTTCGTGGTAATTCAGGAATAATTCTTGCGGAGTTCGTCGACCGAAGACGCAGACGTTGATCAACATGAAAGATGAACCGCGATCCGATGTCCAGAACGTCCCTTTTGCCGAGGCTTTTCGGTTTTGGCTGAAGCTGGGGTTTATTTCCTTCGGCGGGCCGGCCGGGCAGATCGCGATCATGCACAAAGAGCTGGTCGAAAAGCGTCGCTGGATGGGCGAATCGCGGTTTTTGCACGCTCTGAACTACTGCATGCTGCTTCCCGGCCCAGAGGCTCAGCAACTCGCCGTCTATATCGGCTGGCTCATGCACAAAACGCTCGGCGGCATCGTCGCGGGCGTGTTTTTCGTCCTGCCGTCGGTGATAATTCTGCTCGTACTGTCGTATATTTACGCCGCATTCGGGCACTTGCCCGCCGTCGACGGAGCTCTTGCCGGTTTTAAACCCGTCGTCGTCGCGATAGTCGTCGAAGCGCTGTTGAAAATAGGCAAAAGGGCCTTGAAACGCTGGGTTCATTACGGCATTGCGGCCGCTGCCTTCGTCGCGATCTTTGTTGTCAATGTTCCCTTCCCGTTGATCGTCTTCGCCGCCGCGATTGTAGGGCTCGTGGGAATGCATTTTCTGCCCGCGTCGTTCATTGCCGCGGAAAAGAAGCCAGATGCCACCGATATTTCACCGGAAGCGGACCGGAAACCGATACTTTCGGACGACACCGTTCAGGACCACACCGTTCCGAATAGGTTTCGGCTGTTCAAGATACTCGGCGTCGGCGCCATTTTGTGGATACTTCCCTTTCTGGCACTTATCGCGTGGAACGGATCGCAGAATCTGCACGTCGAGGAGTATAAATTCTTCTCGATATCGGCACTCGTGACCTTCGGCGGAGCGTACGCCGTGCTCGCATACGTGACCCAGGCCGTAACGGCCGCGCCGTACAATTGGATAACACCGACCCAGGCCGTCGACGGCCTTGCACTTGCCGAAACAACTCCGGGGCCTTTGATAATGGTGCTGCAGTTCGTTGGATTTATGGCCGCGTGGAACAATCCTGTCGCCGGAATGTCGCCGCTGGTAAGCGGGATCGTCGGAGCTCTGGTGACGACCTACGCGACTTTCCTGCCGTCGTTCCTATTTATCTTCGTCGGTGCACCGTATATCGAGAAGCTTCGAAACAGCCGCCTGCTGACCGGCGCTCTTTCGGGCGTCACCGCTGCGGTCGTGGGCGTGATCCTAAACCTCGCGCTCGTTTTCGGCCTCGCCGTTATCTACGACAGCGGGCCGGGCACGCTAAATTGGTTCGCGGTCGCCGTCAGCGTCGCGGCGTTTGTGGTTTTGTACAGATTTAAGGTCGATGTCCTGTTGGTGGTGCTCGGCGGGGGGCTGCTGGGCATCATTTATACGTTTGCAGCCGGTTAAAAGGCCCGGCAGTAACGCGACCGGGCCTATTCGCGGTAACGTGCCCTGCCCGCGACGTTGTCGTAGAGCCACGCGGGCATTATTCGGCCTAGCTTTACGACCCACGAGAGTGGGAACGGGAACGCGTGGAACTTCTTTTTCTGTTCGATGGCCGAGATGAAATGCGGAATAGCTTCGTCGAGTTCGAGAATGAACGGCATTTTGTTCGAACGGCCCGACGTGAGCGGCGTTTTGATGAATCCGGGCTGGATTATCGTCACGTCGATGCCGTTTTTGGCGTGGTCAAGCCGCACGCTTTCGAAAAACGCGGTCATCCCGGCTTTGCTCGCGGAGTACGCGGCCGATTTTGGAAGCCCGCGAAAGCCCGCGAGGCTCGAAATTGCTACGAGATGGCCGTTTTTACGCTCGATCATGTCGCCGATGACCGCGTGGATCGAGTTTACGGCCCCGAGCAGGTTGATATCGATCAATTTCTTGACCGAATCGGGCTCATAGGCACGCGTCTTCTCGTCATTACCGCCAATGCCGGCGTTTGCGATCATGATGTCGATATGTCCGAACTCTTCGCGAAACCGCCTTGCGGCGTCTTGGATCGCAAGCGGGTCGACTACGTCGCAAGGCAGAGCAACTGCCTTACCGCCAGCCGCTTCGCATCGTGTTTTCAGGTCGTTGAGCAGCTCTTCGCGACGGGCCACAAGCCCCAGCGTGGCTCCTTTCTTCGCAAGCGCAATCGCGAGCGCTTCGCCGATGCCGCTCGACGCTCCGGTTAGGAAAACTTTTTTGGTGTTCCAGTTCATTCGAAAATCTCTCGCTTATCTGCCCGCACCGCAGCCCAGCTCGTTTCGACAGCGTTTCAGGAGAACGCCGGCGAGGATCGCACCACCGACGGCTGCTCCGACGATGCCGATTATCGCCCCTGTGCTCAGCCCCTTCCGCGGGCGTTTGATGGAATCAACCTCGGTGAACTTAAAAGCTTCCGCAACAGACGTTTGCTCTATGATCGCCGTAAACGATTCCTGTTCGACGGTAGTTATCCTTCCCTTTGTCCGGATTCCGGAGAGGAGACTAATTTCTACCGATCTGTCGCCCTTATTAAGTGATTCATTTGCCGCCTTTCTCAGCTTATCTATTTTGGAAGTTTGGGCGGGAACGGCAACTGTGGTGAATAGTGAGAGTAAAACAAAGAGAGTAATAGTACGTAACATGGTTAGCTCCTCGTATCAGATCTCGACGACGGTCGTTACGATAACAGGTTTCGATCCGAGTTCTTTTTGCACGAAACGCTTGAGATGAACCCGTAGGTTTTCCTTGAACATCGTGCGGTCGCGGACGTGCTCGGGCTTCATGTTAGTGATGGCTTTGACAATAGAATCTCGAGCTTCCTTGCCGAACCCATTTATCGGGTCGATGCCGGCGACGCCTTCGAAAGTGATCTGCGGGTCACCGAGTATTTTTGTCGTATTCTTCTCGAGGGCAACGACCAACGAGATGGCGCCGCCATAGGCGAGTTTCTTTCGCTCGCGAACGGTTTCGTACTCGATCTCTTCCATCGACTCTTCGTCGATGAAGGTCTTATAAAGTTCGCGTTTCTCGACGACCTGACAGCTCAGCTCGTCGATCTCGAGGACATTGCCGTTTTCGATGAGCACGATGTTGTCGTCATTGTATCCGGCGACGTGGTTTTTGATAAATTCCTTTTGGCGGAAGAGCATTCGGTATTCGCCGTGGATCGGGATGACGAATTTGGGCTTCGAGGTCTCAACCATGATGCGAATATCTTCCTGCGAAGCGTGACCCGAGACGTGGACGAGCCGGCGTTTTTCCTCGATGATATTCGCACCTCGTTTGTAGAGATTGCCGATCAGGCGGCTGATGCTCTTTTCATTGCCGGGAATGATCCGGGCAGAAAGCACGACCGTGTCGCCTTTCTCTACCTCCATCCCTTTGTAAACGCCGGTAGCGAGATTCCAAAGGGCAGCCCGCATTTCGCCCTGCGAACCCGTTACGAGATAACAGATCTCGTCGTCATCGAGCTTGCGTGCGTCGCTAAGTTCGATCATCGTGTCGCCGACAATGTTCAGAAGCCCCATGCCCGACGCTATCTCGACATTCTTCTGCATCGACCGCCCGAGCACACAAACGCGTCGTCCGTACTTGCGAGCAATGTCAAAAACGATCTGAAGCCGATGAAGCGAGGAAGAAAAGGTCGAAACGAACAAACGCCCTTCCGTTTGCTCAAATATCTCTTCGAATGCAGGAATTACCGCCTGTTCGCTCGGAGTTCGACCCGGGACCGTGGCGTTTGTCGAGTCGCAAAGCAGAGCAAGAACGCCTTCGTCACCAATGCGGCCGAGCATTTCGAGATCGTAGGGCTTCCCTATCACCGGCGTGTCGTCGATCTTGTAGTCGCCGGTGTGGATGATCGTTCCGACAGGCGTATGGATGGCGAGCGAAAAACATTCGACCAGCGAATGCGACGCATGGATGAACTCGATCTCAAATACGCCGATCTTGATTCGGTCTTTGGCCTTAACGCGATGCAGGAGCACATCGTTCATCATGTTGTACTCATCCAAGCGCTTCTCAGTCAGAGCCAAAGTGAAGCGCGAAGAGTAAACTGGCAGGTTAAATTTCTTGAGAATGTAGGACAGCGCCCCGATGTGGTCTTCGTGGCCGTGTGTCAGAATGATAGCGGTAAGATCGTCGCGATATTCTTCGAGAAAATCAAAATTCGGTATCGAAATATCGACCCCGTAAGGCGTTTCCTCAGGAAAACCCATGCCCGCATCAACGACGATCATTTCGCCGCCGTAACGGATTCCCATGCAGTTCATCCCAAATTCGCCAATGCCGCCAAGCGGTATGATCTCTATTTTGCCCAATTTAACTCCTAAAAGCTGAAGGAAGAGAATAACATTTTTAACCGTGCTTCGTGCGAGTATCTACGAATTATACTTGACAAAAAAGTCTTGATTGAAATATTCTCTTTTAGGTTCGGTAGGGGAGTAGACGCCTTGCAGTAAAAAAAGGCTTCCTGATGTCGTCAATACGTTGGCTTTTGTTAGCTGACCGGCGTGGGAAATAAGTTTCGAGACCTATCGCGGTAACACATCCGCGATGGGTCTTTTTCCTTTTCGCGGATAGAGAACGCGTAGGAGGACGAAACTTATGGAAGCTTATGTTAAAGCTGGGCTAGATGCGTACAAGAGACGCAGGCAAGCCGAGCAGGAATTTCTGGAACACACCGAACGTGTCAAATGCCTTTTGGGTCTCGAAACCCATGAAAGGCATGAGACCGCACTGCTTTTCTTGTCACCGCTCGTATCGATCGCGTGGACCGATGGTCGCGTGGCTCGACATGAACAAGACTACATTTTGCGGGCTGCTGAGATATACGGCTTACTCGAAAACGAGTCTGCGTATGCGGTTCTAATGCAGCGACTGCACTCCAAACCACACCATCGCGATATCGAGGTTTGGTGGGATGAGATCACGGACGTCTGCCGCATGATGGATTCGGGCGAATGTGCCGCACTTGTATCTCACCTGTATCAGCAGATCAAGTTCATCGGCGAATTTAGTGAGAAATATACATTTGGCCTCTGGCGAGCTCACCGCCTCGGCGAAAACGAGCAGGAAACGCTCGATCAGTCAGAAAAGCGTATCGCTGAGATCCTTACCGATCAGGCTCGCATTTCGTCTGACGGCATCAGCGATTCCGAGTTGCTGCGTTTGGTGCCGCTAGTGCGAGTAGCATGGGCAGATGGGAGGGTTACTAAGCGCGAGCGACAGATGATCTTCTCCTCTGTCGTTGATATGCACATACCCGAATCTGAACAGAATCTCCGCACGCTTGCCCGTTGGCTTGATATACGTCCCGAGGACGAATTCTTTAAGGCGGCTCTTCACGGCCTCCGTGATCATTTGGCGAGTCATCCCGAAGATGAATCACGTTCGGCCAAGTACGACATCCTTTCGCGATGTGCAACCGTCGCCGAAATGTCGGGCGGAAACGGCACTTTCGAGGCTGGGGGTGAGCGCATCTGCGAAGAAGAGATCGACACGGTAAAACACATTGCAAAGATCCTTACTGACGTTATGGCAGACCCAGATCAGGTCAAACCAAATTCAATAGCGAAAGGAGGCGAAAGGGTTTAACTGAGCTCGTTTGAGCACTCACTAACCTTAGGTAATTACTATGAATCTATTTCCTTTTGCAGAATATTGGTGGTTTTACGGGGCATTTCTCGTCTTTGTCCTGCTGATGCTCGCGCTCGACCTGGGCGTCTTTCATCGCAAAGCACACGAGGTTTCGTTTAAGGAGGCGAGCATCTGGAGCGTAGTCTGGGTATCCCTCGCGCTCGTCTTCAATTTCCTTTTATATAGATACGCCCTCTGGAAATTCCCTCAGGACGAGCGTTTACTCGCTAATCCGGCATTTGTTCCGGATCTAGCAGCTTGGAACGTCTCGCTCGAGTTCCTGACCGGATATATCGTCGAAAAATCGCTCTCGGTGGATAACATCTTTATCTTCGTGATGGTCTTCGCGTATTTTGCGATACCCCCGAAATACCAGCACCGCGTCCTTTTCTACGGCATTCTCGGGGCATTGATATTCCGCGCGATCTTTATCGCTATGGGTTCTGCTCTGATGCAGTTTCACTGGGTTATCTATCTCTTCGGAGCGTTCCTGATCATTACCGGTATAAAGATGTTCTTCGCTCATAATGAGGAGATCGAACCGGAAAAGAACTTCCTGATCAGGATATTTCGAAGGTTCATGCCAGTTTCGCCTAGACTGGACGGCAAGAACTTCTTCTCAAAGATCGACGGCCGCTGGCACGCGACACCGCTTTTTATCGCCCTGCTTTTCCTTGAGGCGACGGATATCATTTTCGCCGTCGACAGTGTACCTGCGATCTTTGCCATTACCAGCGAACCGATGATCGTTTTCACCTCAAACATCTTCGCGATCCTTGGCTTAAGGTCGATGTACTTTATGCTTGCCGGTGTGATCGATAAGTTCTACCTCCTAAAATACGCACTCGCGATAGTGCTCGTATTCGTTGGGCTTAAAATGGTTTGGCTCAATGATGCGTTCGGCGGGAAATTTCCCATCTCGTATTCGCTGGGCTTTATCACTGTAACAATTTTCCTCTCTATCATCCTGTCACTCATCTTTCCACGTTCTGAAAAACTCGCCGAGGAGAGTAACTAACTCCTCTTTGTCCTTTCAAACGCGTCGCGGTTTCAAAAAATATTTGAAACCGCGACGCCTTCGCGCGCGTCTTTTACGTGACAATAAGCCAAAAGGGCTCTGAGGTATACGATGAAGAATAAACTTACGGACGAGCAGATCGACATGGTGTTGACCAGATTGATGGCCGATACGGTAGTCGATGAATCGGTCATTGAGGAGATCTCGACCTCTCCCACCACATGGTGGGCCGTAAAAAGAAATATCGCGCAGAATTCACCTGCGGCCTCTCCTTGGCCGCCTACATCATTATGGCGCCGCTTCTTTCCATTCGCGGTACCAGCCCTCGCGGCTCTCGTAGTTGCCGTAGGCATGGTCTGGATCTCGTCAGATCGTACCGCACTGAAGAATGAGATAACGGACGCAAGGCCAACCTTTGCGGAAAAGAAGGATGAAAATCTCAGTGGGCCGACCGTTTCTAATGACCAAGTGCGATCGGAAAATTCGGTTAGCACGACCGGAGAAGCCCCGATCAACAAGCGTGTGGTCAAACAACCGCAAAGATCAGCAGGTTACGCGAAAGCGAAAAGAACGATCGAATCCAAGGCGGGTGAGACAGAGAAGGTTTCGACGGAATTCATCGCTCTCAGCCACGCTGGCGGACCTGAAAGCGGGCAGGTAATTCGTGTAAAAGTTCCGAGTTCCATGATGGTCAGTCTAGGCGTGGTACCAAACGTCGATAAGCCGTCGAGCCTGATCGATGCCGAGGTCGTGGTGGGCGATGACGGGCAAACCCACGCGATCCGCTTTATAAGATAGACCGGTGTTAGGAGTTTTAATTATGAAAAGACGATCAATATTTTTCACTTTAGTTCTAGTGTTTCTAACAACGGGCATTTTGGCACAGCGTCCCGACCGGCCGCAGCGGCCAGGTCCGCCTGAACCACGTCAGCCCGGAGGCTGGGTGGCCTCGATAGATACGAATGGTAACGGCAGTATCGAGGCTGAAGAGTTCGAAGCGGCCATTGAACGCACTTTCACCGCCCTTGATCGCAACGGTAATAAGACGCTCGACCAAGGCGAGGCAAAGCGGCCCGGTGGTGTGCCAGGACAGCCCCCGCCGCGGCCGTCCGATGACGGCAAGAGAATGCTGCCTCCATTCTTCTTCAACGATATAGCGGATCCGAACGGCACTTTCAGTCGAGAGGAATTCGAACGGATCGTCCGGAAGGTCTTTGCAGATATGGATAAGAATGGTGATGGCCGCCTGAATGAACCTGAGACTCGCCGCCTACCGCCGCGGCCCGACGGACCGAAACCGCCGCCGCCGCCCGAGGCTCCAAATGCACGTTTCATTGGTGCTGAAGCTAGATTTGGAGACAGGCTTGTCAAGGGTGCTCCGTTCTCCGCTGAAACGGTTATCGAAGATACCAAAAGACTTTTCGACGGAACCACCGCGACTAAGGAGCGACGAGGAGCTTTCTATCGCGACGGCGAGGGACGCACGCGGCGTGAACAGCCGCTTGAACACGTCGCGGGATTTTCCGTGGTCGGACCGGATAACAAGCCGCAGACGTTGATCTTTATCAATGATTTCTCAGTTCGGCAGCAGATATTCCTTGATGTTAATAACAAGGTCGCTCGACGAAGCCCGCTGGGGCCAGGCCCAGGCCCACTAGACCTTAGGCCTGGAACCAATGAAGAAAGCCTCGGCACAAAAACCATCGAAGGCATCGCCGTCGAAGGGACTCGAACCTCCTTCGAGATACCGGCCGGCCGCTTTGGAAATGACAAAGCGATGAAAGCCTACACAGAACGTTGGTTTTCAAAGGAACTACAGGTGATGGTCATGTCGCGAAGTCTTGACCCTATCGCCGGTGAGCATGTATTCAAGCTTGTCAACATCAAACTCGGCGAGCCGAACCCGAACCTCTTTACCGTACCAGCGAACTATAGACTCGAAGGCCCAGGACGACCGCGTTGATACGGGTACTTTGAACATAAAGAGATTTAAACGAAAATGCTCGACGAGGTTCTAAACATTTCAGTGCAGACGAACGCAGAATATCTCGGGATCGAGATGCACGACAACGACATAACGTCCGATGAGATACTCGTCCAGCAAGTGCTCGCAGGCGACGGATCGGCGTATGAGCAGATCTTTGAAAGGCACCGACGGACGATCACGCGGATAGTTGCAAAGTTTTTTCGGGAGAAAGCGGACATCGAAGAGGCGGTGCAGAAGGCGTTTACGAAAGCGTATTTCTCTCTCAGTCGCTTTCGTGGCGGCGATTCATCGCTAAAAAGCTGGCTCGCAAAGATAGCTGTAAATGTTTGTTACGACGAGTTTAGAAGACGGCGGCGCAAGAGCGAAAGTCTCTTTGCCGAGATGAGTGACGAGGAGGCGGAGTTTGTTGAAACGATCGCCGACGGCCGAACGGCGTCCGCGGATAATTCACTGATCGCCGAGCAGCTAATAGACAAGATGATGGCCGGACTAAATCCGGAAGATCGCGTCGCTCTCTCGCTCGTTTATTCGCAGGAGTATTCGCTCGACGAGGCGGCCGAGGTCATCGGTATCTCAACAAGTAACCTGAAATCAAGGCTTTTTAGGTGCCGCAACCATTTGCGGAAAAGATTTGGACATTTTTTCAGCCCTAAGTAGGGCGAGACGAGGATAGCAGCAAGGAAATAGCAGCGGATTTCACCGCTCGTGGAGGTTGAATGAGATACATCAAGATATCGATGTTAGTTATAATTGTGTGCCTTTTTGCCGGCTTTCATATGATGAAGGTCAGCAAAGTAAAAGGGCAGACCACAAGTTTATCGGCGCCTGGTGGACTTACGGCTTCGGACAACTCTTACAATTTAAAGATCGGCCTCCACTGGGATCCCGTCCTTAATGCAACCATCTACCGTGTGTTCAGGGCAGCGACTCTTGATATCTCATCAGCGACCGAGGTCGGCATCACCCCGGCGAACACATTCTTTGATCTCGGAGCACCCGCTGGACAGCAGTTGTTCTATTGGGTGCGTGCTGAAAACGGAGCTGTCGTGAGTCAGTTCAGCGATTCCGACGCGGGCAGCCGCACTGGTACCGCACAGCAGGGCCCGGTCCCTGCGCTAGAACCACCGCCGATGCCACCCGGCAATCCGGTTACCGCGGCTAAGACATTTCTCGGAAAGGCCCTGTTTTGGGACGAGCAGCTATCATCGACCGGAACTGTTGCCTGCGGAACGTGTCATCATGCGGCAAATGGCGGCACGGATCCGCGATCGGTCACCCTCGCCGCTGCTTCGACGCATCCCGGCCCCGATGGCACTTTGAATACTGGAGACGATATTCGAGGCTCGGTAGGCGTGCCTTCGAACAACTCAGATGGTACCTATTTCCAATCGGAGTTCGGGTTGAATGAGCAGGTCACGAACCGAAAATCGATGTCCCATATCAATTCGGCGTATCCAAATCTGCTTTTTTGGGATGGCCGGGCAAATAACGTATTCCGCGATCCGATAACGAATGCGATCATCCTGAATAACGGGGGAGCACTCGAAAACCAGGCAATGGGCCCTCAAACATCAACCGTCGAAATGGCACACAGTGGGCGTACATTAACCGATGCCGCCGCGAAGATAGCCCTCTCGAAGCCACTCGCTCTTAGTTCCTCCGTCCCGACCTCGCTATCCAACTGGCTTAGCGGCCGAACATATCCTGAGTTGTTTCAGGAGGCTTTTGGAACACCGGAAGTAACCCCGGCCCGCATCGCTTTAGCAATAGCAACTTATCAGCGAACACAATTCAGCGACCGAGCGCCCATTGACTTAGCAAACGCCGGCATCGCTCCTCTGACCGATCAGGAGCAAAGAGGGCGCGGCGTTTTTAATGCGAGCAGCTGTAACGTCTGTCATGCGGGAAATCTCTTTACCGACAATTCCTTCCGATATATCGGTGTGCGACCACAAAATGACGATCTGGGGCGTTTTGAGGTAACGGGCAACAACAATGACCGCGGGTCATTTCGCGTACCGAGTTTGAGAAACGTCGAACTGCGTGGATCGTTCTTTCATAACGGCAGATTCACGACACTAAACGAGGTCGTTGCTTTTTACAATCGGGGCGGCGATTTTAACGCACCAAACAAGCCTGTCGCACTGATCAGGCCACTGGGCCTCAACGCCAATCAGCAGGCTGACCTGGTCGCCTTTTTGCGGCGGCCGCTCACCGATCCCCGTGTGGCAGCAGAAGCGGAAAGATTCGATCGTCCGATACTTTATATGGAATCGGACCGAAAGCCGACCGTTACCGGCAGTGGAAGAGCGGGCTCGGCATCGATCACTCCGCAGATCAAGGCCATTTCGCCCCCAATTGTTGGAAATACGCAGTTCACGGTCTCTCTATTTGGAGCTCTTGGAAATGCGCCGGCAACTCTTGTTATTGATTCGGCAGATCCGGGTCTGGGTGCAAGCGTTCCAACGACCGGCAGCTTTGCGAGAGTTGAGACGAATACTCAGAACACAGGTGCCGGAAACGGATGGGCCTCAGTTGTTGTGGCTATTCCGAATAGCACAACGGTACAGAACCAGACCTATTTCGCAAGATGGTATGTTCAGGATCCCGGGGCGATAGGTGGTTTTTCTGTAAGTCCCGCGGTGCAATTCACTGTATTTGGAACCGCGACGGAAAGTTCTGCGATAACGATCTCGGGCAGGGTGTTTACACCTGAAGGACAGAGCCTTCGGAACGCAACCGTCGCTTTGACAGATCCCGCCGGAGCAACCCGCCGCGTTACGACGAGTTCGTTTGGTGTTTACGCGTTCGAAAGTGTTGTCCCAAACCAGACGTACATTGTTTCAGTGGCTTCGAAACGCTATCGCTTTGGCGCCCAGGTCGTCACGCCAGCGACGAATCTTGCTGAGCTTGATTTCGTTGGGCTGCAATGATCACTGATATTGGTCAATGGCGGAACAGAGTTGCTTCCATTCCGCCAGCGTTAAGGTTTCCGCACGTCGGATCGGCTCAATGCCGGAGAGTTGCAAAAGCTCTCCGGCATTTGGCGAATAGGTCTTGAGATTGTTCAGGATCGTCTTACGCTTCTGCGCAAATGCCGCACTTAGCAGTGGCGACAACTTCGCATGATCGCTAATGTCCACTCCCGTCGGTATCAGGCTCATTACCGAACTCCAAACCTTAGGTGCTGGGAAAAATGCCTCGGGCGGAACATCGAAGAGATGCTTAGTCTTGAACGAATTCTCCGTAAGTACGGTAATGAAGCCGCGATGGCTGTTTCCCGGCTCAGCGGTCAGCCGTTCGACAACTTCCCGCTGCAGCATCAACACGGCACGATCGAAACGAGCGCCAAAGGTGATAAGTCGCTGAATTATCGGCGTGGAAATATAGTAAGGAAGATTGCCAACGATCTTTAGCCGTTCAGGCGGGATAGAACCTATAACGGCGTCGACATCAACCGTTAAAAAATCAGCTTCGATAACCTGAAATTTGTCTTTGTCCGCAAATCTCCGCTCCAAAACAGGGATCAGTTCCCGGTCGATCTCGACCGCGACTATCGATGCTCCGGTTTCGACGAGCCGCTCGGTCAAAACTCCGCGTCCGGGACCGATCTCGACGACTGTGTCGTCGGGCAAAATATCGAGCGAGGCGACGATTCGCCTAACTACGTCGTCATCCCTGAGAAAATTCTGGCCGAGAGATCTCTTTGGTCGCATCTTATGGGGTTAAAACGACGGATATCCCGTCAGCACAACGTCACGACCAACGTTCTCAACAAAGAGATCGTTTAAGTGAAGCGCGGTTTCCAAAGATCGTGCGCCGTTTCCGCCGATAGCGACCGGAGCGGTATGGCCGCCGACAATAAATGGAGCGGCGATCAGCGTAACCTTATCGATCAGGCGAGCATCAACAAATGCGCCGGCGATCTCGGTTCCGCCTTCAACAAGGACGCTTTGAATGTCCATTTGCCTCAGCGATTCAAGAACAAACTTCAGATCGCGAGCACCAGTTTCGCTCACGATCACCGAAACTCCTTTTTCAGTGAGCTCATCGATCTTTCTGCCATCTTCACTGTTCGTAAAGATAATGGTCGGAGCAGCTGCGGTCGTGCTCGCAACAATCGAATCGACGCTCGTTCTAAGCCTGTTGTCCAGGATAACGCGGACTAAGGGACGGCGTCGCTTTTTTCCGCTTCGGTCAGTGAGACTCGGGTTGTCGACCGCTGCTGTGTTTCCACCGACAAGGATCGCGTCGTGCGAATGCCGAAGATCCTGAACACGAACCCCCGCTGCTTCGCTCGAGATCGCGGTCGAGACACTTTTCCCTAGCGAAATTCGCCCATCGAGCGACATTGCGAGTTTTAAATGCACAAACGGGCGTTTCTTCTGATGCCAGCAGATAAACTGCTCGTTTAGGCGAGCGGCCTCGTCGGCTAAAAGTCCCGTTACAACATCAACGCCAGCCTTACGCAGCGTTTCAAAGCCTCGCCCGGATACTAACGGATTCGGATCTTCGATCGGGCAGACAACGCGTGCTATGCCGGCGTTGATCAGGGCCTCGGTACACGGCGGAGTCTTGCCGTGATGGTCGTGGGGCTCGAGAGATACAAAGGCGGTCCCGCCGCGGGCCTTCTCACCCGCTTTTTCCAGCGCGATCGCTTCGGCGTGGATAAGGTTGTCGTAGATATACGTCCCCTCACCGACGATCTCGCCGTTCCTGGAGGTTATTACACATCCTACAAGCGGATTCGGCGAGACGTGGCCAATTCCCTCGGCCGCTCTATCCAGCGAACGCCGAGTCATCTCAAGGTGAAATTCTTCAGTCTCAGTCAGCAAATCGGATCAATTGAACAGTCCGTTAACATAGCTTTCCGCGTCAAATACCATCAGGTCTTTGACCTGTTCGCCGATGCCGACGTAGCGGATGGGCAGGTTTAATTCTTTTGCGATCGCAACGGCGATGCCGCCTTTTGCGGTGCCGTCTAGTTTTGTCAGAGCTATTCCCGTGACGTCGGCGGTTTTCATGAATTGGCGTGCTTGTTCGAGGCCGTTTTGTCCCGTGACAGCGTCAATCACAAGCAGAGTTTCGTGTGGAGCACCCGCGACCTCGCGGCCGGCGATGCGTTTCATCTTTTCGAGCTCTGCCATCAGGTTCGCCTTGTTGTGCAAACGTCCTGCCGTATCTACGATCAGTACATCTGATGACCGGGCCTTCGCGGCGGCGAGTGCGTCAAAAAGTACCGCCGCAGGATCAGTCCCCTGCTTCTGCTGCACGATCTGAACTCCTGCACGATCCGCCCATATCTCGAGTTGGTCGCTTGCGGCGGCTCGGAAAGTGTCAGCAGCGCAGATCAGAACGTCATTTCCCTCGTCCTTGATCCGTTGAGCGAGCTTACCGATCGTGGTCGTCTTGCCGACGCCGTTGACGCCGACTACCATCAGCACGTACGGCTTGATCGATGCATCTATCGTGCGTTCATCCGCAACTCCTTTCTCCGTCGATGTTTGCAGAATGCCGAGAAGCTGCTTCATCATCTCACGCTTCAAAGCGTCGAGATCATTGATCTCCTGACGAGAAACGCCCCGGCGAATACTGTCAAGGATCTGCACCGTCGTCGCTACGCCGATATCGGTCGAGATAAGCATCTCTTCGAGTTCGTCGAGAAACGCTTCGTCGATCTGTTTCCGCCCCTCGAAGATCGTGTCGAGGCGATTATTTATCGAATGCCGCGTCTTCTCGATCGCCTTCGAAAAGCGGATCGACAACTCCCGCTCAACCGCCTCCTCCTGTGCCTTCAGTTCCTCGACCGACTTGTCGAGACCCAGCACCGAACTCGAAAACTTATCTTCTTTGTTCCTACGCCAAAAAAAAGCCATACAGATAACCCGACCGCACCATCCGCAAACTAAAGAGTATAGGAAAATATTGACCGGTGGACAACGAGTGCTATTACACAAGCCCGCGCACGAGCGTGCCCGATAAGCATTCTGTGTGGCGTAGCGAGCTCGCTTAACTGCGGGCTTGGGAAGTTTCGAAACTATCGAGCAAGCTTCAATTTCTCCGCCGATCTATACAACGCGAATCCGAGTACGCACGAAAATACGATGGAGAAATAGAATCCGAAGAGGGCTCCGATCGCGGATGCGGGGATATTTCCGACCCGCGGCATGGCGAAAGGAGCAAGGACGGCATTCAGAACGCCGCTTATGAAGCCGACCGCGATGGCGATGATCAGGGCCATTACCAGGATCTTGATATAGTCGACACCGAGCCGCTTAATAGTATCCAGCCCGACCGTTGGGTTAATAGTTGCGGCGAACGAACGAGTATAACCGGCAACGGCGCACGCTGCCGGGAAGTAGAATAGTCCCCACAACAAGCAGATGCCCGCGACGGCGAGCAACACGAGGCCGCGGCCGGCGATCATCTGAATGAACGCCATTTGGTCGGCTGCTTCGGTCTCCGGCGACTTCCCCACGACCGATTCCAGTTGTCCTTTTCGGTGTTCCTGGATGATATTCTCGAGCTGCCGAAATTCCTCTTCTTCAGCATCGATCAAAGCCTGGCGGGTCGCAAGCTCGTCAGTGGGTGTTTCGCCCGCCTCGATCGTTTCGACGAGTTGTTTTTGCCGGTTAGCATCATTGTTGACCAATTCACGAACCTTTTCGCTCTGACGAGCAGCGTTGGCCGCGAAGGGCAGTTCCGAATTCACTGAGGTCAGTGCCTTCTTCTGAGCCTCATTTATCTCATCCCTGACCGGTGCGACTATAACAAAGAATCCAATGATAATGACCGCGATCAATGGCCCGAAGGACGATAAGTAAGCGCCGATCATCAGGAAAAATGGATGCACCACGTCTTCCCACAGCGAGAAGTCGTCAAATGACGGCATGAAATTCTCGCCGATCTTGCCCTGCGAGAAGTTTTCTACCGTATTTGCAAGGATGCCGAAGGTCAGAGTGTTCGCAACCAAGGCACACGCGATCGCTCCCCACATCATAAAGATGCCGCCGACCGAGGCGACCGTCTGCCCGACGGAAAGGAACATGAACATTATTGCGCCCATTACGAGACTCGGCATAAACTTGAACGGATATCGAAGAGCTTCGCCAAAATCGTCAAACCCGAACTTTCCTACGGGTGCATAGTAGACCTCTTGCGGCTGGCTTGTTTCCTGCTTCGCGATCGGTTCACACATCGCACCGCAAAACGGGCAGATCTTGACCGTACCGCCGTAAGAATTCGGGCACGTTTTGCAGAAGTTGTTAAAGCAGGTCTTGCAGGCGAATACAGCAGGAAGGTCAGCGTGCATGCTGCAAACCTGTTCGCCGGGAGTACTTGTCGTTATTTGCGAGTGAGCCTGACTGTTAAAAGTTGATGACGCTGAACCTGGTACAACCGTCGGGCCGAGCTTTGTCGTCGAAACGACCGGCGGTGATACGGGCTGGCCGTTATCTTTCGCGTTAAAGACCGCCATCAGCGACGGCACTTTACCGGCCTCGATCCAGCGCAGATTTCCCTTTCTGACACGATCGATCCGAAGCAGCGAGCCGTCGATGATCCATTCGGTCATTTCGGCAAAACTTGCTTCAAATATCTGGCCGTTTGCCTCGACTTGCCAGACCTCTTGTACCTGCTCTTCGCCCATGATTTTCAGATCATGCGACCAGCCTGACGGCCGGCTTCTGCTCTTCTTCTGCCGCGGCGGCCCGGATCGCTGCCATTTGGCGCACAATTCCATTCGCGACCTCTCCTGCACTGCATGCCCGGATCAGCGCCTCGACAACGTCAGACTGATAACGCGTTCCGACAAAACTCCGGAGCTGCTCCAGTGCGGGCTGCAGTTCCATGCCCTTGGAGTACGGACGGTCGATCGTCATCGCGTCAAAAGTATCGGCTACCGAAACGATCTTGGCCTGAAGCGGTATTTCTTCGCTGGTCAGCCCCTGCGGATAACCTTTTCCGTTCACCATCTCATGGTGCATGTACATACCCGGCAAAAACTCCTTCATCGCCGGGATCTGCGACATGATTTTATAGCCCTTCTGCGGATGGGTCTTCATGATCTCAAACTCTTCGTCGGTTAGGGCCGCCGGCTTTTTGAGGATCGCATCGTCGATCGCGATCTTGCCCACATCGTGAAGAAGTGCGCTGATCCGCAGCGTTTCGAGTTCATCAGCGGGTAAGCCCATCTGTCGGCCAATAGCGACCGAGATCCGCGAAACACGCTCGGAATGGCCGCGTGTATATTTATCTTTACCGTCGATCGCGGCAGCCAGAGCCTTTACCGTACCGACGAAAAGCTCGCGGTTCTCCTCGGCAGCCTTGGCAAGCTTTGCGATCTGCTCCTCGACCTTGTCGGTCATGAAGTTAAACGATTCGCCGAGCGTTCCGATCTCCGAAAGGCTGCTCGTCTCGACCCGAGTGGAGAAATCACCTGCGGCAATGAGCTTGGCTGCGTTCACGAGACGTAACACCGGCGTCGTCATGACCTTCGCCCCTACAAAGCCGACGATCAATGCTAGTACCGCAAACGCCATGCTGATAAGCCACGCCTGCGTACGCATCTCGCCAACCGATGCGAGAGCACGAGCCTCATCCTGCATAACGATCACACCGACGTTATAGCCATCTGCAAGATGTGCTGTCGAATATGCCCCGATCATGTCGCTGGAACTCCCGTTCAGAACCGCCGAGAATGGAACCAAAGCAGACTGGATCTGCAAGCCCGATTCAAGCCACTCCTGAACGATCTTTAGTTCGCCCATCGGCCGCCTAGCGGCGGTGACGGCAGGATCCGGATGAAATAGAGTTTCCCCTGCCCGATCGACCACAAAAACGATCGGAAGCCCCGCCTTTATCAAGTCTTCTTCTTTTGCCGTACCCGACCCGACGATGCTTTGTGAAACTGGTTGCAGAGACGCGATCGCTACGATCGTAGCCGCCGGAGCTCCATTTATGGATACTTCGCTGGTAAACGGCATGACGAACTGCCCGGAACCAGTGACCTTCATCGGCTCGCCGACGCGCACCCGAGATCTGCCTTCTGTTTCCGTGGCCCGGGCAGCGATCGTTTCGACATCGTTTCGCGTCAGGTGTTCAGCCCGGAATACGATCAGTGACTCTTCACCCGCCGGCTTCAGGTACAGTGCGACGACGTCGGGATTCTCGCGGAGCATCGCACCGAGCTTCTTCTCCGTCTGCGGAGCTGAAACGACCTTAAGGTCGCCAGCGATCTCGAGACCGTTCGCCAGGCTGGCAACTGTCGAGCTGACCCGTTGGCCAAACATTTCGATCTGCCTTGCTTTCTCTTGTACCAGTTGTATCTGATAGCGATTCTCGGCGGAGCGCAATTCTTTACCGCTCTTATCTGAAAGCAGCCAACCAGTGAACAACAATGGTACCAACCCTACGAAAAGCAGGGTAACAATGACCAGGAAGATCAAACTAACTTTCTTCTTTAAATACGGCATGGCGGGGAGGCGAGGGAAACGCCTTACCGTTAGTTTACGCGATAGAACGGAGGATGGTCAACAAGTTTTAACGTGTAGGAAATCACCGTTCGATCAGCCTTACCTCGTCGTCCACTTTCGAACGATCGAGGAGCAGACGTGGGGCAAACGAGCCGCAGAATAGCGAGAGAGATCAAAGTCGCTTTACGATAACCAACGTAATATCGTCATTAGGAGCCGCAGTCCCGGTAAAGTCAGAAAGAGCGCTTTCCACGCGGTCGCGAATGCCTGAAGCCGAACGAGAAACATTGGTGCTGATGACCTGCTTCAAACGATCCATTCCGAATTCGTCCTCGTTTAGGTTATTCGCCTCTGATACGCCGTCGCTATAAATAAACAGAACGTCGCCGGGGTTAAGCTTTGCGTGGCCGACATCATACTCGGCAAAATCCATCAGTCCGAGCGGAAGCCCGCCGGATTCGACCAGTTCGATGCTGCCGTCTGCTCTGCCGATGAGCGGTGAATTATGTCCGGCATTAATAAACGTGAGTTCACCAGTTGTCGGTTCAAGCTCCGCCACAAACAATGTGATGAAGCGGTTTGTAGGCGTATTATTCGTGAGATAAACGTTAACGGCCGTAACCAGTTCGGCAAGCGGCGTTTTGGCTGCGACCTGTGCGTGGATCGCCGCGTGGAGGCTCGACATCAAGAGCGAAGCGGAAGTGCCTTTTCCAGAAACGTCTCCGAGTGCGACAAGCATCCGCCCGTTATGCCGAGGGATAAAATCGTAATAATCGCCGCCGATCTCATAACAAGAGAAGGATATACCCTGAAAGTCGTATCCCGCGATAGTTGGCGGCCCATCCGGCTGAAACCGCTGCTGGATCTCAGTCGCCAACTCTAATTCGCGCTCCATTCGCTCACGATTGATTCGCTCGTCGATCAGGCTCGCGTTCTCGACCCGGATCGATGCGACCGAGGCGAGTGTAGTAAGAATATTTAAGTGATCGCTGGTAAATGTCGACTGCGTCGTCGGGCTGTCGGCATAAATGATACCGAAAACGTGCCTTTCGTCGACACACATTGGAACCGCCAGGACTGAGCGGATTCCTTGCAAAATGATCGTCTGACTCGCGAAACGCGGGTCTTGCTGAGCGTCCGAAGTCAGGACCGACTTCCCGTTTTCCATGACCTCGCTCAGGATCGCACGGCTGACGCGAACCTCGCCGATCTTCGTGTCGCTGCCACGATGACGAGCGACCTTGATGACCATTTCTTCATCACTCTTTTCATCGCGAAGCATTATCACCACACGTTCTGCCGGGACGGCCTCAAAAACAAGGGTCGCTACCTGATTGAGCGTGTCATCAAGCCCGCTTGACGAAAGAAGCGCAATTCCAACCTTACTGATGAGCCCGAGCAGATTATTCCGGCTGCCCATCGATGCAGACATCGAGGAATCGAGTATCTCAGTCGTCGGATTGCGACGGCCCATGAACGAGATCGTCTGGGACGGGTCAAGCGACTGCGTTCCATCTGAGATCAACGTCGAACTAAAGCTGATCGGGGGCCTAATGTCGCTTTCAAAAACGATACGAGTTTCACCGATCTGGATCTCGCTACCCGATTGCAACGGCAAGGTTCCATTAACCGGCGTGCCGTTTAGGCGGGTGCCGTTGGCTGAACCAAGATCGATGAGCCAGAAGTTATCCCCTTCCTGCCGCACCTCCGCATGCAGCCGCGATGCAAAAGCGTCAGCTATGCAGAGATCCGCCCTAGCCGACCTTCCGATCGTTGTGCGGAGCCTTGCTATCGGGAATTGATCCGAACTTCCGTTGGCATGTTTGACGACGAGATGGGCCATATTTCCGTGATCTATAACTGTGTCTTTCTCCCGCGAATAACAACCGTGCCGGACAAAATATCGTGCAGGCTACGCCCGGAAGTATTTAGCGCCGCAATGAGAAATCCGATGCCCGCTGTTCCGGCCGTGACTAGATAACCCAGCGTATTTCTGAACAAAAGCTTGCCCGGCCGAACCTTTGTACCGTCAATATTAACGACCGTCAAACCCGTTAAAAGTTTCCCGAGCGATCGCCCGGTCGCGAGCGGAAAGATCAAAAAGTTGGCAACAAAAACGATGATCGCCACGCTCCAAACCGTAGTTCCGATGCCGCCTGTCGTCGAAGCACCCAGCATCAACCACGCTGCAGGCAAGAAAACCAGCAGCATATAATCGATACTAAACGCGGCACATCTCAACAGGAACGGTGCTTTAAGTTCTTCTACCGAAAAACCTACTATTGTTTCTGAGCCAGGCGTTTTATCTTTTGAAATTGTCGCTTTCGCGGCTGAAGGCATATTTAATCCGAAAAACGTCCTAACTCATCAAAAAATGTAATGTCGTGTCACCAAGCCGCAGCCGGTCGCCGCTCGCAAGCGGGTGAGGCTGCCGCGGAATCAGGCGAATGGAATCATGCATGCCCGCAAGCAGTAATGTTCCGTTGGACGAGCCAAGGTCCTCGACCATAAAGTTCCCGCCATCCCGCCAAATACGGGCGTGGCGCCGCGAGATCTTTGTTTGTGGGTCGTATTTAGAAAGATCAACCTCGGGGAAGATATTCGACTGTGGATCTCGCCGTCCGAGAAGATTCTCGTTTCGCTCGAGCGAGAACACCGGCGCGTCCAGTTCTGAAGTTCCGTCGATAACAAGCTTGGCCGTAGCTCCGGTTCGAGGATAGATGTCCGCGTGAACGCCTTGTTGAGCGATAGGCTGCTTTGCTCCGCAAAACGCGCAAAATAGATCCGTCGCGACGATCTGCTGCCCGCAGAAACCGCAGAAAACAAACTGATTAGCAAGACTGACCGACGCCGGAGCTTCCGAGATGCCGAAAGTTACCTGTCCCGCCTTAAGATTATCCAAATGTTCAACGAGAGCCCGCTTCAGAGCATCGGCACTTGGGAAACGGCTTTCTGCCTTGTATTCGACCGCCCGCATCAATATCCGCTCCATTTGGTCGGACATTTGCGGATTAATTTGGCGCGGGCGCGGGTTCTTTTGAAAATCAAAGATCAGCAGCGGATTATTCTGCGGATCGGCTCCCGTCATGAGGTGAAACATCGTCGACCCAAGACTGTAAATGTCTGAACGAGGTTCGACCTGGCCGGAAAACAGCTCGGGAGGAGCGTAGCCCATCGTCCCGACCGCTGTCACTCCCTTTTCTGCCTGATTGATGGAGCGAGCAATGCCAAAATCGATCAGCATGACCCTGCCCGTCGAGCCGTCGAGCATGATATTCGAGGGTTTCAGGTCGCGATAGACGATGGTGGCCGGCAGATTGTGAAGATAGGAGAGAACGTCAGCGACCTGTATCGCCCATTCTGTGACCGTCTTCTCGTCGATCCGTCCGCCAGGTGTTGAACGCAGCCTTCCAGCAAGGTCGCCGCCGGAAATGTATTTCATCACGAGGTAAAAGCGGCCCTCGTAATGGTCAAAGAAGTAATCGTAGATCGTTGGAATCGAAGGATGGTCGAGGGTCGAAAGTATGGTCGATTCCCTCTTAAAATCTTCGACCGCCTTATTTTGCTGCTCTTCCTCGATGCTTGACTGCACCATTTCCTTTACGGCCCGTTCGACGCCGCCTAAGTTTTGGTCACAGGCAAGATAAACCGCACCCATCCCGCCGCCACCGATCTTGCGCACGATCTGATAACGCGAATTGAGCACCGTTCCTTCCGCCAACGGCTTTAGCGCAGATTTTTTCCCGCTCGTCGAGCCGCCAAGGGAATGTGCGGTCTGTATCGCGCTCTCATCCGCTGTCGGGATCGTTTCGTTGTCCAAACCCTCGAAATCACTCGTGCTAACTTTGGCCGGATCGGGAGCGTTTTCTAGGTCAGCCGCGGCAGCGAGCTCAATTTCCGGATCCGCCGTCATTGGCTCGACAGCTTCAGGTGTTTCTATGGACCCGGACATCGCATCGCCCACATCAAGCGATGCTTCATCACGATCACTTTCCTTGGGAGCCGCCTCTAATTCCTGCTGCTCAGGCTCTTGTGTGTCAGGAGACGCGTGTATTTCCGGCTCCGATCCCGTCGCCTCATCAGTTTCCGGACCAAGTTCATCCGAACTCTGTCCCTCGACGACCTGTTCCAGAGTCTTCTCTGTCGCAATAGTGGTCTCGTCCGAAACATCGACGACGTCGGTGTTCAGATCGATGTCGGGACGCTCAACTGCTTCTTCCACACTGGAGGGCTCAATTATCGCTTCTGTTCGCAGCTCCTGCCCAGCAGCACTATCGAACATACGAGCCATCATTTCGTCCGGATCATCCGGAGCGACCGCCGGTTTATCAACATTAAGCATGGCTCCGCACATCGGGCAAAATCCCGATTCGTGCGCCAGCTCATAGCCACATTTATGACAGAGTGCCATTGTCTCTTAGTTTCTAAACCGTTTTTCTAAGCTAATGCGAGATCTGAAATCGTAAAAAAGTCTTGCCGACGATCACTTCATCGCCGTCCTGTAAAAGCTGAGCATTTCCCGGTAAAAGTCGTCGACCACGATTAACATATGTACCGTTCGTCGAACCGAGATCTTCAATGTAGTACGAGCCGTTATTGCGAACGATACGGGCGTGTCGACGGGAGACCTTGGCATCCGAATCGTGTGCGTCGAGGTCGACGTCCGGAAAAACGCCATTGTCCGCATCCCAACGACCGATCGTTGATTCGTCATTTGTCAGTCTGAACTCGGTACCGGGCACATCGCCCCTTTCGATAACGAGCGACGCGTGGGCAACACCCGAGTTACCCCCCTTGGCCGGCATGATGGGCGTTGCGTTCTCCATTTCAAAAGCGACGGGAGGTATTCCGATCGAGGTAACGCTCACAGGCCGAGGAAACGATCCCGCCGAGGGAGGCGGAACATACGCAGGCGTCTCGCTCACCTCAACCGGGGCCGCGATCAATCGCGATCCGCATTCGTCGCAGAAACGAGATGTATCAAGATTTGCCGTCTGGCATGAAGGACATCTGATCATGATCTTTATCGCTCACTTACCAAGTGCGGGCGTCTCAGAACTAAGCCGATATTTTACATCGGTTTAATATTCAGAGTAAATCGTAATTCTACCGCAATTTTACGTCAAACGCTGAATACGGAAGTAAAGCACCAAATCCACTAAAGCGAAAGCGCTCAAACTATTTCACGCATTTTGTGTCATTCTGTGCGTTATTGACCATTTCGTGCGGAATAGCATTTCAATTTCGTGCGTGTTCATGTAGCGTCTTATGCATGAACACGTGTACCATTTGCAAGTCCCG